>JAXHVR010000041.1:0-49111 GCA_034189005.1 Cyanobacteriota bacterium | reverse complement strand
GTCACTGCCAGGGTTCCTATCTTTGCCATTTTATAAGACTTCGCCGCGCTAGGAACCAAATCTTGAGTCAGGGCAGCAGAACAAGATAGTATCTGAGAGTCAGCAGTAGAAATAGTTGCCGCAAACAATCCCGCTAACATCAGCCCCACCAAAATTGCAGGCAGCAATTCTAGGGATAAATAGGGCAGGGCCAACTCCGGGTCGCTGGAGGTCATCAGTTCTGGCAGCAGAACTCGTGCGGTTAATCCTACCCCAAAAGCAGCAGCAGAAGTAATTTGAGCGCAGACAAACTTGATATTGCGAGCCATTGCCATATTATCTGCCGAGTCGATCGCCATCCCCCGCACTAATATATGAGGTTGACCCACTGCACCAAACCCCGCCACGACCCAGCCCAAACAGTAGGGCAAAAATCCCCATTGCTTATCAGAAGGTATCCACTCGGTCAGAGTCGGGTCAATTTCATTAAGTTTAACCCAAAGTTCTCCCAACCCTCCGCAAGCTACAATTGCCACTCCGCATAACAACACCAGAGAACCAATCATCAAAATTGCCTGCACCGAGTCCGTCCATAAGGAAGCGCGGATGCCTCCAGAAAAGCAGTAGATAACTACAACGACTGCCCCAACGATAATTCCGAGTTGATAGTTCCAACCAAACACGGCATTTAGCGCTTTGCTGCCGGCTACCAGTTGGGCGGCGGCGTAGGAACCCAAGAAGGCGATCGTGATTAATGCTGAAATAATGATAATCCCGCGCCCTCTGGTTTGGTCTCCACCCAAGAATGAGGACACTGTATCCGAAGCTGTTTCCTCAGAAAGCACTCTCAATCTTTTAAAGACAAACCACCAAGCAAGATAATCTCCCACCGCCCAAGCCACCGGTATCCAAATCGCAGACACTCCGATTTTGTACGCAAAACCAACGTTACCGATAAATAATAACCCGCTCTGACCCGTAGCCATTGCCGATAGGGCCGTCACCCAGGGATTAACCGATCTGCTTGCCAGTAAATAATCCGTAGTCGTATTTTGCTTCTGGGTTGCCGAGTAAATGCCTATGAATGTAAATACCAGCAGAAAGACAATGAAAGTAATCGCTATCATGGCTAATTGTTAATTGTTAATTATTAATTATTAATTATTAATTGCTAATCTCCTCCCAACTCTACCAATTTACCAATATTAAAATCAATCTTCACCCAACCTTTTAACTTCCGCAAATTGTTCAGCAAAAGTAAACTTATTTGCCAGTGGGGGACCATTAAAAACGGCAAAGAATCTTCCACTTGAAACATCGCATCGGTACCCTTAACCATCTTGTTTATCCATGCCGTTAATTGACCCCAAGACCGAATCTCAGTTAACCGCCAAATTTCGTGGTATAACCAATAAGTCGGTTTGCTATTTGGTAAGGGTTCGATAGGCTTTTCGTTTTCATCTTCCGCATCCTTTAAATAAGCATCCGCCACCCCCGGATGGTCGTGAAACATTGTAATTGCTGAATGAGTGCGGGGGTTGCATTCCACTGGATAAACTTTCCCATCTTCGGCTTGAATGAAGTCAAAAGAAATTTGTCCGGTGAGATTTAATGCCTTAACAAACTCTTTCACCCATTGGAATATTTCCGGGTTATCCACTTGTTCGTAATTGACTTGAAATGGAGAAGAATCAGAACAACAATGCAGCCTGACTGCGCCCTTTCTCACCGTACTGTGAGTGCAATATTCTTTGCCTTTGATAAATTCTTGCATAATCCAAGGCTTATCTTTACTAATTGGCAAAGCTTTGACAAAATCCTCCATTTCCTCTCTGGATGCTAGGGGCAGCTTGGTTAAATCTAAACGGTGAAAAGAGTCGTAAGGAATGCTTTTGATAATGTATTTACTGCCATCGGCAGCAAAGTCAAAGTTTAAGACTTGTTCCGGTTCTGTTATTAAGAAAGATTTGGGAGCGGATAAGCCCAAAGAGCGAACTTTTTCGATAAATGTAAATTTATTATCTAAGAGTTCGGTTATTTCTGGGTCGAAGTTAATGCAGTCGCAGTTAATCCCTTCCCGGGAGATTAATTGTTTTGCCTGAGAGTCGTAATAGCTGGCTACTGGACTGGATACGGGGATAAAAACGTCGATGTTTTCCCGTTTGACAATATCTAAGATTCCCTGAGTGTAACCCTCTGGGTCTTTTTCTGGTGCCGGCACCGTATAGAAACCTTTGACGGCTTTAGAAAATCGGTGTCCCGAGAGCCAATATTTATGAGTTTCCATGAGAAAAACTCGATGTCCTGCTGCGTGAAACAAGCGAGCTAGTTGCAGGCATTTTGTCATTTTTGCCCCAGTAATTAAGATGTTTTTGGGGTTTTCGGCAGTGACTTTTTGCTTGAAAGGGGAAGCGATCCAACTCCATACCAGCGATGGTAAAACTAGGAGTAAATTCAAGGGGAATGCGATTAAAAGTAAGGTCAAAGTTCCGATATTTTTGATGCCGGAAAAAGCTCTGATTTTTAGGGATGATGTTTGTGCCATTTGTTTGAAGAAGAAAACATTAACATAAATTGTTCTGATAACCATTAAAATTACCAGAGATAGCCACAAAAGATGGTTATTTTTATTGTACCAAGCAAAGATGCTTAGTGGGATAAAACCCAGTAAAAAACCTAGTAAAGTAGAATTGCGAACGACCGCTGTCTCGCTAATACCAATATAGTAGCTATCAAACATAAAGCCTATCGCATTAAAAACCAAAACAGGAAGCAACCACAAAACATAAATTGTAATTTCATTAATGATTTCCAAATGATTGGTTAAGACTCTAAATACAAGATAAGGGAACAAGATGGAAAACCCGGCAAAGAGCGAGGCAAAGAAAACTCCGTTTCCTACTGTAATTCCGGCTAAAGAAGGTAAGCGATCGCGTTTTCCCTGACCGACAAAATTTCCCCCTAGGGTTTCTGCTGCGAATCCAAAGCCCTCAATAAAAGATATGGCCAAAAGAAACACTTCAATAATTAAAGTATTCGCCGCTAAAACCTGGGTTCCAATTGCCGCACTGATATTGGTAAAAATCACAAAACTTGCTCGATTGCTTAAAATCCCAATAAAAGTATCTCGATTGACTGAAAAAACAGTTTTAAATCCAGACCATTCCCAAAAGCGATCGCTCAATTCCTTAATCTCTTGGAAGCTAACATCCTGACAGACAAAAAATATTCCCACAAACAAGGTTAAATATTGACTGAAACAAGCAGACAATCCTGCTCCCGTACTCCCCAAGTTCCATTGAATAATAGAAACATAATCAAAGACAATGTTGCCCAAATTGCCGATAAGCGTCATTACAAATACTTTAGCGCTCATCTCTTTTCCTAATAGCCAACCGATCGCCACTAAGTTTAGTGCAACTGCCGGAGCTCCCCAAATGCGGGCATTAAAATAAGCGATACCGGAATTTTTGACTTCATCGGGAGCATCCAGCAGAGAAAACCAAATTGTCTCGATTGGGTATTGTAAAATAATAATTAATATTCCCAGTGCTAAGGCGATCGCTCCATTACGCAAACCCACCAATAACATTGCTTCCCGGTCGTCTTTACCTACACATTGAGCAGTAACTCCCGTTGTTCCCATTCGTAAAAACTGTAAAAGTCGGTAGAGATAGGTAAACAAAACTGTTGCAACTGCAACTCCTGCTAGGTGACGAATCTCTCCGAGATGTCCGAGAAAAGCTACGCTGACTAATCCCGATAAGGGAATCATAATATTTGAGAGTATATTAATTCCTGCGAGCTTGTAAAAACGAGGAATAAAATTCTCGGAGTTTAATCGTGGAAGGTTCATAAGTAATTAATAATTAATAATTAATAATTAATAATTATTGGAATTTCGTCGTCCAAATGGCCGGGGAGCGTTAATACAGACCCCGTCCGCGAAAAAATTTTTGTTCAATTTCCGCCGGTTTAACTACTTAGACGAACGGATGGCATTAGGAAATAATTTCGATTGTTATTCAATAGACCTCTTGCATAATTCTATTTTTATGTAGGGGCAAAGCATTTGGGAGACAATTTTTGTTGAAAACCAGAGGTTTTTATGTCCATAAGCTTTGCCCCGTCTTTATTTTTGCAAGAGGTCTAATAAATTACTATAAAAGTAGGGAAAATATTAATTTTAAGAGGAGTGCCTATTCTGCTCGATCGCCAGCACTCTTATTTCTGCCGATTTTCTTCTGGACCAGGAGCGATCGGCCAGCCAAACAGCACTATGTGGCGTGCCCGTGGTACTTAATAACATTGCTTCTCCAAAGCGCATATTCGGATGCCACAGCCATCGTACTTCTTCTACCGCTCTCGATCGTAAAAGGGAAATGGTTTCAAACAGACCGGGAAAGTTCACGTTTAGTACGCCTACTGTACTGGCATCATCAATTGCATCGCATTTTAAGGCGACGCTACTTTTATCTGCCACCACCAGTGGCTCCTGCTTAATCTGCCCTGGCGTGAGGGAAACCCATACATTTAAAAGACCGGGTGCATTAGCGTGGATGTAGTTCGCAGCCATCTCTTTTGTCACTCCAAAGCTGGCAAAATCCTGCTTCCAGTGAGGCCAGTAAGCATCAACCACATTTTCTGCTCCAGCTAAGGCTCCCTCCTGCCCATTTAAAGTGGCAATTCCGGGGAGAAATTTGTCAAGATGGAAGACGTGATGCGCGTTCCGATGGCTACTTTCCCTGTCCGTATCCCTTACCGTTGCTTCGCCGTAGGTACTATTGCCACTGACTCGCGATGTGTCTGCCAAATGAATTGCACGGATATGGGGAGCGAAGCGACGTTCCGCTGCTTCTATTAAGACGCGACCAATAGCTAGTCGGTGTTCCCGACTGGATATGTTGCAGTTATCCTCCGTTACTCCTGCAGCCTCTAGTTCTTCTCGCAGATCTAATAATTCTACTCCATGCCGTTCTAGAGATGTATTAGCGGAAATAGGCTCTAATAAAAACTGCCTGGTCTCCAAATACTCGGGTTTCACCTTATAACCATACCTACCTTCAGAACCAAATTCAATGGCTTCTTGGGAACCGTTTGCTACATCGTTTCGGAGAAAGTTTCCCCGTGCTTTGGTTGGGGTTGTAATATTTTCCATGGTAAGTCAGTGGCGATCGTACAACATTTTTTTCATTTTTTTTACTATTTTGTTGGTAAGGGAGTAGCAAAAAAAGAAAGTACCGGTCCCTCGAACGGTTGGGCGAAAAGTCAAACGCAACCGCTCCACCGGTATTTTATTAAATTGCTAGTCCCTAATATGGTTCTACCGCTTAGATTTTCCCAGATCGCTGACGGTAGAACCAGTAATCTTTTAGCCCGAGTGACGGATGATACTCAAACCGTCTCGCAAAGGCAGCAGAACTTGTTCGACTCGGGGATCCTCGGCGACGGCTCGGTTAAAGCGAGCGATCGCCTCTCCATTAGCCGTCCGTTGCTCTGGGGGCAAGTAAGGCTGTCCTTGCAACAAAGTATTGTCAACGCAGATAAATCCGTTAGTTGCTAACAACCCCTTATCCAGAAGTATCTCGAAATAATCGACATACTCTTTTTTATCCGCATCGATAAATACCAAGTCAAAAGTTTCTCCAGCCTCAGCCAACTCCCGCAAACTATCCATAGCAGGCGCTACTTTGACAGATATTTTGCCGCCGTCAGGAGATTCTGCGAAACAAGCTTTAGCAAAGTCTGCAACATAGGTATCTACCTCGCAGGCAACCAGATGTCCGTTATCTGGCAATGCTTCTGCCATTGCCAGGGCCGAATATCCCGTAAACATACCGATTTCCAAGATGCGCCGGGCCCCAGTCATAGAGACAAACATCTTCAAAGTCTGTCCCTCGATATGTCCCGACAGCATCTCCTGTTCCAACTGTCGCACCGTTTCCCCATCGGAAAACCGCAGGCTCCAGTCCTCTGAGCTTGTCTTTTTGGCCAAAGCTGCCAAAGCTGCCGACTCCTCAGTGGTGCAATTCTCCAGATAAGGATCGATACCTGCTGCCAGTTCGTAAACTTCTTGCAGAGAGGCAGCGAGTTCTGGTGAGACTTTATTTTGTTTTGCTCTCTCCAGAACTTGTTCGAGCTTTTCCACCAGAATACCCAGGGGTGTTACTGGTCTGGGAATATTGGGTATTACTAATTGTGTCATTATTGAGCGCTCCCGACTAAAACTGGCTCTTCGGTTCCGATATAAACATCCAAACCTTCACCGCCACGGGGCAAGTCGGCACAAATACGCTTGTGTTCTGCAAGAGATTCTTCTAGTTCGTCGCGAGTCAGATCGCTGACAAAGAAGCAACTGCCGATGGGGCGGGGCATGGCTGCCCGTAAGAGGCCATCCCGCGTCTGAATGATGGACTTGGTTGCTTCCCACAGGAGGTCGATTTCCATAAGGGGATGGTCGAGGGAAAGTCCCAGACGGCTCATCAGTCCCAGAATGCGATCGCGCTCGTCAGTTGTGATGTAACCGCGTTTGGCAGCGATCGTTGCCGATAAGGCCATATCGATATTTACTCCGTGACCGTGGTAGATCGGTACCTTTGGAGCAAGCTCTACGGTCGGACTCCAAGTATGACCGTAGGCAATGACGCGATCGAGGTCGAGTTCCTGCAAATTGGGAGCTTCCAACTCCAACATCTTTTTAATGGCCTTATAATTCAGCTTATGGCCTATTTCTTGGAGTTCTGGAGTGCCATCGAGAAAACCGAAATGGGTTTCCAGCAGTTGTTGGCCGTATTTCTCCAGCAACTCGAATACTTCGGCCTCGCCAACGATAGCTATTTTCAGCAGTTCGGCCATTCCGTTGCGGACTTGGGCCGTTGGCAGGGTCCGTAGGAAAGAGAAGTCCAGAAAACCTTTTTGGTATGCGTGGTAAGCCCCCAAACGGTTTTTTAGTTTTTTGTGGTTGACCGCCACTTTAATAGCCACGCTGGCATCGATTAAACCAATTAAAGTAGTCGGAATGCGGATGTAGTTGCTGCTGCGGCGGTAGGCAGAGCAAGCGAACCCTGCTACGTCGGTAACTAAACCGCCACCGATGACTAAAACTGGTTCTTTACGAACTAAGCCAAAGTCGGCAAAGGCGTCGACTATTTTCTCGAAAGACGAGATATTTTTAGCCGGTTCCGGGATGGAAATTGGAAAGACTGTTACGTCGATGTTGTAATGCTCGAAGTAGGATTGGAGTTGTTTTCCGTAAAAGCGATTAACGTTTTCGTCTATTACCGCCAGGCAGCGCCCGTATTTTTCGTAGCATTCCGCTAATTCTGGGTTTTTGATGTCGAATACTCCGTTAACGTACACCAGACTGTATTCGATCTTTTCGTAAGCTTCTACACGAAATGTTGTTTCAGTAGATTCTAGTTTGGCTTGAATGTTACTCATTTGGTTTGACCCTGTAGATTTAAAAACGCAACAGAATTTTTTGCTGGAGTTGTGCTAACAGCCAGCAAGTAATTTTTTTGGGCAATTTGAAGTTTACTCTATATTGCCGAAGTAAGTTTTCCCCCCTTTGATATATTTGCTAGGAGTGGATTTTATTCTATTCTATTCCGGTTGCGTGGCGGTTCTACCTCTAAGTATTTTGGTTGTGGAAAAGATGTCGTCGTATTTATCTCCTGGCTTCCACTTGAGATTGCTGCCCAGATTGACATTTCGATCTGGGTTTAATTGATTTTGTGTAGATGGCTCTTTTAGCAACATGGCTTCGCTCTTTTAACTTTTTCTGACTGGATCGCGATTTAATTGCTAATCGCCGTTGAAACTCCGTGGGGCAGGGCCATAACTGGCAATTTCCTCCCCTTTCATAATTTAACGCTTAACCTTCCTAGTTGTCTTTAAATTTATGTTGATTTATGTAAATCAATCTTAATAAAAATTAAATAAATGTTATCAATCCATTTTCGTCACTAAGGGACTCGCGGCTGTCGGAAGATACCAATTCTGCGTACTGTCGCAAATTTATTAGACTTCGTGGCAGTTGTAGGCAACAGGCACTATTGCTACAGGCAACAGGGAAGAGTTTTTAAGGAAAAAGGAACGAAAAACGATTTTCTTTTTACAATTGCCACGAGGTCTATTGCTGTTTGTTCCACACCAACCTGAATTAGATCGCTCATAACAATTAACAATTAACGTCTTCCTCATTCTCGAACAACCGACCGACGGCAAAAACAAGAATGCCAGCAGCCATGCCGGGAAGCACTTCGCCCTGAACCTCAGACCAGTGAAGTCCGAATTTCCAGGTAAAAGCTGTAGCGATGCCAGCCAGCATCATCGCTACAGCTACTGGCATACTCACGGATTTTCCCCAAGCCCGGACCAGCGCTAGGGGCCCCAAAGCAGATGCCAGGGCAGACCAGGAGAACAGCACTAAAGTAAAAACGCTATCGCTAGCTGTTAAAGCGATGCCCAAAACTATCGCCGTCACCCCCACAGTTCCCAATTTTGCGAACTGGTAAGACTGAGCTAATTGGGGAAAGATATCCTGAGTCAGGGCTGCCGAACAAGAGAGAATCTGAGAATCCGCCGTAGAGATAGTAGCGGCAAACAGTCCGGCTAGCATCAATCCTACTAAAACAACTGGTAACAACTCTAAGGATAAGTAGGGCAATGCTAATTCCGGATCTCCAGACGCCATCAATTCTGGCAGCAGAACCCGTGCGCTCAAACCTATCCCCAGGGCGCAAGAGGAGACAAGCACGGTCCCGATGAAGTTGATGTCGCGAGCTAAACTCATGCGTTGGGGAGAGTCGATCGCCATTCCGCGCGCGACGATGTGAGGTTGACCGACGACACCAAACCCAACTGCTATCCAACCTAGGATAAAAGGCAATAATCCAAACCGGAGATTGGGCGGGGTCAAATTCACCAGGGCGGGGTCGATCGCTTCGAGGCTTCCCCAAAGTTCGCCTATGCCGCCAGAGGCGATCGCTCCCACCGCTAACAGCAGCAACAACGAACCCATCATAATTATTCCCTGCACTGCATCCGTCCAGATGGAAGCGCGGATGCCGCCGGAAAAACAATAAATCAGTACGATCGCCGCTCCTGCGATCGCCCCCAAATTGTAGTTCCAGCCGAAAACTGCGTTAAGTGCCTTGCTCCCTGCCACCAGTTGCGCTGCGGCATAAGAACCCAAAAATACAATAATAATTAGACCCGAGATCGCAGATATCCAACGTTCCCCCTCGATTTTGTGAGCGAGAAAGGAGCAGAAAGTCTCGCAGGAAGCTGCCTCAGAAATTTGTCTTAATGGTTTGAAAATAAACCACCAAGCTATATAAGTTCCCAAAGCCCAACCAAGACCTAACCAGATGGCAGAAATTCCCTTATGGTAGGCAAAAGCCACTTCCCCGGTAAATACTAGACCGCTATTCTGAGTTGCCATGGCCGATAGCCCCGTCAGCCAGGGATTGACATTTCTGCTGGCTAGCAAATAATCAGTGGTAGTATTGGAAGCACGAGTTGCCGAGTAAATTCCTACTAATATAAATAAGAGCAAAAAGACGATGAAAGTAACTGCAATTGGTGTTTGATTCATTGTTAATAATAGCCAAGGATCCCGACAGTAATATTAAGTTAATCTTGTGCTGTTTTCAGCGGGCTAGCCCGAGGGATCGGACACTTTTTGGCCCCGGTCCCAGGCTAGAGGGTCGCGGCTCCTATTCCCAGAAACCGGGTTTCTGATGGAAAAATGCGGACCATTACCTTAATAGATAGCCAGAAACCCGGTTTCTCGACCGATTCTCTAGCTGCCATTCATCTTTAATCTCCTCCCAACTCCAACATCTTTTTCAATGGCCTTTTTCTTTAATCTTTCGATCGCTTGGGCCCGCAGAGGGAGCGGGGGGCAGGATCGCCAGGAAGAAGAAGTCATGAAAGACTTTTTGGCATGGGCGAGCGGCCCATGCCAAAAAGCGTTTAATTCTTGGCTTTCTTCATTCTTGAGATGCGCCCAGGTTTCATTCCCTCGACTTGCTTATTTCCTAGAATCAAAAAAATGACAATTAAAATATTGCTAGTAGAAGACAAGACATCGGAATGGCTTTTAGAAATAAATAATGGAGAGTCGGAAATAGTTGAAGTAAAATTCCTGGAAGAAGCAGTAAAAGAATTGAGCGATCGCTCTTTCGATCTAGTTTTGCTAGATTTGTTTCTTCCAGATAGTAAGGGATTAATAACTTTGAGCCGGTTGCGGTCAGTAACTAGCGAAATATCAATAATAGTTCTGGCCGGTTTAAAGGATGAAAATGTTGCCCTAGAAGCATTACAATTAGGGGCGCAAGATTATTTAATAAAAGAGCAAATTACCCCAGAATTATTAAAGCGATCGATTCGCTATGCAATGGAACTTTCCCATAGTAGGCGACTGCGCGAAGAGAGCGATCGACGCTTTCAGGCAATTTTTAACCAAAGTTTAGATTTGATGTTATTATTAACCCCCGATGGTATGGTTTCTCAAATTAATCAAACTGCTGAAAATTGTACTGGACTGTCGCCAGAGGCAGTGTCTGGTTGTTATTTATGGGAAATACCAATCTGGAATCAATCTCCCGAAACTAAGACTATTTTGCAAGAAGCAGTTAAAAAAGGAGCAGAAGGAGATTTGTATTCGTGCAAAATAGCTCTATTTATGGTTGAAAAATTAGTCAAAACTGTCGATTTTTCCATAGCATCGGCGATCGATGAAAGCGGAAAAACCGCCATGTTAATTGCCAAGGCAAAATTGAGCGGAGAAGATAGATTAGTAACAACAGAAAATCTACAAACTATAGAGAAAGAACTTTACGAACTAAAATCTAAAATTTTAACGACGGTTTCCCACGAATTCCGTACTCCGATAAGTACCATTTTATTATCTTCTGGATTGTTAGAAAGTTACGGTCATAAATGGTTAGAGGAACGCAAAAAAAGTCATTTCCAACGAATTCAAGGTGCCATAGAGCGAATGACAAAATTATTAGATGAAGTCTTAGTTATTAGCAAAGTAGAAGCCGGAAAGATTGAGTTGAAACCAGAGTCTTTGGAACTGGAAAACTTTTGTCGTTCTCTTATGGAAGAATGGAAAAATGATTTTGGTAGCGATCGCCTAATTAGATTTAGTTACAATGGCAATTGTAGTACGGTAGAAATGGATGCAGAACTGATAGAGCAAATTTTAAGTCACTTGCTCTCAAATGCTATTAAATTCTCCCCAGTCGATCGCCCCATCGACTTTGAACTTAACTGCGTCGCCCCACTCGCGGAGAGAAACAATGGGCTAGCTATTTTTAAAATTAGAGATCGGGGAATTGGCATTCCCACCGCAGAACAAAAAGGACTGTTTCAAACTTTCTTTCGGGCATCAAATGTTGGTACAATATCTGGAAGGGGTCTGGGGTTGGCAATTGTCCAAGCTTTAGTAGATTTGCATGGAGGTCAAATTACAGTTGAAAGTACAGTGGATGTAGGTACGATAATTACAGTTGGCTTACCCTTCAATACCAACTAAATTTAAGTCATAAAACGATATAATAATTGCAACATTTCTAGCAATAGAATAAAAATAAACTTCACAATATCCATCGACAAGCAAGCTGACATTCTCAATTATTACCTTACTTATTAGTTTTTAAACTTTAACTCAATATTTAAAAATTGGACGATGAAAAAAGTATTAGTCATTGAAGATGAAGAATCCATTAGAGAAAATATTTTAGATTTGTTAGATGCTGAGGACTTCAAAGCTTTTGGGGCTGAAAATGGAAAAGTAGGCATAGAATTAGCCACTCATCTTTTACCAGATTTAATTTTGTGCGACGTAATGATGCCAGAAATAGATGGTTATGGGGTTTTGCAAGCATTGCGTTCTCAGCCGGAAACAACTACCATTCCCTTTTTATTTTTAACAGCTAAAGCGGAAAGATATGATACGCGAAAAGGAATGGAATTAGGTGCCGATGATTATCTAATCAAACCCTTTACGGGACAGGAATTAATCAGAGCGATCGCTACTCGTTTGGAAAAACACGCCATCTTCGATAAAAAATCTCAACAAAAACTGGAAGATTTGCGCAGTAATATAGTTCATTCCTTACCTCACGAACTACGAACTCCTCTCAATGGTATTATGGGTTTTACAGAAGTTTTACTTAATCAATTCCAGGAGCTAGAACCTGATGAAATTAAAGAAATGTTAGAAGAAATACTGATGGGCAGCAAACGCTTATATCGGTTAATTCAAAATTTTTTACTCTATGCAGAGCTGGAATTAATAGCCCAAAACCCCGAACGAATTGCAGCGATGCGTCAATCTAAAACTTACTCGCTAAAACCGGTTTTTGAATACCGTGCTATTCAACAAGCAAAACAGGTAGAAAGAGAAGAAGATTTGCAGATAAACGTGCAAGATTCTACGGTTTCTATTGCAGAAAATAGACTGATAAAAATAGTTGAAGAATTGCTAGATAATGCTTTTAAATTTTCTTTAAAGGGCACTCCTGTTATTCTGGCAACTTCTGTGGAAGCAGATACATTTATTTTATCCGTCACGAACCAGGGCAGGGGGATGACACCGGAGCAAATTTCTAGAATAGGAGCTTATATGCAATTCGAGCGCAAACTTTACGAACAGCAAGGCTCGGGATTAGGTTTGATTTTATCTAAATATATTGCCCAATTATTTGGTGGAAAATTAACTATAGAAAGCGCGCGCGACCTGCAAACTACCGTGCGCGTTTATCTTCCAGTTTGAGGTGGAATTTTGGCATCCAGAGCTATTTTTATTGTTTTACTTAAAAGTTCATACCCACCCATATTTAATCGATTAAACTTGTCTATTTGTAAAAAAATCAACTTTTAACATGGCAAATATAGAGCATTTTTCCCTACTTCAGCGAGGTGCAACTATCTGGAATGAATGGAGACAAAATAACCCTAACATAGAACCAGACCTAAGAGGTGCTAACCTTCGATTTGCTAACTTACAAGGCGCAAATCTTCAAAAAGTTAATTTCCGAGAAGCCGACCTTTCTTTTAGTACGCTAATATCGGCAGACCTCAGCAATGCTAACCTCACCAATGCTAGCTTTGAAAAAGCAGAACTTATTGACACCTGCTTAATCAAAGCAGAAGCGATCGCTGCTAATTTTGCCTCAGCTAACCTCCAAGATGCAATCTTAAACGAAGTAAATTTAATTTCAGCATCCCTAAAATTAGCTAACTTAAAAAATGCCGATTTAATTAACGCAAATTTAATTGCAACTGACCTCCAACAAGCTTATTTACGCTTTGCAGATTTGAGCGATGCCGCTCTAGTTAGGAGCAATTTAAGCGAAGCAGACTTAATAGAAGCTAACCTCAGTAATGCCAATCTTACTAATGCTAATCTCTATAAAACACAACTTATAGGGGTTTATTTGTACCGCGCCAAACTGGAGAAAGCTTCCTTAAGAGAAGCTCGCCTTCATCAAGCTTATTTATTGGGGGCGTCTTTGCGATCGACCGACCTTTATAAAGCAGATTTAAGATTTGCTAATCTAAGCAAAGTCGAGCTTCAAAATTCTAATTTAACATTAGCAAATTTGCGAGGAGCTAACTTGAGTAAATCCGATCTAACTGGAGCAGATTTAACAGGGAGTAATCTTCGAGGAGCTAATCTCAATAAAACTAACCTCAGCGAGACTAAGCTCGTAGATGCTAATTTTCAAGAAACTATAGGCACTGAAATGCGATCGTTTGACTGTAAAAGTATTAAACAATGACCGAATAATTAACAGTTAATAATTAATAACGATGGAAGCAATTCAGGTATATAGCAATCCTAAATGGATTATGAAAAATTTGGGGGCCAGAAACCCGGTTTCTTGAAGAAACCGGGTTTCTAAAATATCACGAACGATCTACGGCTTGCTATAGAGCTTCCTCTTAAAAGGATAAAACACAAAATTTACTTTTGTTTTTAATAATTGTTAATTATTAATTGTTAATTACTCTAAAGAACGTTCTAGAATTCCCTGGACTTCAGCGGACGTTTTTCCTAAAATTCTGGCAATAGGTGCTATTAAATTAGGCTCGATCGCTTTGCCAGCAGAAATATTCTTGAGATCTTCAGGGGAGATTTTATGAATATCGCAGAATTTAATAAACTCTGGGGCGCTAACTTGCAATTGCTCTTGCCTCTCCCGCAACAAAACAGCGATCGCTCTAGGTCCGTATTTGGGTCTCTTAGCGCGCTCCATGTATTTTTTCATCAGACTATCAACTTTACTCCTTTTGCCACCCGCTTTGCGAATTAAATCCAGGCAGGCAAGTCGCAATGCTTTTTCCAGGCTTTGCTCGTCGTTAAGGATTTCCACTATTTCTTCGGCATAGTCTGGTTTGCAATATCCAATTAATTCACCCTCATGTAAAATAGGAATGTAAAAACCCATTCCACATTCCCAAGAATCTTCATTGGTAGATGTCATCCCTTTAGCTCCTTTGTATGAAAAAAGCGATCGCCCCAAAAGCAATCGCCGATCCTCAAAACTATTTTAGCTAAAAATTTAAGCTCCAAATGCCTAGCAAAAATTACACCGAAACCGGGGTAGAGCTAGAAGCCGCCAATTCTTGCAACTGTTCCTGTTGGTCTTGGGCGATGCAAGTCTGAATAATATCTTCCAAATTCCCCTCCAAAACTGGAACCAGAGAAAAATTATTACCCAAACGGTGGTCCGTAGCCCGATTATCCTTATAGTTATAAGTGCGGATTTTTTCAGAACGCGAGCCAGTACCAACCTGCGATCGCCGCATAGAACTAACCTCTTGCTGTTGTTCCTGCAACTTCATCTCGTAGAGTTTCGCCCGCAAAATCTGCATCGCTCGCTCCTTATTCTGTAACTGGCCTCGTTCTTCAGTACAGAAAATCCTAATCCCCGTCGGTTTATGGAACAAATCTACCGCCGTTTCCACCTTGTTCACGTTCTGTCCCCCAGCACCACCAGAACGAGCCGTAGAAATTTCTATCTCATTAGGATCGATCTCCACTTCCACATCATCCACCTCTGGCATCACCGCCACCGTAGCCGTAGAAGTATGAACCCGTCCGCCTCCTTCAGTAACGGGCACCCGCTGGACTCGGTGAACCCCCGCCTCAAACTTCAACTTGCTATAAACTCGATCGCCTTGAATTTCGAGAATAGCCTCTTTAAAACCTCCCATATCCGCAGTGGACTCGCTCAACAATTGAACTTTCCACTTTTGGCCTTCTGCATAACGGGAGTACATCCTTAATAGATCCCCTGCCCAAATACTAGCTTCATCTCCACCAGTACCCGCTCTGATCTCCAACATGATATTTTTATCATCGTTAGGATCCTGCGGCAGCAACAAAATTTTCAAGCGGTTTTCCAGTTTTTCGAGCTTGGCATTCAGTTCGTCAACTTCTAGCTTTGCCATTTCCTGCATATCGGACTCGCCACCTGCTTCCTTAAGTACCTCTTTAGCACCTATTAATTCTTCTTCTGTGTTTTTCCACTCTTCAAAAGTATTCACTACTTCCTCTAAAGAAGAACGAGCTTTCGCTATTTTTTGATACTCGTTAGGATCGCCGGCAATATCTGGATCCGCCAAACGTCGAGTTAATTCGTTAAAAGTTTGCTCGACAGATTTTAATTTTTCTAACAGATATGTCTCAGTCATGGTCTTTTAATTTTTGATTTTTGCTTTCTTTTTAAGAATAAGAAATTCAGCCTTAAATCTATCTAATTCCTAATTCTTGCTTGGCTAAAAATTTAACCAAAAATGTCTGCTGCCAGTGGAACCGACTACAGACAAATACTTTTGACCGCTGAGACTATCGCTATTTTTTCTCTTCGCTCTTCTGAGGTTCGGAGGCAGTATCTTCAGACCCACTGGAATCCATCATGCCGTATTTGCGAAGGAAACGTTCTACCCGTCCTTCGGTATCAATAATCTTCTGAGTACCAGTATAGAAAGGATGGTTTCCAGACCAGACATCAACATGAATTTCTGGCTGAGTCGAACCTACTGTCATTACATGTTCCCCGTTGCAATAAACTTTCGCTTCTGGATACCACTCTGGATGAATATCGGCTTTAGGCATTTTTTTACTCTCAAATATTATGGACTTTTATCTATTATAGCAAAAATTGATAATCGGTCTAATACCCATTTACTGTAACTTCAATCTTTGCTGTTTTTACTTATCCTCGTCGGTGGAATGGAGGCTATAAAGTAGAACCCTCCATTCCCAAACAATTTAGAGCGAAGTTAACGCTTGGAATATTGAGGTGCCTTACGAGCTTTGCGCAAACCGTACTTTTTCCGTTCTTTAGCACGGGGATCGCGGGTCAAGTATCCCTCGATTTTCAGAGGTTTGCGGTTATCTGGGTCTAACTGGCACAATGCTCTAGCTACTCCTAAGCGAATAGAATCAGCTTGACCTGTTAAACCGCCGCCCTCGGCTCTCACCAAAACGTCGTAGTCATTCTCTAACCCCAAGCTTTCTAACGGGGCCTTGACTGCTGAAACGTAAGAAGGATTATTTTGTAAGTATTCTCCCCCTTCTTTACCGTTGATAGTTACCTTGCCGTCACCAGGCACCAAGCGGACTCTGGCTATAGAAGATTTGCGGCGACCGGTGCCCCAGTAAACGGCGCGATCGTTACTTGTTTCTGGCATTAATTATCTCCTGCTGGTGTAGTATTAATGGTTAAAATTTCGGGTTGTTGAGCTTCGTGGGGATGGTTTGGTCCCGCATAAACTTTGAGTTTGGTAAAGAGTTTTCTTCCCAAAGATGTTTTCGGTAGCATCCCCTTTACTGCTTCTTCGATTATTCGTTGGGGCAAACGAGCTTGCACTTTGGCAAAAGTCTCTGTCTTCATGCCACCCGGTCTCCCGGAATGATGGCGATAGAGTTTTTGGCTGCGTTTTTTGCCCGTTACTTCTACTTTCTCGGCATTAACTACAATCACAAAATCCCCCGTATCTAGGTGGGGAGTGTAGTTGGCTTTGTTTTTACCCCGGATAATTTGAGCTATTTCGGTAGCCATTCTGCCCAGACGTTGGCCTTCGGCATCGATGACGTACCATTTATGCTCTAGGGAGTCTATTGGTGGAACGTAAGTTTTGTTCATAGTTGGGTATTGGATTTTTCCTATTGACTGGATTTAACAATTAACAATTAACAATTAACAATTAACAATTAACAATGTTCCCACTTGTCTAAAATAAACTATTTGACTTAAAGGAGCAATTTTTATTTGTTTTGAGGAAGGCATAAAGCCTTAATTGCTTCGATTATTAATTATTAATTATTAATTATAGCATTTTTCAAATCGGTGAAGTACATTTTCGATCCACCATTATCCCCCTTAAAAAGGGGGACTTTGAGATTTTCCGGCTCCCCCCTTTTCAAGGGGGGCAGGGGGGGATCGTTCGGGGTGTACCTCATGGATTCAATAATCGCTATATTAATTATTAATTATTTGGTAAACCGACCTTACTCATTCCCTAAAATAAATTTAGGCATGGTGTCGTACCACAGGAACGGCGGGCAGGGAAAATCTGGGTAGCCCACTCGCAGCAGACAGAGCCCGCAAGCAGGGGCGGAATATTTGACCGCCTCTCGGTCTTGGTTGACCCAAATTTCTTTGAAGTTATCGAGCGATCGCTCTTTTCGCCCCACTTCTACCAGCATTCCCACCAACAGTCGCATCATCCCATAGAGAAATCCACTCGCTTGAACTTCTATGGTTACAAACTGCCCCTGTCGAATACATTCTACCTCTTGCACTTCCACCCAAGAATGAGGACGAGAAGAGCCCGCTCTTTGAAAAGCCTCTAAATCGTGATGGCCAATTAGCGGCTTTAAAGCTTCCTGGATTAAAGATTCGTATATTGGGGCGCGATAGTAATGCCAAACAAAGGGCCTGATAAACAAATTAGGTCGTTTGTCTGTATAGAGGATATAGCGATAGCGACGCCAAATTGCCGAGAAGCGTGCGTGCCAGTCAGGTTCTACCCCGACAGATGCTCGAATGAGAACATCTTCAGGCAGTCTGGAGTTCAGTATAGTGGCCCATTTTTCTGCCGGAATTGGACCGTTGACATCAAAATGGGCCACTTGAGCGGCTGCATGAACTCCCGCATCAGTTCTGCCGGCGGCGTGCAAAGTTACAGGACGATCGACTATGGCCGAAATCGTGTTTTCGATCTCTTCCTGAACCGTCCGCTGTTTTACTTGTCTTTGCCACCCATGGAAATTGGTTCCTTGATATTGAATGACAAGAGCAACACGCGAAACATCGGAATCAGTCATTGGGGGTTTTCAAATTATAGTTTTCTAGTTACCACTTGGGAAAAACTAAAACTTTTAATTTTTCCACCCCAAGTAGGGAATTTAGAACAGTTTTTGGGTGCATCTAATATTTGCTTGAAGACTTTTTCTCTCCACTAACAACTAACAACTAACAACTAACAAAAACCAGTTAGTTATTGGTTTTCTTAATTCTTGAGATCCACTCCAGTTATTGGCTTTTCTTTTCCCGCCAGTTTAAACCAGTTCTATAATCGCCATTTGGGAATTGTCTCCTCGACGGTTCACTGTTCGTACGATCCTAGTATATCCCCCGTTTCTAGAACCGTATTGTGCTTTAACTCCTTCAAATAAGGAGTGAACGACGTCTTTATCGTAGATATAGCCAAGGGCTTGTCGGCGAGATGCCAAAGAGCCGTCTTTGGCTAGGGTTATCATTTTTTCGGCTTCCGCCCGTACGGCCTTGGCACGGGTTAGGGTTGTGGTAATTCTACCATGTTTGATTAATTCCGTAGTTAGCGATCGCAACAGGGCCCGACGAGCATCTGCTGGTTTGCCTAGTTTGGGCGTTTTACAACGGTGACGCATAATTTTTTTCTCCTTAACTTTTTGATGTTTGCTGTTGTTCTTTGACTGTTGTACTAGGAAAATTTGCCCGTACAAAAATTCCCTTTTTTCAACAAACTTGCATTGCCAGTCAAATTTAATTATTAACTTGCGTTCGGGGATAATTGCTACTATTAACTCTAGCAAGTTCCCCCTTCCAAAACCCCCATTAATCCCCCTCAGAAAAATTAAGGAGCTTGAGTCGGTCTCTCTAGAGGCAAAGTAATCCCAAGCCGTTTTTGTAGAGCTTCTATTACTTCTTCTGCCGACTTTTGACCGAAGTTTTTGATTTCCAAAAGGTCTTCTTGGCTGTACTCCAGTAAATCTGCCACTGAATTAATTTGAGCCCTTTTGAGACAGTTATAAGCTCGAACCGACAGATTTAATTCTTCAATCGGAATTTGACTGGTTGGGTCTGTATCTGCTCCAGAATCCGGTTTTTCCACCAAGGAAAGATCCTTAAGCGGTTCAAATAACTCCACCAAGATACGAGCCGCTTTACTCATAGCGTCTTGGGGTGTATAGCTCCCATTGGTCCAGATTTCCATAATCAATCGGTCCAGACCGCTCGAACCACCTATGCCAGCATCCTCAACAATGTAGTTTACTTTGCGCACTGGCATAAACATGGCATCGATTTGGAGGAAATCCAAAGCAGCCAGTCGATCCCGAGAGCGATCTACCGCTCGATAGCCAATGCCTTTTTCTATCCTAAACTCCATTTCCAGAACAGAATTGGGGGATAAAGTAGCAATATATTGACTGCGATTGATAATTTCTACCTCTGAAGGTACGTCGAAGCGATCGGCAGTAACAGTTGCAGGCCCCTCTACACGGACCCGACCTATTTGTGGTTGATTGGAATGGGTTTTTAATACTACCTCCTTCATATTCAGTAATATTTCTAAAACATCTTCCCGTACCCCGACAATCGTCGCAAACTCGTGATTTACCCCTGCAATTCTGACTGATGTTACCGCTGTTCCTTCTAAATTCGATAACAGAACTCGTCTTAGTGCATTTCCCACCGTAGTAGCTTGACCGCGAGCCAGGGGTTCGATTATAAATTTTCCGTACTGACTGCGAGCTTTATCAGTGGTGGATTCTACACATTCAATATGAAACTGCGCCACGGAGAGACCTCCCTTGAACATTGAACCCCCAGAGTGAATGAATTTTTTTTGCTGCTACAACTGGACGATCGTAGCACTTACGCACTCATAACGTCTTTTTTTCTCATTGCGAGCCACAGCGCGCGCAATTCTCGAATCGATTGTTTTCGTCGAACGCGCGTAAGTCTTTGTAAGTGCAACATTTAACCGTTTTAATTGCTATGAGAATGAATCTTTATGGCATCACCAATTAAGGTAATGGCAGAGGGAACTGCAGCAAAGCTCGAATCATCTTCGAGCGTCTTCCCTGTCCCCATCAGACTTGCATAACAAAAACAAAAAAAAGAGCGCTCGTTTCGCCTTTTTCTTCGTAAGACGAAACCAGCGAACTATATTAGACTCGACGCCTCTTGGGTGGACGGCAACCGTTGTGAGGAATTGGGGTAATATCTCGAATAAGGGTTATTTCTAATCCTGCCGCTTGTAAGGCCCTTATTGCTGTTTCTCTACCAGAACCCGGCCCGCTTACCATTACTTCTACTTGGCGCATTCCTTGGTCTCCCGCACGGCGAGCGGCATTTTCTGCTGCTGTTTGAGCAGCATAAGGAGTGCCTTTCTTAGCACCTTTAAAGCCACTCGAACCGGCTGATGCCCAAGAAATCACTTCGCCATTAAGATCGGTAATTGTTACAATTGTGTTGTTGAAGGTAGACTGAATGTAGGCTACCCCGTTTGGCACATTCTTTTTTTGTTTTTTTGCGCCCGTTTTTTTGCCTGATTGTCGCGCCATAGTTGTCTGTTTAATTTTTTCTGAAGTTAATTGCCGACTTTTAGGGAGTCCCCGGACATAATCCCTTTCTCTCTTTTCTTTCTCTTTTTTTCTTTGCTCAAACTAAGCACAGGGGATACTTGAAGATGGCAATACATCCCTAAGCGATCGGTCCAATTGGAGCTTGGGGACTCTTGCATTACAAAGCGATCGCCCGAAACCTGCTTATTAGTATTAGTCTCCAAGGCCACGAGCATTTTCCTGCTGAAAGCGTCTCTAGTGGTAGTTTTCCAGCACAGAAACAGAATAAGAGTCGATAAGTTATTTCTTGGAGCTGGCCTTTTTCTTACCTGCCACGGTTTTGCGGCCTCCTCTACGGGTTCTACCATTAGTACGGGTTCGCTGGCCTCGCACTGGCAGGCCCATTCTATGACGGCGACCCCTATAAGTACCAATATCCATCAGACGCTTGATGTTCATGGCTTCCAGACGGCGCAGATCCCCTTCAACTTGATAGTTATCTAGTATCGCCGAACGCAAAGCTGCCACGTCAGCATCGCTTAAATCCTTAACCCGAGTATCTGGATTTACTCCTGTTGCTGCTAAAATCTCTTGGGAACGGGATAGCCCTATTCCGTAAATGTATGTCAAACCTATCTCTACGCGCTTATCGCGCGGCAGGTCAATTCCTGAAATCCTTGCCATTTTTTTTCTTTGTGTTTTGCGACTACGTTTAATGCTGCTTTCTCATAAGTTAATAGGTACGCATAATCCCATACCTACAAGCAATGCCTAACCCTGACGTTGTTTGTGTTTGGGGTTAGTGCAAATTACCCGAACTCGACCGTTACGACGGATGACCCGGCACTTTTCACAAATTTTTTTGACAGATGCTCTTACTTTCATGCTTATTTTCGCAACGCTACAAATTTCGTATTATATCATTTATTTGGTTTTTTTTACATAAACCCCTCAACTTTAACTAAAAAAATAGCGATGGGAGGAGGTTCGACCGTCTGTTTTTACTTTTTACGAAGACGATAGGTGATTCTGCCTTTGGTCAGATCGTAAGGAGTTAACTCCACTTTGACGCGATCGCCCGGCAGAATCTTGATGTAATTTCTACGGATTTTCCCTGAAATATGGGCTAATACGTTAAACCCATTGTCCAGATCCACCCTAAACATTGCATTGGGAAGTGATTCGGTCACTGTCCCTTCCATTTCAATTAAGTCTTGTTTAGCCAACTGTTAAAACCTCTAAGTTGCAAATAAGCGCTCCTCATAGCTGAATAAAACTCCACTTATGGGAGCGGCTCATTTACATATCTTATCAAAAGTTGTTGATTTTTAGCGTTCTCTAAGCATTTATGCCCTTTACAGGGTTTTTTCTGGTTTAATTTGCCAAATTTTTAGTTTTGGACATCAATGCCAGTATGCTTTTACAGAAGTAGCGATCGCCGAGCTTCATGGGAGCCTTTGATGGGTAGAGTGGGGACATCGAAACTTTTCCAAACTACAGGAATTTGGCAAATTTCACAGCTTTTCTACCCCTTAGTCTCCCCGCCGATAGAATGCCCTTTCTAGTTTTTGACATAGTAGGATGAGTCTATCGCTTCTTTGAGAGCCTGAGTTACCGCGTCCACAGAGCGATCGCCTTCTACAGAAACGAGCTGGTCCCTATTTTGATAAAACTCTATCAAAGGTTCCGTTTCTTCATGATGCACTTGCAGGCGACGGCGAATCGTCTCCTCATTATCATCAGCACGACCCCTTTCTAACAAACGCTTTACCAAAATCTCATCCGACACTACCAGGTTTACCGCCAGAAATCTACTAGCTCCATCGGCAAGATCGCTTTCCTCCTTCAATACCATCTTTTTCGACAACAACTCATCAACAAAAGATGCTTGATTAATATTCCGGGGAAATCCATCCAAAATCCAACCTATCTTCGTATCCGGCTGTGCCAAACGGTCTTCGATCATGTTACGAATCAGGCTATCGGGAACCAAATCCCCCCGATTCATAAATTCTTTGGCTTGAATACCCAAAGGAGTTTGTCGTGCCACATTCGAGCGCAAAATTTCACCCGTTGACACGTGAGCAACATTATAAACACCTGCTAAACGAGCAGCTTGAGTTCCTTTTCCTGCTCCTGGAGGACCCAAAAACACCAATTTAACCACTATTGTTTCACCATTCCTTCGTATCGCTGGGAGATAACGTAAGTTTGAATTTGTTTTGCCGTATCAATGGCCACACCTACCAGAATCAATAGAGAAGTAGCACCGAATCCCAAATTAGGTAAGCGCAAAGCATTTTCAGCCGCTGTAGGTATAATTGCCACTATACCCAAAAACATAGCTCCCAAAAAAGTCAGGCGATTTAATACCTTCTCTAAATACTCGCTGGTAGTCTTGCCCGGACGAATACCTGGAATACTCGCTCCCATTTTCTTTAAATTCTGAGACATATCTACGGGGTTCATAATTAGGGAAGCGTAGAAATAGCTGAAGAAGAGAATCAAGATAAAATAGAATGGGACGTGAAACCAAGGATTTCCCCCTGGACTAACTGCATTAGCAATCTGTCTCAAAACTTGATTGCCTGCAAACCCTGCTATAGTAGCTGGCAGAAATAGAACTGCAGAAGCGAAAATAATAGGCATGACTCCACCTTGGTTCAGTCGCAAAGGCAGATAGCTTGCTTTCTCTCTGTAAAGTTTGCGACCCACTTGGCGACGTGCTGAGATAATTGGTATTTTGCGAGTTCCTTCTTGAACGAAGACAATCCCGACAATGGTTGCTATCCATACCAACAGCAAAATTATCGCGCGACCTACAACCGCGCGATCGCCTACCTCAAACAATTGAACAGTATTCCCTAAAGACTGAGGTAATACTGCCACAATGTTCACAAAAATCAGCAGTGACGCACCGTTGCCAATACCTCGCTCGGTAATCAACTCCGATACCCACATCACAAACATCGAGCCTGCCGTAACGGCTAAGACAGTCTCTATAATGAATACAGGCCCGGAATTTGTTGCCACTGACGGCAAATTATTAACATACAGAGCCAAACCAAAGCTTTGTATCAAAGCCCAACCCACAGCTACATAGCGAGTAATTTGAGAAATTTTACGTCGCCCTGCTTCCCCCTCATTTTTCTGCAAATTTTCCAAGCTAGGAAGGGCTGCTGTCATTAATTGCATAATGATCGAAGCATTGATAAAGGGAATAATCCCCAATGCAAAAATCCCCAAGGCCGAGAGGCCTCCCCCCGAAAACAAATCCAAAAACCCTATAACTGGGTTATTCTGCATCTGATCCGCAAAGGCTTGTCGATTTATCCCTGGCACTGGCAAATAAACGCCCAATCGTACCAAAATCAGCAGACCTACAGTTACTAGAAGCCGACCTCGCAAGCCGGCTGCTTGAGCCATCTGCAAGAATGTTTCTTGAGCAGTTGGCGATTTTTCTCGACTAATGTCCATTTTTATGAATTTTGGTTTTAGATTTTATATTTTTTTTGATTTTAACAAAATTGGGTCAATTTGTCGCTCTCCCGCGCAAAAGTCTAACTTCTTCAGCCTCCGAGTCGCTTAAAAATCCTTTCCGCTGCGCGTGAGGGAGTTGCGCAATTCTGAAACTACCGGGTGCATCTCAATTTTGAAGAAAGCCAAGAATTTAACGCTTTTTGGTAATGGGTAATAGGTAATGGGGAAAACGGAATATTGCATTTTTGCTTCGATGAGATGCTCCCAAACTACCAGCTTTTTCCAAAATTCGGTGGGAGCGATCGCTCCTCGAACCAACAAGCCCATACTTTATTAAATTGCCAGTCCCTAACCCTCCCCAGAAGAATTAGCTTCAGCCGATACTTTTTCTGGCCCTTCAACCAAAGAACAACTGCCACCAGCCCCTTCTATTTTGGTACGGGCGCTTTTGCTAAAACCGGCAGCTTGTACTGTTAAAGGTACGTTTAGTTCTCCATTTCCCAATATTTTCAGCGGTCCGTCGTTAGCAGTAACAATTCCCGCTTTCATCAAAGAAGAAAGATTTACCTCTGTATTTGGTTCCAAAGATGCCAATTTACTTACATTAACAATGGTAAAACTTTTCCGATTCACCATTGGAAAGCTCTTTAACTTAGGCAAGCGACGGTATAGAGGATTTTGCCCCCCTTCAAAACCAGGCCTGGTACTTCTACCAGAGCGGGATTTTTGACCTCGCATTCCCTTACCACAGCTTGCACCTTGACCTGCAGAAATTCCTCGTCCGAGTCTGCGGCCTCGATTTTTAGAACCCTCTTTAGGTACTGCGTCTTGTAATCTCATATTTTTTATTAGTCTTATTTGCTAGTTAGCGTTCTTTACTTTAGAGCTTAAATTCAGAACTAGGAATGGAGAAGTTTATTTAATTTTTAATTACAAAAATTGAATAAGCGACGCCATCCTAGTTCTCTGTTACAACCGTTTCCGAAGGACTAAGCATAAAGATGTTCGACTGGAATACCGCGTTCTTCTGCCACTTCAGAAAATTTTCTCAGGGCATCCAAAGCATTCACGGCTGCTCTTGCATTGTTTAAGGGATTATTAGAGCCTAATTGTTTGGCCAAAATATTACGGACCCCTGCCAGTTCTAGTACAGTTCTAACGGCCCCTCCCGCAATTACGCCGGTTCCTGGTGCTGCCGGTCGCATAATAACTTTAGCTCCGCCACCAACACCATTAACTGGATGAGGAATAGAACTAGATTTAGTTAGAGGCACTTCTATCAAATGCTTCTTCCCATCAGCTACCCCCTTCTTGACAGCCCCAATAACATCGGCTGCCTTACCTACACCTACTCCCACTTGACCTTTTTCGTTGCCTACTACAACAACTGCCCGGAAGCTCAGGTTTTTACCACCTTTAACTACTTTCGTAACCCGGCGAATTTGAACTACTCTTTCTTGCCAGTCGGTTTCTTTTTCTTTATTACGATTGCCTTTTTTACGACGCTGTTGCTGTTCTGCCATAGCTTTTTCCTCTGTATTAGAGCTTTTAACAAGATTGACTTTAAAAGTTCGCAAGCCGACTTCTATCTATCTTAGTTGATAATGGCCTAGAAGTCCAATCCTTCTTCGCGAGCCGCTTCTGCCAATGCTTTGACGCGACCGTGATAAATATTACCACCTCTATCGAAAACCACTAGACTAATGTCTTTCTCCTTCCCTCGCTGGGCAATCAGTTTTCCCACTTCTCGGGCTGCTTCACAAGTCGATCCCGATTTTAGTTTAGACTTCAGTTCTGGTTCTAAAGTAGAAGCTGCAACTAGAGTATGATGGTTGGTATCATCTATCAGTTGAGCGTAAATATGAGCGTTTGCTCTAAATACGGCTAGTCTGGGTCGTTCGGCTGTCCCAGACACTTTATTTCGCACTCGACGATGCCGCCTTTGTACTAATTCTCTTCGAGTCAGTTTCATCTTTAAACTCTTTTTAACTCTTATAACAATCTAGACTTGCGCTTAGGAATTAATTCCATCTGCTATGCACTAATACGAGCCAATTTCTTTGAGCCATCAAATAAAAAAGTTGACTTTTTTTGTTCTAGGCTCCAGAAATATCCCCAAAATTTGTTTGTTCTTTGTAAGAAGTAAGTAGGCGATCTGGTAGGAGGCAGGAAGCTCTTACTGACAAAAAGCGATCGCTATGGAGGCAGGAAGTTCGGGATTATTTACTTCTTACCTGCCTTACCCGCCTTACGCCTTACCATCTCACCTGCATAGCGAATGCCTTTTCCTTTATAAACTTCTGGAGGGCGGACGCTACGAATTTTGGCTGCTGTATTCCCTACTATTTCTTTACTTACGCCAGTTACAATTACATTGGTGTTATTTTCTACAGCAATAGTTATGCCATCTGGAGCGGGCAATTCCACAGGATTGCTATAACCCACATTTAAGATTAGGTTACGACCTTGAACCTGAGCCCGATAACCAACTCCTTGAATCTCAAGGCGTCGTTCAAAACCTTTAGAGACTCCCTCGACCATGTTTGCCACCAAAGTTCTAGACAAACCATAGCGCTGGCGGGCGCGACGGGTATCATTCTTAGGTTTTACGATCAGAGTTTCTCCTTCCTGAGTAATACCAATCTCTGGTGGCAATACCCAAGAAAGTTCGCCTTTTGAGCCTTTTACTACAATTTCTTGACCGTCAATGGTGACGTTCACTTTACTCGGAATATCGATCGGAAGTTTACCAATTCGAGACATATTTCGCTTGTGGTTGTTAATGGTTAGTGCTGGGGAATTGGAATTAGGAAAACGGCACTTCTAAAGAAAAAGACAATTGCCAAAACGAGCGTTTGACCGTCGGCTTTTTGTTCGATCGCCTATTTTCCATTACCCTTACCAAACATAACAAAGCACTTCGCCTCCTATACCCCGGCGCCGAGCTTCTCTGTCTGTCATAATCCCACTAGATGTGGAAATAATCGCAATTCCAATTCCACCTAAAACTTTCGGTAATTCTTTACGATTTTTGTAAACTCGCAACCCAGGCTTACTTATCCGCTTAAGATGCCTAACGATGGGTTGGCGATTTTTACCTTTATACTTTAAAGAAATTACCAAATACTTTTGGACCCCTTCTCCAGTTTCTTCAAACTCACCAATAAAGCCTTCTTCTTTTAAGACTTTGGCAATACTGCGAGTCATTTTTGTCGCTGGAACTTTTGTGGTTGAGTGCTGCGCCATGCAAGAGTTGCGAATCCGCGTCAGCATATCTGATATAGTATCGTTAGACGCCATTTTTTCTTCTTTTTCTCCTAGTTCTTATGTTAACTGCGGAAGGGCATACCCATTTCTTTGAGCAAGGCGCGGCCTTCTGAGTCGTTGTTAGCTGTGGTAATAATTGAAATGTCCATGCCCCGGATTTGGTCGATACTGTCGTATTCGATCTCGGGAAAAATTAGCTGTTCTCTTAAGCCTAAGCTATAGTTTCCGCGACCGTCGAAGCTTTTCGGACTGACGCCGCGAAAGTCTCTAATTCTGGGCAATGCTAAATTGATCAATCTATCTAAAAAGGCATACATCCGCTCGGAGCGTAATGTCACCATAACTCCTACTGGCATCCCTTCGCGAATCTTAAAACCGGCGATCGCTTTTTTAGCCCTGGTTACTACCGGTTTTTGGCCTGTAATGGTTGAGAGTTCTCTTAGAGACGAATCTAAAGCTTTAGCATTTTGAGATGCTTCCCCCAGGCCCCTGTTTACGGTAACTTTGATCGCTTTGGGCACCTGATGGATATTAGTATATTTAAAATCCTCCATCAGTTTGGGAACTATTTTTTCGAGGTAAAGATTTTTTAGTTGTTCTGTCATATTTCCTACTTCTGTTAATCTTTCGTAATCCAGCAATTACTAAGCATTTTAAATTGCTTTATTACTTTTGAATTAATCAATTATTTCACCAGTTTTTTTGAGCTTGCGCACTTTCCGACCGTCTTCGTTAAAGGTGTAGCAAATGCGACTAGCTACTTCTTCACTCATGGAATAGAGCATAACTTTTGAACTATGGAAGGGAGCTTCAAAGGTCATAATTCTCCCAGATTCTCCTTCCGCTTGAGGTTTAACGTGCTTAGTTCTAACGTTAACATCCTTGACAACCACTTTGCTGAACTTAGGCAATACCTTAAGAATTTCTCCCACTTTGCCCTTATCTTTACCAGAAATAACTTGCACGGTGTCACCTTTTTTAACGTGCATTTTCTGCCGCACTGGTTTTGCATTAGCGGTTAATTTAACCTTTTTTTTCCAAGCCATTAAAGTACCTCCGGTGCTAAAGAAACGATTTTAGTATAACTTTTGTCCCTGAGTTCGCGGGCTACGGGGCCGAATACGCGAGTTCCTCTCGGGTTGCCTTCTGGGGTAATAATCACGGCTGCATTGTCATCAAAACGAATGCTCATGCCGCTTTCGCGCCTCAATCCTTTACGAGTTCGGACTACTACTGCCCTAACTACATCGGATCTTTTGACACCCATATTTGGAGTAGCATCTTTCACTACAGCGATAATTTGATCGCCTATACCTGCGTATCGACGGTTGCTCCCGCCCAATACGCGGATACACATTAATTTGCGCGCTCCACTATTATCGGCAACATTCAATATGGTCTGAACTTGAATCATTGGTGTTATTTGCTGGGTAGATTCGGTTTGGTTTGAGCGATCGGCTGTTGGTTTTTGGTAACATTTTTTCCTCAACCAACCCCTAAGAAAAAACTACTTTTCGGCACCGCTAATTTTTGGCTTTTCGTACCATTAAATTAACTGTATCTTTCTTAGTTCTTTCTCTAATTAACCCTTGTTTTTTTATTGTAATTTTACCACTTTTTAGATTGTGGTTTTCGCAGGCTTAACTTGAGGAAGTTATAATTTCTGCAATTGTCCAACGTTTAGTCTTACTCAGAGGACGAGTCTCTCTAATTTTTACTCTATCTCCCTCTTGACACTTATTTTCTTCATCGTGAGCTTTATATTTTTTTGTGGTCACCACAATTTTTCCGTATTTGGGGTGAGAGCTTCGGTTTTCTACAGCTACCACCACTGTTTTTTGCATTTTATTGCTAACAACGAGACCAACTCGTTCTTTTACTGGCATAACTACCTCTTTATTAATGGAACTAACCCGGACACCCAACAGAATTATCGATCGCTCAGAAACTAAAAAATTACCGTTCCTGAGTTTTCTAATATTTCTGTCTTTAATTTAAGCCAGAAGCTTCTCTGTAGATAAACTTCTGCAAAAAAAAGCAGATATATCCTAACTCTCAACAGAACTGGAAGATTCTTCTTCCGAGCCTGTAGATTCTTTAGAAGCTAGTAATTGTCGTTCTTTTTCTACAGTCATCAACTGAGCTACCCGACGGCGAGTATGTTTGAACTCATGGGTCTTCTCTAACCTTCCAGTAGCTTTTAGCAACCGGAGTTCGAGAAGTTTTTTCTTAGCTTCTAAAATTTCTGATGCCAGTTCTTCATCGTTTAAACTTCTAGCATCTTCAATCTTCGCAAAAGCCATATCTCTACTATTCTCCTTCTTTGGTAATGAATTTAGTTTTAATCGGTAACTTAAAAGAAGCCAAACGCATAGCTTCCTTAGCGACATCTTCATCAACGCCGCCTATTTCAAACATAACGCGCCCGGGCTTGACCACAGCCACCCAATATTCGGGGGCACCTTTACCAGAACCCATCCTGGTTTCTGCCGGTCGCATGGTTACGGGTTTATCGGGAAAAATCCGAATCCAAATTTTCCCACCGCGACGAAGATAGCGAGTCATCGCACGACGAGCGGCTTCTATTTGACGAGAGTTAATCCAAGCTGGTTCTAATGCTTGGAGAGCAAATTCGCCGAAGCTTACTGTATTGCCTCGGGTTGCTTTACCTTTCATCCGTCCCCGCTGTTGTTTGCGGAATTTTGTTCTTTTAGGACTTAACATGAGATTATGGCTGGTTCGCTTTTGGGTGTTGGTTGTTTGTCTTTGAGTTTTAGTTACTTGTTTGAATACTAAGTTTTTTCAACTTTCGACTCGCACAAAGCAACTTTTATCTTTCAGCTTCAGCTTTCCACTTTCTTGTCAAACAATAATAAAGAGGAGATTTATTTGCTGCTACCTGTCTTCATATTGCTGGCGACGTTTTTGCTGACGTCGCTTAGTTGGTGGGGCGCTAGCTGCCGCTGCTTGTTCTTGACCTGGAATAATTTCCCCTTTAAATACCCAAACTTTAATCCCCAGAATACCGTAAATAGTTTGAGCGGTACAGTATGCGTAGTCAATATCTGCCCTTAAAGTGTGCAGAGGGACGCTGCCTTCTCGGGTAGCTTCGGTACGAGCGATTTCTGCTCCATTTACTCGACCGCTGACCTGAATTTTGATGCCTTCTACTCCGGCTTTTTGGGCCCTGGTAATTGCTTGGCGCACTACTCGACGAAAGGAGACTCTTCGCTCTAATTGTTGAGCGATGTACTCCCCAATTAGGGTAGCGTCGGCATCTACTTTCGGTACTTCTACGACGTTGATTCGGATTTGGCGATTGCCGCCTAATTCTTGTTGCAATCCTACTCGTAAATTTTCAATTCCTGCACCACCCCTTCCTACTACTACTCCGGGTCTTGCAGTACGAACTTCTAAATCTATTTGGTCTGCTTTTCGTTCTATCCTTACCTGAGAAATCCCTGCATTGGCAAGAGTTTTCTTAACGTATTGACGGATTTTGTAATCCTCGCGGCAGAGTTCTGGGTAGTTTTTAGGATCTGCATACCACCGAGAACGGTGGTCTTGGGTAATGCCAAGTCTAAAACCAATTGGATGTATTTTTTGTCCCATTTCTAGATCTTTTATTAGGTAATAATGTTTTAAGTCGGTAGAAGATAATTAAGTTTTTTTCTTCTTCTACTATTTATTTCTCTACTATTTATTTCTCTACTACAGGAGCAACTGCTACGGTAATATGGCAAGTTGGTTTGCGAATTCTGTAGGCACGGCCTTGAGCTCGCGGTCTGTAGCGAGGCAAACAAGGTCCACCATCTGCAAAGGCTGTGGATACTACTAAAGTTGCAGGATCGATTCCTAAATTATTTTCGGCATTAGCTGCTGCCGATCGCAGGGCTTTTCTTACTGGGTCGCAGGAGCGGTATGGCATGAATTCTAGTATTATCAATGCCTCGCGATAAGAAATTCCTCGGATTTGGTCGAGTACTCGTCGCACTTTATAGGGAGACATCCGAATATAACGAGCTACTGCTTTTACTTCATTCGTTTTATCTACTACTTGTTGGGGCATCTTTTCCTCCAAATTCCTCGATACTGGCTTTTTTAGGAACGATAGAAAGCAGGGTTTTTACTACTCGATCGCTTCAATTTATTACTCAATATTATAATCGAAAAGGCGATTATTTTACTTATTTAGGCTACCCTTTTTATTGGTTATTTGCCTATTTAGACTGCACTATTTCTTATTACTTACCGCCGGGATTTTTTGTCTTTCGTATGACCGCGAAATGTTCTCGTCATAGCAAATTCACCCAATTTATGCCCTACCATTTGTTCTGATATGAAAACCGGAATGTGCTGACGTCCGTTATGAACTGCGATTGTATGACCTACCATCTGAGGCAAAATTGTAGAAGCTCGCGACCAAGTTTTTATCACTTGTTTTTCGCCTTTTGCATTTAATTTTTCAATTTTGGTCAGCAGACTATCGGCTATAAATGGTCCTTTTTTTAAAGATCGAGACATGGTTTTGTTAGTTGTTAGTTTGTTCTTGGTATTAGTTAGTAGGTAAGTAGGTCTGTGAAAATATGTTATACCCAGGATTTACCCGTAGAACAGGCGTCTCGCCTGTTCCATATCTCTAATTAATTTGGCTAAGGGTACTTAAAAGGTAATTAGCGACCTGGCTTGCATAAGCTTTTCTCAGTTCTTACTTATTACCTTTTACCTACTAACCAAAAATTAACTTTGACGACCGCCCTTACTCCGTTTGGAAGACTTACGACGGCGTTGAACTATTAAGCTATCGCTGCGTTTCTTCTTCTTACGAGTTTTGTAGCCTAAAGCTGGTTTGCCCCAAGGTGTCATCGGTCCGGTTCTGCCCACCGGCGCCCTTCCTTCACCACCTCCATGGGGGTGATCTACTGGGTTCATCACGCTTCCTCTAACTGTCGGACGGCGACCTCTCCAGCGATTGCGACCGGCTTTTCCTTGGCTGATATTCCTGGAATCTGTATTGCCTACTTGACCTATGGTCGCGTAGCAACTAGCTCTGACTTTGCGCCTTTCCCCAGAAGGTAATTTAATAGTTACATAGCTACCTTCTTTGGCTACTAACTGAGCCGATGCTCCTGCTGCGCGAACTATCTGCCCGCCTTTTCCTGGAGTTAGCTCTAGATTATGTATTTCCGTACCTAAAGGAATTCGATCCAGAGGTAAGGCATTGCCTACTTCTATAGGAGCATTGATTCCAGCGCTTATAGTTGCGCCTACCTGCAAGCCTACTGGATGAAGAATATAACGTTTTTCTCCATCTTGATAGTAGAGCAGGGCGATCCTGGCATTGCGGTTTGGATCGTATTCAATGGCTGCTACTTTTGCCGGGATGTCGCGTTTGTCGCGACGAAAGTCGATAATTCGATATAGTTTCTTGTGACCCCCTCCTCGGTGGCGGCAAGTTATTACGCCGCGATTGTTGCGACCTTTTGCTCTGTGCTTGTGTTCTACTAAGGATTTTTCTGGCTTTGTTTTAGTTATTTCACTAAAGTCAGAAACGCTGTGTTGCCTGGTGCTTGGAGTGTAGGGTCGGTAAGATCGTATGCCCATGATTTATTTTGGCTAAATTGCTTCTGAGGTTTACATCGTAGAACAGGCATCTTGCCTGTTTTCTGCTTGCATCCTGCCTGTTTTGCGCTTGGTTCTTGGTTGTTTACCAACACCCAATTATTATAGCGTTTATCGAATCGGTGAAGTACATTTTCGATCCCCCCCTGCCCCCCTTAAAAAGGGGGGAGCCGGAACAATTCAAAGTCCCCCTTTTTAAGGGGGATTTAGGGGGATCGATCGGGGTGTACTTCACCGATTCAAGAATTGCTATAACTATTAACAACTAACTATTAACCATTAACAATTAACAAACCAATTATAATTCTGGGAAGAGAATCTTTCTAATTGGTTCTCCATTTTCTAGGGTAACGATCGCCCTTTTATAAGCCGGCTTATAGCCCATGTATTTACCTACTCTCTTTTTTTTCCGAGGCAGGTTTTGGGTGTTCATGCCAATCACCTTTACATCGTAAAGTTGTTCGATCGCCGCTTTAATACTTGGCTTAGTAGCTTTGCGATCTACATCAAAAGTAAATTGCTCAAACTCCATTAATCTCGTAGCTTTTTCTGTTACCACGGGACGTTTGATTATATCCACTAAGTCCCGTTCCGTATATTTAGCCATTGTAAACCTCCTGAATTTTCTCCAGTGCCGCTGGTGTTGTCACAACTTTATCTGCTAGTAATATGTCGTAAATATTTAAGTGGGTGCTTAAAATTATTTTCATATTAGCTACGTTGCGACCTGACAAATAAACGTTTTCTTGTTTCTCCGGTAAGATTAACAATACTTTCTCGTCGGGCTGAATTCCCCAACGCTTCATAGCATTTGTTAATTCTTTAGTTTTCGGTCTTGGTAGTTTATCGGCAAATTCTTCAACTACGATCGTATCTTCCGACCTACTCATCAAAGCGGTTCGCAATGCCAAACGCTTTTCTTTTTTATTTATTTTATGGGAATAATCTCTAGGCTTAGGACCGAAGATTACACCACCGCCTCGCCAGAGTGGCGACCTGATAGAACCTGCCCTTGCCCGACCGGTTCCTTTTTGTCGCCAAGGTTTGCGACCGCCGCCTCTTACTTCTGCCCTTGTTTTCGCGCTGGCGTTTCCTTGACGGCTATTTGCCATTTGCAATCTTAGGCTTCGATGGACGATATGAGAAGCATTTTCTTCTTTGGCAACTCGTAATTCTAATGTTGCCTCTCCTACTTCTTCTCCTTCCCAGTTTTTAACTACACAATTAACCATAGTGCGCTCGTTCCTTTGGAGATTTTCAACTGTTCTTTTTTTCTTACTAACTAAGCAGTAAGACTTGAACGCTTCAGCAATTATATAATACTGAAACTATTTATTTACCAACTTTATTTGTTGGAGCAATACTTAACAAACTGCCTGGCTTTCCTGGCACTGTTCCTTTTATCATTAACAGGTCTCGTTCGGCATCTATTCTAACAACTATTAATTTCCGCGTTGTTATTTTTTTCCCTCCCAAACGTCCAGCCATTTTCTTACCTGGATAAATACGTCCTGGAGTAGAACCCGGACCTGTTGAACCTGGCGCTCTATGGTTTTTAGAACCGTGAGACATGGGCCCTCTTCGGAAGTTATGCCGTTTTTGATAGCCGGCAAATCCTTTTCCGATACTGGTTCCGCTGACATCTACCACTTGACCTTCTTCAAATATATCGACTTTGACTTCGTTACCTAACTCAAAGTTATTCGTGTCTTCTAATCGATATTCCCGCAGGTGACGCAGAAGGGTTCCTCCAGATTTTTGGAAATGACCAATTTCTGGGTTTGTCAAGTATTTGTTTACTTCTTTCGGATCTTTTGTATTTAATTTGCGAGTTTTGTTTTTGACCTCGCCGTAACCTATTTGAACGGCTAGATAGCCATCGGTTTCTTTGGTTTTAATTTGAGTTACTTTGCATGGTCCTGCTTGAATTACGGTAACAGGAATTGCTAGACCTGTTTCTGTTTCAAACACTTGTGTCATGCCTAGCTTGGTGCCCAGGATACCTAGTGACATTGTATCTCCTTTTATTTACGCACTACATTATGCTTGAAAGCAGCGTTTCGCGCAGCGTTGCGGATGCAACATCGCTCGTTTCTCCAAGCAGCCGGGAAATATCCCCTTTTTTTCTTTTAATTTTTTACCAATTACCCGCAAGCAGGCACGATTGCTGCACCTGCAATAATAATAAGTAAATGCAGGTGCTACCTTTAAGTACCTTAGATTCGGTTTTTGGGCAGTTATATCTTAACTTCCACCAGGACTTTTCCTTCTTGCTTTCGTCTTGTTAAAGCAGAAGACAGAAGGCAGTCAAGCCGATTTTCTTTTTTTCTTTTTCCGGGCAAGGAATAATCCTATCATATCCTTACCCTTTTAAAACTAAAAAGCTTATAGTTGGCATTTTGATGCCACTAAGGCACTGGACTTGAGTAGCTAACCACTCAGTATCCGATTTCGGTTATTGGCCTTTTTATTAGCCTTTTTATTAAGCTTTGGTTATCTGCTTAATTTCCGCTGCAACATTTTACCCGATAGAAGCGAATAGCTTTGACTCTTCGCATCACCAGTAGCATCACCAGTAATAGTAATAGCTGTTGCCGGCATAGTCCCCTTTGTTAGTGGGACGCTTTTATGTTTGCTTTTAATGCGTCGTATTCCAGATCGGGAGCCAAATAATTCCCTACTTTTTAAACGCGCTTTCCAATCATAGCCGATTTGTTTGTAGTTGTCTAGCTGTTTTTCAAAAAAAAATCAAAAAAAATTTCTAGCGCCTTGGCCCTGGGATAAGTTGGATAAGGAGGACTATAATTTAGAACAAAATCAATAATTTGAGCAATTTAGCAAATTTAACTTAGGGACAAACTAAGCTTATGGCACTGATTACAACTGGCCGGGGGATGATTAAAGAATTAGAGAAATCTGGTTCCTTGGCCCTATACGCTCCCTTGGAGGGTGGATTTGAAGGACGTTACGAACGTCGCTTAAGGGCTGCGGGCTATCTCACCCATAAAATTACTGCTAGGGGGTTAGGAGATTTAGCCATGTATCTGACTGGAGTACATGGAGTCCGTCCGCCCCACTTGGGCAAAAAAAGTTTGGGCACCGGTGCTGCGGTGGGTTATGTCTATTATGTGCCGCCAGTGCTGAACTATCGACTAGAGCAACTACCCGCCGATGCCAAGGGATTAGTTTTGTGGATAATCGAAGGCCAAATATTATCCCGTCAAGAAATAGAGTATTTGACTGTTTTACCGACGGTAGAGCCGCGAGTAAAACTGGTGGTAGAAATGGGAGGCGATCGCTATGTACGCTGGACGCCCCTAGAAGATGCTTTAGTGCCTGCCTAAAAGCAGTTCAAGGCAACGAAAGGCCCATCAAGATAAGCAAAGAACGTCGATGGGCCTAAACCCCGAAGTATGAATATAAAAATTTTTCGCTATAAGCGCTAGCATATAAGCGTGACAAAACGCTACTATCCTTTAAATTCTCTAAAAGAAGGCCACTGGTTCAAGCTAATTTGCGGAGCCAGTTTCCAACACCTGCCTGCGGTGAGGAATCTAACCTTGGCCTATTCTCTAGCCGGTGCTGACTGCGTGGACGTAGCGGCAGATCCCGCAGCGATCGCTGCTGCGGTCGAGGCCCTACAACTAGCTGAAGATTTAGGAAATCTAGCTAAAAGTCGCGGACTAGGCTTCCAAGGAAGACCGTGGCTAATGGTCAGTTTCAACGACGGAGAAGACCCTCATTTTCGCAAAGCCGAATTCAACCCAGCAGCTTGCCCTACTGATTGCTGGCGACCTTGCGAAAAAGTATGTCCTGCTGAAGCGATAACCTTCGGCGATGTTGGTTTCACAGGAGTAATAGAAGATCGCTGCTACGGTTGCGGCAGATGTTTGCCAGTCTGCCCCAAAGAGCTAATTTATGCTCGTTCTTATGTCTCCACTCCCGAAGCCCTTGCGCCTCTGGTACTAGAAACAGGAGTAGATGCGATCGAAATCCATACTCAAATAGGGAGAGAAAAAGACTTCGAGCGACTTTGGCAGAGCGTCAGGCCGTGGGTAGATCGACTGAAATTAGTGGCCATTAGCTGTACTGATGGTGCTGGCTTAATCGAGTATCTCCGCAGACTTTACGAAATAATCTCCCCTTTGCCCTGTGCCTTAATTTGGCAAACTGACGGTCGGCCTATGAGTGGCGATCTAGGAGTCGGTGCGACGAATGCGGCGGTAAAACTGAGTCAAAAAGTCCTAGCTGCGGGCTTACCTGGATACGTACAACTGGCAGGGGGCACGAACCATCGCACGGTTGAGAAGCTAAACACTGCTGGTTTGCTCTTAGCCGAAAGGAACCGAAAAACTGCGATGGGAGGAAAAGTTCCCCACTCCGATTTTGTTGCTGGTGTAGCCTACGGTAGCTACGCCCGCGTTTTGCTGTCTCCAATTTTAGAAAAATTAGAAAAAATGCACGAGTACCAAGCTGAGTTAGCAGCAACTCTCCCAAGCGAAAGCATGGATGGGGAGATAGCTAACGATTCTCAATCGATAAAGCTCGAAAGAGTAGAGGAACTTCTCTGGGAAGCTGCCAGTAAAGCAGATTCCTTAGTTTCTCAAATCAAAAGAAGGAGAAGGGAGATGGGTTTTTTGTAGCGCGTCAGTTCTATTTACCCAACCCTTCTATTTCTAGACCACCTAATAAAAAAAGCGACTGTAGCAGATATGCAGATTACAGACGACCTCAACAGATTACTAGAAATCTTGCCGGAAAAAATTAGACGGCCTTTAGAAAAACATTCCCAAAGAAACAGTTCGATCGAAATTGTGATGGATTTGGGTCGCCTTCCAGAGGCCCGTTTTCCAGATCGGGCTGAATACCTGTGCGAAAGACCGATTTCTCGGGACGATCTGAGATATTCCATCGAACGTGTAGGTAATTTTAGCAGCGACAATCGCGCTGGTATCGAGCAAACTCTCCACCGCATTAGCGCTATGCGCAATCGCACTGGGGAAATTATTGGTTTGACTTGCCGGGTTGGTAGGGCGGTTTTTGGGACTATTGGCAGCATTCGCGACTTGGTGGAAACCGGTCAGTCGATTTTGTTGTTGGGCCGCCCCGGCGTTGGTAAAACTACGGCCCTGCGTGAAATAGCGCGGGTGCTGGCAGATGAATTGGAAAAACGGGTGGTAATTATTGATACCTCGAATGAAATTGCAGGGGATGGAGATGTGCCTCACCCTGCCATCGGTCGGGCTCGCCGGATGCAAGTGGCGCGACCGGAGCTCCAGCATCAGGTGATGATCGAGGCTGTGGAAAATCATATGCCAGAAGTAATTGTCATTGATGAGATTGGCACGGAGTTGGAAGCAATGGCAGCTCGCACGATCGCCGAACGAGGGGTGATGTTGGTGGGTACCGCTCACGGAAATCGTATTGAAAATTTGTTGAAAAACCCGACTTTGGCAGATTTGGTTGGGGGCGTGCAGGCGGTTACTCTCGGAGATGATGAGGCCAGGCGGCGCGGCTCTCAGAAGACGGTTTTGGAACGCAAGGGCCCGCCTACTTTTGAAGTGGCTGTGGAAATGTGGGAGAGGCAGCGTTGGATAGTTCACGAGCAGGTGACGGAGACTGTGGATGCTTTCTTGCGGGGGCGTCAGCCTAGCCTTCAGGTGCGGACTATGAGCGATACGGGTGAGGTGGAAATTACTCAGGAGTTGCCGAGTGCGGGGAGTATGAGGAGTCAGGGCAGGGGGTTTGGAGAGTCGGGTACGCGATCGGCGTCGCTGTCTGTGGCTCGTAATGGTGGCCTCGGGTCTTCTGGTTATATGGTTCCTTTGCCTGCTGGAGGTGCAATTTCTCGGGGGGTGCAGGATAGTTCTCTTACAGGCCCCAGCGTTTATGGCGGCACTGTGAAGAATGAAACAACTCGCCAGTCTTTCGAGCAGATGTTGGATGAGTCTTTATCAATGAGTGGGCCATCTCAGACTGTGGGGCCGAATGGCGAAGATTTGCCTTTGCACGTTTATCCTTACGGGGTTCCTCGCCACCAAATAGAACAGGCGATCGGTACTTTGGCTTTGCCGGTGACTTTGACTAAGGATATTGATAGCGCTGATGTGGTTTTGACTTTGCGATCGCATACTCGCAAACAATCGAAGTTGCGCCATCTGGCTAAAACTCGTCAGGTGCCGATTCATGTTATCAAAAATAGCTCTCTTCCTCAAATAGCTAAAGCCTTGCGACGGTTGTTGGATATGGACGATCCTAGCACTCCCGAGTATGCTGAGTTGAGTTTATTTAGTCGTCACGGGTCGGAGGATGAAATTGAGGCTTTGGAGGAAGCTCGTTTGGCGGTGGAACAAATTGTGATTCCTAAGGGGCAACCTGTGGAACTTTTACCTCGTTCTTCGACGGTGCGTAAGATGCAGCATGAGTTGGTGGAACATTACCGCTTAAAGTCTGCTAGTTTTGGGGAGGAACCAAATCGCCGCCTGCGCATTTATCCCGCTTGAGGGAATGCAGGAAGTCATTTTTGCAAATACCAGAGTAGAGCGTCCCCGCTCGCTGCCGGGCCCGGACGCGAGCGGGGACGCTTTCACTGTTTTTGATTAGACTTCTTGCTGTAGCAAGAAGTCTTTTTTACAAATATGAGATGCACCCTACAATTTATTCTCTCGTGGGTAAGTACCGATAGGAAATTGTCTTTTTATCCCATTTGTCGAATCGGTGAAGCAGACTCATGTCGATCCCCCTAAATCCCCCTTTATAAGGGGGACTTTGAAAAAATATGGCTCCCCCCTTATAAAGGGGGGCTGGGGGGGATCGAATATTTACTTCACCGATTCAATAATCGCTATAATCGTAGATTGTTAATTATTAATTATTAATTGTTAATTGTTGAATAAAAGAGCTAAAATTTATAAATGAAAATAGCTTTATTAGAACTATTTATTAAAAAGATAGTCGATGAAACTGGCTTGCAGATACGATCGCAAGACCGGGAAAATTTAAGTCATAAGATTTTAGCTAGGATGAATATCCTAAATATTGCCAATCCAGAACGGTATTATCAGCTATTAAATAGTAAGACGGAAGCGGGAAGAGAAGAATGGAAAAATTTGATAATAAGTTTAACGACAACTGAAACTTATTTTTTTCGCGATCGGGGACAAATTGATTTACTGAAAAACGTAGTTCTACCAGAATTGATAAGTAAAAAACGTTTATCAAAGAACAAAACACTGCGACTCTGGAGTGCGGGATGTTCCACTGGTGAAGAACCTTATTCTTTGGCAATATTGCTTAGAGAATCCATCGAGGACTGGCAAGACTGGAAGATTTTTATTTTAGGAACTGATGTTAATGAAATAGTTTTAGAAAAGGCTGAGAAGGGTATTTATAGTTCTTGGTCGTTTAGACAAGTGGATATGAGAAGGCAAGGTCGTTATTTTAAACAAATTAAAGGGGAGTGGAAAATTGATGCTGAAATTAGGAGGATGGTAACTTTCTGTAAAAATAATTTAGTCAAAGATGATTTCCAAAGAAATTTTGATTTAATAGTATGTCGAAACGTTTTTGTTTACTTTAAGCAGGAGCTAATTTCTTTAGTTATTGAGAAATTTTATAAAGCCTTGAACCCAGAGGGCTATTTAATGACAGCTCATGCGGAGCTTCACGGTCAAAATATGGATAGATTTCAGGTCAAAATTTTTCCCGAATCTTTGGTTTATCAAAAAAGCTTAGATAGGGGAGAAGAAAAAAACATTACAAATAAATGGTTGAAAGATAACAAAAATTATAAGGTTCGCGAAGAGGATAAATTAAGAAATAGTTCAAAGAATAAAAGCAGTAATATTGTTTTATCTAATTCGGCGATCGACGGGGGGATAATATCTTCGGAGAACGCCCCGATCGCGACAAAGAAACAAGGGCTAATTATTCCCAGAATAGTGGGGAAAGAAGCTAGCCCAAATGTTGCTCCCGATAGTCTTTTGGCTGAGGCTGAAACTTTATTTCAGAATAAAAAATATATTTTAGCGATAGAAAAGGCAAAAAAAGCGATCGAATCGGCTCCTAAAAATTATGATGCTTATTGTCTTATAGCTAAAGTTTACGCTAATTTAGGGGAGTACGAAAGGGCCGAATTGTTTTGTAAAAAAGCCCTGGAAGTAGAACCTTTTTCAGTCGCTCCTTATTATTTATTGACGCATATTGCTGAAGAAAAGGGAGAGAAAGAAAGGGCTAAAAGTTTGTTAAAAAAAATTATTTATTTGTGTCCTTCGTCTATTTCTGCTTATGTGGAACTGGCAGATATTTATGAGAGCGAAGGGGAGACTATAAGAGCGCGAAAGATGAATAAGACAGCTTTGGATTTACTGAAAAAGTTGCCTGGAAATACTCTTGTAGAATATCGGGGTGAAATCGCAGCATCGGACTTTATTAAATATTTAAAGCAATTGTTGTTAAAAAATTAGAATAATAATGAAGAAAGGAATGGAAAATATACCATATCTTATCTTTTCGGTGAAGGGGGCGCTGTACGGGCTCGAAGCCCTTTCAGTTAAGGAAATATTTTTGCTGCCGGAGGTGACAGCGATCGCCGAAACTCCGCCTACTATTGTTGGGGTTATCGACTTGCGGGGAGATATTTTACCGATCGTGGATCTTAATATTGCTTTGGGATACGAGTTGGAGGAATACTCCTTAACGGATAGCGTTGTCGTACTAGAGTGGGGCGGCTTTTTGTGGTCTCAAGAAAATAACGTTCCAGAGAAAAATTGGCAAATTGGCGTTATTGTTAACGAAGTTTTCGAGGTAAAAAATATTCCTTCCACATCGATAAATAAGGAGGTTTACGGCGGGGGCAATAGGATCGAGTTTACTGATAGTGGAAGGGAAATTAAGAGCGAACGCTTTGTCGCTGGACTGGCGAGGGTGGAAGATGATATTGTGATGTTGCTGTCTAGCGAAAATCTAGTTCGGTATGTAGAAATATCGAGTTTGGAGGAGGATAACTTAGAGAAAAAAGAACCTCGGGATGGAAAGATTTTACTCGATAAGAAAAGCTCTTTGTTGTTTGCTCCCAAAGTTTCGCCAGAAGAAAGAGCTATTTTTCGCGAGAGAGCTAAAAATTTAAAGGTGCAAAGTTGGGCGGAAGATTTTACTGGTTTGATGCCCCTGGCTGTTATAGGTTTAAATGAGGAATATTTTGCCATAAATTTAGAAGTGGTGCGCGAATTCACTGACGTTCGTAAAATTACTCCTATTCCTTGTACTCCCGATCGTATTGTTGGGAATATGAATCTTCGGGGCGAAATAGTTACTTTAGTGGATATTCGCGGCCTGTTGAATATGCCAATAAAAAAAGTCGAAAAAATTGCTAAGGCGATGATAATAGAGGTAGGGGAAGTGGTGGCGGGGGCCATCGTTGAGGAAGTTTTTGATGTTATGTATTTAAACCCTTCCGATATTAAGGCTATTCCGGCTGCGGTGCATTCTAATAATAGCTATGAAGAATATTTAATAGGTACTGCTAAATACGGGGAAAAAATGATGAGTATTGTAGATGTGCCTAAAATTATGACCCAGGGAGCGTTGGCGATCGAAGAGTATATTTGAAGTTCCGTTCAATAATTAATAATTAATATAGCGATTATTGAATCGGTGAAGTACACCCCGATCGATCCCCCTAAATCCCCCTTGAGAAGGGGGACTTTGAATTGTTCCGGCTCCCCCCTTTTCAAGGGGGGCAGGGGGGGATCGCTCGATGTACTTCACCGATTCGATAAATGCTATAATTAATAATTAATTATTGCTGTTGTCAAAAATGGTATTGACTGTTTTTGGGCTTGTTTGGACTTTAAATGAGAGGGTTTAAAGTTTAACGATTAGCGCGGCCTGGTTAATTATTAACGTGCGAGGAAAAATCGTAGAGACTTTTTAAACCTACTAATAACTGACAATTAACCACTAACTAAAATATGTAATTTGTAGGTTTTATTTGAAAACGATGCGTGCGGAAATGATGTAATTTTTTAAAAATAATCAAATTCGGAAAAACTGATGTTAGAAAACTTAAAATTGAGAGACCGTTTGTTAATAGGATATGCCGTTCCTGTGGTTTTATTTCTAGGACTAGCCTGGTTAACGTACTTGACTTCTAATAAAGTATTTGATACTTTTCAAGAAATAGAAAGGGTGGAGGATGTGATTGTAGGGGTGAATAAGACTACTTTAAATTGCGAGAGGATGATCGGGAGTTTTCGCGGCTATTTAGCAGTAAGAAACGAAGTATTTATCGAAGAGTATAACACCGCTTCAAAGCTATTCGATGAAGCTATTGAAGCTGTAAATGAATCGATTGTTAGGGAAGATCAAAAAAGTCGTTTAGATAGAATGATGGAGGTAAAAAATAATTTCGATCGGTTCGCGCAACAAGTAATTCAACTGGTAGAAGTAGGCAACCAAGAGGAAGCTATAGCCAGATTTAATACTGGTAGTGGTAAAGATTTTGTCGAAGGCTTTGAAAGATTGAGTAATGAATTTTCGCAAGCAGAACAGACATTACTGAAAGAGGAAACTCAGGAAACAAAAAACAATTTATCTGCCTTGTTAGGGTTGCTAGTTTTAGGCTCTATCGCCCTAATTATTTTGTCTGTAATTGTAGCATTTAATCTGGCTTTAAGAGTTAGCGGAACTATCGACAAAGTAGTGCGAAAAATAGCAGGTTCTTCTACGGAAATTTCTGCAACTATAGAAGACCAAGAACGCACTGCTTCCCAGCAGGCTGCTTCTGTGAATCAAACTACTACGACTATGGATGAATTAAGCGCGTCTTCTCAAGCAAGTGCGGAACAAGCGGAGGCAGCAGCAGCGGCAGCGAGACAAGCTTTGACTTTAGCGGAAGGGGGCACAAAAGCAGTTAATAATACTTTAGAAGGTATGGCTTCTTTGAATGAAAAAGTAGGGGCGATCGCCCAACAAATTATCCGTTTGAGCGAGCAAACTAATCAAATTGGTAATATCTCTGCTTTGGTAAGCGATTTAGCTTCCCAAACTAATATGTTAGCTCTTAATGCTGCGGTGGAGGCAGTGCGGGCGGGGGAACATGGAAAAGGTTTTGCGGTGGTGGCTTCTGAAATTAGGAAATTGGCAGATGAGAGTCGAAGATCTGCGGAGAGAATTAATGCTTTAGTTGCTGATATTCAGACTGCTTTTAATTCCACTGTTATGGCAACGGAGGAGGGTACAAAAACCGTTCAGTCGGGAGTGGAAATTGCCAGAGAAACGGCGGATGCTTTTAGCGGCGTGGCCGAGTCTGTTAATAACGTTGTGGTTAATAACCAGCAAATTTCTTTGAATGTAAAACAGCAGGCGATCGCTGTAAAACAAGTGGTAGATGCCATGAATTCTCTTAATATTGCGGCGAGAGAAACTGCTAGCGGTTTGACTCAAACTAAGGTGGGTATCCAAAAACTCAACGAAGCGGCTTTAGAACTTAAGTCTGTAATCTAAAAAGACAGAGAAGGGAGAGAGCGTAGGTCAGAAGGGAGACGTCATAAATAAAGTCTGAGATTGACAAATAAAAAGATCGAAAGGTAGAAATTAGCGCATCTATAGTCAGCTATTATTTATTACCTACTGTATGAAATTAACAACTAAAATATACTGCGGACTGTTCGTTATTCCTTCAATAATAATATTTTCAATTGTTGCTTATTCTACTCATTCATTAAGGCGAATGGATAGACAAATTGAAACTATTTATGACGACCGGGTTATTCCTTTAGAATTGCTCAAACAAGTTTCTGACGATTATGCAATAACAATTATAGATGAGGTTAACAAAACTCGGGAAGGAATGAGGAGATCGGAAGTCGCCCTAGAGTCTATTAAAGATGCGACGGAAAGAATAGATGAAAATTGGGCTGCTTATAAACAAACATTGCTCGCCCCAGAAGAAGAGAAACTCGTCACCGAAGCAGAAATATTGTTCGCTCGTGCTAATACCGAGATTGAGGAACTAAAAAAAATTTTAGAGGGAGAAAATTTAGCTAAATTAGAAATTTTTGACGGGCCTTTGTACGAAGTAATAGACCCCGTAACCGCACAACTTAGAAAATTAACAATTATCCAGTCTGAAATTGCAGAAGAAGAAAGGGAAAAAGCCAGAAATCTCTACCAAAAAATATTAGTAATATTTGCTGTTCTGGTAGTAATTTGTTTCTTGCTGGGGCCGGTAATAGGTTATTATTTGAGCAAGTCAATAGTTGCCACTGTGAAGGAGACGATCTATATAATTACCGAGAGTTCAAATCAAATTGCGGCGGCTACAGAAGAACAAGAAGCAATAGCCGAAAAACAGGCGGCGGCAGTAAATCAAACGACTACTACAATAGATGAGTTGAATGTTTCTTCTAAAATTACAGATATTCAAGGGACATCGGTGGCGGAGGGGGCCCGGCAAACGCTAAGTTTGGCGAATGAGGGAACTAAAGCTGTGGAAAAATCCCTAGATAAAATCAATTTACTTAAAAATAAAGTAGAGGCGATCGCCCTCCAAATAGATAGGTTAACGGAGCAAACCGATCGAATAAATAATATCGCCAGTCTGGTAAAGGATTTAGCAGTGCAAACTAATATGTTAGCTCTCAATGCTTCCCTCGAAGCAGTGCGGGCGGGGGAAAATGGCAAAGGATTTGCGGTTGTGGCGGGAGAAATTCGCAAATTGGCAGATCGAAGCAAATTATCTGCCGACCAAATTAACAGTTTAATTACTGAGGTTCAAACTGCTATTAATTTAACAGTAAAAGCGACCCAGGAAGGAACTATTAATGTTATGGAAGGAGAGAAAATTGCTCGGGAAACTGCGGAGGTCTTTGCAGGGGTGACGCGGGCGGCAAATGAGGGAGTATTTAGTAGCAAACAAATTGCAATTACGGTAAAAGAGCAAGCTGTTGCTATCGAACAAGTAGTTGAGGCGATGAACGCTCTTAATATTGCTGCTAAGGAAAATGCTAGTGGTATTTCTCAAACTAAAACTGGAACTAAGAATTTGAGCGAAACTGCTAATTTTCTTAATTCTCAAGTGTAAGTTATGCTATAGCGTTTTTAAACGACCGGCGAAGCTTGCAAAGCCGGACAGTCTTATTGGACAAAACATTTGGGTTTACATTTAAAATGAAAATAGGGTGCATCTCAGTTTTGAAGAAAGCCAAGAAATTTAACATGCATGTTAGTCGTTAGTGGTTAGTTGTTATAGCGTTTATCGAATCGGTGAAGTACATTTTCGATCCCCCCCTGCCCCCCTTAAAAAGGGGGGAGCCTGAACAATTCTAAGTCCCCCTTTTTAAGGGGGATTTAGGGGGATCGATCGGGGTGTACTTCACCGATTCAAGAATTGCTATAGTAGCCCAACTAACCACTAACCACTAACAACTGACAACGATCGTTGAAATATTGGTTTTTTTACAAATATGAGATGCTCCCTGAAAATGCTATAGTTGTCCTACTAATGACTCATCCGTTACATCCCGTACATTGTCGTTGCTAAATTCCCCACGGACTATTTCCCGTTCCCTAAAAATGATTCAAAAATTCTTTAAAAAAATTAAAAATCAACTGCTAATTTTGCTGATAATCTGTACGATTATTCCAGCAGGGCTGGTTAGCTGGTATGGCATTGCTACTTCTACGGATGCTTTAAGAGATTTAGCTTTAAGACGTCTAGATAATATGGCATCTACCAGTGCGGCAAAAATTGTTAATTCTTTAGAGCATATCAGCGACGATGTTTTGTTTCTCAGTAAAGTACCTCCAATTCAAGGAATTATTAGAGCGAGAGAGGGAAACGGAAACGACAGGGTAACCAACTCGACTTATGATGCTTGGGTGGATAGATTAAACATTATATTTACGTCGATGATGGAAGCTAAAGCTTATTATATGCAGCTTCGTTATTTGGATGAGAATGGCAATGAAATAGTGCGGGTAGAAGCCTTGGAATCTACTATTGAAGTTATCTCTGAAGAAAAACTTCAAAATAAAGCAGATCGGGATTATTTTTGGGAAACTATGAAGCTAGATGTAGGACAAATTTATGTCTCGCGCTTAAACCTAAATCAGGAATTAGGACAGATAGAAATTCCTTACAAACCTACTATTCGCTATGCTACTCCGATTTTTTCTAGGGAGGGAGAAAGAAAAGGTATTGTCATTATTAACGTTTTGTCAAATAGTTTATTTAAACAATTAAAGGGCGATAATAAAGATAAAAAGATCGAGGCTTTTACTGTAGATGAAAAGGGTTATTATTTATATCATCCAGAGGAGAAAAAGGCTTGGAGTTTAGACCTGAAAACTGACGAAAATATCGGCAAAGATTATCCAGAGAAAGTTGTATCGGAAATAATTTCTGGAGGTAAGGGTAATATTGTCGATGCTACAGAGGCTATTAGTTATGAAATAGTTTACCCCAATAATGCCAACAGAGAACGTTTTTTAGTAGTTGTTTATGAATCTCCTAAAAATCTCGTCTTTGCGGCGGTTAATGATTTTATAAAATATGCTGTTTTTCAGGTTATTTTGGCTGTTGCTTCTATTTTAATTGTAGGGTTTTTGCTTTTGAAAAAGTTAGTTAAATTAATTAGAGCGCTGATTTATAAGGTCTCGAATTTGTCGCAAGAAATTTTAGTAACTATGGAGCAACAGGAAGTAATTGCTACTCAGCAATCTCATGCAGTAAATCAAACTACGGCTAATCTCTCTACTTTAGGGGAATCTTCTCAAGAAATAGCCAGGGAAGCAGAAGCAGTTGCTAGTTGCGCCGAACAGGCACTTACTTTAGCTCAAGAGGGCAGTAAAATAGTCGAAAATACTCTCGATAGAATGCTGATTTTCAGAGAAACGATGGAAAATATTGCCCTACAAAATCAGCGAATGGGAGAACAAACCAGTCAGATCGGTAGTATTTCTATGTTGGCAAAGTTGGTGGGGGATTTAGCAGTGCAGACTAATATGTTAGCCCTTAATGCTGCGGTAGAAGCATCCAGGGCAGGAAAGGAGGGAGAGGGGTTTGCTGTTGTGGCTAAGGAAATTAGAAAATTGGCAGATAGAAGTAGAGAAGCTGGAGATAAAATTAATGCTATTATTCCTGAAATTCAGGGTTCTATTAATTCGACTTTAGTGGTGACCAAAAAAGGCAGAGAAACTGTGGAGTCTGGGGTAAAAAATGCTAGAGAATCTGCTAAAACTTTTCAGGGAGTGAGGGAGGTTGTTTCTGAGTTATTTGCTAGCAACCAAGAGATTTATAAAAATACTGAAACACAGGCGATCGCTCTTCAAGAAGTAATTAATTCCATGCACTCTCTTAACCGGGATGTTGCTCAAAGCGCTAAGGGCATTTCTTTATTAAAAACGGGTACTCAAAATTTGAACAAAGCCGCCGATCGTCTTAAAGAAGTGGTTTAGAGAGGTATTTACGGGGTGCATCTCAATTTTGAAAAAAACCAAAAATTTAACGCTTTTTGGTAATGGGTAATAGGTAATAGGTAATAGGAAAATTTTATTTTTGCAAATATGAGATGCTCCCTATTTACGAGCCAGGATTATCCCCCTCTCGATCCCCCCCAGCCCCCCTTAAAAAGGGGGGAGCCGGAACAATTAAAAGTCCCCCTTTTTAAGGGTTACCAACGGGGGATCGATCGGGTCTCCTTCACCGATGATTCAATAATTACTATAACTCATCAATTAACATTTTCCAAATTAACATTTCCCCAATTGGCAATCTGGTTTATTATGGGATATCTAATATCGAGTCGCAATAAATAACCAGGCAGAAAATAAAGAGAGGAAAAAGGGGAATGCAAGGCAGAACAAAGAACCCATACTTTTCCCTCAATTATTAATTAT
>JAXHVR010000040.1:0-49631 GCA_034189005.1 Cyanobacteriota bacterium | reverse complement strand
TCTCGCCTGTTTCCCGTAGAACAGGCGTCTCGCCTGTTTCCCGTAGAACAGGCGTCTCGCCTGTTTCCCGTAGAACAGGCGTCTCGCCTGTTTCCCGTAGAACAGGCGTCTCGCCTGTTATCCGCTTAATTATTAACCTTTAATGCCGCTGCCCGCATCGGTGGGGACGATGTATTTTTGCAGGAGAATAAACAAAGCGATCGCTGGTGCGATGGAAATGACGGAACCGGCCGCGATTAAACGCCAATCTAAGGAAAAAGTACCTGCTAAATTAGCAACTCCCAGAGGCAAAGTGTAAGCTTCCGGTCGGTCTAAAACTAATAAAGGCCAAAGAAAATCGCTCCAAGAACCGATAAAACTAAAAATAGCTAAAGTTACTAAAGCAGGTCTAATAGAAGGCAACATAACGTGCCACCAAATCTCTAGATGCCCGCAACCATCGATTATGGCTGCTTCTTCTAATTCTTTCGGTACTGCCAGAAAGGCTTGTCGCAATAAAAAGATGCCAAAGGCAGAGGCAATATTAGGAAATATTACGGCTAAATAACTATTTTTTAATCCCAATTCTACGATTAAAACGTAGAGGGGAATCATTACAATTTGGAAAGGAATCATAATAGTAGAAACGACGAGGGCAAAAATTAGTTTGCGCCCGCGAAAGTCTATCCTTGCTAGGGGATAAGCTGCTAGAGAGCAGAAAATAAGATTTAAACTAACGGTTAAAGTAGCGATAACGGTACTGTTGAAAAGGTAGCGATCGAAGGGTACGGTTTGCCAAACTTTAATAAAGTTTTGGAGGGTAGGTTTTTCTGGTAAGAGTTGGGGGGGGAATTGGAAAATATTTTCCGTAGGAGATTTCAAGGCAGTAGTTAGGAGCCAAAATAAAGGAAAGAGCATTAAGACGGCGATCGCTCCTAATAATGCATAAGTAGCGATCGCTCTTCCCCACTGGGATAACTTTGGCAACAATCGACGATATTGTTTTTTTATTTTAGAGTCAATCATAATATTAACAACGGATAGCAAGTTAGTAGTAATAGCCAAGAGTCTATCCTCTGGCATTTGGACGTAGGCGCTTCAGATTTTCAACATCTGCTATAATCTAATTTGACGGCTTTAGGAGGAAAAAACGATCGTGTCTTATCAAATTAACATTTCCCTCGAAAAAAACGAATCAGGCTATTTGGCTAGTTGTCTGGAAATTACAGACCGACAATTTCAAGGCACTTCCTTAGATACTGTCTTTGACGATCTTAAAAAAGCTATAGATCGAGACTTACAAATTCAGGAAAACTCAACTACCCCTAAAGTTCGTCAACCTATTTGGAAAATAGCCCAACTTCTAATAGAAGATATGACGGAAGAGGAACTAGATCGACTCCCGAACGATGGGGCAGAACAACACGATTTCTATATTTACGGCACTCCCAAACAAGAAAAATGAAAAGAATATTTGCCGATGCTTTTTATTGGATAGCATTAATAAATCCTCAAGATGAATGGCACGATAAAGTTATGGCGATCGCTTCATCGCTCGACGAAACAAGAATAGTCACAACCGAAGAGGTATTAAGCGAGCTTTTAACATTTTACGCCAATGCTGGCACTCGACAGCGACAGCGTGCAGTTTCGTTAGTTAAAGCTATTATCGACGACCCCGATATTTTTGTTGTCGAACAAAGCCACCAATCGTTTTTACAAGGGATGAATTTGTACGAAAAGCGTGCCGATAAAGGATAAAGTTTGGCAGACTGTATTTCTATGAATACTATGAAATCTTTAGGAATTAGCGAGGTACTAACTCACGATCGACATTTCACCCAAGAAGGGTTTGTTATTTTGCTTAGATAATGTAGTTTTATTAATTTTGCAAGAGGATGGATGAATTTTTGGCTAACAACTAACAACTTACCATTAACAATTCATTTTCTGTACAAACTCCATGCAAACGTTTATCCCAAACATCGACGGGTAACTCTGGTAAAAAAGCAAAGTCAAAGACGATGCCAATAGTAGGTTTAGATGCCCATTCAGGCAAACTCAACATCCGATCGTAAAAACCGCCCCCATAACCCACGCGATAACCGCGCCGATCGCAACCAACGGCGGGGACGAGGATTAAGTCAACTTCCGAGGGGTCCAAAATTGTAGCATCTTCTTCTGGTTCGAGAATGCCATAAGTCCCTTTCGCCAGAAGATCTCCCGGTTGCCAGAGATGCCAAGAGAGAGACTCGCCAACGCAACGAGGAAAACCCCATAATTTGCTCGCGGGATTAAAACCCTCCAGAGACTCGGTGAATAAAGGTTTGAGGTCCGGTTCTTGGCGAAAGCTGAAATAAGCCAAAATAGTTTTAGCTTCAATTAAGGCCCCAGAAGTTCTTAAGTGGGAGACGAGACGATCGCTCTTTTGTCTCCATTCGGTGGGGGACAAAGATTGACGTTGTTTGAGGAGCGATCGTCTAATTGTTAATTTAGACAAGTTGGTAGTAATCGCTTTAGCGATTAAAATTAGTATTTTTAAAACATAACCAACTTTAACACAAATTGCTATAGTTGTTAGCGATCTATTCAGGTTCAGGTTTCTACGCTTCTAACCCAATTATTAATTATTAATTATTAATTATTAATTGATATTAGCGATCGCTTCCATCGTCGTTGTTTCCATAGCGATCGCCTTATTCTAATTACAACTTACCCATTCATAAGGTATTTCTGCAGCGAGCAACTTTCAACGCCCTTATAATGATAATTTGGGTCTAGCAAAAGCACTCACCCAGTCCAACTTTGTAATTTAGAATACACTCATGGCTCGTATTTTACACATCGACTCAAGTCCCAGGGGCAAGCGTTCTATGTCTCGCGCCCTCTCCCAGGAGTTTATTGATGCCTGGAAAAACTCCCATCCCGAAGATAAAGTCCAATATCGAGATTTGGGGCATCATCCAGTGCCCCACGTCGATGAAAATTGGATAGCTGCTGCCTACAGTTCCCCAGAAACTCATACGCCGGAGTTGGCAGCAGCAATTAAAATCTCCGAAGATTTAATAGAGGAGTTTTTAGAGAGCGATCGCTTTGTTTTTGGCATTCCGATGTACAATCTGAGCGTGCCATCTACCTTTAAAGCCTACATCGACCAAATCGTCCGCGTTAAACGCACTTTTGTTATGGACGAAAATGGCTATCGCGGTTTGGTAGATAGCAGCAAAAAAATGTTAATTATTGTTACGCGCGGCGGTAGTTTTCAACCGGGCACTCCCGCAGAAGCTTATGATTTTCAAGCACCATATTTGCGCGGAATATTTGGTTTTATTGGCATCAAGGATATTACTTTCATCTATGCCGAAAATATGAATCAAGGTGAGGAATTGAAAGCTCAATCTTTGGCAGATGCTCGGGCTAAAATTAAAGAGCTAGTTAGTAGTTGGTAAGTCGATTTAGAATTAATTTGCTATTGACGTTATTGGCGCGCGCCGCGCCAATAATCCCCAATGTTACATCCAGAGGCAAAATCCGAGCGTATGCTAATTATTAATTGTTAATTACTATAGCCTTTTCAAATCATATGTAAACGAATATAGCATTTATCGAATCGGTGAAATACATTTTCGATCCCCCCGAGCAAGCCTTGAAAAGGGGGGAGCCGGAAATTTTCAAAGTCCCCCTTTTCAAGGGGGATTTAGGGGGATCGATCGGGGTGTACTTCACCGATTCAATAATCGCTATAAAAGGCTTTTTACTAATAGCAAAAAATCCTGGAAACCTTCTTCCCTATTACCCATTACCTATTACCCATTACCAAAAAGCGTCTGGCTTTTGGACACAACTAAAATAAAATTGCTATATGAATGAATCTAATTTTTACAAACGTTTTTTCCGGTTGGCGATCGCTAATATTATTTCCAATCTCATGGTTCCTTTGGCCGGTTTAGTTGACATCGCTTTTCTGGGACATTTAGCAGAAATAAAACATTTAGCGGGAGTAGCTTTAGCTGCGATTATTTTTAATTACATCTATTGGACTTTTGGTTTCTTGCGGATGGGAACCACTGGAACTACCGCCCAAGCTTCCGGGCAAGATGACACCAATACAATGCTATTAATTCTGCTGCGCAATTGCGCGATCGCTGCCACTATCGGAACGGTTTTATTAATTTGCCAATACCCCATCCGAGAAATTGCATTTGCCATCCTTAATGCCGAACCAGAAGTAAAAACCTCGGGAATACTCTATTATAACTCTAGAATTTTAGCAGCACCAGCAGCCCTAATTAACTACGTTTTAATTGGGTGGTTTCTCGGACGAGAAAAAGGCGGCAAGGTTTTATTATTATCAGCGGTGGTTAATAGTGCTAATGTAGTTTTAGATTATTTATTTATTGTTAATTGGGAATTAGAAAGCGCCGGGGCGGGTATAGCTACCGCTGCCAGTCAATATTTAATGCTATTAGTAGGAATAGTTTTAGTTCTGCAAGAAGGATGGCTAACCAAGGTTTCGGCCGTTGCAGGTAGTATTTTAGATAAAAAGGCGTTAACAGCAACTTTTGAATTAAATTTTAATATCACCATTCGCAACTTTATTTTAATTTCGAGTTTTGCCATATTTAATAACTTAAGTTCTGCTTTAGGGACCCTGACCTTAGCCGCCAATACTTTATTATTACAAGTAATAAGTTTTGCGGCTTATTTTATCGACGGATTAGCCTTTGCTACAGAAAGTTTTGCAGGGAATTTTCTCGGACAAGAAAAAAAAGAGGAATTAATACCGCTGTTACGTCTTGCCGGGGGCATCGGTTTTAGTTTGGGGCTAATATTTGCACTGATGTTTATAGTTTTTAGAGAAAGTTTATTTAGCTTATTAACTAACCATCAAAACGTCATAGAATTAATCGATGTTTATGTAATTTGGTTGTTGCCTGTTTTAGCCTTTGGTTCCATCGCCTATATCCTAGACGGTTATTTTTTTGGCTTAACAGAAGGAGGGATTTTACGCGATGGTGCTATAATAGCTTTGGTCGTTGGATTTTTGCCGATGGCTGCTGTTGCTATCTACGGGAAAAATACCCATTTATTATGGTTAGCTTTTACCCTGTTTACCGCAGGCAGAATGCTAACCTTGGCATGGAAAGTTCCCGAAACTTTGAGAGATAACGATCGACTAATAACTAAAAACTAAGGTAGCCGATCGCAAGTAGCGTTCTAGAATCATAAATCTTGTTCGTAGTAATCGCTTTAGCGATTTATCAATATGAATCGCTAAAGCGATTACTACGAACAGTCACTACATCTTTACCACTACAAAAACTCAAAAAAACATGAACTTAAGAACAGTTTCTCAACAACAATCTAACAATCTAAACTTAACAGAAGTAAGCGGAACTATTTTTGCAATTACCAGCAACGACAATCTCATACTAACTGCCGACAACGAACAACAATTTTTTGTCGATTTAATCGACCAACTGGATACTTTTACTTTAGGTCTGCAACCGGGAGAAAGACTCAGAGTAAGCGGTTTTTTAAGCAGAGATAATAACAGGTTAAGTTTAGATAATACTATTATTATTAGCGGGGCGGGCATCCAACCGCCACCGCCACTTTTTGGACTGCAAACTATTTCGGGTAATATTGGTTTTGTTATTGATGAAAATGAATTTATTTTAAACTCCGACGGCAAAATTTACTTTGTTAATCTTTTAGATGAATTCAACGCCGTAGGTTTAGGTTTGCGAGAAAATCAGTCTATTAGCATTTCTGGTTCCGTTACTTTAGAAAATAGCAGACTGACCATCGCCAGTGGAAGTATTGTCGCCGGCATAGGCAACCCCAACCCTCCACCTTTTGTCCCCGACGATCGATTTCCCGATGGTGCCATTGTCGGCAGCAATATTCCTCAATTCATCCAGGGAACTAATGGGGCGGATATCATCTTCGGACAGGGAGGCAACGATACGATCGACGGACTAGAAGGAGACGATAGCATCGAAGGCAACGAAGGCAGCGACGTTATCGAGGGCGGCGGGAATAACGATACTATTACTGGTAACGCGGGACTGGATACCATCGACGGCGGGTTTGGCGACGATAGCATAGTCGGCAACGATGCTAACGATGTCCTCAGCGGCAACGATGGCAGCGATATTATTTTCGGCAACAACGGCAGCGAAAATATCGAAGGCGGGCGGGGTAACGATACTATTTATGGCAACGGAGAGGGCGATCGCCTCTTTGGCAACGACAACGACGACCTCATTTTTGGCAACGCCGATAACGATACGGTGGGGGGAGGTTCTGGCAACGATACGGTTTACGGCGGTAAAGATAACGATACCATCGATGGCAACTTTGGTTTTGACTTCCTCCTGGGAGACTTGGGAAGCGATCGCTTAAACGGCGGCGAAGGCGACGACCTCATGTTCGGCGGACGAAACGAAGATACCCTAGAAGGGGGCGGAGGTAACGACAACCTCAACGGCGACCTCGCCAACGACAGTCTGTTTGGGGGCGATGGCAGCGATCGGTTGTTGGGGGCCGGCCGCCAGTCGGGGGCAAACGAAATCGATTTTTTAAACGGCGGTCTGGGGGAAGATACTTTTATTCTCGGCAACAGTACCACTGCTTTCTATAACGCTGCCGGCAACGACGATTTTGCGTTAATAGAGGATTTTAACGTTGAGGAGGGCGATCGGATTATTATATTTGGCGCTGGCGGTGGCGTTTTGGGACCGTTACCGGATGAGTTACCAGGAACGGGAACGGTAATTTTTGCCGACGGCGATATTGTGGGGGTGGTAGTTGATGCCACCCTACAAGAAGTTAGCGAGGGATTGATTTTAATTTAGGCAATTGGGAAAATGTTAATTGTTAATTGCCCCTGACAAATCTATTAAGCTGTTCTACTAATAAATGCACCGTTGTTGAAGGATTATCTTTAGCAGGGTTGGGTGGATTATATTCTTTTAAAAGTCTTTTAGCATTTTTAATGGCCCGACCTTGTTTATCTTCTAAAAATCCATACATTTCTTCGCTATTTTTTTCATACTTTTGACTCTTAGAAATTAACTTAGCTTCTCTCAATTTTTTTGTCAACTCTCCTTCATAACTCTTGCGAGACATGGCAGTATCGCGATAGTAAAAATGTAATAAATACCAAAGTTCAAAAGCCTCATTTGAGTAAGCAATTTTAATCTCATTTTCTTTTGCACAAGTTATAGCCCCATTAAAGTCATTTGGTGGGTAATCGTCGCGATCGAATACGCACCAAACCTGTTCGTACTCTTTTCCTTGCTTGCTAATTTCTATTGCCTTTTTTACCAAATATATAGGGTTATTTCCTAAGTTTATTACATCAATTTGATACGAAGGGATTGGAAAGTTTTTAAAGTAATTTGGTTCTGTTTTTTCGCCTTCACAAACTATTAGAAAAACATCTCTTGCTTCTTTGACTTCTCGACTATTTGCAGTTTGATTTATCTTTTTAGAGAGCCGACTCTTTGAACTTGAACTTGTTTTTTTTGAGCTTTTGCTTTGCTGTTTATTTCGAGCCATTTTTCTCACCAAAAAGTTTAATAAAATTACCAATAAAGGGTATAGCACCATATTTTCCTTTAATGTAGTCGTTTTCAAAGTCAGCATTGTTATCGACTTTAAACTCCACTAAAGAATACAAATCGCTGACACCTTCCTTGTTTTTTTCCACAAACCAAATTTGGTCCCTTCTAAAAATTGTATTGCTAAGTAAATTAGTATCGTGAGTCATAAAAATTAATTGCGCGTTATAAGGGTTAGTGTCCTTAGAGTTGAACAAATCAATAATAGTACGAGTCATCAGTGGATGAAATCTAGCATCGAGCTCGTCGATCGCTAAAACTTCCCCATTCTTTAAGGTATCGAGAATTGGTACTGCCAAAGCAAACAGCTTTTTAGTTCCCTCAGATTCATTTTCATCGAAATCTAAAATTGCTAGAGAAACTTCCTCCCCTTCGGAATCGTATTTCTTATGAAAGGTTTGAATATTATCAGTTTGTATTTCCGAGTCAAGAATAAATTTTATGACATCTTCTGGCATTGAATTAGGCAAATTATCAGCCGAAACTTTCCAAGTATCTATATCTATTTTAATGTCATCAATACCTAAATCAAATTTGTTTATTAGCTCCAAAATATCATTTTTTTTGTCGCTAAAATATTCTATGGTCAAGTCTTTGTAGATATCAGTATAAATTCCAGATACTACATTAAATTTACTTTCAAACCATAAAAATATTTTAGTAGATATTTCACCGTTAAACTGTGCGTTTACAGATAGAAATAAAGCGTTATTCCTGGTTTTATCTGCGATTAAATTACCTTCTTTAAAAACTTTTTTCATCTTAATTTCATTACCATTACGCTTAAAAAGGTTTGACTCTTTAACTTTAGGAACGTGAAACAACCATTCTGAAACTACCCGTCTTTTATCCACTTCAAAACCGTACCTATAAACCCTTCCCTCCAAAATAAAAATTATTTCAAAAAAAGAAGGTTTTCCTTCAGTCTCCGTACTCAATCTAAATTCTTCAACATTAATTAAATCGTTGACTTGAGTTTGTCTAGAAGAGTTCAAAACAAACCAACGCATAAAAGCCATTGCTTTCACCAAATTACTTTTGCCGCTGGCGTTAGCACCATATACAGCAGCACTTTTAAGCAAGCTTAATTCATCGTCTATTTTAAAGACATTATCTTCGTTTAGTTTCTCAAATTTAGCTCTCTCGTCTGTCGCCGTCATGCTCAAAGTAACGGGTTCTTTAAAAGATAAATAGTTACCGACCGTAAATTGAATTAGCATAGTTTTGAAACAGTAGTTAATTGAAGTTTGGTTTCGCTTCGCTAAACCCAATTTACATCATTTTGAACTCACAAAAAACCCGCTTTGCAAGAAAAGAACTGCGATCGCTACCAGCAAACCATCAAGGCCAAATTGCTGCTTTAAGATTAACGGCTACAAAAAAAAGTCCCACTGTGGCCTTCTAGGCTCGCTCGCAGAAGCTAGAAGGCCACAGTGGGAATATTGAATGGAACAGTATCCCGTCTGATAGAGGAGAACGCAATTTAGCCCCATTCAAGATTCATCTTAACTTAATGACAGTTATTCTCAAATATTATGTTTTATTTCTTTACGCTAGTTTAAAATTCTTTACATTTAGTAACAGACGATCGCAATTGCCCTGATACTCCTATTATTTTGGCAAAAGCCCCCTCGGACTCCAATCCTATTGCTAGCTATAACTATTGCCATTCAAGCTACATAGCGATCGCCACAAATTGGTTGCCTCTGAAGGCTGCGGGCCATTCCTAAATAAAATTAATGAAAAATATTTTCATTAACCCCTTGACAATTCAACTTTTTTATTGATAATTAGTTTTAATAAGCCGCGAAGGCTGAAAATTGTAAAAACAACAAAGGAGGTCCAAAGGCCATGACAACAGGCATGGTTACTCAATCCTTCCCTGCGGAAGGACAATCGTTTCCCTGGTGGGCGGGGAACGGACGTTTAGCAAACTTATCGGGACGACTGCTCGGAGCCCGCGTCGCCCACGCAGGTCTAATCGTCTTCTGGGCGGGAGCTTATACCCTATTTGAACTATCCCGCTTTAACCCAGAACTGCCCATGTACGAACAGGGCCTAATACTATTGCCGCACCTGGCCGCTCAAGGTTGGGGCGTCGGTGCGGGGGGTAAAATCCTCGATACCCATCCCTACTTCGCCATCGGGGTCATACATCTCATTAGTTCGGCCTTTCTAGGTTTCGGAGGCATCTTCCACTCCCTTAAAGGGCCAGAAATCCTCAATGAAGGGTCATTTTTCGGTTACGACTGGGAAGATGGCAAAAAAATGACCACCATCATCGGCATTCACCTCCTACTCTTAGGGGGAGGCGCCTTCTTGTTGGTGGCCAAAGCTATGTATTTTGGTGGTTTATATGATACCGCAATTGGTGACGTTCGGGTAATTTCCAACCCGACCTTAGACCCGGGAACCATATTTGGTTATTTCTTCGGTGCAGGCGGTAAATACTGGTTGGCCGGAGTTGACAACCTCGAAGATGTTGTCGGCGGTCATATCTATGTCGGCATAACTTGCATCCTGGGAGGCTTATGGCATACGCGCACCGAACCTTTCCCCTGGGCCCGACGACTGTTCGTTTGGTCGGGAGAAGCGTACCTCTCCTATAGCATCGGTGCCGTTGCCCTGATGTCTTTCATTGCCGCATTGTTTGTCTCGGTAAATACGATCGCCTACCCAGTAGAGTTCTACGGACCGACTTTGAACATCGGCCTCGAACAATTTCCCATCTTCAAACTAGCAGACGGCGATATCCTGACCTCTCGCGTCTGGCTGGCAAACGCTCACTTCTGGCTGGGCTTCTTCTTCCTCCAAGGACACATCTTCCACGCCCTGCGGGCGGCCGGCTTTGACTTCCGCGAAGGCAAAAAAGTCGCTTCCCTAGAACCCGCGATCGCAGAGGAGGGATAAAAATGACAACAGCATTACCAGCCCAAAAACAATACGACTGGCTGGCTGGCAACGCCCGCTTCGTCAATCTTTCGGGTAAATTGTTGGGGGCCCACGTCGCCCACGCAGGTCTAATCGTCTTCTGGGCCGGAGCGATGACTCTGTTCGAGCTTACCAAATACGACCCGACCCTGCCTCTGTACGAGCAAGGACTGATCCTCCTGCCGCACCTCGCCACTCTGGGTATTGGTGTCGGCAAGGGGGGAGCGATCGTCGATACTTATCCTTATTTCGCGATCGCCACCGTCCACCTAATTAGTTCTGCAGTCCTCGGTGCCGGCGGTCTCTACCACTCCCTGCTGGGGCCGGAAGTATTAGAAGAAGACGACAGCTTCTCTGGCTTCTTCGGCTACAACTGGGAAGACAAAGACAAGATGACGACCATCATCGGCATCCATCTAGTGCTGTTAGGCTTGGGTGCCTTGCTGCTAGTAGCTAAAGCCCAATTCTGGGGAGGTTTGTACGACCCCAACGTTGAGAACGTTCGGGTTATAACCGACCCAACCCTCAACGGCGGTCGCATTTTTAGCTACCTCTTCGGGCTCCAGGGCGGCAAAGGCATGGCAGCAGTTGACAACCTCGAAGATGTTGTCGGCGGTCATATCTGGATCGGATTTATTTGCATTCTCGGTGGGGTGTGGCATATCCTCACCAAACCTTTTCCCTGGGCCCAGCGGGTTCTCTACTGGTCTGGCGAAGCTTATCTTTGCTACAGTCTGGGCGCTCTTGCCTATATGGGATTCTTAGCCGGTTACTTCGTGACTTTCAATGCCACGGTTTATCCAGAAGTCTTTTACGGACCTCTAGGTTTTAGTGCAGAAACCGGAGTCGTAACCGTAAGAACCTGGTTGGCGACGAGTCACTTTATCTTGGCAGCATTATTTCTCGCGGGTCATATTTGGCACGGGATCCGCGTTCGTCTCGCAGCATTGGGGATTGACTATCGATGACAGCAACAGCAACTATTACTAATACGAACCAGTCGGAGTACGGCTGGTGGGCTGGAAATGCCCGTTTGACGGAACTTTCTGGCAAACTTCTCGGGGCTCATGTGGCCCAAGCGGCTCTTATCGTGTTTTGGGCGGGGGCGTTTACTTTATTCGAGCTCTCCCAGTACGACCTGGAACGGCCGATGTACGAGCAAGGGTTGATTTTATTGCCGCACCTGGCGAGTCTGGGTATTGGCATCGGCGATGGCGGACAGGTTGTCAATACTTATCCTTATTTCGCGATCGGTGTCGTCCACCTAGTAAGTTCCGCAGTTCTCGGCGCCGGCGGCATTTATCATGCTTTGCTGGGACCGGAAGTTCTGCCCCAAAATAAGACTTTTGCCGGCTTTTTCGGCTACGAGTGGAGCGACCAAGACAAAATGACTACCATTATCGGCATTCATTTGCTGCTATTGGGGTTTGGGGCTTGGTTGCTAGTAGCCAAAGCGATGTTTGTCGGCGGTTTGTACGATCCGGCGGTTGAGTCCGTGCGGGTGGTAAGCAACCCGACTTTGAACCCGGTTGATATTTTTGGCTATCTCATAGGAGCTAAAGGTGCTGCGGGTATGGCTGCTGTGGATAATCTCGAAGATGTTGTCGGCGGTCATATTTATGTGGGACTGTTGTTAATTGGCGGCGGTATCTGGCATATTCTGACGGTACCGATGCAGTGGACCCAGCGCTTGTTATTTTGGTCTGGGGAAGCTTATCTTTCTTACAGTCTGGGTGCCCTGGCTTATATGGGATTTTTGGCAGCTTATTTCGTGACTGTCAACGATACCGTTTACCCAGAAGCGTTTTACGGTCCCGTTGGTTTGTCTGTCACCGATGGGGGAGTTGCTACTTCTCGCACTTGGTTGGCGACGAGTCATTTCGTTCTGGCTATTTTGCTGCTGTTCGGTCATCTTTGGCACGCTATCCGGGTGCGATCGCGAGCGGCTGGATTTGATTTGCGTCTGGGGCGGTTTGTGACTCCAGATGCGGAGAAAGCAGAGAAGCTAAAATATCTCGGACAGGTAGATCGCAACGATACCCCTCTAGTTTTCTTGCGCAATTTACCTATTTATCGTCAAGGAATTTCCCCTAGTTTCCGAGGGTTGGAAGTTGGCATGGCTCACGGTTATTTTCTTCTAGGACCGTTTGTCGCTTTGAGTCCTTTGGGGGATTCTAACTTGGCTTTGAAAACGGGTGTTGTGCTGGCTATGGGAACGGTCATAATTTTAGCGATCGCTCTCAGTTTTTACGGCAATCAAACACCAGAAAAAGGTAAGGTTTTTTCTTGGTTGAAAACTCGCGAAGACTGGAGTTTGTTTCGAGGTAGTTTCCTCGTTGGCGGTATCGGTGGAGCAATTTTTGCTTACTTTTTGATGTCTAATTTTGACACCATTGATGCCATCTTCCGGGGCACTATTAACTAGGTTTTAATCTCCCCGATGATGCGGGGAGATTTTAAAAACATGGTCTGTTTGTAGCGATCGCTTCAGCGATTTGAAAAAATAACCTCAACTTAACAAGGAGAAAAAAATGTCACAAATTGGTTTATTCGTAGGCAGCACCACCGGTAAAACCGAGGAAGCCGCAGAAATGGTGCAAAAAGAATTCGGAGGGGAAGATGTTGTTACTATCCTTAACGTTGCCGAAGTCGAAGCTAGCGACATGGAAAACTACGACAAAATAATCGTTGGCTGTCCTACCTGGGATATTGGCGCCCTCCAAAGCGACTGGGAAGGCTTATTCGACGACTTGGACGATGTGGATTTCAGCGGCAAAAAAGTAGCTTATTTTGGTACTGGCGACCAAATTGGATATGCCGATAATTTTCAAGATGCTATGGGTATTTTGGAAGAAAAAATTTCCGGTTTGGGCGGCACTACAGTCGGTCATTGGCCGACGGATGGCTACGAACATGAAGAATCCAAAGGGGTTAAAAACGGTAAGTTTGTCGGTTTGGCATTGGATGAAGACAATCAGCCAGAATTGAGCGACGATCGCATCAAAAAATGGGTCGCACAACTTAAAAGCGAGTTCGGCGTGTAATATCAATTAACAATTAACAATTAACAATTAACAATTGGGTATTTGAGCTAGAATCTTTGCTATGACTTGTTTTGCACTTTTACCTCTCTGGTTTTTTTTATGGTTGTTTATTGTTACTTGATATAAGGTTGCCGAAATAGACTGCCAGGTAATCGATTACCTGGCAGGAAAAAATTAGTACAAACTAACTAAAAACATAGCTAGAAAATTAATTAGTTATCCTAAATTTGGAGAAGTAAATTAGATGAGTAATCTTCCAGATGTTTTGTGTTTGAACGCCAGTTCTAGCTTGCAAATCTTCGACCGGCCGCTACTGCGTTATTTATCGACCAAATTAGTAACTGCTCAATGGGAATATTCCCAATCCCAAGACGAGCCTTGTTTGCTGGATATAGCAATTACCATGCTCCACGATTATCTCAAGTATCGAAATCGACCGATTCATATTATCGGTCATAGTATGGGAGGAGTTTTAGGGTTGCTTTATGCCCGTCGATATCCAGAAAGAGTGAAGTCTTTAACTTTATTAGCTGTGGGCGTTTATCCCGCAATTAACTGGCAAGCTCATTATTATGTACATCGTCAAATTTTTCCTTTTAGTCGAGAGAAAATAATGCATCAAATGGTCGAACATTTGTTTGGCGATCGCTATTCAAAAAACTGCAATAAATTAGCCAATATCTTACAGCAAGACTTAGATTATTCTCTGTCGCCTCACTCCCTTTTTAAAAGAACCAGTATCGAACAAAATGGAGTTGACGTACCGTTGATGGTCTGTGGAAGTCAGGATGATTTTGTTGTAGATCCTCACTCATTGCAAGGATGGCAATTCTACTTTAAGAAAAGCGATCGCTTATGGCAATGTCCTCACGGCCGTCACTTCTTCCACTACTTCTATCCTCAGCTTGTGGGACAACAAATTATCAATTTTTGGCAAGAATTAGAAACGGAAAACCTAGAAGTTAAACCAAAATTAATGGCTAATTACTAATAGCAATTAATTGGTATTTATTTGACATCCTCTCCAACTATAGCAAGCCCAAATCATTCGTGATATTTTAGAAACCCGGTTTCTTCAAGAAACCGGGTTTCTGGGCCCCAAATTTTTCATAATCCATTTAGGATTGCTATAACCACCAACAAATAATTATTGAGCGTAAAAATCATGTTTGATGTCTCCATCAATTCTGAATTAGGATTGCACCAAATCGAAAGTTTGCTATGCTGTATCTGTATTTTTGCGGCGATCGCGACTTGTTTGTGGAATGGTTTAGCTACCTTTCAACAAGGAGTAGCTTATGTCAAAAAGCTGCATCAAATACCTTGCGATCGCTGTGCGTTTTTTACCGGTGATTATCGTCTCAAATGTACGGTTCGTCCCTTTTCTGCCCTGACAGAAGATGCTATTGATTGTAACGACTACGAACCGAGAACTACTCCCATCGAACCTTGCATGAAACCATGCAATAAATCCTGCAAGTCTATCCCCTTCATGGCAGAACTGGGGAATAGGGAATAGGGAATTATTTTGGCTGCGAAACCGGGATTTTTGTGGTAAAAATGCCGAGGCGATCGCATTTTAACTTCGCTATTAACCCGGTTTCTATTTAACGATCGTAACGCGGTCGCCAACAGTCTTTTAAATCGCTAAAGCGATTACTACAAACTAGCTTTTTGGAAAAACCAATAAATTAATTGTTAATTGTTAATTGTTAATTGCCTCTGACAAATCTATTAAGCTGTTCTACTAATAAATGTACTGTTGTTGAAGGATTATCGTCAGCAGGTGATGGTGGATTATATTGTTTTAAAAGAGTTCTAGCATTTTGAATTGCTTTACTTTGTTTCTTTTCTAACATTTCGTACATATTTTCGCTGTTTTTGCGATACCGTTCTTTACTAGAAATTAGCCCTGCTTTTCTCAGTTTCTCCGTCAATGCAGATTTATAATCTTCCCTAGACATGGCGGTATCGCGATAGTCGAAATGTAGCAAATACCAAAGTTCAAAGGCTTCATTAGAATAAGCTACTTTAATCCCATTTTTTTCTGCATAAGTAATAGCTCCATTAAAGTCATCTGCCTTCCAGGAGTCGCGATCGAAGACGCACCAAACCGAATCGTACTCTCCTTCTTCCCGGCTAATTTTTAGTGCCTTTCTTACCAAATTTTGAGGATTTGTTCCCAGACCCCGAACGTCAATTGCATATTGAGGTAAGGGGAAGCTTTGAAAATAATTGGGCTCCGTTTTTTCCCCTTCGCAAACTATTAAAAAAAGCTCGATCGCCTCCCGGGTAGCGACGGTTTTGTTTCTATCTAAATAACCGCGATCGCTTATTTTTTTTTGCATTATAGCGCCTTCGCTTATTTCCCTCCATGTTCGTCACCGAAAAGTTTGCTTAAGTTTTTAATAAAAGGTATCGCACCGTATCTCCCTTTAAGATAATCTTTTTCCAAGTTAGCATCATTTTCTATTTTAAACTCCACCAGCGAATATAAATCGCTAGCACTTTGCCTGTTTTTTTCTAAAAACCAGATTTGGTCCCGTCTAAACATTTCATTGCTCAGTAAATTAGTATTGTAAGTCATAATAATTAATTGAGCGTTCTGGGGGTTACTTTCTTTAGAATCAAATAAATTAATAATAGCACGAGCAATTAAGGGATGCAGTCTAACATCAAATTCATCTATCCCTAAAACCCCTCCTTTTTTTAAAGCATTGATAATGGGGACTGCCAAAGCAAACAGCTTTTTAGTTCCAGCGGATTCGTTTTTAGCTAAATCGAATATTTTTTCCGATGCTACCTTTCCTTGGCTATCGAAACTTTTACGAACAATTTTAACGTTATTTGGGTAATTGTCTCCTACTTTAATGTCATCAATGCTTAAGTCTAACTCTTTTATTAGTTTCACTATATCTTTTTTAGATTGAATCTTTTTTGAATTATTAATTTGTAACTTTTTTTCAAGTAAAATTAGATTAAATTTATTTTCAAACCAAAGTAATATTTTTGTAGAAATAGTGCCGTTACGCTCCGCGTTGACCGATAAAAATAGAGCCGTATCTTTAGTTTGTTTGGCGATCGCATTTCCTTCTTTAAATAGGTTAGTCATTTCAATATACTGACCATCGCGATCGAAAAGCATATTAGATTCGTTAATTTTCGTAACGTGAAACAGCCATTCGGAAACTACCCGCTTTTTATCTACTTCAAAACCATACCGATAAACCCTGCCATCCAAAATAAAAACTATTTCAAAAAAAGAAGGTTTGCCTTCGGTTTCGCTGCTCAATCTAAATTCCTCGACATCAATTAAATCCGTTACTTTGGTTTCTTTTGAAGAGTTTAATACAAACCAACGCATAAAAGCCATTGCCCCGAGAAGATTACTCTTGCCGCTGCCATTGGCACCATAAACAGCAGCACTTTTAAGCAAGCTTAATTTGTCGTTTATTTTAAATACGTTATTTTCGTCAAGTTTATTAAATTTAGAGGTCAAGTCGGTCGCCATCATGCTGAAGGCGATCGGCTCTTTAAAAGATAAATAGTTACTAACAGTAAATTGAATCAGCATACTTTTTTAGCAGTAGTTAATTGGGGAGTTGGGTGGAGCGCCCCGCTCCACCCAACCTACATCATTTTTAACTCATAGTTAATTTTTTCTTAGTTCCAACATTAGCGATCGCACTATTTTAGCTCTAGCTGACAAGTTCCATAAAATCGGCCGGATTCAAAATTACTGTTTCATAGTAATTTACTAAAACTAGCAAATCGCTATCCCCAGTTATTAAGTACCTAGCTTTACCAGATAAGGCTAATTCGAGAAATTTATTGTCGTCTGCATCCGTGCAAATGTTAGTTTGATGCTCCACGGTTAGGAAAAAACTTTGATTTCTGACATAATTGAAAAAAACTGTTCGTTCTAATTCAGAAACATATTTGTCAAACTTTGCTTTACTCAGTCGAGTTGTTAGCTCCAAATAAGTCTCTTCACTCTGCAATATTTCAAATCTATCTATTGCTAAATTAATAGCTTTTCTCGGAGTACCGTTAGGCTTAAGTACGCCACTAATAAAAACATTAGTGTCTATGACAACTCTTTCACGATTCATCTTCTAGAAGTTCTGCTAATTTTTCATCGGTTAATCCCCTTGCTTCTGCAGCTTTGCCGATTCTATCCATAATCGCCAAAAGATCGTTTTCCGTCTGTTCGATACTAAGATTGACTTTTGTTTCTGGGGATAGTTTTAATTGAGCTATTAGCTCGGGAATGTCTTTAACTTTCACGTTTGTTATAACTGTTTTTGTCATTGCTTGAAACCTCGTAAATAAGATAAAAATTGAGATTAACCAGGCTTAATATACCTCGTCGTGGTCTCCTAAATAAAGCAATAAAATTGCCTCTTCTTCATCTTCTGTGTCAGTCGCGAACTCAAATAAAATGCGGTAACTATAGTTGATAGAGCATGACCAAATATCCGATAAATTGCAAGACAATTTATGAGCGCGCAATTTAGGATTAAAAGGTTCTTCAGACAATAGTTCTAAAGTTGCTTCAACTAAAGGACGCAATTGAGGGTTTTTTCGTACTAAGCGTTTGAAAGAACGGACAGAACGGGGAGTCCAACCAATTTTCATTTTTAATCGTCTAACTCCTCTAAAAAATCTTCCACCGAACCAAACTTGACATTTCCCTCAGCATATTCTTGACGCACCAGCGCTATTTCTTCTAATAATTGGTTGCGTCGCTGTTGGTAAATTCGCCTTTTAAGAATCTCCAGAACCATTCCTTGGTCCTCTAAAGAAAGAGCCTCTACAGCTTCAATAGCTAGCTGAAATTGAGATGTATTTTTGATTTCGTTCATCAGCTTTTTTTTTACAACATTAAAAACAAATCGGTAATAGGTTAAGCTACTGTAAGTAGGTACGCAAAAATATTTACATAAAATTATTTCTTCTTCCCCCGTAGAACAGGCATCTTGCCTGTTCCGTATGTAATTAATTTTGCACGACTACTTAGTAATCGCTTTAGCGATTAATATAGATAAATCGCTAAAGCGATTACTACGAACCTTGATAAAATCGCTAAAGCGATTACTACGAACTAGATTGAATCGCTAAAGCGATTACTACGAACTAGATTGCTTAATACTTCCTCTCCTTCGGTTCAAACATACCAAGCGCCACTGGGCGATAAGCTATATCAATACCAGCAGGAGAATAATAAGCCAAAGTATGCTTCAAAAAATTCTCATCGTCGCGCTTAGGGAAATCCTCCCGACTGTGGGAACCGCGACTCTCCTGGCGGTTCAAAGCACCAGTCAAAATAATCTGCCCCACCAACATCAAATTGCGCAACTCCAGCGCCTCCACAATTTCCGTATTCCAAAGCTTCCCCTTATCATCCAAATAAACCTGCTGGTATCGATCTTGTAGCTGCTGCACCTTCTCCAAACCTTCGCTCATCACCGACTGGGTGCGAAACACGCCACAATGCTGAGTCATCACATCTTGGAACTCCTGGCGCAATTCCCCGATGCGACAATTTCCAGAACGATCTAACAAACCTTGTATCTGTTCGCGCGCCTCCTCAATATAGCGCCCTTCGTCTATCTCCGGCAACTTGCGACCCTCTACAAAATCAGCGATCGCCGCCCCAGTCCGCCGCCCGAAAACCACGCACTCCAACAAAGAATTACTCCCCAAACGGTTCCCCCCGTGGACGGAAACGCAAGCGCTTTCCCCCGCAGCAAACAACCCATCCACCAAACCATCGGCGCTGCTGAGAACCCGTCCGTCGTTATTAGTAGGAATGCCGCCCATAGAATAATGAGCCGTCGGACGTACCGGCATCGGTTCGTTAACCGCATCGATACCTACCAAACGATGGGCCTCCTCCCAACAAAAAGGCACCCGACTCATAATCTTCTCCCGTCCCATGTGCCGCAAGTCCAGATAAATAAAAGGACCGCCCGCGCTGCCATCAAGGTTAATCCCCCGACCGGCGCGAATTTCGAGAGTAATAGCGCGGGAAGTAATATCCCTCGGCGCCAGTTCCATTTGATTTGGGGCGTAACTCTTCATAAAGCGATCGCCCTCGCTATTAATCAAATAAGCCCCCTCCCCGCGAACCGCCTCGGAAATCAAAACCCCCGCCGGATACAAACCCGTCGGGTGGAACTGTACGAACTCCATATCTTGCAACGGCAAACCCGCCATCGCCGTCATCGCCAGACCGTCGCCAGTGGAGGCATAGTCATTAGAAGTCGTATTGAAAACCCGACCGTAACCCCCCGTCGCGAACATCACCGCCTTAGCGCGAAGCACCGCCAGTTCCCCATCCAGGATATGATACATAACCAGACCCTTTGCCCGGTTATCTTCTAAGATCGGACGGATGGCGTACCATTCCTCATAAATATGCACCCCATTACGGCGCAAATTATTTACCAACTCGTGGAGGATAGCATGACCCGTTTTATCCGCCGCGTAGCAAGTGCGGTTGTGGGAGTGACCGCCGAAAGCTCGTTGAGCGATCCGACCGTCCTCCAGACGGGAGAAGAGGACTCCTAAATGTTCCAGTTCGATAATGACCTCTGGCGCTTCCTTCGCCAGAATTTCCACCGCGTCCTGGTCCGCCAGATAGTCCGAACCCTTCACCGTATCGAAAGCGTGAGCTTCCCAGGAGTCTTCCGGGTCAACATTTTTCATAGATGCCGCGATGCCCCCTTGGGCAGCAACCGAGTGGGAACGGATGGGGTGAGTTTTGGCAACCACCGCCACGTTTAAACTCCGGTTTTTGCGAGCTATTTCTAGAGCCGCGCGACAGCCTGCCAGTCCGCCGCCTACGATAATTACGTCGTGTTCTAGCATGGTAATCCTTAATTTTCAATAATTTGACTTATTAACTATCTTGAAGCATAAAAAAACCTCTCCACTCAAAAATGGAGAAGTTCTTAATATTTCCTTTTCTTTCGGTGCCGCATTCCCCGCTTACAAGGGTAAGTTTTTTAGATTTTCTTGAAGGGGGGACACGGTGACACGGGGACACGGTGACACGGGGACATCCCCTCGGAGCGTCTGGTGCGTCTCCCTTTCCCCGTGTCCCAGACACTTTTTTCTTAAAAACTTACCCCTGTGAGCGCATCCCCCGAGACCCTCAAAAAACCCCATAGTCCCGGAGTCCGCATCCTGCCTCTTGCTGCCGACTTAATTCTAAACTCTAAAATCTAAAATCTAAATAACTTTAGCTTGCCGGCTGGGGAGTTTGCTGGGCCGATACTGCGGGCATCTCCGAGGCTGCTTCCTCAACTTCATCTACCTGTGCCACCTCGATATGGTTTAACAGGGTAGTGACGAAGGCAAAGAGGAGGAAGGGTAAAGACATTACCACTACTAAAGCGGTGACGGCCAGGGCGTAGATTTGCTGGCTGCTAGCCCATAAGGCAAGTCCAGAGGCCACGCTCAAGAAAATGATGGCCAGCCATGCCAGGATTTGGGCATAAATGTCGCCGAAGGAGAGGGTGCATTTGAGACGGTATTTTTCTAGTTTCATATTTTTCCTCGTTCCATTTCTTTGCATTTCTTTAAAATACTAGATTATCGCACTCGCAAAGAAACGCTTCATTTCTCAATATTTTGATAATATTCTTTACTTTTCTTTACATGGGTAAATTTCGGAATTAAAAAACCGGGGTTGTTTCAAAAACCCGGTTTCTTAACGGACTACTAAGAGCCATTGACAATTATTAATTATTAATTATTAATTATTAATTGTTATTAGCTTGATGCTTGGCATAATGATCTGCCATCAAAGCAGCAATTTCTGGGTTATAAATCTGGAGATAATTCCAGTAATTCTCAAACACAGATTCCACATATCCCCGAGTTTCGGGATAAGGAATTTGCTCCACGAAAGTATCGGCATCCTTAAACCCAAAACGCTTTAGCCAATTGCGTACCGCATTAGGTCCGGCATTATAACTAGCTACTGCCAACATGGAATTATCGTTGTATTCCCGGTGGGTGAAACCGAGATAATAAGTGCCGATATTAACGTTGTCGTTGATGTTTTCTAGGTCGTAACTTTCGAGGTTAATTATCTTAGCAGACTCTTTAGCCGTTTCTGGCATTACTTGCATCAAACCGGTCGCCCCAACTACAGATTTAATACCCGGCATAAACCTCGATTCTTGGCGGATGAGGGCGGTAACTAAAACCGTATTGAGTTCCCGTTCTTTAGACCATTTGACAATAGTTTCCATATAAGGAAAAGGATACAAAGCCTCCCAATAAGTCCGAGTCTCTTTCAACTGCGAATATTCCGCTCTTTCCTCGGGTTTTTCTCTTTTGCTCAAACTAGAAAGCATCCACATCCCGTCTAAATTATCCCCCACGCCAACGCGGAGAACCCCGTCGGTATATTGTTCCGCCACGGAGGGATTTCTGCGGTTGACAAATTCTACCTGCCAAAGCTTCCAAGCCTCCCGGTCTTGGCCTAGTTGGTATAGTTCCCTGAGAGTCTCAGAACCGACTGTCAAGGGCTCTCGCTTCGTGGGAGGGACCACCTCTGGAGAGAGAGAACGCACGGTGGTAAAGTCTCCCACGTTCCAACCCAATAACACCGCCGATCGCCAAGCATAATAAGAGTGGGGATAGCGCAAGAGCATATACTCGAAAGCAGTTTTAGAATCCTCATTCCGTCCCAGTTTCTCTGCCCATTTGCCGACCCAAAAACCTGCCTGGGGGGCGATTTCGCTATCGGGATTATTAACGGTTATTTCCTGGGCCCATTTCCAAGCCCCTTGGTAATTTCCTTCCTTGGCTGCTTTTTCGGCAAACTCCCAGCGCAACTTAGCTGCCGCCTCGGAGCTTGCGTACTCGTCTAACAACCACTGGCGCAGTTGGGTAGCAGACTTAGCGGAATCCATTTTATCGAGGATTTTGGCTTTATCGTACATCGCTTCCGGGGCGTGACTGGGGAAGTTGTAAATTACGCGATCGTAATGAGTTAAAGCTTCTTCCCTTTTGCTAATTCTCGCCAGTCTAATTAAGCCCAAGGCCGTATCTTCTCCTGCATTGGGGAACTGTTGGACCAGTTTTTGATAGCCCGATCGCGCCTCCTTCGTTTTGCCGTCGAGCCACAGGCCCCGGGCGTAACGATACATATTTTCCGAGGTCTTGGGGGCTTTGCCGTAAGCAATACCGCCTTTACCGTATTCGAGCTTTTCCCAATAACCAAAGGCAATGGTTTCCCAATCTTCGGGCGTCAACTCGGAGGCATATTTTGCTTTTAAGGTGTCTAATACCGATACATATTCGGGGACGTGAAAGCCATATTTAGCTATTAGTAATAGCAGTTGAGGTTGGTTCGTCGGGTTCTCTTTTAATCGCTCTCGGGCAATTTCTACCGTGCTGGGATGGGCGGGAAATTTCTCAATGGCTCGGTCCCAGTAAGAGGGATCGTTCTTCCCGAGAACGTATAATGCTTCTGCTGCTACGGGGTCGTCGCTATAGCGATCGAGTAATTTTTCCCAAGCATCCTTAGCTTTAGCGGTATCCTGTATTTGTTCGTAAGCTCGGGCCCGCTTTAGGGCGATGTAAGGGGCGAGGGTTTTATAGTCTCGCTCCAAACCTTTTAAAGAAGCGATCGCTTTTTCTGGTTCTCCTTTTTCTATTAGATCGCTAGCCAGCAGATAGCGGGCTCGGTTGGTATTAAGGGTTTTTCCTTTATTAGTAGCAGCTTGTAATTGAGTGGTTCTTAGTTCTGGGGGCATCGATACCAAGGTGGTAACGTCCATTTCTGAAGTAGAGCCCAGTCTTTCTTCTATAGAATTGTGAGAGTTGCTGGTTCCTTTGCGATCTAGCTCTGGCATAAACACTCCCGCCAGCAGAGCGGTCGCAAAGAGACCTATCGAGAGAGAAATTTGAGTTGCTCGTCGCTTTAACATCAATTTTATTTACCTACTTCTTCGCGGTTCGCTAATTTTTATTTTCTGTAAACTACAAATATCCGTCATACATTTCCGGGGCTGCCTAGCTGCCGTTGGGCTAGCAGGCGATCGCCCATTATCATAACTTTCTGCCAATATATAGTCCTTTAGAAACTGGTCTTAGTCTCGAAGACTCCATAAACCAGTCCCAATTAACGTCTTAAGCAAAAAAACCCCCTCCATTTTTATCTTAGCTTTTAAAAGTTAGTTTTGCTCCACCTGGCAAAACTAACTTTTTACTTTCTCAAAACTCAAGAAACAGCAAAAATCCTCAATTGCATCCGCAGCGATCGCCCCCCTTACAGATACATCGACCCTCCACCTGCCAAAAAACTACTGTCAGAATAAGATAATCTAGCTAAAAGCACTATTAAAGAAGAAAAAATGGAAATTCAACCCACCAATACAGCCCCTTTAGACTGGACTGGAGATGCCCTAGCCATCGGTTTTTTTGAAGATAGCACCGAGTTAACTGGAGATTTGGCCAAATTGAACGAAAAACTCCAAGGCACTCTCTCGGAACTAATCCAAGAAGCAGATTTTCAAGGAAAAGCAGGCAGTAGCGCCGCCACTCGCGTCGGCAGCAACAGCCCCATCCGCAAAATTATCATTGTGGGCCTTGGCCCAGAAGACCAACTTAAATTAGATTCCCTGCGCCAAGCAGCAGCCACCTGCGCCCGATTGGCCAAAAAAGAAAGGTGCAAAACTCTAGGAGTAAGTTTGCCCGTATCCAAGGATGCCTCGGCTACGGCCGGGGCCATAGCGGAAGGTTTGCAACTAGCCCTCCACCAAGACACCCGCTTCAAGTCGGAACGAGAAGATAAAAGCCCCGATGTGGAAGAAATACATTTACTGGGTTTGGCAGGCACGGAGGAGGCCATCACCCGCGCAGGTCAAATCTGTGCCGGAGTTATTCTGGCCCGGGAACTGGTGGCTGCCCCTGCCAATAGCGTCACTCCAGTTACTCTGGCGGAAACTGTCCAAGAAATGGCAGGGGAATACGGCATGGAGATTGAAATTTTAGAACGGGAAGATTGCGAAAAATTAGGCATGGGGGCTTTTCTCGGAGTTGCGCAAGCATCGGACCTGCCGCCGAAGTTCGTTCATCTGACTTATAAACCAGAAGGAACTCCCAAACGCAAATTAGCGATAGTCGGTAAAGGTTTGACTTTCGACTCCGGCGGCCTCAACCTCAAGGTCGGCGGTAGCGGCATCGAAAAAATGAAAACCGATATGGGAGGTGCCGGCACTACTTTCGGCGCGGCAAAGGCGATCGCCTCTTTAAAACCGGATGTGGAAGTTCACTTCATCAGCGCCATCACCGAAAATATGGTCAGCGGTCGCGCCATGCACCCCGGAGACTTTCTGACTGCTTCTAACGGTAAAACTATAGAAGTTAACAATACCGATGCTGAAGGTCGCTTGACTCTGGCGGATGCTTTGGTGTATGCGGATAAACTAGGAGTGGATGCGATCGTAGATTTAGCTACTTTAACTGGTGCCTGCGTTGTTGCTTTGGGAGACGATATGGGCGGTTTGTGGAGTCCCGATGACGATCTCGCAGCCCAACTTGCTGCCGCAGCGGAGTCTGCTAGCGAAAAAATCTGGCGGATGCCTTTGGAGGAGAAGTATTTTGAGGGGCTAAAAGCCATCCACGCCGATATGAAAAATACCGGCCCTCGCGCTGGTGGGGCTATTACTGCTGCTTTGTTTCTGAAGCAGTTTGTTAAGGATACTCCTTGGGCGCATTTGGATGTTGCCGGTCCGGTTTGGAACGAGAAAGAGAACGGTTATAATAATCCTGGTGCTACTGGTTACGGGGTTCGTACTCTGGTTAATTGGGTTTTGAGCGACGCTTAATTTGGCTTTCAGCGTTGTTTGTAGCGATCGCTAAAGCGATTAATTATTAATTATTAATAATTAATAATTGTGGGTGCATCTCAATTTGTTTTCAATCGCTAAAGCGATTACTACGAACTATGCTTGTAGTAATCGCTTTAGCGATTAAAATCGGGAGGTTCTCAATTTTGTAGAAATCCAAAAACTGAACGATTTTTGGTAATGGGTAATAGGTAATAGGTAATAGGAATATTTTCTTTTTACAAATATGAGATACTACCTTAAAATCAAGTAACTACTTTTTAACCGCTAAAAAATTGCGATCGCCACAGTTAATACATATTTTACTTTTTAACGCAATTTTTAATAAAACTTAACTTGGAGCGAACATTTATTAAGTTAAAATTAAGAATAATTTAATTTTTGTTAGTCTTTCCATAGACGAACGCTTAAAAATCGATCGCTTTATGATACAAATCTTAGCAAACTTTATCCCCCACGGACATTGCTATCTCTGGAAACCAGAATTAGTCTGGCTTCATGTGGCATCCGACTCTTTAATCGCCCTAGCCTACTATGCCATTCCCTTAATGCTGATTTATTATATCCGGCAGCAACGGAATATAGCCTTCTCTTGGCTAATAGCAATGTTCGGTGCCTTCATCCTCGCCTGCGGCACGACCCACCTGATGGCAGTCTGGACTCTCTGGCATCCGACCTATTGGCTCTCGGGAGCCCTCAAAGCAGTTACAGCAGTAATATCCTTATTAACAGCAGCTATGTTAGTGCAATTAATCCCCAAAGCTCTAGCTATTCCCGAAACCAACCAAAAACTACAAAAACAAATCAACCTTTTGGTAGATGGCATTAAAGATTACGCTTTGGTAATGCTGGATCCTGATGGCAAGGTAATTAGTTGGAACGCAGGTGCCGAAAGCATTCACGGTTATCAATCTGGGGAAATAATAGGCAAACATTTCTCCTGCTTTTACGAACCAGAGGATATCCGTCAGGGAAAACCAAGGCAATATCTACAATTGGCTTTAACAGAAGGCCGGTGTGAAACTGAAGGATGGCGAGTAACGCCGGACGGTTCTAAATTTTGGGCTAACGTAACGATGACTCCGTTATACGATGCCCGAGGAAAATTACAAGGTTTCTCCAAAGTAACCCGCGATGCTACCCAGCGAAAACTGACCCAAGACAAACTTCTGCGCTTCGGTCAAGCCCTAGAAAGTACGGGAGACGCGATCGGCATGACAGACGTTGATGGCAGGTCGATTTACCACAACCAAGCATTTGTCGCTTTAACTGGCTACACCGTCGAAGAATTGAACGCCGCAGGGGGGCCTTCAGCTATTTCCGCCAGAGCGGAAATAGCCAGAGAAATATTACATATCGTTCAAAATGGCGGTTCTTGGAGCGGAGAAATTGAAATCAAAACTAAAACAGGTGAGATATTACCCATGCTGTTGCGGTCGGACTCCATTCGCGATGGGGCCGGCAACTCCGTAGGATTAATAGGCGTTCATACGGACATCACCGCACGGAAACAGGCAGAAGCAGCTTTAGAACAAGCCAAGGCAGAGTTAGAAATTAGAGTCGAAGAACGGACTAAGGAGCTAAATCTTGCAGTGGAACAATTGCAAAGGGCAGAAGCAGAATTGCGGGCTCTATTTGCAGGCATGACCGATATAATTTTAGTTTTGGATGGAGAAGGACGCTATCTGAAAACTGCTCCCACCAATCCTCCATCCACATCTTTAAAACCAAGTCCCGATGTAGTAGGTAAAACGCTCTACGATGTTTTCCCAGCCCCACAAGCAGAGAATTTACACGCTAGTATTAAACAAGCTTTAGCTACTGGGGAGCCAATACAAATAGAGTACAGTCTGCCCAAAGGTGACGGGGTTGTTTGGTTCAATACCATCGTCTCGCCTATATCAGGACCGGAAGGAGAAGCTAGTTTGTCTGGGGAAGCCACTTCAAAAGTTGTGGTGGTGGCTAGGGATATTAGCGATCGCAAGCGGGCAGAGGAAAAACTGCGCAAAAATGAAGAGTTATATCGGACTATGGCAAGCAATTTCCCCAATGGGGCGGTGTTTTTGTTTGACTTAGACCAGCGTTACACTCTAGTGGAGGGTTTGGAGTTAGCCGAAATCGGTCTTTCTAAGGAGAATTTAATCGGGAAAAAGGTCGTGGAATCTTTTCCGCGAGAACTTTCGACCCAGATAGAACCGTTGCATCGGCAAGCATTGATGGGTAAGCCGGCAGTCTCGGAAATTGATTTTCGCGATCGCATCTACCAAATTAATATCGTTCCGGTGAGAAACGATAGCGGCGCAATTTTTGCCGGCATGGCCATGTGTCATAATATTAGCGATCGCAAGCGGGCAGAAGCAGCTTTACAAAACTCGAAAGATCGGTTAAAGAAAAAGAACCAGAAGCTTCAAGAGACTTTGCAAGAACTAAAGCAAACTCAAGCCAAACTCATCCAAACAGAAAAAATGTCGAGCCTCGGACAAATGGTGGCCGGTGTCGCTCACGAAATTAACAATCCTCTCAATTTCATTTATGGCAATATCTCTCATACCAGGGAATATTGTGAAGACTTGATGGCAACGATCCGCGTCTATCAGCAAACCTATCGGGAAGCTAACAGCGAGATTCAAGCTGCTATTGAGGAGAACGATCTCGACTTTGTGTTGGAAGATTTGCCCAAAGTGCTGGCTTCGATGAAGATGGGAGCCGATCGCATCCGCGACATCGTTCTTAGCTTGCGCAATTTCTCCCGCCTCGACGAAGCCGAGTTTAAACCGGCAGACCTTCACCAGGGATTAGATAGCACTCTGCCGATCTTACAGCATCGACTGAAGAACAAAGGCCGCAGTGGAGAAATTGCTATAGTTAAAGAATATGGCAATTTGCCTTTGGTTGAGTGTTATCCTGGGTTGCTCAATCAAGCTTTTATGAATATTCTGGCTAACGCGATCGATGCTTTAGAGGAGCCAGCAGATAAGCAACCCACGACCCCTAGCATTTCCATCCGCACTCGCCTCGAAAATGGGCGAGCGGTAATCGAGATTGCTGATAACGGTCCGGGAATGAGCAAAAAAGTGCGCGATCGCATCTTCGACCCCTTTTTCACTACAAAACCTGTGGGTAAAGGCACCGGTTTGGGATTGTCTGTTAGCTATCAGATCGTTGTGGATAAACATGGCGGTCAGTTAGACTGTATCTCTAATCCCTCAGAAGGAACCCAATTTGTCATTTCCATCCCCGTTTCTTTTTTTCAATAAAAAAAACCTTAACATATTTAGAGCTTTTTGTCAACAATCAAAAGCTATATCTTTCTGAATGTTTTTAGCGGATGCTCCCAAAATAACTTTTGCCTACAAACTCCAAGCTTCATTTAGCCAAAAATTAACAATAAATTAACAACAATTGAGAAAAAGATTAAATCTTGTTATAAAATTAAAACTCAAATAATAAAAAACTAAGACACAAATGTCAAGATAAATCTTATCATGCTTGATTTTTTAAAAAACCTTTTTTCAGCAAATTTTATTCCAGACGGAGGCTGCTATCTGCGGACACCTGGATTAATCTGGCTGCACGTCACCATAGAAGCCCTGACTACCCTTGGCTATTATTCTATTCTCCTGCTGTTGGTATATTTCCAGGGCAAGCGAAAAGATCTAGATACTAATTGGATGTTTTTATGGTGTGGAGCCTTTTTCCTGGTCAGCGGCACTAGCCGTCTAATGGACATCTCAATGGTGTGGCATCCCGCTTACTGGGTATCCGCTTCGATAAAAGGTCTCTTGGCGATCGTCTCCCTATCTACTGTCTTCCTATTGATGGGATTGATGCCTAATGGCTTAAACTCCGACAATCAGCAAATAGAAGGGACTTCCTCAGCCGAGGCAAAAGAGATCGAAGAAGGGCAACAGGCAGAAGAATCAATTGGTATCCGGGGCGATCGATTGCAACAACTCCTCGAACATGACACCGCTAGCTTAACCGGGCAGGGCCAACAACTGCAAGTGGAGATCGATCGCCAACGCACCGAAGAACAGTTACAGCTTACTCAGTTTTCTGTCGATCGCTCTGCCGATGCGGTATTCTGGATAGACGAAGAGGGAAAATTTCTCTACGTCAACGATGCAGCTTGTAAATCATTAGGTTATTCTCCCGAAGAACTTAAGTCGAACACTATCCACGATATTAATCCAGACTTCCCTAAAAGCTCTTGGAATTTACACTGGAATCTGCTGCGGCGATGCGGCTTTCTTAAAATAGAAGCCCATCATCGCACTAAAAATAATCGCGTTTTCCCAGTGGAGATTACCATCAATCATCTCCAGTTTAACGGCAAAGAATATCATTGTGCTTTTGCCAGGGATATAAGCGATCGCAAAAAGGCGGAAACTGCATTGCAGCAAAAACAGCAAGACTATCAATCTTTAGTCTCCAATATCCCGGGGGCTGTTTATCGATGCGCTTGGGATGGCCCCAGAACGATCGCCTTTTTCAGCAACGGCATAGAAGAGATAATCGGTTATCCAGCTTCGGATTTTATCCAAAATCGCCATCGCACTTTTACGGACATTATCCATCCCGAAGATCGACCGAGGGTGGCAGAAGCAGTGCGGACGGCTATAGAGACAAAACAACCCTTTGCGATCGAATATCGCGTCAGCACCGACACTGGCGAAGTTAGGTGGGTTACGGAAAAAGGACAAGCTATCTACGATAATAAAGGAGAAGTATTATGGCTCAATGGAGCAATTTTTGACATTACTGAGAACAAACAAGCATCCGTCGCACTAATAGAAAGCGAAGAAAGATTGCAATTGGCCCTGGCAGGAAGCTCTCAGGGATTCTGGGATTGGAATATGACTAATGGAGAGGTTTATTTTAGCTCCCACTGGAGTCAAATTCTCGGATACGATCGCTCGGAAATTGCCTCCCACGCTGGCTGGTGGATGAAGTTGGTCCATCCCGAGGAAAGACTACAAGTGGTGCAAGCGCTCAAGGAGCATTTGGCTTCTAAACGAGATTTCTATCAGATAGAACATCGAATGCTTGCTAAATCCGGTGAATGGAAATGGCTTCTAAATCACGGTAAAGTAGTTAAGCGCGATGGCGCCGGGAAGCCATTAAGGATGACTGGGACTGTAAGAGATATTAGCGATCGCAAAAAAGCCGAGGAAGCTTTGCGGCTCTCGGAGAGAAGGGAACGGACCAAGGCCCAACAGCTAGAAGTTACTATTAAGGAACTAAGACAGACTCAAGCTCAGTTAATCCAAACTGAAAAAATGTCTAGTCTGGGTCAGTTAGTGGCAGGTGTGGCTCACGAAATTAATAATCCAGTCAGTTTTATTTATGGCAATATGAGCTATGCTAAGGCATATATCAACGACTTGCTGAGGTTGCTGGAGCTTTACCGACAGCATTATCCGACCCCTGCGGAGGAAATTGAATCTGTTATCGATGAGATCGAATTGGATTTTATTGGGGAAGATTTACTGAAAATCCTGAATTCTATGAAGATGGGAGCAAATCGCATTCGCTCCATCGTTTTGTCGTTGCGGAACTTCTCGCGACTGGATGAGTCGGAAATGAAGCCTGTGGATATTCACGATGGTATTGATAGCACTCTTTTGATTTTGCAGAACCGACTCGGTTCGCTCGAAAAGGATAATTTGGGAAAACCTCAAATTAAAATGATTAAGGAGTATGGCAATTTACCGAAGGTTGAATGTTATCCGGGGCAATTGAATCAGGTGTTTATGAATATTTTGAACAACGCGATCGATGCATTGCAGGAGTCTATAACTGGAGGTGTCGATGTCGCCGACCGGTTGCCTGCCACAGGACCATCGCAACAAATAACCAGAAATTCCGATAAGTTGCATTTGGTCGCTTCCTCTGCTTCTTCTTCTCTGGGGGTGACTTTGGGCGATCGCTCTGCGCAGGAGGAAAGAGCGATGGTTGGTAATGGCCATTTTAACCGCAAGCGATCGCCCAAGGTTCCTACGATTAAGATTAGCACGGAGCTATTAGATGGCAAAGCAATTTCCATCCGCATTACTGACAACGGTCCTGGCATGACGGAGCTAGTAAAGCAACGATTGTTCGATCCCTTTTTTACCACTAAACCTGTGGGTAAAGGTACTGGTTTAGGACTGGCAATTACCTACCAAATTGTGGTAGAAAGACATCGCGGTAATATTAAATGTAATTCGGTTTTGGGGCAAGGTTCGGAGTTTATTATTGAGATTCCGATTGAGGTGAAAAATTGTTAATTTTATTTTTCCTCGGGATGTGCAGACTCCGGCGTCGCACGTCCCATTCGATCGATAGTAGCGATCGCGAAATCCATTTTTCCGGCTTTAATTCCGGCAGACTTTTGAGTAATTCTGTAACTTCTGTTTCTAAGGAATTATTTGCTGGGTAGTGGATCGCAATTCGCGTTCTAACCTCACGATCGAGTTCGTAGTAATCGCTTTAGCGATTTATCTAAATCAATCGCTAAAGCGATTACTACGAACACTTACTACATCTTTACCACTACCATTTACTGTTGTTCTCTCCATTGTCTGCATCTCAATTTCAGTGGCGTTTTCCAATTTTGAAATTTTCTTAATTTTTTTTGTTAGATCGGGTTAATTAATGCTGTAGGGAAGTTGCAATTTAATAATATACCCGGTGTGAAAGAGTATTTTTTAAAATATTATATGGACTCATTCCCGTCTTAAAAAGAAGGAGTCATTGTTAATTCTTAATTGTTAGTAATCGGGGGGCGGGATCTAAAAGCTCCACCCCCTAAAAATTGGAAAAGATCGTTCTGATTCTAACCGAAATAGGGGATGGCTCTTGCCGGGCTAGCAATTAATCGGCAAGGTGCTTTTCTAGTGTATTAGCTAGGGTAGTTTTGGGAACTGCACCAACCACCATATCAACTCTTTGGCCTCCCTTAAAGATCATTAGAGTAGGAATGCTACGGATGCCGTATTGGCTGGCTACGTTAGGATTTTCATCGGTATTAACTTTGACTACTTTTATCTGCCCTTCATACTGTTGCGAGATCTCTTCGACTACAGGGGCCACCATGCGACAGGGCCCGCACCAGGGAGCCCAAAAATCTACTAAAACTGGAATTTCACTCTTAATCACGTCCTGGTCGAAACTAGAGTCGGTAACTGCGGTTGCTGACATTCCTCAGTAATCCTTAATATATACGTTTGTTGTTTGTTTCATTTTAACAAACAATAGTAATTTATTGCGATCGAACCAGTGCATCTCTATTTGGGTTCAATCCAAAATTCATACTCATAACGCTTATTATTTTTGGGTAGGGGAGGAATAAGGCCATGCTTTAGCCCCCGACTTGTTTTATTAAGTTTCTGCCAAAAAAGGAACCGCCCGAACCATAAACAGGTTCGGGCGGAGTGTGGTGTGAGGAGTGAACGGAAACATTCGTCTCCGCTTTTTCTATTCTGACATCTATTTATGGATTATTCCACAATAATCTGTAAAATTGGATACATTTTGCCAAATTAACCAAGGATAGGATAGAAAATTTCGCTCGGCTCTACTTGCCCATGCCTAATTGTTGTGCTTTTTGATAGACCTTACCCTCAGTCAAAAGAGAAGGAGCGATCGCCACCTCAACCTGCTGCATCTCCTTAAGACTCTTAGCCCCCAAAGTACCCATGCTAGTTTGAAGAGCGCCCAAAAGATTATGAGTACCGTCATCCAACAAAGCCGGGCCTCGGAGAATTTGCTCCAAAGTACCAGTAGTACCGACGCGAATGCGAGTACCGCGAGGCAACACGGGGCTAGGAGTGGCCATCCCCCAGTGATAGCCGCCTCCGGGAGCTTCAGATGCCCTGGCCAGCGGGGAACCGATCATCACCCCATCAGCACCGCAGGCAATACACTTACAAATATCGCCACCAGTAATCAAGCCACCATCGGCAATAACCGGGACATAATTTCCCGTTTCTGCCTCGTAATCATCGCGGGCCGCCGCACAATCGGCAACAGCAGTGGCCTGGGGCACGCCTACACCTAAAACGCCGCGAGAAGTACAGGCAGCCCCCGGCCCGATACCCACCAATACAGCCGCTGCCCCTGCCTTCATTAAATTAAGAGCCACTTCATAAGTGACGCAATTGCCCAAAGCTACTGGCATGGGCATATCCCGACAAAACTGAGCCAGATCCAGAGGGGCCACTGATTCGGGAGAAAGAAAAGCAGTAGAAACAACCGTTGCTTGGACAAAAAACAAATCTGCCCCTGCTTCAGCTACCACCGGACCTGATTTAATAGCCCCTGCCGGGGTGGCACTGACCGCCGCAATGCCTCCCTGGCTCTTAATTTCAGAAATTCTTTGGGCAATTAATTCCGGTTTGACGGGCTCCGAGTAGAGTTTTTGCATTAGAGCGACAAATTCCTCTTTACCCACTGAAGCGATCTGCTCTAATACTGGTTGAGGATCGGCGTAACGGGTTTGGATGCCTTCTAAATTGAGAACTCCCAAAGCCCCCAATTGAGATAGCTTGACCGCCATACCCACATCTACCACTCCATCCATTGCGCTAGCAATAATAGGGATTTCTCTTTCGATGCCCCCAAGCTGCCAGCGAGTATCTGCCAAACTCGGATCGAGAGTGCGCTGTCCTGGAACTAACGCTATTTCATCAATTCCATAAGCTCTGCGGGCAGTTTTACCCCGTCCAATTGAAATATCCATTACTCTAATCTGCTCCCTAGACCATATTTAAGCTAGGGTATCAAATTTAGTCAGCCTTTTGTCCAATGAAGACGGGTTGCAACAGATGGCTCCTACTAGATGGCTGCCAGCTACGATCTATTAAACTAAAAGGAATAGGCAAGCGCAAAACGTTTGAATAGCCAACAAATAAGCAAAAGCCACTACATAAAAAGGCCAAACAAATAAATATGAAAGCTTTCTGGAAACAAACATACTCAAAAAGTGCTACCAGCAACAAAATGTCTTCCCGACATCTTTGGCGAATATTAGGCAGTTGGATAATTGCTCAAGGGGTATTGCTGGGAAATCCTGCTGTGGCGGATACTGCGAAAAAGACTCTCAGCTACAGTCAGCTTTTACAAAACATGGATGATGGGCAAGTTGAGGAAATAGATGCTTACCCATCTCAAAATATTGCCAAAGTCATACTTAAAGATGATAAAGAATCAATCTGGGAGGTAAATCTCTTTGAATACCACCCAGAATTGCTAGAAAAAGCTAGGGCCAATAATATCGACTACGAGGTGAAGAAGGCTCCAGATAGCAGCCTGGCTATGGGTTTGATGCTGAATTTGCTTGTCATTTTAGCAGTCATAGCTCTCCTACTCATGCTGCTGCGCCGTACCAGTCAAGCCCAGGGAAATGCTTTGAATTTTGGTAAATCTAAGGCTAGGTTCCAAATGGAGGCGAAAACAGGGGTTTTGTTTGATGATGTGGCGGGTATTGAGGAGGCTAAGGAAGAACTTCAGGAAGTTGTTACTTTTTTAAAGCAGCCGGAACGTTTTACGGCCATCGGTGCGAAGATTCCTAAAGGGGTTTTGTTGGTGGGGCCGCCGGGAACTGGTAAGACTTTGTTGGCTAAGGCGATCGCTGGGGAAGCAGGGGTTCCATTTTTCAGTATCTCTGGTTCGGAGTTTGTGGAGATGTTTGTCGGGGTTGGGGCCTCCCGAGTGCGAGATCTGTTCCGCAAGGCTAAGGAAAACGCTCCTTGCATCATTTTTATAGATGAAATTGATGCGGTGGGACGAAAGCGAGGGGCTGGTATTGGGGGCGGTAATGACGAACGGGAGCAAACTCTCAATCAGTTATTGACTGAGATGGACGGGTTTGAGGGTAATAGCGGCATCATTATTATTGCTGCTACTAACCGTCCCGACGTTCTCGATGGGGCCTTGTTACGCCCGGGCAGGTTTGACCGACAGGTTACTGTGGATCTGCCTGCTTATAAGGGAAGGTTGGGCATTTTGGAGGTTCACGCCCGCAATAAAAAACTAGACCCAGAAGTCTCTCTGGAGAGGATCGCTCGTCGGACTCCCGGTTTTTCTGGGGCTGATTTGGCAAATATGCTTAACGAAGCGGCGATTTTGACTGCCCGCCGACGGAAAGAAGCGATTACGCCTCTGGAAGTAGATGATGCTATAGACCGCGTAACTATTGGCTTGAGCTTGACGCCTTTATTGGATAGTAAGAAAAAGCGCTTGATTGCTTTCCACGAAGTGGGACACGCTCTGCTGATGACTTTGTTGAAACATTCTGACCCGCTAAATAAGGTGACGATTATTCCTCGTTCTGGGGGGGTCGGCGGTTTTGCCCAACAGGTCTTTGATGAGAATATGGTTGATAGCGGTCTTTATACCAGAGCTTGGTTGACGGATAGGATTACGGTGACTCTGGGAGGACGGGCCATAGAGGAGGAGGTTTTTGGTAAGGCAGAGGTAACTATGGGCGCTGCTAACGATCTTCAAGTAGTGAGTAATTTGGCCCGGGAGATGGTGACTCGCTATGGAATGTCGGATTTAGGACCGGTTGCTTTGGAGAGTCCCAGCGGCGAGGTGTTTCTGGGTCGCAGTTGGCAAACTCAGGCGGAGTATTCTGAGGAGGTGGCGGCTAAAATCGACCATCAAGTGCGGGCGATCGCTTTTCATTGCTACGAGGAGGCCCGGAGGATTATTAGCGAAAATCGAGCTGTAATCGATCGCCTGGTAGATTTGTTAATCGAACGGGAAACTATTGAGGGCGAAGAGTTCCGACAAATTGTGGCTGAATATCGCCAACTCCCCGAGAAACAGTTGGCTTCAATTAATTTGGGTAAGAATTAACAACAACCTACATAAACTACATAAACTAAGAAACCCGGTTTTTCTAACAATACCTTCGCCATTTTCTTGTAGGTTGGGTGGAGCGCCCCGCGCAACCCAACATCTTCGTAGCACAATCCAACGATTTTGTTGGGTTTCGCTCCGCGTGCGCGCTACCTACAAATGGTATTTTTTATTTTGGCGAAGGTATTGTCTAAAAAACCGGGTTTCTGGGTTATATAGCAATCCGTGCAGGGATTATGAAAAATTTGAGGGCAAGAAACCCGGTTTCTCAAAGAATACCTTCGCCATTTTCTTGTAGGTTGGGTGTAGCGAGCGCGAAACCCAACATCTTCGAGCGCGAAAACCCAGGATTTTGTTGGGTTGCGCTGTCGCTCCACCCAACCTACGAATGGTATTTTTTATTTTGGCGAAGGTATTGTCAAAGAAACCGGGTTTCTAAAATATCACGAACGATCTACGGCTTGCTATAGCAATTATTAATTATTAATTATTAATTATTAATTACCTATTGGACAGACTGCGAGTTTGTTGCGCGTACATTTCTCGTAAAATCAAACCAGGATCTACCCACTCGCCGCTATATTTCAATCCCCAGTGGAGGTGAGGGCCGCTAGTCCGACCGGTCATGCCGACTCTGGCAATTCGATCGCCTGCCCGTACTGTCTGTCCTTCCTGGAGAGTGATGCCGCCAGCGCGATCGGTGAAATATTTACGGCCGTTGCGAGTATCTACTCTGCCTTGGACGTGGCAGTAGATGTGTTCCCAATAGCCAGATTGAATGGCTATGCCGGTACCGCAGCGGGAATCTTCCCAAACTTCCACTACTTTACCTCCCCACCAATTGCGGATATAACTTCCTTGTGGGGCCGCTATATCTAAACCGTAGTGAAATCCTCCGCCCCTTGGACCGAATGATGAGGTGTAGGTTTGAAAGTTTTCCACGGGAAATGAGGCACTTTGCCAATTACTGGCTAAGGCTATTTGTTCCGGTTGCCTTTCGGGTAGGGTTGTTGGATTTTGGCTGTCGATCGCTCTGGGGCTAAGATTGCTTATGGAGTCTTGTCGGTCTATTCTGACTGCTAGGGATTCTTCGGCGTTGACTAATTTTGGTCCAAATCCCAGGGTCGCTACGCTAAGGCCAAGCAGCGCGCCGGCCAAAAGCAATTTGGGACGATGCTTGGGTTGTGGTTTTTGTGGCGATGCTGACTCTGACATGGTGATTAACTCCTTTGTGGATTTTTTATGGGCTAATAACAGTATTTTTTAAGCTTTGATGTCTTGACATTAAAGCTTGTTTGCGATATATACTCCAGGACCGAAAACGCAGGGGGTCTGACCCTCTGGGCAAATTGGTTTAATATATTATCTTATTTACGCGCCATTAACCGTGTTTCAGGTTTTTATTGAAGATTAGCTCTGGTAACGGGCTTTTTTCATCAGCCAATATTTTACTCTCGAATGTGGCTTTGTCAAAAGGTGCATCTCAATTTTGGTTTATGTGATAACACGGATGTACCTCTATAGCAGTTTTATTTGAGATGTGTCCAAAAGTATGACGCTTTTTGGTAATGGGTAATAGGTAATGGGTAATGGTAATAGGGAAGAAGATTTCCAGCATTTTTTGCTGGTAGTAAATAGCCCTTTCTTGTTTACATCTCATTTGAAAACGCTATATAAATTAACAATTGAATCTAAAATCGAAAAGACTAGACCTTTTTTTATAAATGTTGCAAGAAATTTTTCCGTTTAGATTAACCATAGATGCTACAGCGATCGCCGGTGCATCTTTGTGGTCTTTGGCACTCTATTGGGGATTTTCCCCCGCTAGCGACTGGGTTATGGAACAACTAAGTCGCTGGTTTAATTTTGCGGAGCGATCGCTTTATCTTTCCGAGGAAGAATTTGAAAAAACCCGCCCCGCTAGAGAAGCACAAAATGCTTTTTATGCTTCTATTTTTAGCATAATTCCCTTTTTGATTGTAGGTAGTTTTTGCAACTGGGGAGTGGAATTAGGATTGGGAAAAAGTTGGGCTATTAGTATTGGTTTGATTGTCTGCGTGGGAGGGGCTGTTTATGAATTGGGAAGGCGAGATAGCGAGTCTAGGTAATTAACAATTAATAATTAACAATTAACAATTAATAATTGAGGCTCGATACTATTCGTAGGTTGGGTGGAGCGACAGCGCAACCCAACAAAATCGTTTGGTTTCGGTCGTTGATGTTGGGTTCCACTACGTTCCACCCAACCTACAAGAAAAATGGCGAAGGTATTGTTAATCTAAAAAGAATGGTATCTTAGTTGCATCCCAAACTCAAAGACTAAAGATGCAATTAAAATACGCCCTCGTCCACGAATGGTTAACTCCTAAAGCAACGGGAGGTTCGGAATTAGTAGTTAAAGAAATTCTAAAACATATCGATGCCGACCTCTACGCATTGATAAATTTCGAGTCAGCTAACCCGGAAAGCTATCTCTACAAACGCCAAATTGGCACGACATTTTTACAGCATTTTCCCTTAGCAGAAAATGGCGTGCAAAAATATTTGCCTCTTTTGCCTCTGGCGATCGAACAACTCGACTTGCGAGAATACGACGTCATTCTCTCCTCTTCCCATGCCGTCGCCAAAGGAGTTTTAAGCAGTCCCCACCAACTGCATATTTGCTACTCTCATACTCCCATGCGTTATGCATGGGATTTAACTTTTGATTACCTCCAAGGTAGCAAGGCGGGCAGAGGAATTCCTGGGATTTTTACCCGCTATCTTTTGCACCGACTGCGCCAGTGGGATGTCATTTCTGCTAATAGGGTAGATTACTTTATTGCTAATTCCAAACATACCGCCCGTCGCATCTGGCGCTGCTATCGGCGGGAGGCAGAAGTTATTTATCCTCCAGTAGAAATAGAGAGGTTTTCTTTTCAGGAGAAAAAGGAGGATTTTTACCTCACGGTTTGCCGTCTGGTAAGTTATAAAAAGATATCTTTGATAGCGAACGCTTTTAATCAATTGGGGCGATCGCTTGTTGTTATCGGTACCGGGCCGGAATTAGAGCAAATTCGCGAACTGGCCCAAGCTAACGTCCGAGTTTTGGGTTGGCAACCGGCGGAGGTCGTGGAACAATATATGAGAGAGGCCAAAGCTTTCGTTTATGCCGCTTGCGAAGACTTCGGTATGGCCATAGTCGAGGCCCAAGCCTGCGGGACGCCGGTTATTGCTTACGGTGGCGGGGGCGCTTTGGAGACAGTCCGCGACGTTCGGCAATATGGAGACTCTGCGACGGGGGTTTTGTTTTCTCCCCAGACGGAGGATGGTTTGGTGGAGGCGGTGGAGGTTTTCGAGGCGAGGCAGGGGGAGTTTGTGGCGGAGGTGGCGCGATCGCACGCAGCTAATTTCTCTCCTGAAGTCTTTAGAAAGCGATATTTGGCTTTTTTAGACTCTTGTTTGGAAGAGTTTATATCAATTAACAATTAATAATTAATAATTAATAATTGAGGGAAAGGTCTGAGTTCTTTTTTCTGCCTTGCATTCCCCTTTTTCCTCTCTTTATTTTTTTATGGTTATTTATTGCGACTTGATATTAGGAATGTTTAGAACGGGCGAGACACCTGTTCGGAAGGCGGAAACAGGCGTCTCGCCTGTTCTACGAGGGAAACAGGCGAGACGCCTGTTCTACGGTTGTTATTATTAGGAATTAGGGTTATGACTGTTACTTCTTCTACTTTTTCTCAACCTCGTTCTTTGGAAGAATATCTCAAAGATTATTTTGGTTACGAGTCATTTCGTCCGGGGCAAAAGGAGATTATTCAAAAGGCATTGGAAGGGCAAGATATGTTAATTATCATGCCTACTGGAGGGGGGAAATCTTTATGTTTTCAAATGCCGGCTTTGTTAAAAGCGGGGTTAACAGTAGTAGTATCTCCTTTAATTTCTTTAATGCAAGACCAGGTAAGGTCTTTACAAAATAACGGCATCGGCGCGACCTTTCTTAATAGCACTTTAAGCAGAAAAGAATCTCATGCCAGGGAAGCAGATATTCTCAACGGCAAAATTAAACTCCTCTACGTCGCCCCAGAAAGGTTGCTTTCTGGGACGTTTTTACCTTTTTTAGAATTAATAAATAGTTCTTTGGGCATATCTGCTTTTGCGATCGATGAAGCCCATTGCGTTTCAGAATGGGGGCACGATTTTCGCCCGGAATATCGAAAGTTAAAAACTCTGCGACAACGCTATCCAGATACCCCGACTTTTGCTTTAACTGCTACTGCTACCGACAGGGTTAGGCGAGATATTGTCGAACAACTAAATCTCCAAAAACCTTACATTCATGTAGCCAGTTTTTACCGCAGCAATTTATATTATGAAGTTAGAAAAAAAGGCTCTAACAAACAAACTTTGGCGGAAATATTGCAGATTATTCAACAAACTGGCGGGTCGGGAATTATTTATTGCATGAGTCGAAAAAGGGTTGACGATCTTACTTATTGGCTGCAACAAAATGGGGTGTCGGCTTTGCCTTATCATGCGGGACTTATGGATTACGAACGGGCTGAAAATCAGAGTCGTTTTATTCGGGATGATGTTGATGTAATGGTGGCAACTGTGGCTTTTGGTATGGGTATTGATAAACCGGACGTGCGGTTTGTAATTCATCACGATATGCCGAAAAATATTGAGGGTTATTATCAGGAAACGGGGCGATCGGGAAGGGATGGAGAGTCTGCACGCTGTACCTTTTTTCTGGGGTATGGCGACAAGCGAATTATCGAGCGAATTATTGAGGACAAAACTGACTCGAAAGAACAAAAAATTGCCGAACAACAAATGCGACAAATTATTAGTTATGCGGAATCTACAGACTGTCGCCACCGGATTTTATTGAGGTATTTTGGGGAGGATTTTCCTGGTAATTGCGGTACTTGCGATAACTGTCGCCATCCAAAGCCTGTGGAGGATTGGACTATTGAGGCGATGAAGTTTTTGTCTTGCGTGGCGAGGACGAAAGAAAGGTTTGGGATGACGCATATTATTGATGTTTTGCGGGGGTCAAAAGGTCAGAAAGTTTTGGATAAGGGACACGATAAACTTTCGACTTATGGTATTGGGAAAGATAAGAGTAAGGAGGAGTGGAAAATGCTGTCGCGATCGCTGGTTCATCAGGGGTTATTAGATGAAACTAATGACGGTTATTCGGTGTTGACTTTGAACAAACGCAGTTGGGAGGTGATGAAGCGGAAAAGGAAGGTAAAAATAGCTTTAGATGTTGAGAATAAAATCGAGAAAACAGCGGTAGCTTTACCAGAGGAAGTGGAGGGTTTATTTCAAGAGTTGCGACAGCTTAGAAAAGAACTTGCAAACAACCGGGGAGTGCCTCCTTATCAAATTTTTGCCGATTTCACTTTGCGGGAAATGTCGAAAATTCGCCCCCAAACTTTGGACAAACTTATTGATATTAATGGGGTCGGCACTCGCAAGCTGGATAGTTACGGGAAACAGTTTGTGGAAGCTATTCGGGAATATTGCCGCGAACATAATTTGCAGGCTAATTTGGAACCGATAAAACAAGAGTTGCCCAAACTGGCAAGCAATATTCCTTCTGTAACTCAGTTAAAAACTTTGGAGTTGTACAAAAAAGGGTTTAGTGTTGAGGCGATCGCTAACGAAAGGTTGCTAAAAGCTAGCACTATTGCGACTCATTTAGCGGAGTTAATAGAAATGAGTAAAGGGGTGGATATCGATCGCCTGGTGTCGCCAGAAGTTCAGGATATTATTATTGAGGCGATCGAGAAGGTGGGAGATGAGAGGTTGACGCCTATTTTTGAATCTCTGGAAGGACGTTACAGTTATGGGGATATTAAATTAGTCAGGGCGTCTTGGCGAATTGACGATTTAGATTTTTAAACTTCGTAGCGATCGCTTTAGCGCGACTTTTAACCAGAAAACTGTGACAAAAAAAATATTTAATGCAGTTGAATTATTTTGTGGTATTGGTGGTTTTAGAATTGCCGCTGATGCCGAAGGTTTAGCGACAATTTGGGCCAACGATAATTGCCAGAAAGCGGGTAAAGTTTATGGCGATCGCTTTGGTATTGACCATTTTCATCTAGGAGACATTCGGGCTATCTGGCAAGAAATTCCGCCCCACGATTTGTTAACAGCAGGTTTTCCTTGTCAGCCTTTTAGTAGTGCGGGGAAAAAACAGGGATTGCGCGATGCAAGAGGGCATCTTTTTGAGATAATTATTGAGGTTTTGCAAAAAAATACGCCCCAGTTTTTTATCCTAGAAAATGTCAAGCGAATATTAAGCATGGAGTCTGGCTGTCATTTTGCAACAATTTTATCTCAATTAACCAGAATTGGCTATAAAGTAGAATGGCGCTTGCTGAACGCTATTTATTTTGGTTTGCCGCAAAACCGGGAAAGAGTTTTACTGGTGGGAGAGTTAGTCAAGGGCAGGCAAATTAATGATTATCTTTCTAAGATTCGTTTGGCATCTGAGGAGGATATTTATGAAATAGATAAGGAAGGCTTTTTAGAAACTGAAAATTGGTTAAAATTAGAAAAGCAGAATCGCAAGTTTCCTGGCTGGGGAATGGCTTTTGAAGAAAAGTTTTTTGCTGCGGATTTAACAAAGTTTTCGGAGGGGATAAAATTAGTACCATTTAAAACTATTATAGAATCAAACGTTAACGGTAGTTTCGATCTTACAGAAAGTACGATCGCTCGTTTGGCGAATAGTTCCCCAGTCAATCGTTTTGTCAATGGAGTAGAGATTCTTTACAATCAAAAAGGGGGTGCGAGGATGGGTTATACTGTATTTGGAATTGGGGGAATAGCGCCGACTTTAACATCGACCACCAGCAGACATTATGAAAGGTACAAAATTGGGGATAAATATCGCCGATTAACAGATGTGGAATACGCCCGCTTGCAAGGTTTTCCAGACGACCATTGTTCGGCGGTGGCGAGGCGCTACCGTTATATTCTTTACGGTAATGCGGTTCCCCCACCAATGGTTAGATGGACGTTGCAAAAAATTACGGGAGAACCCAAACAATTAAGCCCTCCTAAGTATCATCAATTGAGAATACCATTCTCGTAAAATTACATGGATAAACAAGCATTGAAAGAGATATTTGTGCGATCGCTTGAGGAAACTGTAGAAGCCTTAAACCGGGCACTTAGAGGAGAAAATGTAGAGGAAGTTCAACCCGTAATTAAAAGAGTCAGTGGCGGTAAAATCCCTAATTGGTATTCCCATTTAGTAGCTCGAAAAGCGCTACCTAACCTGGATGGTAAGACCGTCGGTAGTGTTATTGAAAAGCTGCTTGTAGCTGTTTTGGAAACTGTGACCTTTAAAGATATAGAGGGTAAAAATTTAACAATTAATCCTGCGAAAGGAGTCGATTTACCTGAATTAGAAATTGGCATAAAGTCTCCTTCTGAAAACTTTTGTACTAGCGAGCCTTTTTATTCAGCTTACGAGAGGTTGCTAGGTAGTGAATATGACTGCTTGGTGTTATTAACCAATTATCAAACTGCTAAGAAAAAACCACCACTTCAGCTAGAAATTATCAATTTTAGGTATTTGTACAATACGGAGTTAGCGGACGCTACTTTATCTAGATTAGCTCGCAAGCATAGAGAATGGTTAATCGCTCAAAATGAGGCTGCCGCTAAAAAGATATTTTGGTTTTTGGCTTATGTTAACAAAAGTGACTGGAGAGGTAAATGGCTGTTGCAGCTTATCGATCGAATTAACTCTGATGAAATAGCAGGGATTATTAATAAAGCTGAAATAGATTTTGCAAAAAAAAATAAAAAGTTTGAGAAAGAAAACAAAGAACTAATTTCTGAAAGAGAAATGCAAGCCCTAAAAAAAATTAAATCTATTACTCCAGCTTACATAGGAATTATTGATGCTGCAAGCAATTGGGTAATAGACTTTTATGGAGATGCGGCTAGATTACCCAATGAAAATGAATGGAAGCGCTTGAAAAGCAGCAATCTTAATGGTAAAATTACCATGAGCTTTGCCTTGCAATGGAGGTATAACTTTAAAAATGTATTTGATGAAAAAATAAAAGAGTAGGTTAGGCGCGCGCGAAGCGCAACCCAACAAGAGCGATCGCTGTGGGTTGAAACCAAGAAACCGGGTTTCTCCAAAAAATTTTCCCTCTCCACCAAGAAGTTAATGAAGAAACCCGGTTTATGGGACTCCAAGAAATTCGGTTTCTGGCCCTACCAAGAAATTCGGTTTCTGGCCAAGGGCAAACTCTACGACTTTTTCTCCTTCAAAAGCATCCACAAACAATATAATAGTGTTAACAGGTAAGGGAATTAGTATCAAAAACATGAGCGATCGCGAGCAATTGATTCTGGAACTCGAACAAGCGCCTGATGAATTAGTAGAAACAGTGCTAGACTTTTTCCATCGGGTTAAGGCTACGCGCGAAAAACATCCTCTAGCCAAGTTTGCAGGAATTTTAAGCGACTCAGAGGCAGAGGAATTACAACGAGCAATTACAACAGAGTGTCGGCAGGTAGATATAAATGAGTGGTGAATAAACTGGTAGCCCTGGACTCCCCGCAAAGGTATAGAAACCGGGTTTCTCCAACCATTTCTCCATCTCAACCAAGAAGTTAATGAAGAAACCCGGTTTCTGGGACTCCCAATTTTTGCTCGCTACGAACTTACAATTTCCACCAAGGGAATAACTTCAAAAACTCGCGAGTTATCTTCTGATAAATCCGCATTTCTTCTGTCTTAATATGGGCGTATCCCTCTAAACCGGGTCGCAAGCGATCGCCCTGATTATCAATTCCAATAGTTACTGTTAAAACTGGATTTTGCCCCGACTCGTCTAACTTCACCACCGAGGGAATATCCAATACTTTCGCCGAATAAGAATCAATATCCGCATCCCGAGGTTTAAATTCCACCGGCATCTGAGGTTCTACTAAATCTATATCTTCTTGGCTTATTTGAACGCTGGCAGTCAGTTTTTGCAAATTGACTATATTTAAAATTACGTCCCCTGCTTTCATCTTTCGATTGCTTAATAAGTCTAGATCCGAAGTTACCACGGTGCCCGAAGTAGTAGCTTTTAAGGTTAGCCCTTCTTGCTCTTGTTCTAGTCGTTGAATCTCCGCAGATGACTGTTCTACTAATTGCTTTTTATCTACTACTGCCGCTGCCGTTGCTTCTGCTTCTTTTTGCAGAGATTTTCGGGCAGCTATTCGCTGTTCTAATTCGTATTCTTTTTCGTCTATTTCTTCTTCTAATAACCGCTTGAATTCTGCTATTTCTTCTGCTTTGGCGGCGATAATATTGTCTCTTTGTTCCCGCTGATTTTCTAAATAGTCGATCGCGCTTTCTTTCTGCGGTATTTTCTCCTGTTGCGCTGCTAGTTGGCTTTCTTTTTGCTTGATTTCTTCTTGTTGGGCTGCCAGTTGATTTTCTTTCTGCCGAATTCTATCTTTTGAAGCGGCGATCGCGCTTTCTTCCCGATGAATTGATAGTAGCAATTCTTCCTTTTTCTCTTTGAAATTAACTAGCTGCGGGTGCATGGTTCCTACTAAACCTTCCTCGGCTAATTCCTGGAGTTTGTTAATATCTGGTTCGATTTGGCTTAACCGATTTTGCAGTTTTTCGATGTCTCCTTCTTTGCCTTTTATCGTCGTTTCTATTTCCGCTATTTCGTTTTCTATTACCAGACTTTGATTTTGCAGTCCTGCTATTTCGCTTCTGGTTCCTCGAATTAAAAGTTCGATTTCTACTATCTCGCTTCTAGCACCGGCAATTTCGTGGTTAATGCCCGTTTTATCGCTTTTAATTCTGTCTATTTCATGCTCGAATTGCCTGGTTTTTGGCAAGCCGCGATCGCTCAAAATTGCCAGCAGTTCTTCTCGCCTTTTCTCTGCTATAGTCCGGGCGATCGCTTCTTCCGTTCGAGCCCCTTCTAGGCGACTTTTGACAACAATTAACTCTTTTTCTGCCGCATTAAAATCTACTTTTGCTTGTTCTAAAATGCGGCTGGCGGCTGCTATTTGATTCTCTAATTCCAAGCTAGTAATTTCAGCTATTATTTCCCCATTTTTGACTTTTTTCTGGGGATCTACTTTTAAGGTCACAGTCCCATCGAAAGGCATGGTAACTAACTGACGCGCGTCCCTTGTGGAAGTTATTTCCGCTTTGCCGGTTACTGTATGACTGACTGGCATCATGCCGATATAATATCCTCCGGCGGCTACGGCCCCAATTACAACTATTTTACTAATTATCGGCAGCAAAGAGCGTTTTTTCTTATCCTGGGGAGGAGGAGTTTCTGCCTGTTTTTTGCTATCTGTAACTTCCGTATTTTCTCTCTGGGGCGGTGTCGGTTTGGCAACGGAAGGGGGAACTACTTTAAGATATTGAGTTTGGTTTTGCTCGGGTAACTTAGAATGTGTCATAGTTCAATTAATAATTAATAATTAACAATTAATAATTAGGTTTTGTGTTTCAGTGATTTTAAAAGTTCGTAGTAATCGCTTTAGCGATTTAATAGGATTAGTTTGCAAGAAATGGGTTGTTCGTAGTAATCGCTTTAGCGATTAAATAGGATTAGTTAGCAACAAATGGGTTGTTTGTAGCAATCAATCTTGCCGATTGGAATCGCTAAAGCGATTACTACGAACCTTTACTTTTATTCTCAAAATTGGGAAAATAGAAATAAATGCCCCAGAGAACTAATAGAGTTAAAGCAAGAGTAGGAATGTTCGTCCAACTCCAATCGAATACCCGCCAAATTAGGAAGCCGAAAACAAACCAAATATAGGCAAGACTGAAGGGGGCGTAGATAGCTAAAATTAGGCGATCGCTACCTTTTTCTTTAATCGGTTTTCCGGTTAATAATTTACCGTAAAAGCCAAAAGCCCGACTGCGCAAATTATTAATCCCAGTCAGAGCCACTGCCAAATAATAGCCATCAAATCTGGCTAAAGGATTGAGGTTTAAAGCTACAGTAATTAAAGCCGCTGTCATTAATAAATAACTGCTAGTATAGAGCCAACTTCCCGGGGCCGTCCAATTCCACAAACAAAGGGAAATTGCCGCAATAATAAACTGCACCAAAACGCCGGCAGCTACTACTAAAACCCGTTGATATCGCCTTACCAAACAGTAGGCATCGGTGGTATTAGTGTAGGCTGCCGGCATTAACATTATCATCAACAAACCGATTTCGGGAACGATGCCGCCGTAGCGTTTTAATGTGAAGGCATGACCTAATTCGTGGAGGGTGACGACTAGGGCAGTTAGCAAGCCGAATACTAGGATTAAGCTGCTGCCAAAAGTTGCCATTAATTGTTTGCCTTGGTGCAAGATTTCCGCTCTTTGGGAGATGCCGATGGTTGTGGCTGTTGCTAGGAATATTACTAGGAAAAATGCTGCTGGTTTGCTCCAGAGCCAACGGATGCTATTGATGTTTTGGCTCAACCATTTATCTGGGTTAAAAAGAGGAATTCTAAAGAATAATAAAGAGAAAGGGCTAAATTTTTTCTTAGGGGGTTTGGGCGGTTTTGTTCCTTCGAGCATGGCTGTTGCTGTTAGTAGCTGAAGCAGGCGTTTTAGATGTTCTGGGGCGACGCAAAATTCGGCGGCGATCGCCCCCAACGGCCTCTGTCCGATTTGGTCGATAATGTCTTTATCTTTGGCGCTTACTTGCAGGAATTTAACGTCTTCTGGATTGCGCAATATCCAATAACCTTCTGGATGTTCGATCCACCGGACGCAGGCTTTTAATTTGGGTCCCGAAGATGGAGGAATTGTTGGTTTTTCCGGTTCTATTTCTTCAGGTTCCGTTCCTAGTTCTAATACTTTCAGTTCGACTAATTTTTCGAGCAGTTCTGTTATTAAATTAGGCGAAATAGATTCGGGTAAATGTTGCTGGCATTTGTGCTGAATTTGACTGACTGTGAATTTTCCGGTAAAATATCGCAGGGCATAGCCTTGTTCGGCGGTAAATATTGCTCTGAGGTTGCCTTCTTTTGCTTTGAGAATTATGCGATCGGAATCGGGGATTTTGCCTAGCTGCCAATAGGAGGTTAAATCGGGGCAAATCCAGTTTTGGCTGGGGGGTAGTTTTTTGGGGGGAATTGATGTTTCTAATAGTCCGAGATTTAGGAGTTTTTCTAATAGTTGGACGGTGAAGTTAGGGGCGATCGCCTCTGGGAATTGTTGCTGACATTTTTGTTGAATTTGTTCGACGGTAAATCTGCCGATGAAATGTCGCAGGGCGTAACCCTCCACCGGGGAAAATTGATGTTGTATTTGGCCGTTTTTGGCTTTGAGACGAATTTGGCCTTCTGAAGTTTGCCCCAGTTGCCAGTAGGGCGTCAGGTTGGGACAAATCCAGTTTGAGGCTTGGAGGCGGGACTGTTCGGGGACCATAAGGAGTAGATGGTAGATGCTGCTCTTCTATTGGATCTATTAGGAAATTCCCTGGATTTTTACGGCTAATTGGCTTTTTTGTAATAAAACTTTACATGGCCATTTTTGGGGCAATTTGTTCGGAGCGGACAATTTTTGGTTTTAAGAAGGGGCAAGATGCCGGTTTTAGGAATATATTGTTTGTGCGAAAATAATGTTGTTTTGAATTGGAGAGCGATCGCTTTTTTGTTTAATGAAATTTAGAGCGATCGTCTCTTTTCCCGGTTAAATTCAGTTGTGGTATAATTAGTTTTGTAAAGTTAATTCTATTGCCAATGGTTTCATCCAAATTACTAGAACTGGAAAATGCGATCGATAATTTATCTTTGGAGGAGAAAATATGGCTGTTAGAAAAAATCGTAGTTAAAATGCGAGAATTAACAAAAATTGAACGACAACTAAATTTAGAATCGGGCAATCTAAAGGTCAATTCTGAGGACGAGCCTTTGATTGGTTTATTTGCCGCTTCCCCAGATTTAGCTACTAATTCTGAGGAGATTTTAAGAGAAGAAATTACGGATAAATCGGGATGGACTTACAAAGAAATGCCTCGGTAGCCGAGGGGCGATCGCCGAGGCAAATTAAAAAGCTCGTAAAGCTTCAGAAACCCGGTTTTTTCAAAAAACCGGGTTTCTTGTTTTGGGGGCGATCGCTCCTCGCCAGAGGAGACGACCGCGTTTTTTCTTCACAAGTTAAACCTTGCTATGGCTTTTGCTTGAGGGATGCAACCTCTTGCTGAAGGTTGCCAATCTTTTGTTGAGTAGCTGCAATCTGAGCCTGCATGGTAGCCACTACCGGTTTGCCCTGTTGGTTGGCCGCATCTCGCATTTGTGCTGCGACATTAGCTGCCTGCTGCATGGCA
>JAXHVR010000004.1:17091-104060 GCA_034189005.1 Cyanobacteriota bacterium | reverse complement strand
AAAGAGGCTCTAATAAGCAAACCTTTACCATTTTCTTCAAAACTAGAAGGCAAGAGAGCGCGAACCCGCAAAGGTATGCTAGTATGGAAATCTTGCTGCTGTAAAATTTCGTCTTGCAAACCACCGTAAAAATCAGCGTGAGTGACGATCGCTCTGCCAGGTAAATCTAAGGCAGAGAGAGCCTCTGGTACATACCAGATATCGGTTGCCTCGTTAAAATCTTTGAGTAATTCTGCACGCACCCGACGCAAGTCCTGAGAAGCTAACCAAGGATTATAGATTTGACTGGAAGCAGCTTTATAATTATGAGACGGAGCGATCGCCTTCGAGAAAGTAGAGACGCTACTATAAACTAGAGGTATTCCCAGATAAAAGACGGCAGCAAGACCCAGAAATACTTTGAGGAAATAATTGCGATCGCTTTTCTCCCACAGTTGGCAACCAGACTCTAAAACTACAGGTAAAATAGCCAGACTGGCAGAAGCGACATGGCGCGGGTCGTAACTAACAGTCGCGCCCAGAGACCAAATAGCAAATAAAGCGGCAATGCTGGTAAAGAATACAATCTTCGCTAATAAACCAGCTTCCGATAAAATCTGAGGACGTAAAATTAACCATAATAATAATAATCCTCCAGGAAGGCCGATTAAACCTATCCAGAGGGGATTAAAAACAAGTCCCTGTTGGGTATTAACAAGCAGAGTTTTCCAAAACGATTCGCCATCGGCCATAGCTAGGGCTGGATTAGCTATAGAATAGAGTAGGTTTTGCCATTTAAAGCCAGGGTTCTTCGCTGTAGCAGTAAGGAGATTTGCGGTTCCTCCTAGATTCTGGTTGAGCAAGTTGATGCCTAACAAGGGAATCGCAAAAAATAAGCAGACCAATCCATAAGCTATTAATTTACTAATTTTTTGCTCTGGAAAATTGTTATTAATAATACTTTGGAATCCCAGATAAATTAACGCTCCTAATAAAACAAACAGGATTGAATATTTTAAGATATATCCAAAACCGAGAATTAAGCCAGCGCCTGCGGAAATGACTGCAAGTTTTACCCAACCTTCGATATTAACGATCTTCCGATTCCAATATCGATTGAGTTGATAAGTCATCAAAAGCAACCAAGGAGCAGAAGCATAAACTAAAAGTTCCGCAGAATACTGAAATACAGCATGACTGCCGTAGTCCAGAGTGGGGATAGTAACAGCCAGAATTAAACCGATCCAAATCGGAAACTCGAAGAGAGAAAACCAACAAATCCAACCCAAAGAACCTAAAATCAAACCGGCGATCGCTATTATGCGGATACTAATCCCCGTTGATATTCCCCCTGCCAGCAGCGGGTAGGCTAACAAGTTAGTTCCAGGAGGCCACCAAGTAATCCAGATAGCCTCGTTAACAGCAAGGTCATCGTAACTGGGTCTGACTAAATGATTAAATGAAGGGGACTCGGAGGCGATAAATTGTTGTAGCGCCTTCATCTGCCAGGCCGTATCGCTGTAGAGACTCTGAGGATTCTTGAGGGCAATTAATACGATCGATAAACTAGAAATTAAGGCGATCGTCAGAAAAATTAGCGCGATTTTTTTCATCTACTACTACTTCTATAATTGGCGCGTGCCGCGCGCGCGGACTACTACTACTCGATCGCACAAGATCCAGTCTGTTGAATTTTAACCTACATTCGCGTCAGTTCGATTCGTAAATCTCAAAACAGAAACAAGATAAGTTTTGATTATCTTTGGTGGCTTCATCATAATTTTTTATTATCAAAGTGGCGTCCAAATAAATTTGGCTCTTCGTTGCTCGATTTGCTAAAAATTAAAAAAAAAGTCCATCGATGCCGAATTCGCTCCGGGCCATCAAAATTTTTTTATAATAAAATTTCATATTGTTGCCAGATTTGCAACTTTCTATGGAAAGACCGCATTTTCTCGCCCAGTGCGAGAAAATGTGATTTTCAAAAATTCCTAAATGTCGTAGATTGAAAAAAGTTGCACGTGGCGTATTCTTAAACGATTTCCCATAAAAAAATGAGAATATTTATCCTTATATGGTTTGGTCAGCTAATCTCCCTGCTCGGTTCCGGTCTTACTAGCTTTGCTTTAGGGGTACGAGTCTATCAGAACACGGGCTCCGTCACCCAGTTCGCTCTCATCACCCTCTGCACTACTCTGCCGCTAGTAATAATTTCTCCTATAGCCGGTACCCTAGTCGATCGCTGGAGCAGGCGGTGGACCATGATTCTTAGCGACCTCGGCAGCGGTATTTGCACCCTGGCGATCGCCATTCTGCTGGCTACCGGCACTCTAGAAATTTGGCATATATATATTGTTACCGCTATCAATTCTTTATTAAGCGGCTTTCAGTGGCCAGCTTATACTGCAGCCACTACCCTGTTAGTTCCCAAAGAAGAGTTGAGTCGCGCCAGTGGGATGGTTCAGTCAGGAGAAAGCGTCGCTCAAATACTCTCACCAGCGATCGCCGGCTCGCTTATAGTCACAATCGGCCTGCGCGGTATTATAATAATCGACTTTATTACTTTCGCTTTCGCCATGTTAACCTTACTTTTCATCCGTTTTCCCGAGATCGAGACCAAAGCTCAAGAAAAAACGAGCGAAAGCGGACTTTGGGAAGAATTAGTTTATGGCTTCACTTATCTTACCAGCAAACCAGGATTAGTGGGATTGCTAGTTTTCTTTGCGATTACAAACTTATTTGCAGGACTTGTAGTTGTCTTAATTCCTCCCCTAATACTTTCTTTATTCTCTCCTGTAGTCCTCGGTAGCATTGAGTCTATTGGTGGAATAGGTATGCTTGCTGGTAGCTGGTTAATGGTGATTTGGAAAGGTCCAGAAAACCGCATGCAAATCGTGTTTGGCATCCTCATATTCATGGCATTGTCTCTTATTTTAATGGGATTGCACAGCTCCATAATCGTTCTATCTATTGGGAGTTTTTTATTCTTATTTGGTTCTCCAGTTATCCGCGCTTGTCTCCAAGTTATCTGGCAAGTCAAAATTTCACCTGAAGTTCAAGGAAGAGTTTTTGCCCTCAAACGAATGGTGGCCCGGTCGTCCATACCCTTAGCTGCTGTCATTGCTGGACCTTTAGATGACTATATTTTTGAACCGCTAATGAGTGCTGATGGTCCTTTAGCAGCGAGTCTCGGACAAATCGTTGGCGTAGGAACCGGTCGCGGCATAGACCTGATGCTGATAGTTTTAGGAGGGGCGATCGTATTAACAACTGTCTTAGGCTACTTCTACGCTCCTCTACGATTAGTGGAAAGTCAACTACCCGATGCGACTGCCTAATATTAATTAACATTTTCCCAATTAATAATTAACAATTGGGTTATAGGTTTGAAAGCTAGTTAATCAATAGTTTTCGCTCGATGGCGACCGTGGGCAGTGTGGGCAGTGTGGGCAGTGTGGGCAGTGTGGGCAGTGTGGGCAGTGTGGGCAGTGTGGGCAGTTAGAGATACCATCCAAGTTTATTTAACCCCTCGGATCGATGGTTGAACTGGGGGAAGAACTACGGAGAATATCTTCTGGAACGATGGAAATAAAATCCCCGCCCTAATAGGTAGGACGAGGATTGTTTAGAAAAAAGCTAATTGTTAGTTAATAGAATTGTACTACAAAGAGCCAGCTTGAAGCAAACAAGATAGGGAAGCACTCGACCAATTTTTTCTGGCGTGCTTCCCTGGCACATCTTTACTCTTCAGCTTTCGGTTTTGCCCCAAAATTATCGATGAGTAATTGCCGCAATATCGGCAAAAGATCGTCGCAAGGAACCGATTTTTGAACTAATTTTCCAAGTTCGGCCTCTTGACCCACTTTTCCACCCATATAAAGGTTAACCCCCTCTATAGTTTTACCGTCCTGACGAACCTTAGTACCAATTAAACCGATATCCCCCATTTGAGCTTGTCCGCAAGAATTAGGACAACCGGTCCAGTGGATGCGAACTCGATCGGGAATGTCTAATTCTTTATCCAATTCTCGGGCAATTTTTAACCCTCGTCCTTTGGTTTCAACCAAGGCAAAGTTGCAATATCTGTTGCCGGTACAAGAGATGAGCGATCGCGTCAAAGTAGAAGGGGCGATCGTGAATTCTTCCAGCAAAGGTTCTGCCAAAAAAGCCTCGACATTTTCGTTAGCGATATAAGGAATAATGAAATTTTGCTCCACAGTAGCGCGAATTTCACCATTACCATAAACCTCCGCCAACCTCGCCACTTCAAACATCGTCTCCGCCGACAAACGACCGACCGGAACGTGCAAACCTACATAACTAAATCCTTCTTGTTTTTGTGGATGAACTCCCAAATAATCCTTCTTATCCTGGTCCATTTCATCCTTAGCAGCAGCAGGTAATAATGGCTTGCCAAATTCTTTTTCCACTTCAGCGCGGAACTTATCAACTCCCCACTTATCAATTAACCACATCAGCCGCGCTTTTGCCCGACTCGAACGCAAACCTTCAGCCAAACCATTCTCGGTATAAACTGTTAGAATAGCGCGGGATAATTCCACCACATCATCATTACCAGGAACCCAAGCATTAAGAGGAACTGCCAAGGCGCAACGTTGTGCGGATAAATAGCCTCCTACTACCACATTAAATCCGAATTCTTCGTTTTGGTAAGCAGGGACAAAAGCCAGATCGTTAATTTCCGAATGAATAGAGTTATCCCGCCCCCCTTCAACTGCAATATTGAACTTACGAGGCAGGTTGCTAAAAGCATAATTACCTTCGCCATTATTGGTAATCATGTCTTGCAATTTCTGAACTAATTCCCGAGTATCCATTAACTCTTCAGCATCAATTCCCGATACTGGAGAACCGGTTAAATTCCTAACGTTATCCATTCCAGACTGGACGCTAGTAATTCCCACTGCCTTTAATTTTCTAAAAATCTCGGGAATATCTTCCAAACGCACGCCCCGCAGTTGGATATTTTGTCTGGTAGTAACGTCGGCACTTCCGTCTTCGCCATAACGCTGAACTATTTCCGCCAGACACCGCATTTGTTCGCTATTTAGACAGCCGTTTGGAACGCGCAAGCGCAACATAAATTTGCCTGGAGTTACCGGGCGATAAAAAATTCCGAACCATTTTAGGCGCTGTTCTAAATCTTTTTTATCCACTTTTTCCCAGCCAATTTCTGCAAAATGTTCTAGTTCCTCTTGAACTGCTAGTCCATCTTTTTCTGCCTTAAGTTTTTCAATTGGGTTGAGTTTAATAGGTGGTTTACTAGCAATAGTCATGTTGCTCCTATAGTGTTTATATTTTGGTTGTTTGACAGCGAATTTTATCGCCGATCTATCTTGATTATCGAGCGATAAATCCTCTCAAAAACTGTCTATTTATTATCTTAAGATAGAGATTGTCCAGGAGAACGTCTGTGTATTTAGCTACCAAATTTGAAATTGGTTGCGCTATTTACATATTTGCAATGCTTTTTTTACATCAATGCTTGGGGGGAATGTTCAATCTTGAATATTGAAAATACAGGGCGTGCAAGTGTTTCCACCGATAACGGCAGGGGCGATCGCCTTTGTCATCAGACACCAAATGGGTGTCACAATTTGCATGGCCGCTGACAACGACACCAATTTGGGGTGCATGCAATCTTTGCGGCGAGGAGATTCATCGTCCGCGATGAAAACTGACTTACTTAAAGCAATACCAACGCCGGCGCCCGATCGTAGGTAGCGCGAACGCGTAGCGAAACCCAACGTTCTTGTTGGGTTTTGCAACGATTTTGTTGGGTTGCGCTGTCGCTCCACCCAACCTACGAATAGTATTTTTCCGCCATCAGGCGAAGGTATTGTTAAAGGCAATCTTCGGAGGCATTATAATAGCTCCCAACACTTAAAGGAGGAATAAAGTAATGCAAATCGATTTTCAACTGGATGATGAATACGCCAAAAAACTTGAGTACATTCGAGAACAAACTGAAATCGATTTATTACAGCATATCAAATCTTTTATCGACACCCGCTATCGGCAACTTCAACCCCCCGTAGGCGATCCATTAGCTAAGTTGAAAAACAGTCCGTTGATTGGTTCTTTTCAAGGGCCTCCAGATTTAGCAAAAAATTCCAAAGCATTTTTACACGCGACAATGGGTGGCGGGGCGGAAGTTATTACTTTGAAACCTGGCAAATCTTTAGTCGTAATTACAGAAAGTTTTGAAGTGGAGGAATTTGAAAATGAGAATGAGGTTGAAAACTAAGGAGATATTAATCGTTAACCCAGAAACCCGGTTTTTTGAAAAAACCGGGTTTCTTAATTGCAGCTTTACCCTCAATTACTTATTACTCGTTAACAAAAAATCCCCAATCTCAGCCAGTTTTTCATCTACTTTACCAGTGGCGATCGCCACGTTATTATTCAAAAGGATTTAAGACATTTAAGTCATTAACACGTTTAAAATCGTCAACATTACGAGTGACCAAAGTACATCTCTCTTTTAAAGCACAAGCAGCAATTAAAGCATCTGCTAGTCGAAGGCGATCGCTACTACGAATTTCTGCTGCCCGATCTAAAACTGCTTCTGTTAAAAAGACAAAATTTAACGTTCTTAAAAATGACCGCATGAGGTTAGCTTCGACTTCTGTCAAAGCAGGGTAACAAAGCAACTCTACCCAACTAATAGGACAATAAAATCCTAAAGCATCGCCCTCTATAATTTCTTCAAAGATAGATTGTACTTCTGGTAAATCGTTGAAGTAATAAATCAGGATATTAGTGTCTAACAAGTACCTTTTACTCATCCCACTCTCGTCTGAGTTCCAATTGAAATTCTAAAGCATCTACACGCTGCGGTAAAAACCCTCGCCACTTATTTTTTTCTGAATTATCAGAAAACTTCTTTTCTGGTCGAGAACTTTCCTGCTGACTGACTAGAATGCTTAATTCTTTTAAAAGCTGTCGTCGTTCTGAAACAGTTAGGTTTTTTGCTTGACCGAGTACCTCGCTATAAGTAGGCATAAATTCCCTCCTTATTTTATGATGTTTTCTAGCATAGCACTAAAATTTCTACTGCAAAAACTTTTTAATCTCAGCCCGCTTTTCATTTACTTTACCAGTAGCGATCGCCTCTTCTGCCTGAACCAAACCTTCAGATATATCCCCACAAACCCCAAAACGCCACAAACAAAAACCCCCATTCCAAATCGCACTTTGCCTCAACTCCGACTGCTTCCCCTCTAAAACTTCTTGCAAGGCAGAAACCAACCAAGGAGTTGACTCCAAAGCTACATCCTTACCCGCAAAACCATAATCGTGAGGGTTGATTTTTAGATACTCAAACCCCTCTGGAACCTTGGGATTATTAATAGCAACAATATTAGTATGAGAGCGATGCAAATCGCAACTTCCCTCCAATCCTTTTACCAGAGTAAAATCAGTTATCCCCCGCAAATTAAATGTTTCTCTAAACCTAGCTTCTGTCGGCGGATGAACGTAACCAGCCATTAAATGAATCTGGTTTTCTGGATAAGGAGACCAAACTAATTCTACAGTAGCAGCAGGAGGTCGTTTGCCTATTTGCTCCCGATAAGTTACTAAATCGTTCGCCAGCTTAAAATTATTCGGAATATAGAAAAAACCAAAACCACTTTTTTCCAACAATTCTCCTGCTTTTGCAAGAGATACTTGAGAGAAATCTAACCCCAAACCCCGCCAAATATCTATGAGTGGAACTCCATATTTAGTCGGCATACAGTCTCCACCGTGCATAATCCCAGGAATGCCAAAAACAGCTAGGATTAAAGCAGTAATAACATTAACTGGGGCCGTGCGAGAGCGACCGTCGTAGGGGATACCAAATACTACTACCTTTTTTTCATTATTTGGTAATAGTTGAAGTTGCGGCCCCAACTCATCATAAGCATCCAGCATTCCTGCTAATTCCACAGGAGTAGGTCGCTTAATTCGATGAGAAATCATAAAAGCACCAATTTGAGCCGGAGTCGCCTCCTGCAGTAACATCATTTTTGTTGCTATTGCTGCTTCCTCCCGGGTTAAATGTTTGTGCGTATGTTCTCCGCTACCTACTTTTTTTAATAATTCTCTAAATTGCTCGCTCATTGTTTTTAAAACTTTAAGATTTGCTAATTATCTCCAAACCATAGTAGGTTGGGTGGAGCGACAGCGCAACCCAACAAACAAAATCATCGTTGGTTTTCACCCTCGAAGATGTTGGGTTCAACGGAGGTTCCACCCAACCTACAAGATGCTTTAAGATTTGCTAATTATCTCCAAACTATAGTCTATCATTTTATAGCAATCGGTCAACTTGGAGACATTTTTTTCAACTTTAGCATTTAGGAAGTTAGTTGGAAAATTTGTTCCTAAGTCAAATTCTTCAAAGCAGCGATCGCGTGCAAGCTCACCCTCTTATCCGCATTTTCCTTTAACTCTAGTAAAGCATCCGCAGCCATTTTTGCTCCTAATTGTCCCCAAGCATGAGCTAATGTCTGTTGAATTGGAATTGTTTCTACTAAGGGGCTGTTAGAATAGAAAAAATTCAGTAAAATTTGGGCAGCTTTCGGTTTGAGATTTGCTGTTTCTATTCGTCCTAAAACTCGGACTATTTCTAAAACAGATTCGGGCGAAACTACAGACAAAGATTGTTCTAAATATGCCAAACTAGCTACATTTTCCATCCACGCCAAACCATGAATTAAAGAAATTTGTAAGATTTGCGGAGTAGCCGGAGAATTCAAAACCTCAAATAAAGCAGCAGCAGCATCATCAGTTTTCTGTCGGCTTAAAGCAAAAGCAGCTTGCTGACAAACCTCCCAATTAAAATCGTAAAGCAGAGGTTTTATTAGTCCCAATATATCTAATTCTTCCCTTAAATCTTTCCTCAATCCCAAACCAGTAATAGCTTCCTTTCTTATAGCTGCAGCGGGGTCTTTTAAAGCAGCAATTAATATAGGAGGAATGCGCTCGTCTCGGACGCCAGTTAAAGCTTCAATAGCCGCAGATCGCACCGCCAAATCAGGGTCGTTAACCACAGTTAATAAAGGCTCGATCGCCTCGGAACAGCGAATTTGTGCCAAGGCCGTAGTTGCTAATACCCTCGATTCTGGATGGGAAAGTAAATTGCTCAATCCCTCAATAGAAGACTTACCTAATTGCGCCAAAGAATTAGAAGCAATATTAGCTAAATCTTCATCGTTCGTAGTTTTTAATAAATTAACTAAAGCAACGATCGCCTCTGGGGCCTCGAACTTTCCTAAAAGTTTTGCCGCAAACCATCGATGCTCTAAAACCGCCTCTTCATCCGCCACAATTTCAACCAGCGGCTCGATCGCTATGTCTCCTAATTTAGGAAATATTTTAGCCACATCCCACCGTTCCTGAAAATCCCCCCACTCCAAAATCTCTAAAGCAATATTTAATATTTCTTTAACTTCGTTAGGGTTTATATTTTTTTCCAGAGTCAATTGTTGTAAATATTGGTTGGCTAAAGACCAATTACTTTCCTTAGCAGCCGCTTTTGCGAGTTGAATAATTTCTTCCATATTCTTATTAATTGAAATAACCAATCCCGTAGTTTCATAAATAATTGTAAGGTGCGCGCTGCGCGCCCTACTAGCTCGTCACTGCTAAAGTGCTGGGTAAACTTCGCAGGCTAGCTTGTAGTAATCGCTTTAGCGATTTATCTATATAAATCGCTAAAGCGATTACTACGAACTTTTGTGCCCCATTACCAACCATCATCTTGTCTGCCCTTGCTGTCCCAATCATCATAATAGAGTTGTTTTCCCCTCGGTTTTTCAGCTTCTCTGACTTCGTATTCTTCGTAATACTCATCATCATATTCCAATTCGTATTCTGGTTCCGGGGCATTCAACTTAAGAGGTTCTACAACCTTAGCGATCGCATCCTTAACAAAAGCCTTAACAAACTCATCCTTTTTAGTTAATTGAAATTGCTTTTGTACCACCTCAGTCATCCCCCCATCGCCCCAGTCTTGATTGTGGCGAAAATACTCAATAAAACTCTTACCAGCAACCCTAGTTAAATAAGCAGCGCTAACCCCCTGAATTGCCTTACCAACCAAAAAAGTAGCAACGCTCAATTGCAGAGCAGAACTAACCAACTTAACAGCACCTTCAACTATACCCAAACTAGCCATAGTTTTTGCCAAAGACAAAGCAAGTTCTCGCCCCCGTTCGATATTCAGTTCGCAACCATAAACCTTACCAATTTCTACCACCATTTGAGCGTTAACCGCCGCCGTCGCCAAAACATCCACCACTGGCAAAGGCGTCACGGCAATAACACCGGCACCGATCCATTGAAATCGTTCCACCGCCTTCTCCGCCTGTCGTCGTCTTTGAGTATCGATTAAGCGTCTGGCTTCTTCTCCTAAGCGTTGAGATTGTAGGAGAATATTATCGGCGATCAAGTCCTCTCCCTCCGCCCGCAGTACCGTGGCCATTTGGCGGATTAAAGGCACGATATCCGGTTCTGGTTGAAAGGCTTCTCCCGTATCCAAGACTACAGCTTGAGGATTTGCGGCGATGGCCAGTATATCCGTCGTTCCTACCACACCCTCCAATCTCTCTCGAAGCGCCGCCAAAATCTCTTCGTTATCCGACTCTGGATAGAGATCGGTTTTATTGAGAACCACCAGCGATCGCTTGCCTATCTCTGCCAAGGCCCGCAGAGAATTATATTCAGAACGTCCCAGGTCGTTCTCCACCACAAACACCAGTAAATTTGCCTCTGTAGCCAGGGAGCGGGCCATAAGTTCGCGATCGTTACCCTCCTTTCCCGCCTCCAGAATGCCTGGAGTATCAGTAATTAAAATATCCCGTTCCAATCCATTCAAACTCAGGCGATAAGTTTCCCCCGCCCGAGTCGAGCCCATAGGTGCATCCACTCGCCCCACCATCCGGCCCATTAAAGCATTAACCACAGAAGTTTTACCCGCCGAACCGGTACCGAAAACTACCACCCGGACATCCCCCCGTGCTAGACTAGCCTCCATTTCTTGCGATCGAGTTAACAAAGCTCGCCGTGCCACTTCATCTTGGATTTGGGCAACTTGGTCTTTAACCGCCTTTAAAGATTTAGAAGCGGCATCGCTTTTACGCGCCGGGAGTTTAATTTTTTTTCCCTTGGGACCGCGACGGCTCGTGCTTGGTTGGAGGTAAAGTCTTACATAATATACGAAAGCAAAAATTACCATGCCGATGAGGACAATCAGCAGGAACAACAGCAAATTGGCAAGCAGTGGCGGTGCAGACCAGGAAACTTGACTGTAAAGCCACGACAAAGAGCCGATCAGCCAAATAATCAGCCCCAGAATCAGGCTGAAACCAAGAATTAACGTTAACAGGCGCGACGTAGACATTCGATCGTATGGCCGAGGAATTGGGCATTTCTAATCAAATCATAGCTACCATTAGGCAATGATGGCGATGGCCATTAGTCGGGAAAATTATTTAACCTTTGCGATATGGGCATTTAAGCATGAAACTTTTTAACCGTAAGGAGTCAAGAAAGGAAACGCCCCCAACTGTAATACCAGAAAATGGTGCTGGTTTGGGGACATTCAGCGGAGTTTTTACTCCCTCGATCTTGACCATCTTGGGAGTAATAATGTACCTGCGCTTTGGGTGGGTAGTAGGTAACGTTGGCTTGCTAGGGACTCTGATTATTGTCACTCTAAGCACGAGCATTACCTTATTGACATCTCTTTCCGTCAGCGCGATCGCCACCGATAGAGCGGTCCGCGTCGGCGGTGCCTACTACATGATCGGCCGTTCCCTGGGAATAGAAATAGGCGGGGCCGTAGGCATTCCCCTCTATTTCGCTCAAGCCCTATCCGTGGCCCTCTACACCATTGGTTTTGCCGAAAGCTTGGTGAAGGCCCCTTTAATAATTCAAACCTTTGGGGAAGTAAATCAGTTATATGTGGCCCTAGCCGTAACCATAGGGGTAGCAGTCCTGGCCCTGACTTCCGCAGAAATAGCCATCAAGGCTCAATTTTTCATCATGGGAGCGATCGCTCTATCCCTGGTATCTTTTGCCTTCGGACACTCCCTGGAGCCAACAACCATAGAAATGTGGGGAGCAGCCGATCGCCTCAGCGCACCATTCTGGACCGTCTTTGCCGTCTTCTTCCCCGCCGTCACCGGCATCATGGCAGGCATAAGTATGTCCGGCGACCTCAAGGAGCCCAGCCGTTCCATCCCCACAGGAACCCTGGCCGCCGTCGGTACGGGATATGTAATTTATATGGTGCTGCCTGTGGTCCTAGCCCTGCGGGCCGACGCCATAACTTTAATCGAAGAACCCCTGATCATGGCACAGATGGCCTATTGGGGTCCAGCCATCTTGCTCGGAGTTTGGGGGGCAACCCTTTCCAGCGCCATCGGCAGCGTTCTCGGCGCCCCGAGAGTATTACAAGCCCTAGCCAGAGATGGAGTCTTGCCCAAGTGGATGTCTTTCCTCGGCACCGGCAGCGGGCCCAACGACGAACCTCGCATCGGTACTGCAGTTACTTTAGGAGTAGCAGTTGCCACAGTTTGCATTGGCGAATTGAACTTAATCGCCCCAGTGCTGACCATGTTCTTTCTGACAACCTATCTGGTCTTAAACGTCTCGGCAGGCATCGAAGGTTTTCTTCAAAGTCCATCTTTCCGCCCTACCTTCCGCGTCCACTGGTCCTTATCTCTTTTGGGAGCTATGGGCTGTCTGGCAGTGATGTTTTTAATTAATGCAGCAGCCACCGTAGTAGCCGCCTTGTTCGTGTTGAGTATTTATTTTTGGCTGCAACGGCGCGAGTTGGAAACCACTTGGGGAGATGCCAGACGCGGAATTTGGATGGCAATGATGCGCGAAGGTATTTTTCAACTGGCGGAGGAGGAAGATACTAAAAACTGGCGACCTCATATTTTGGTGTTGTCTGGGATACCGAAAAAACGCTGGCTTTTGATTCAGTTTGCCGACGATCTGACCCACAACCGGGGTTTGATTACCGTTTCCAGCGTTTTGCCTACTGGTTCGAGGGATGTTTCTAAATTGGGCGATATGCAGGCCACTATTCGGGAGTATTTGGACAAACGAGGAGTCCAAGCTCTGGTAAGGGTTGTCACAGCCCCGGATTTTTTGGTTGGTGCCCAACAGTTGGTGGAAACTTACGGGTTGGGACCGCTGATGCCAAATACTGTGGTTCTTGGGGATAGCGAGGAGCCTTCTCGTCGCGATGGCTATTGCGAGTTGATCGCTTATATTTACAAGGCCAAGCGGAATTTGATTATTTTTCGGGAAAATAGCGATCGCGGTTTTGGCCGACGCAGCCGCATAGATGTTTGGTGGGGCGGTTTGCAAAATAACGGCGGTTTGATGTTGCTGCTGGCTTATTTGCTCAAAAACGACCTGGAGTGGGGCGGGGCCCAGATTTATCTCAAGTTGGTGGTTCCAGATCCAACTGCTGCCGAAACTACCCAGGCCAATGTTGACCGATTAATTCAAGAGGTACGCATCAATGCTATTTCTCAGGTATTGGTGTCTGAGGGCCGTCCTTTTTACGATCTTCTCCACGAGTCCTCTGGGGATGCGGACCTGATTTTCTTGGGCATGGCTACCCCGCGAGAAGATTTTGATTTTCGCAGCTATTATGAAAACTTGCAGGCTCGTACTGCCAATCTACCTACGACTGCTTTTGTACTCGCGGCCCCAGGGTTTGCTTTTGGGGAGGTGTTGAGCGATCGCTCTTGAAGATTTCTAACTTTGAACTCAGAGCAGTTAACTGCAACCCGGCACTATTTTTTTTTAGAGAGGGTCGTCTGGCGTGAAGATTTATCTAAATTCCTTTTCCATTAGCTGCTACCCCAATTAGGCAAATAATTAGGCCCAGATGCCCAGAGAAAAAAGTTATTTATGGCCTTCTGATTCAATGACCTGCAGATTGCCGGATATAAGCAATGACAAAGGAAAAATAGGCAAGCGATCGACGGAGGCAGCCTAGATTTAGTCCCTCTTTTTTACCTTGGCCCTTTACTAAAAAAAATAACCTCCCTCAAGGGGTTGCCAATTTTGAAGTTTGATGTACAATCACGGGAAAATCCTGTTGTAAAGACAGCTAATTCTGGACAATTCAAAAAAGGTGCTTGACAAATTAAAAACCATCTGATAAAAGTTGAGAGCGCTACCCGCTTTAAGGCGCCGAGTCAGCAGGACAACTTTAACTTCAAAAAATACATAAGCCTCCAGGCTGAAGCTTTTAAGCATTAACAATGCAAGTAGTTCGCAATTAGCCAATTAGTAAGTTACTCAAATCCGGTGTGAGGATAACAAAAATGACAAAAATTCTGTGGAACGCTCTAAAAAACAGTCCTGGTGTGGTAAGCGCTGCAGCCTTGCTGATGGCTAGCCCAGCCCTCGCTAACTCCGACCAACCCACTACTAACACCAGTGGAGAAGGACTAATACTAGCCCAAGCAATAAGTTCTCCCCCCCAGCCTCTTCCCGATCCGTCTTTGGGCGTCATTGGCGTATCGGAATTACAACAAGCAAACCCAATGGGTCAAGTTACCTCTGTTTCCCAGCTATCAGACGTGGATCCCACAGATTGGGCTTTCCAAGCCCTGCAATCTCTAGTGGAGCGCTACGGTTGTATTGCAGGTTATCCAGACGGGACTTATAGAGGCAACCGGGCCATGACCCGCTACGAGTTCGCCGCTGGTTTAAATGCTTGTTTGGACCGCATTACCGAGTTGATTGCCGCATCCACCGCAGACTTAGTTACGCGGGATGACCTAGCCATCTTGCAACGCTTGCAAGAAGAGTTTGCAGCAGAACTAGCAGTCTTGACCGGTCGGGTAGATACCCTCGAAGCTCGCACTGCCGAACTCGAAGCCAATCAGTTCTCCACTACCACCAAGCTCAAAGGTGAGGCCTTGTTCATACTCGGCGATACTTTTGGCGACCAAGTAAACGGTCACGATGCCGATGTTAATACCTTTTTAGGTTATAGGGCGCGTTTGGTATTCGATACTAGCTTTACTGGGAAAGACCGCTTGAGAACTCGTCTTAGTGCAAGCGCTCTGCCTAACTTAGCGGCTAATACTGATACCTTAATGAGTCGCATCAGTACCGACGGCTTTTCTGACGGTTTCGAGCTCGACGATCTTACTTATCGTTTCCCTTTAGGCAATCGCACTCTAGTATATTTCGGTGCTAATTCTCTTGACCTAGACGACATTGGAACTCCCCTAACGCCGTTTAACAGTAGCGGTGGAGCTTCTATATCCCGATTCGGACAGCGCAACCCAGTCATCTACCGGGGACCGGAAGGAGCCGGTGGTGGTATTCAGATTGGCTTTACCGACAGCGTTGCCCTGCACCTCGGTTACTTAGCTGCGGATGCCGCCGATCCTGGTGAAGGTGGCGGTTTGTTTAACGGTCCCTACACTGCTATGGCTCAGTTGCTCGTTCAACCCACTTCCACTTTTGGCTTTAGTTTTCAGTACGCTTACAAGTACTGGGGTAAGGGTCAGGCAAATATCACTGGAAGTACCGGCAGCGAAGCGGCAAGGCAACCTTTTGGTGATGCTCCTACTACTGCTGATAATGCAGCTTTTGAATTTAACTGGGCTGTTAGCGATGGCTTCCAGCTTGGAGCTTGGGTCGGTGCCACCTTCGCTCGCACTACTGAAGAAGACAGCGGCGATGCAACTATTCTCAATGGTGCTGTTACCCTCGCTTTCCCAGACCTGTTCAAGGAAGGCAGTTTAGGAGGTATCATCGTCGGCGTTCCTCCCAAACTTACCGATATCGATGGCGGCGACGAAGACGAAGATACTTCTTTGCATATAGAAGCTTTCTATCGCTTGCAGCTTAACGACAATATCTCCATCACTCCTGGTTTGTTAGTGGTTACGAATCCAGACCACGACTCTAATAACGATACTGTTTGGGTAACGGTGTTGCGCACTCAGTTTAGGTTCTAAGCCAGTTGGCAGAATTAGCATAAAAAAAACAAAAACCCGGTTTCGTTGGGAAACCGGGTTTTTTTTAGTTAGATCGTCGCGCAGTGACAGTTCGTAGTAATCGCTTTAGCGATTTATCTATATCAATCGCTAAAGCGATTACTACGAACTTGATTTATGGTTCTAGAACGCGAATTGTGACCTATTATTATTAATTATTAATTATTAATTATTAATTGTTATCGGGCATTCGCCAAATATTAATAGTCCGATCGCGACTACCTGTGATAAATTGCTTGCCATCTGGCGTAATGGCAATAGAACTTACGAACCCTGCGTGACCCAAGATATTAGCCTTTACTTCCGCTTCGATCGCATCCCAGACCAGGATTTTCCTACCCCCACTAATAAGAGTTCTGCCGTCGGGACTGAAAGCTAGGGCGTTAATAGGTTCTGAATGTCCTTCGAGAACGCTTTCCTGGGTTCCGGTCTCCATATTCCACAATCTAATAATACCTTTATCGTCTCCAGTAGCTAATTTTTTTCCATTAGGACTAATAGCGATCGCATTAACTGGCGCAGTATGTTCTTTGAGAACCGCTCTTTTTTCTCCATTCTTCGCATTCCACAAAATCGCAGTACCATCCTCATTGCCGCTAACCAAAGTCCCGCCATCGCGAGTAAAAGCCAAGGCATTAACAGCGACTTGTGGGTAGCGAGTCAATTTTCGGTTGCCCCCTGGCAGATTCCACCATCTAATTAACTTATCGTCGCTACCGCTAACCAAAGTTCGACCGTCAGGACTGATAGCCAAAGCATTGATAGTAGCGCCATGCCCTCTCTGAATAGTCAAAATCCGAATCCCCTCTTCTAAAGAAGATAATCTAATAGAACTATCGACACTACCGGAAGCGAGAATCTTACCGTTAGGACTAATAGCCAAAGAGACGATCGCTGCCTTATGAGCCTCATTAAAAGTGCGTAACTCACCAGTCCTCAAATTCCTGACTTCAATAGATTTTAAACCACTGCTTACCAACTGTTCTCCATCAGAAGAAAGAGCTAGATCGTAAACCCTGCCAACCTGACTTTTAAATTTTGTTTCTAAATATCGACTACCGAGCAAACCATTGACCAGCACTATTGGATTAGCAGGAAATATTCCGAAGCGCCAGATACCATAAAATTGAGACATTACCAATGCCGCGAGCAAAATACCAGCGACACCGCCCAACTGATTTTTTAATAAGTTTAATAAAATTGTAAGGTCAAACTTAGGAAGCGAGAAATTATTTTTTTTAGAATCTACAAATCCCGTCTTTCCTCGCCTTATTTTAGAATCCTTTTTAGTAAATCCCGAATTTTCATTCTTTTGAGGATCTTCCTCAAGCTCTTCCAAGCACTGCAAAATAACCTGAGTGCTTTGGGGCCGCTTTCCCGGAAAAGGAGCCATCAAATAATCAATTACATTAGCCACCTTTGAAGATATCTGAGGTGCAGATTTATGCCACTGTACCTTTCCCGAGCGGGGATTTTCTGGAAAAGCGGTAGGAGGTTTTCCCGTCAATAAATAAACAAAAGTACGCCCCAGAGAGAAGAAATCCGACTGAGGAACTGCCTTACCATTAGTTTGCTCTGGTGCGGTGTAACCGGGGGAAACAATACCCGTAACATTTTGCCCTCCCTCCACTTTTACCATATAAGTGTCGGACACCTCCCGGGCGGTGCCAAAGTCAATCAACACCAGTTGACCGTTTGGCTTGCGCATAATATTCTGAGGCTTAATATCGCGATGGAAATAATTTTGCTGGTGAACTTTGCCTAAAATTTCTGCTAATTGTTTGAGCCAATCCACCGCTTCTTCTTCAGATATAGGCTTGTGGCGGCGACTTTTCATCCAATCTTGTAAATTAGCGCCTTCGATGTACTCCATTACCAGACAGTGCAAAGGCTCGTCGCTATCCTTGGGATAAAAAGTAAAATAGCCATCCCTATCCACTGCAGGAATACCAGGATCCTTAAGACTGCTCAACACCCTTGCTTCTTGTTCGAATAGCTCGATGGCCTTTGGATGGCTTTTGAGGAGGACTTTAAGGACTTTGTGACCGTTATCTTGTTTATCTGAAATCTCATAGGTTTTGCCAAACCCACCACTGCCGAGCAGTTTCCTAATGCGATATCGTCCTTGCAGCAAAATTTCCGAGCCACATTGGACGCATGAGGTTCTCGAAGCGTTGGCTGGATCGTTGGGATTGGGGCAGTTGGGATTAAGGCAGTAAGTCACTTCAAGCCATAGATTAAGATTCAATCCCTAATAGGGATCTGGTACGGTTTGCTGTCCCTAGCATCTTTTTTTCCAACACTTCTTCGTATTTCAAAGGTTGTAATCTGCTAAGGCACAGAGCCCTCGTACTTAATAACAATCAAACATCACAGAGGTTGTTAATTAATTAATATAGCAATCCTATGGAAGGATTTGTTAAATGAACTGCCGTTAGGATTGCTATAAAATCAAAAAAAATTGTTTAACCTAGGCCTTCAATTACGGGATGGAAGTAAAAGGCCAATCCTAATACGGTATATGTGGCCAATAGCAATGCGCCTTCCAACCAATCGGAACGGCCATCGGAACTGACTGAATTAGCAAGCAATACGGCCACTACCACTGCCACTAGCTCGAAGGGATTAAAGTTTAAATCCATTGGTTGTCCCAATAGATAACCCGCCAAAACTAACACGGGTGCGACAAATAAAGCAATTTGCATGCTCGAACCTACTGCCACTGAAACAGATAAATCCATTTTATTCTTCATTGCCACGGTAACGGCGGTGGCGTGTTCGGCAGCGTTACCAATAATCGGTACTAAAATTACCCCTGTAAATAAAGCAGTTAATCCCAGGGTTTCTGTAGCCTCTTCGAGAGAATCTACCAGAAGCTCTGATTCAAATGCTACGGCAAGAGTAGCTGCTAATAATACACCAATCCACAGCTTAATATTAATGTTTTCTGCATTATGTTCTTCTGGGTTGCTGTCTATTTCTATGCCTTCTGCTTCGGTTTCTACAACGCCCGCGTCATAAAGATATGAGTGAGTTTTCATAGAAAATAGCAGGGTCATTACATAAACAAGAATCAAGACGATAGCTACTGCAGCAGACAATTTCTGCATGACGCTTTCGCTAATTCCTATGGAAGTTGCATCTACTGCTGTTGGTACTAAAATTGCTATTACCGCTAGGTTCATTGCGGAAGCATTTAAGCGGGCAACTACGGATTGAAATTCTTGTTCTTTGAAGCGCAGGCCTCCTAAAAACATGGACAAACCCATGACTAAGAGGAGGTTACTGATTATTGAACCCGTAATACTTGCTTTAACAACACCAATTAATCCTGCATTAAGGGCAATAATACCAATAATCAATTCTGTAGCGTTGCCAAAGGTAGCATTTAATAAACCTCCTAAATTAGGCCCTAAAACTACAGCTATTTCTTCTGTAGCAGTTCCCATCCAGGCTGCTAAGGGGATAATAGCTAAAGATGAAGTTATAAAGATTGCTGAAGAACTCCAACCTAGAAAGTTTCCCGCAATAGAAATGGGGATAAATATTAACAGAAGTGAAAGGATATTTTTTGTATTTAGCATTGGCAATTTTTAGTTATTGACAACCGAACTGGGTGACTTTTTTGCCTACAATTATGTAAGATTCATCCCAGATATTTGAGATTTATTTTTAACGATCGCATTTATTCTAGTTTAGAGCGTCCTAATTTGTTGACTCCGCACGGTTAAATTCTCCATCTAATCGCAGTTCAACTAATATCTACGCCCTGAAAGCAATCTATTGATGAGTTGAGTTTCGCCAGATAAATCGCAATACCAAACACCACAATAATGCGATCGAACCTCAAAAAATGATAATTATTGACACCGAGCAAAGATTGCTCTAAAAATTTCCCATTAGGGCGGGACTGCTAAAACCATAACACAGACAGCAAAAAAAACTCGGGCAACCGCGAGAATATCGCCAGTCACATTTAAGAGGTTCTGCCGTCACCCTAGATAGAAGTAGTTGGGGGTTTCAGGAAAGGGACTAACACCAAACCAGATATTATCATAATTGTCACCAGGGCATCGAGAGCGATCGCTCCTGGGTCGGAGTTGCTAATTTCCAGGCTCCTCTTATTGGGTAAGTTGCTTGATTGGGCCAGTACGGGTGCAATTAAATAGCCTAAATGAAGGCCACTAATATCGGGACCGAACTACCCTGTAGGGAAAAGTCGAGTAGCGATCGCTTCCTTAGCTTCTTTTAGATATTAGACAGGGGACATCGCTTACCCCCAGAGGGATTAAGTTTATTATCTTAGCGCCTTCCCAGGCAGAGCGCTGGCGCACTCTGGCTGCTGAAGAAAATCCCGATCCTCAGTGGGTGGAAGTGGGGAAGGGCGAAATAGATGCAACTCGTCCTTATCGCTGTTACCTCAACGGTGGGGTGGATGGCGATCGCGAGGAACCTGCTTATATCGACATCTTTTTCTACGACGGGCCTATATCCAACGATATGGGTTTTAGCGATGTCCTCAACAGTTCTAACAATTTGGTGGAGAGGTTAAGGCAAGCTGTCCGCAACGACGAGCGCCCGACACAAGTAATTTCTGTGGCGACCGATAGCGAAACTTTTGGCCACCACAAAGGGGGCACGGAGAAATGTCTGGCTTATGCTTTCTCGACAGAATTTCCCCAGGGCCATTAAACTGTTACTAATTTGGCCCACTATTTAAGTATCTGTCCTCCTACTTGGTCGGTGGAACTAAAACCGGTGACGGCCTGGAGTTGCTTTCACGGAGTGGAACGCTGGCAAAATGACTGCGGTTGCGGGGGGGGGTGGGGCTTGGCACCAACAATGGCGGCGACCCCTGCGATCCGTCTCTTAATTGGCTGCCAGACCGGTTGATAGAGGTTTATTAGGATGCGGGCAGTCGCTCCGCTTGTTGATGTTTGGGCCGCGCGGGATAGTATATTGAGGTAATGCGCGATCGCTCTGCTGCTAATGTCAACCATTTCTTAGCCCGCCATCAACGGGACGAACTATCGGAGTTAGAAAAAGTGGATGCCCTGCGCCTGTTGGAAATGCAGCGGCATTCTCTACTGATGTTCGCGATCGGCGGTTGGTTTTTTGAGAAGATATCTCGATCGGTAAGTAATTATAGCGATTCAATAATCGGTGAAGCAGACCCGACGGCTACCCCGTTGGTCCCCCTGTGGACCCCCCTCCCGTCCCCCTTGATAAGGGGGAGGCCTGAGGAAGAAGGTTTTCATGTACGGGGGACTTTGAACTGTTCCGGCTCCCCCCTTTTTAAGGGGGGCTGGGGGGGATCGCTCGATGTACTTCACCGAGCGCGATAATTGCTATAATAATTAATAATTAATAATTAATAATTGTCGGACGTTTCATCAGGATGGCGATAAAGCGTTAATACAGACCTCGTCCGCTCAAAAATTTTTGAACGAACATTCCGTCGGCCGCGACTACTTACAGTTGATTTCTTAATTTCCCCGCGAGTGCAAGGAGTTTGCCTTTGCCGTTCTCCATTTGGGCAGTTGGGATTTTCACTGCAGCATCGAGCCTTTTAAGGGTCGCCGGTTTTATAGCGATTTGAAAGAGCAGTTGTTTGCTAGTTTGGAGGGTGCTAGCGTGGCGAGGGTTATTATGGCTACGGTGCAGTTGTTTGGGAAAGAGTCTTTTAGTTTGAACGATTTGTTTGTGGAAGAGCGCCAGCGAATTATGAAGTTGTTGAGCCAGGAAACAGTGACGCGCTTGGATCGCTTATACGCTGAGGTTTATCGCGATAATTATGGGATTATGATGGCCTTCCGTCGCGATGGGTTGCCTATTCCCCAGGAGTTGCAGGTAGCGTTTCTGTGGTGGCTTTGGGTCATCAGTTGAAGCTAAGGATATTTTGGAGCGGTTATTGGTGCGAGCGGTGGAGCATATATTGCATCATAGCGAGCCAGGGGCGATCGCCCCGCTGAAATTAATTAATAATGTGGAGCGAGCGAGCGATTTGGGAGAGCGGTTGGATATTGGTTTGTCTGTTACCCGGGCCCGTTCCGGTTTATTTGCAAGGGTTGGAGTCTCAAATTGTTCCTCTGTGTTTGGGAGGCATACAACGGCTCAATAATAATGTTTCTCTCTCTGATGATGCTGCCAAAAATAGCTGTCTGTTGCCTGAGAAGCAGTGGTAACTTCCCCTTTAATTTGTTAGTTGTTAGTTGTTAGTTGTTAGTTGTTAGTTGGAACGTTATTAGTTGACAATTAACGATTAACAACGTTCCTATTAACAATGAATTATAACTTAAATATATAAATATAAAGGTTGGGTTAAGCTTGCCCCTTTTATTTATAGGGAAGCTTAACCCAAGCACAAATTTTTAACTTTTTAACAACTCGCCTCTTTGCGAGGGTAAGTATTAATTTAATCTGTTGGACTATAGGGGAACTCATGAAGGGCTATTTTTTATAGTTATATAGCCCTGTTTGGATAGTTCCTAAATGTTGGCAATGTTGGCGCTAGATACCTTAGAGCTAACTAAGGGAACTACCAACATTAACAAGACTGCCCACGGAGCAAAAACTATGCTCAAAAACAGACATACTAGAGCTATTCCTGCAGAGCCCACTTTCACTATTTCTTCGGTGGTATTAATGCAGAGATAAACAGCCAAGAAAGAGACGATTAAGGTTATTAACGAAGCTGGAATCATCACAACTACCTCTTAATTCATAAGTGTGGTGATGCGTTCCTTCGGGATATTTCCCTACTTCCGTCCTCCTCTAGCTCTTGGTTTTTAAGCCAATTTTTGCTACGGGAAAGATGAACGATTTAGTTATTGAGATTACTATAGCGATTTTTTTTAGATTTGTCAAGGTTAGTTAAGATTTTTTTCAAATTAGATTTTAGATTATATGCGGGTTTATTAATACCACGTTAAGTAAGTTTTGTCAACGGCCAAATTAGCGATTGTTTTTTAGCACCAGAAAGTAACGGTTGTAACATATCGCGGCTGAGATGGCTCCAGAATTTCAAAACCTGATTTTTTGATAAAAATGGGTTTCAAGGATATATAGCAAGGATTCGATGGAGGCGATCGCGTTCTCCCCAGGTAGCGAGGTCTAATCTCTACACCCCCTCCATTCTCAGAAAATGCACTCTTGCTGCATAGTCACCCGCTACGATCGTTTTTCCGTCTGGGCTGACTGCGCAGGAAGAGAAACAACTCTCACCCACAAACGCGATCGCTTCCTCCCTCGTCGCTAAATCCCACACTTTTAGGATACGACCGGCATAATCAATAACACTTTTTATTGTCATAAAGTTAATGTTACTAATTATGTACTTTTAGTAAAAATAGTAAGTTTTTTTGTTTTCGATCCTTGTTGTTCGCATGCAGCGAGGCTGTGATAGACAGTGTTAACCTTTTGAATTGTTCGTTCCTAAGCAATCTCATAACTCCATCCTCCTCGCACCGGCCAGAAAGCGATTTATTTCTTTCTGTCGCTGTCGTACCATTCGCGATCGCCTTGCAAAATTAATAGATTTCTTTCTGGGGGTTAGTGCCAGAGGCGATCGCTTTGCCAAATTAATAGATTTCTTTCTGTCGCTGTCGTTTTTGCCGGTGGGATATTCATCCATAGCCGAGAAACCGGATTTTTGAAAAAACCCGGTTTCTTAATTCCGCAGTTCGTACCACGGGCCCAACAATAGTCCAACTAGATTGGCTTCCTCTATGGCCCCTTTTAGTTCTCGGCAGGATAACTGCCAAAGGAAATTTATTTAATCAGTTTCTCGACGGAGGATTGGAGCTTAACATCTATTAAATAAGACAGTCCTATTATTAAGGCAAATTTCAAGGCCGACTCCAGCCAAAAATTAGGAAGATATGGAGTTAAATTCCATCTAATTAGTATGGGATAATGTATCAAATATAGGGAATAAGAAATAGGAGCTATTTTGGAGAAACATCCTAATGTTTTATCAAAACAAAGCCAGTTTGTGTTGAACCAAACTATTCCTATAACTATCAGATTCAACGCCATGAAATAATGGCGAAAAACCAAAAATGGATAGAATCCCAGCCTAATTTGTTCTTCGCTCAAAAAAACTGGAAGAGCAGTTAAAATAGACATCAAAAATAGAGAAATTAAAATTGGTTTAATTTGCTCCAAAGGAAATCCACGGTAACTGAGGTAAACCCAACCGACCTCTAAGCCAGACCACCAGATAGCAAAGTAAGAACATAATAATGTAAAATGGTTGGGCGAACTGAGATAAGAAATATAAGAACAAGCGGAAAATATTAAAATTAAATAACTTCTATTTTTAACATTTTTCCAGTTAAAAAATAATTGAGCTAGGGGAAAAAATAGTATGTAAAACCACCATTCGTATGATAAACTCCAAAGAGGAAGATTTTCGAGAAAAGGCTCTACAATAGTGCCCGGTTTGAGTTCTGAATTATCCTGTAGCATCAGTAAATTACCAACTAGCTCTAGCACGGAAAATTTACTGCCTAAATTGCCGTTGAGGTAATAGACTAAAATAGATATAAGAATAGTTATGAAAAAGGGAACGTAGATGCGGCGAAATCTTTTGAATAAAAACTCTCGAAAAGTTATTTCTCGATGGTGCGAGAAGGAAAGATAAATGCTAAATCCACTGACAAGAAAGAATAATACGACCATCTCTTGTCCGAAAGAGAAAAACATCTTTTTAACGGTTTGGGGAACGAAGCTCATGTAAAGCACCCAATGGGAAATCGTTACATATAAAGCTGCAAAACCCCGCACGGAATCAAGCTTTTTTAGATATATTTTTTTTGTTTTTTTCACCGCAACAATTACCGAGCATGTGAGCGTTTAGTTTTATCATAGTTCAAGTTAGCAGTTCTCAGCGCAGTTGGGAGGGTGCATCTCAAGCGCTAGCCAAAATACTGTTCTCGGGCCCTTGTTACCCTTTTGGTTTGACTTTAAGTATCAATAAAGTTTGTACCAAACAGGCAGATTGGTGCAAAATAGCTTTTAAGCTCATTCCAATCGAAGGGGCAAACTGATGACAAACTCCGTTCCCTTTCCTGGTTCTGAGTTTACCTCAATCGTGCCATTATGTTTGGCAACGATCTGATAAGAAATGGCTAGTCCCAGTCCGGTACCTTTACCGACAGATTTAGTTGTAAAAAATGGCTCAAAAATCTTCTTTTTGGCTTCTGCTGAAATTCCGGGACCGTTATCTTTAATCCTGACTGCTACATATTCTTTAGAGGAGTTTTTATCTAACTTATGAACTTCCGTAATAATCCAGATAGTAGGGGGTTCTGTTGCTTTCCAGATACCGGAGTTTTTAGTTTCTTCGATCGCATCTATCGCGTTACTAATAATATTCATAAATACTTGATTCAATTGCGCTGGATAACACTCTATTAGTGGAACCTCGCCGTATTGTTTGATAAGTTTAATTCCCGATTTGAGCCGATGGTTTAAAATCACCATGGTGGAGTCAATTCCTCGATCTATATCCACCGCTTCCATCTTATCTTCATCTAAACGGGAGAAGTTACGCATCGAGACGACTATTTCGCTAATTCGTTCCGTGCCAATTTGCAGGGATGAGAGGCTTTCTGGCAAATCTTTAGAGATGAAATCTAAATCTATTTCTTCGATGTATTCTTGAATATTAACCGAGGGGCTGGGATATTGTTGCTGGTAAAGAGATACTAATTTTAGCAGGTCTATAACGTAATTATTAGTATGTTCGATATTGCCGCGAACGAAATTGATGGGATTGTTTATTTCGTGGGCAACACCGGCGACCATTTGGCCGATGCTCGACATTTTTTCTGTTTGAATAAGCTGGCTTTGGGCTTGTTTTAACTCTTCGGTGTATTCGGCAACTTGTTGGACTAGATAATTGAGAGAAGCTGCCAACAAACCTACTTCGTCTTTACTGGTAACGGGGGCGCGGAGATTAAAATTATGTTCCGTAGCGACTCGATCGGCTAGTTCGGAAACTTCTACGATCGGACGGGCGATCGCTCTACTGGTATAAACAGCTAAAGCCGCAGCGATGGCGGCCGAAATTAATATGCTGCCGACAATAATTGCCAAGCGGAGGTTTTCAGCATTTTCTAGGGTTTTATGGGCTTGAAGTTCCCGATCTACTGCTTTTAATATATGCTCGTTTAAATCTTCTGTTAATTCGTCTATTAGAAGTGATTCTTCTCCGCTGCTAATTCTCAAAAATTTTAGCTGTGCGGGTTCGATTTCCTCTGCTTTTAAGTTCCTGGCATTAATTTCTTCCAAGCGCGACTCAATTATTTGGGCGTAATATGTAGGGAGAATATCGTAGCGCTGGGATAATGTTTCTAATGTTTTTGCTTCGCTTCCTAACAAATTGCGATTTGTTTCTATAAAAGATTGAAGTTCGGACAGCAGTGTTTTAGTGCGATTTGTTTGCTTTATAAAAGATTTATGTTCGTATTCCAGCCCTTGGGTATTTCCCAACACTGCAGGCAAGCGTAATGCGTGCGATCGCGCTTGCATTGCGGCACTTTCTAAGTTGTGCAGCAGAAGTTCTTGTTGCTGGGCGACCTCTTCTTGCTTTGCTGCTTCTCCGCGCAAAAAGTCTCCCAGCACCAACCCAGTAGCGCTGCCCAGGATGGCTATGCCAATAGCTACGCCATAGCCAAAGCTTATTTTTTGGCCTATTCCTAGAGCCCCGAACTTTGCCTTGGTCCAATTAGAAACTAGAGGCAAAATCTTAAATTTACTGCTGGAGGAGCCCGGGCCAGCTTTTGCTTTGTTTTGAAGAAACATACTCGGGATTTGCGGTACTACCGTAAAAATATTGTCCTACCAGGGAAAATTTGGGACCAATGCCCCCGCGTTCCCCCGGGTGGTTCTACTGCGCTCTAATAGACTTGGAATTTTTGGTTTTAATGATATTATATCCTATCAAAGACAAGAACGATCGCTATCGGGGGCTATCGGGGGCATTTATATCTATTAAAAAAAGCAATATAGCAATCCTAAATGGATTATGAAAAATTAGGGGGCCAGAAACCGGGTTTCTAAAATATCGCGAACGATCTACGGCTTGCTATATATTTCTAAAAAGTAATAACTAGGAGGGTTGGAAATCTATGAATTCCACAAATGCGACGGTAATAAGTGAATATAATAAAGGTTTAACAACAGCTAGTTCTCTGCTCGTAAAAGAACAGTTTGGCAGCGCTGATGTTTTCGCTCAAAATGCGAAATCTATTCTCAACAAAGCTACTGGCTTTATTGGCGCTTATGATTTTACTTTAAATCCTTATCGCGGCTGCCAATATGGATGTAGCTATTGCTATGCTGCTGCTTTTAGCCCTAACAAAAAGATGCGGGAGGATTGGGGGAAGTGGGTAATTATTAAGGAAAATGCTGCGGAAGTTTTAGAGGCGGAATTAGCAATATGGAGGATGAAAAATCCTGAAAAGTTTCCTCGTATTTATATGAGTAGCGTCACGGACCCTTACCAACCTATAGAATCTAAGGCTTTCTTAACTCGGCGACTTTTAGAGGTAATGCTTGAATATCGACCGATTTTAGTAATTCAAACTCGGAGTCCGATAATTACGAGGGATATTGAGATATTACAGCGTTTTCAAAGGTTGAGGATTAATATGAGTATCCCTACTGGCAGCGAAGGTGTTAGAAAAGATTTTGAACCGCTATCTCCGAGTATTAAAGCGAGAATTAATGCTTTAAAAAAAATACGAGATAGCGTGGATTTAGACTTGGGTTTTATGCCGAAACTAGGGGTGACGATTACTCCTTTGCTGCCTACTTTTCAAAGCGATCGCGATGGTTTGATCCGACAACTTCATTTTGTGGATCGAATCGTGATTCAGGATTTCCATCCTAGCAAGAATCAATCCCTGGTAGGCAGTACCAGAGAGGAGGCTCTCGCTCTAAAAGAAAAGTACAGTTGGTGGTACAATAAACAGGAAGAAAAGTATCGGCAGTTTAAAAACGAGTTGAGAAGAGTTTTAACTGATGTAGAACTGACAGAGGGTAAGGAGGGATTTGGTTATGACTAACCCATTAATAAATTGGTGGCGATCGCAAAAATTCCGAGGGGCAATAAAAAGGGGCGATCGCCGTTTAGCTCGCAATTTGTTACAAGAAATACAGAAATCAGGAGCAAAATTATCCTGGCCCGAGAAGCTGTTTAAACAGCAACTAAAACTGGAGAAGTCTTTAAAGGAAAAAAAACGAGAGATAGCTTCTTTAAGCAAGCATCTCAAGGAGGCAAACCAGCAACGAGAGGCTGTAGAATTACAGGAGGATTTTGGAGAGTTAGATTTTGGGGAACTGGATGAGTCTAGATCGACGCTAAATCCCGAATTTATAGAGTTCGTGTCTGATGCTTTTGAATTGAGCGATCGCGATGAAAATATGGTGCAATGCACTGGCATTGACGGAGAAAATTTTTACGAATTAGAATCGAGTCTGGTTGAATACATCGAAGCAGAATTTAAGCCTATAGCTGAAGGCAAACTGCAATCTGCCCTAAAAGATGCCACGGAGGATATCGAGGGATTGAGGCAGGGAATAGACCCAGATTATAACTTGAGTTTGACTCCCCACGTTTATTTTCTGAAGTATTTTTTAGAGAATGTTTATTGTAATTATTTAGCCTGGTTTTTAATCTACAAACATGGGTTATTACCGAGTAAAATAAATATCCTCGATATTGCAGCCGGTCCTGGAACTGTTGCTTACGGACTGGCTTTATTACTCAATACTGGGAGTAGCTTTTTTTCTGTGGAACCGATGCATATCTCTTATTACTCTCTGGAGAAACAAAAATCGTTCCAATATCGAGGTCTTCAGTTTTGGCGGAAATACATAGAAGAACAAAAACCGCCAACAAATACTTATTTTCGATTCGATACGACTGACATTTTCGCCTATAATAACGAATCCAAAAAGCTACCCGCAAACTTTTTTGATTTTGCAGTAGTTTCCCACTGCTTCTTTGCGGATCCCGTACAAAGAAATAAATCTTACGAGATTTACAAGGAAATTTTTCGAGAAAGTCTCAAAAGCGACGGTTATGTTTTAATAATCGTTCAAGGAAGAAAACTGTTTAAAGCTTATAATTTGCGTCCCACCGACGACCTCATCCAAGAAAGAAATCTAATTCAAAAAGTAGTCGGAGAATTGGGATTAAAATTAGAGTGGTATAAATATCTGACTTCTACGGGGACGAGAGAATATGTGGAAAATTTTGGTAAATTTGCTAAAGAAAACTTGCCGCGTCATAAACATATAAACAAACTACAACGTCAATATTTAGGATTGCGCTACGACTCGAATTACACAATAGATGATTATGTGATTTTAGCCAAACTTTAAAAAAACTGGATTCGCGTGGTTTTTGTTCGTTTCGGATAACAGGCGAGACGCCTGTTCTACGGGGGAAACAGGCGAGACGCCTGTTCTACGGGGGAAACAGGCGAGACGCCTGTTCTACGGGGGAAACAGGCGAGACGCCTGTTCTACGCCACAACTTGCCAATCGAGTAGGTCCAAATATTTAGACCCCGGATTTCCCCGTAGGCGTCTCGCCTGTTCCATCTGTCTAATTAATTTGGGACGGGTACTTGAAGAGAAATTTTTAGGGCGCGATCGCTCTGGTATAGCAATTTTAATTTCGGATAACAGGCGAGTACGGGGGAAACAGGCGAGACGCCTGTTCTACGGGGGAAACAGGCGAGACGCCTGTTCTACGGGGGACACGGGGAAACAGGCGAGACGCCTGTTCTACGCCCCAACTTGCCAATCAAGCGATCTGCTGCTATAGTACGATGGAAAGTTTGCGTCTAGTAATGGAGAATCGTCTATGAAAGCAGTTATCGTCAATAGCTATGGCTCCCCCGATGTCTTGGAATACGCGGATATAGACCGCCCCAAAATTGCCAACGACCAATTATTAGTAAAAGTTAATGCCAGCAGCGTCAACCCGGTGGATTGGAAAACTCGACGGGGAGATTTGCAAATGCTGTCGGGTTTTAGCTTTCCTAAAGTCTTAGGTTCGGATCTATCGGGGGTCGTGGTAGAAGTGGGGCAGGGAGTTAAGCAATTCCGGCCTGGAGACGAGGTTTATACTTTTGTAAATCCTTTGAGTGGGGGCGCTTATGCGGAATATGTGGCGGTGCCGGAGGGCAATGCTGCTTTGAAACCGCAAAACATCACCCACGCCGAAGCAGCAGCGGTGCCGATCGCGGGATTAACGGCTTTTCAGTCTCTAATGGATTTGGGGCAGATGAGACCTGGGCAAAAAGTCTTGATTAACGGTGCTTCTGGGGGGGTCGGTACTTTTGCGGTGCAAATTGCTAAGGCTTTTCAAGCTCATGTGACGGGGGTTTGTAGCGCTAAAAATGGGAGATTGGTAGAGGGTTTGGGCTGCGATCGCGTCATTGACTACGCTGAAGTTGACTTCGCCGAGGAAGAAGAAAAGTACGATATTATCTTGGATGCGGTGGGGAAGCGATCTTTTGCCGCTTGCGAGAAAGTGCTGGAACCACAGTCCGTCTATATATCCACTTTGCCGAGTTTTGATAATATCGTGCCTAATTTGGGGAGTTTGTTTTTTCCGGGCAAAAAGGCTAAGTTGGTGCTGGCGACACCTTCTCCTCGGGACTTAAATGCTTTGCGGGAGTTGATAGAGAATGGTTCGGTGCAACCGGTCGTCGATCGCACTTACCCCCTAGAGCAGATAGCCGAGGCCCACGCTTACAGCGAAACCCACCGGGCAGTCGGTAAAATTGTGTTGACGGTTGAACAAGCGTAGAACAGGCACTCTTAAATAATTTGCCTGTGTTTAGGGATAACAGGCAAGATGCCTGTTCTACGGGGGGTCTAAATAATTTGGAACTGGAGATATGACGATAAAACATGAAATTTTGGAATTAGAAACAGATCCGGGAATCGGGATTTATAATATCACGCCCCAGATAGAGGATTTGTTAGGGAAAACTGGGATGAAAAACGGACAGGCGATCGTGTTTTCCCGACACACGACTACCGCTCTGGCTATTAACGAAAACGAGGAGAGGTTGTTAGAAGATGTGAAAGTACATTTAAGGAAGTTAGCCCCGGAGTCGGGAAAATACTTGCAAAGGCGATCTCCATCTCCGAGACGTGCCCCCAGAGGAACCGGAGAACGCTCATTCTCATTTGATGGCGATGATGTTGAGTAGCAGCGAAGTTATTCCTGTATTGGATGGTAAACTAGCTCTGGGCACTTGGCAATCGGTCTTGTTTTTCGAGCTCGACGGTCCCCGCAAAAGAACCGTGTTGGTACAAATGAGCGGAGAGTTATAAGATTGCTGGTAGAATAGATTTCTTGCAGAAGTAGGCAACAGGCAACAGGCAACAGGCAACAGTTTTTAAGGAAAAACGAACGAAAAACGATTTTATTTTTACTTTTGCAAGAGGTCTAATGCATCGATCGCTCCTCAAACTTCTACTAGCAATAGATTTAGAGGCGATCGCGAATTTTGCAGCACGGCTTTAGGCCAATCCTATTTTTTAACAAAAAAAGGTCCAATTTGTTTCTTGGAAATTTAAGAAAATCGGAGCGATCGCCAGGGGAAAAACTGTGTTAAAATAAAACAGAAACCACAAGTCTATCGTCAATGAAAAAATGCTATTACCTAGTAATTGATGATGTGGAAATAGCTCAATCAAACTGGACAGGTTTTCTGGTTGAGATAGAAGGTAGCAGTAAAGACACCAAAAATAACAGAGACAAAGTTAAAAACTATATAGAGCTGCTTTGGGAAGAAGGACTGCTACCACCACAATATTTTGCGAATGGATTTATCGAGGAAAACATTATTATGGCGAGAACGAAAAAAGATACAGACCGAGAATTACTTCCCATTGAAGAAGCTGGAAATAATTTGATAGAGTTAATCGATTTAGTGGCGCAAAAACTTAAAGCCCAACAAGATTATCTCGGCATTGCTTCCATGGTGGAAAAGGTTTTTTCTGGGAAAGAATCGGAACTAGACGAAACAGAAATTGCTCAAGCTTTAGACAGCAAATCTGTGAAAAACATTATTTCTCAGCTAACTAAAACCATCGCAGAAGTTGAACTATGCCGCCAGAGGTGTAAAGACCATGAGGACTTAATCTTAGGTGTGGTAGAAGCAGGGAAAGATGGAAGTCCCCTGCTTAAGCCCGCTGCGGAAGTAATCGCAGAAAGCGAACCTTCTAATAACAAGTCTAAGGGCAAAAAAAGCAATAACAGTAAAAATTCCAGCCCGGAATTAGCTACTGCTAGCGAAAGCTAAATCAAGTTCGTAGTAATCGCTTCAGCGATTTATAGATATGAATCGCTAAAGCGATTACTACGAACGATCGCTATATCTTCAAGTTCGTAGTAATCGCTTCAGCGATTCATATTAGACTTTAAATCGCTAAAGCGATTACTACGAACTACCGCTATCGAGGAATTTTTATGTCTTCTGTTTTCGGACACGGTTTGGCAGCGATCGCCATTTATTCCACTTCCTCTAATACCGATTCTAAACTGAATCGAATAGCTTGGCTTGGATGGCTAATATTTGTGGCTTTGGCTCCAGATTTAGACCATTTTTTACCGATTCTCCATCAATCGGCGAATGACAATATTAGGATTACTCACACGATTCTATTTTGTTCGATATTGCCCGCAATTACAACTCTGTTATTGTGGCTTTTCCGCTGTAGAGGGCATGAATTAAAAACTAGAACCATTTAAGTATTTAGCGCTGGTTTATCTCATTTAGTTTTGGATATGTTGGTAGGAATAGCGGGTTTTTATTTATTCTGGCCCTTTAGTTCCTTCAAGCCTAAGCTGCCTTTCGGTTTGTTGCCGAGTGCGGGTAAATTAGCTTTAGATAATTATTATTTGTACGCAAATTTAGTATTAGAATTTGGCGTGCTTTTGCCGTTATTTTACCTTTCGAGCGTAATGAGTAAAGGTTGGCGGGCAGTCTGGAAAAAACGATGGTCGATGGGAGGTAGCTTGTTGGTTTGTCTTTGGTTTATGCGGATGTCATTTAATTTAGTTAGATAGAGCAATCCTAAACACCGTTGTGTCCAAAATTTTGCCGCTTTTAGGCAACAGGCAACAGGCAACAGGCAACAGGCAAGAGTTTTAGAGTTTTATTCTACTTTTTAACTTTTTACAACCAATTTAGGATTGCTACGAGGGTCAAAAATAGGGTTCAAAATATTTGATATCTTACGACCGAGAATTGCTAGATTGTTAATTATTAATTGTTAATTATTAATTGTTAATTGTAGAAACTATGGAATTGCAAGGATGGCATGGCAGCCTTAATTTAGAATATGGCAAGCGAGAGGATGCAACAGTAGTTTTATCCAGTCAAAATAAAGCTCCATTGAAAGTGCAGCGGCCTTTTTATCCAGAAGGAAACGAAGTTTGTCATAGCGTGATTTTGCATACTGCCGGGGGAGTAGTTGGGGGCGATCGCCTTTCTATCGACCTCCATTTACGACCCGAAACTAGCGCTTTAATTACTACTGCGGCGGCAAGTAAAGTCTATCGCAGCAAAGGTCTTTTAGCCAAACAAAATATCAACATAAAAGTAGAAGAAGGGGCTTGTTTGGAATGGTTGCCGCAGCCTTTGATTTTGTTCGACGCTGCCAACTACAGGCAAGATTTAATCGTAGAATTAGCCCCTGGTTCGAGTTGGTTGGGTTGGGAAATAATTCGATTTGGACGAAGTGCCAGGGGGGAGCGTTTTTTGGAGGGAAAGTGGCGATCGCATACCGAATTTTGGCGAGAAAATCGCCCTTTGTGGATCGACAGACAGCGGTTAGACGGGGGAGAAAAAATGCTGGAGAGTCCGCTAGGTTTAGCTGGATGTTCCATCGCGGGGAGTTTAGTCTGGATCGGGCAACCGGCCAGGGCCGAGATAGTAGAAAAAACCCGGAGTCTCTGGGAGGCAACCAGCGGGGCATCGTCTCGCGAGGGACAACTACAAGCTGGCGTTACCCGACTGCCAGAAGGAATTTTGTGTCGATATCGGGGCAACTCGATCGCCGATGTGACAAACTGGTTTATGGCGGTTTGGCACCAACTGCGTTTGTCCTTTTTGGGCAGACCTAGCTGTCGCCCCCGCGTTTGGTAAACCCAGTTTATTCAAAACCCATGCAACTAACACCGCAAGAAAAAGACAAACTCCTGCTTTTTACCGCCGCTTTATTAGCAGAAAGGCGGAAAGAAAAGGGTTTAAAATTGAACTATCCAGAAGCAGTTGCCTACATTTCTGCCGCCATTTTGGAAGGGGCGAGGGAAGGTCGAACTGTAGCAGAGTTAATGAGTTATGGGACTACTTTATTAAGCCCTGAAGACGTGATGGAAGGTATCCCTGAAATGGTAAAAGAAGTACAAGTGGAAGCTACTTTTCCCGACGGTACTAAATTGGTTACCGTTCATAACCCAATAGGTTAACATTAGCAAGGGGGACAGGCGAGATTTAGCAAGGGGGACAGGCGAGACGCCTGTCCTACGGGATGCACTCGTAGAACAGACGTCTCGTCTGTTCCCCATTCCCAATTCCCAAATTAAATAAGGAGTAAAAAATGATTCCAGGAGAAATAATTGTTGCAGGTGGAGAGATAGAATTAAATGCAGGTCGCGAAACTGCGAAAATGGTAGTAGCTAATGCAGGCGATCGCCCGGTTCAAGTCGGTTCCCATTTTCACTTTTACGAAGTAAACGAGGCGCTCAATTTTGACAGGGAAAAAGCTAAAGGAATGCGTTTGGATATTCCCGCAGGTACCGCCGTCAGATTTGAACCAGGGGACGAGAGAGAAGTGACTTTAGTGCCCTTTGTTGGCAGCCGTCAAGTTTACGGTTTTAATGCCAAGATAGAAGGTAAATTAGCTGAGAATTAAAAGCAGCTATAGCAATCCGTGCGGGGGTTGCGAACGGGGACCAGAAACCCGGTTTCTTAAAGAATACCTTCGCCCTAAATTAAATATCTTATCGGCATGGGGATTTAAGAAACCGGGTTTCTTTGAGAAACCCGGTTTCTGGCGGGCGAATTATCATTCCCCAATCTTTTAAACCTTATGTGAAATTTATTGAAAATCTCTAAATCGACCAAATCTGTTATAAACTACGATAAATCAACCATTACTAAACTAAAATGGCTTACAGAATGGATCGCCGCGCTTATGCGGAAACTTACGGCCCCACGGTGGGCGATCGCGTCCGTCTGGCGGATACGGACCTTTTTATCGAAGTCGAACGCGACTATACCACCTACGGAGACGAGGTGAAATTCGGCGGGGGCAAGGTCATCCGCGACGGCATGGGACAATCTCCCATCTCTAATGCCGATGGCGCGGTCGATACGGTCATTACTAACGCTCTCATCCTCGACTGGTGGGGGGTCGTGAAAGCGGATATCGGCATTAAAGATGGCAAAATCTATAAAATCGGCAAAGCGGGCAACCCGTACATCCAAAATAATATAGATATCATCATCGGTCCGGGCACGGAAGCCATTGCCGGGGAAGGCACGATCCTCACCGCAGGGGGCATCGACTCCCACATCCACTTCATCTGCCCCCAACAAATAGAAACGGCGATCGCTTCGGGCATCACGACTATGTTGGGCGGCGGTACCGGTCCGGCCACGGGCACTAACGCTACTACCTGCACTCCCGGTCCCTGGAACATCCACCGAATGTTACAAGCAGCAGACGCCTTCCCGATCAATCTCGGTTTTATGGGCAAGGGCAACAGCAGCCAGCCCCAAGGACTCGTGGAACAAGTGTTAGCGGGGGCCATGGGTTTGAAGTTGCACGAAGACTGGGGCACTACGCCGGCAGCGATCGATACTTGTTTGACCGTTGCCGACGAATACGACGTGCAAGTTGCCATCCACACGGACACTCTCAACGAGGCCGGTTTCGTGGAAAACACGATCGCCGCTTTCAAAAACCGCGCCATCCATACCTATCACACGGAAGGTGCCGGCGGCGGACACGCCCCAGATATTATCAAAGTCTGCGGCGAAGCTAATGTTTTGCCTTCCTCCACTAACCCGACTCGCCCCTACACTCTCAACACTCTGGAGGAACATCTGGATATGTTGATGGTTTGCCACCACCTCGATCCCTCAATTCCCGAAGATGTGGCCTTCGCGGAGTCCAGGATCCGCCGCGAAACTATCGCTGCGGAGGATATTTTGCACGACTTGGGCGCCTTTAGCACCATCGCCTCCGACTCCCAGGCCATGGGGCGAGTGGGAGAGGTGATAATCAGAACTTGGCAAACGGCTCATAAAATGAAGGTCCAGCGCGGTTTCCTCCCGGGATTAAATCCCGATCTGAGCCAAAACGACAATTTCCGCGCCCGGCGATACGTCGCTAAATATACCATCAACCCGGCAATTACTCACGGTATCGCCGAGTATGTTGGTTCGGTGGAAGAGGGGAAATTGGCGGATCTGTGTTTGTGGCGACCGGCGATGTTTGGGGTGAAACCGGAGATAGTTATCAAGGGAGGGGCGATCGCCTACGCGCAAATGGGCGATGCCAATGCCAGCATTCCTACCCCGCAACCAGTACACATGCAACCTATGTTTGGTAGTTTCGGAGGGGCGATCGCTGCTACTTCTTTAACTTTTGTTTCCCAAGCGGCGTTAGACCGAGACATTGCCTCGGAGTTAAAGTTAAATAAACCGACGATGCCTGTTTCTAATACCAGGAATATCGGCAAGCGGGATTTGAAATTAAACGACGCTTTGCCTCGCATAGAAGTTGACCCAGAAACTTACGAGGTGAGGGCAGATGGGGAGTTGTTGACTTGCGAACCGGCGACGGTTTTACCGATGGCGCAGCGTTATTTCTTGTTTTAATTGGCAATTAAGAAACCGGGTTTCGCGCTCGCTACACCCAACCTACTAGCGCAGCAGAGTTAAAAATGTGGGCCGACTTCGTAGGCTTGCTTGTAGTAATCGCTTTAGCGATTCATCTATATAAATCGCTAAAGCGATTACTACGAACTTTTGCTTTACCCACATTTTTAATCTAGATGCTCTACTACGAATGGTATTTTTCCGCCATCAGGCGAAGGTATTGTTCAAAAAACCCGGTTTCTCGACCGACGCTCTTGCAAAAAAGGCAATTTCTTACCCTCTGGAGTATAATCGCTGCCCGCTACCACAAATTAATGCAAAAACTTGCGTACCTGATATTGGCGACTTTCAATAATCGGCATTTGCAAATCCCCCATCATCTCATCTAACCTCTCTACTTCGCTAGCGGGAATAGACTGCATGTCCTCCAAGCTATTCCAGCGATTGAACATTACCACCTCTTTTTGGACCGGATCGACCCAGACTTCCTTACCCAAAAAACCGATGGAGCTTTTTAAAGCAGCGGTCCAAACCTCCTCATCCCGACAAATAAAAGCCTCCCATTTTTCGGGAGGCACTTTAAACCTTAACCATTCAATAACCATCGGAAATATTAACCTCCAAAAAAACTATAACCCCTCGATGGGTACTTCAACGACAAACTCCGCACCCCCACCAGGTTTGGATTTACAATACAACTTACCTCCATGTTTGTCAACGACAATATCCCGAGAAATTGAAAGTCCCAAACCGGTTCCTTTCTCTGGTGGTTTGGTAGAAAATAACGGATCGAAGATGCAGCTACAGACATCCTCGCTCATGCCCGGACCGTTATCGACAATAGAAATTGCCACATAATTATCGTCTCTGACCCGAGTTTTAATCCAAACCGTAGGTTCGCTATCGTCAGAATTAGCCTGCTTGCCGCTTTTGGAGAGCTCGTACCTCTCCTCTAAGGCATCGAGAGCATTAGTCAATAAATGCATAAACACCTGATTGAGCTCTCCCGCGTAGCAATGGACCTTGGGTAATTCACCATATTCCTTCATGGCAGAAATCCCCCCGCGACCGCCTTTAGCTTGGAGTCGGTTTTGCAATATTAATAAAGCGCTATCCAATCCTTCGTGAAGATCTACCGCTTTCATTTGGGTCTCATCCACCCGGGAAAACAGGCGCAGCGATCGCACAACTTCCCGAATGCGTTCGGAACCGACATTCATAGAATCTAGCAGCTTCGGCAAATCCTTTTTGAGGAATTCGAAACCCATGCCCTCCATTTCCTCCTCGATCTCCTCCACTGGTTCGGGATAATATTCCTGGTAGGTATCCACCAAGCGCAACAAATCTTCAGTGTAATTAACAGCGTGAGAGATGTTGCCAGAAATAAAATTAATCGGGTTATTAATTTCGTGAGCAACGCTCGCCACCAACTGCCCCAGGGAAGAGACCTTATGCTTTTGGATTAATTGCGTAGTAGCCGAATTTAGCTTCTGTAAAGTTTGCTCCAACTCGAAAGCTTGCTGCCGGAATCGTTCCTCAGATTCCTGTAAAGCCTCCATGGCTTCTTTGCGGTCCGTTATGTTTTGAGTCATCATCATGCCGGCAAACACTTCCCCATCTTCGTTAGCCAGAGGTAAAGTATAAACCTGATAGATGCGCGAGGCATACTCAATTTCTCGTTGGGTGCAATTTCCCGCCAAAGCCGCCCGATAATCTGCCTCAAAAACTTCTGTCAGTTCTTCGGAAAAGACCTCATCTACCCTATAGCCTTCGATTAAGCAGCGATCGAGACCTAGCTGTTCTAATTCTTTCCCCTCCGCTAGGGTATAGCGCAGATTTTTATCGAATAACAGCACCAGACCGTTAGGGAAATTCTGCGTCAGAGTTCGATACCTTTCTTCAGATTGCCGTAAAGCCTCTTCCATTTTTTGGCGATCGCTAATATCCAATCCCACAAACACCGCCGCCGCTTGAGAAGACCCGCTCCGATAATATTTCTGAGCTACTATTAAATAAGTGGTGCTAACTTCTTTTACATTCGCAGTTACTTCTTTAGAAGCCTTCCACTCGGGACTGGCAAAAAACTCATAAACAAATTCATTAAATTTAGGACTTGTTTGTAAAAATCCGACTTCTTTACCCATAAAAGTATCCGCCTCGAAACCATAAGCACTGGCTAAATGTCGGTTTACTCCTAAGTAGCGCAAATCGGAATCTACCCAAGAAACCAAACCGGGGACGGCATCTAAGACTGCTTGTAATTGTTCTTTAGCATCTATTAGTCCCAGCCGTGCTTTTTTCTGCTCGGAGATATCGCGGATAAAAGCGCAGTAATATTCGCTATGATTGAATTCTAAATAATTGAGCGTTACTTCTACAGGGAAACTGCGACCGCTTTTTGCGCGGTGGGAGGATTGAAAGGTTAGTCCGTTTTGCTGTTTAATATTTTTCGCACGGGCGGTCCACGGACTCCCATCGGCGGCTATTTCTCCATCGATTTCCCCAAGACTTAGTTCCAGAAGTTCTTCGCGAGAATAGCCCAGAGAGTCGCAGGCAGCTTCGTTGGCGTAGCAGATTTGCCCCTCTGCTGTAGTCCATAATACGGCCAGGGCTGCCCGATCCATTGCTAGTTGAGTTAGTTGCAGTCGCTCTGGTGGTTGGGGGCTTACGCCTATTGCCTCGGCAGATAGCATCAAACCGCCAATGTCATCTCCATCCGTTAGCCAGGGTTGAATTGTCCATTTTACCCATTCTTCCCGTCCGTTAGGTAGAGTAGTTAAGTCGGACCAAGAGGACTCGGCAGTTTCTCCCTGCAAACATTTTTGAGCTTTTCGTTGCCAGCTAGCAGACTGGTTAGGGAAGATTTGGTAATGAGATTTACCAATTATTTCTGAGTCCAGTTCCCACTCTTGCAACCAGCGGGCGGAACAGGCCAGATAACCCATTTTTTGGTCCACCATTGCCACGGCAGCGGGTAGATATTCGACAAATCGTCCCAACCTCTCGCCGTCTGAAGTAGGCGGTCGCGAAGCGTTGCGGATGGAATCTCGCTCTGTTCTTTTACTGGTAGCCTGGCTTTTGCCATTGGTGTTATGGACCATTTTAACGGTTTTTGGGTGTACTGGCCTTTTCTTCACTTTTGGGATGCCCTCCCTCTCTGTTTGGTTTATGCTTTCGCTTGTTAGTTGATATACCACTGTTTTTCTAGGTGCTTTAACTTATGGCGTTACCCTTGATGGGTATTACCCCTTATTTTATAGCACTTCATCAAAAAAACTATCTACGGACAGCGGCCTTTAGATAATTTTAGCCATAAATTACTTAGTTGGAGAGAGCGATCGCTATTTCTTGCAAAATCGAGTTTGAACTTCTTTTCGTCAGTAAAATCGCCCATAGTAATTTAGCCAAAATTTCCAGCAAATTTTGGGTTCTGTTTCATTGGTGAGGCGCTCCCGTTGTTAATTGCCTATCTCAAGAATGAGATGCACCTAGGAAATCAAACAAAACGGTAAGTAAATTCAGATATCAAATCGACCCTTCCTTTACGCAAAACGGCAGGGTCCAGTCTTTCCGTAGTATTGCAAGTCATCAATACTACTAATTTTTGTTGGTTAACTATACCCGCAGCTTCATCAGTAACGCTTTGGTACAAAGTCCCATCCAACAAACTAAGAATATGCTCTGTTTTGCTACTGCTTTGAGCGGCAGCACTGGCTCGATTTTGTGCCAAATTATCCGCCTCATTAATAATAAGACAAACCCTCTCTAAATAATTCGGCGGCACAAAATTTTCCACGGCATCGTGGTCTAAAATAAAAGTCACATAACCCAAGGGCACCAAAATTTCTGTAGCCACTGCTTGAGTCCAGGCTGTTTTACCCGTCCCCGGTTCTCCGCTTACTAAAACAGCCAACTGATTTTTTTCGAGAATTGCTTGTTGTACCCCATCGGTAAATTGTTGAATATCTTCGGGAAAAGTCCTAATAGGAAACTGACTTTGGACCTGTCCGACGCGACTGTGATACCCGCTTAACATTACTGCCAAATTGTAAGTTGCTTTACTTACTAGCGGTGCCATATCTTTAGCAATTAAGGTATAGCGTCGCCTTCCCCTGTCGTAGGTTTCTATTTGCAGCCAACAGGAATTTTTCCCCCAGTAAGCGTAAACCGTTCCTAAAGTTTCTAAGCGTTCCCAACTGACAAATTTCTCAACGGGGTAATAAAAATTACGCTCCATAAAAGACTGAGAAATTATGTCTGGTTTACCCAATAATTCCAGGATTTTAAAGATAGTAATTTCCTGAAGTCTGTTGAGAACGTATTCGATGGGGATACTGTCGCGACTGACTAATTGTTTGACGGGAGTTTCTATGCTTAGAAGGTCTTTGTAGCGATAATCTGGAGTTGGGGGAAGGGGGGTAATATAATCCCAAAATTCATCTAGTTCGTAGCGCGTATTTTCTGAAAATACGTTTAAAATATTAGCCCACCAGGCATATTGATGGCGACCTAAAACATCGGCAACATCGCTTGCGAAATCGAGACTTTTCTGAGCTAGCTCCCAGGGATCGTTAGAGGCTAAATACCAGAAATATTCTATGTCAAATTCGCGGTATAAAGGTCGCCAACCAGCCCCTAGCAAACCTTTGCTTTTAGAGTTATTTTGTTGATAACTGTCGGGGTTAAACCAATATCCATTTCCCATGTTTTTCTTTGTTGATAATGAAAGTAATTAAAGGAAAATAGGGTGCATCTCAAGAATGAATAAAACCAAAAGTCGCGGAGCGTTGCCAATCTCGCTTTTTGGAACGCGGTTAGTTGTTAGTCGGAACGTCGCCCAACGTTCCACCAAGAACTTGCTTGACAAAAAGAATTGACTTTTGAGTTTTTTTACAAAGATGAGATGCTCCCGGAAAATATCGGGAGCGGGTCGCCAACGAACGTTTTTCCTAAAGTTTACTGATGCTTGTTAGCTGTCAGTTGGAACCTTGGCAATGCTCCCAAAATATCTATCTATGAAACTAGGTTTCTTAAGTGAGGTTATAGCGATCGCCTTTTGGTTTTTAATTAAATATAGCGATTATTGAATCCATGAGGTACATCCCGAACGATCCCCCCCTGCCCCCCTTGAAAAGGGGGGAGGCATATTTTTTCAAAGTCCCCCTTTTTAAGGGGGATAATGGGGGATCAAAAATGTACTTCACCGATTCAAAAAATGCTATAAACTATTTAAAACCGTCGCGCTTCTTTCTTTTTTTATTCAAATAAGCTGTAGGTATTCTGGAGGAACTTTTTCTACTAACCAAACTAAATTTTCCGCACAGTAAAATAGAAAACCTTTCTCCATCATCCCCGCCGTATTTATGGCAAAGACTACAGGAAATCCTTTTCTTTTTCCTACTCTTTTAGCCGTGGCAATATCGGCGGACAAATGGACGTGATGCCTAGACATTTTGCACAATCCTGTCTGTAAAATCGACTCTACTGCCCCCCGTCCGGTACCGTGATAAAGGACATCTGGCGGCAAGGTAGGTTCTAATTGTAAGTCAATTTCTACGCTGTGTCCTTGGTTGGCACGAATTAAGGTAGCTGTGGGGTCGAAAGAAAAGCGTTTTTTGTCATTTTTGGCTACTACTTGATGCAGTTCTGCCCGGGTAAGAGAAAACCTATTTTTAGCACAACCACTTAACAGTTCATCCACAGAAGCCCAACCGCCAGGGGCTAGTGTCAGACCAATTCTTTCTGGTTTGTGCCTCAGAACCATGCTTAAGTATTTGCTAATTTTTACCAAGCGAGAATTATTCATCTTAAAGCTTAAAAAAATATTAAAATAGGGCTAATAAAGGCATCCTAATGTGGGTTTTTTTGAAAGGGGATTGAGAGCTATTTAGAACAAACTACATTATTTTAGCAGACTTGGATTAAATTTGAATAATTTACAGGGAATTTGCAGATAGAGTCTCGGTGGTTATTCTCGAAATCCAGTTCCTAAAATCAACTGGAAAAATAGGAATTATGGTTGATGTACTTTGTCCATAGTACAGACAAACTACAAAAATGTCAAGGTGGCGAATGGTTTCCTTTTGGCTATAGGCAGCGATGCTCTGTAGGAGCGGCTTAAAATGGTGCCGCTGCAAGCTCTCTCTATGCGTCGCTATAGGATGGCTTGACATTTTTTAATTGAATTGTTATAATGCTGCGATTTGCTATTGGGTAGCGGGCGGCGGGGATAAATTGCCTTTTCGTTACTGGTTATCCGATCGCCCCTTTTTCTAATTCCGAACAGCGACTTAATTGATGTCCGAGGCGATCGCCATAGTCGCCCCAAATGGGATAGTGTTTTAAAAACTCGCCGATGCAGCCGCCAAAGAGATTTTTAATAGTTGTCTATTTTCAATGCCAAGGGAGTTAGCAACTGCTGCGGTTTAATTTACAGCAGTTATTTCGCTCCCCCCAGCCAAAAAACGCCCCCATTTTACCAGGGAGGCGTTTTTTTTTGACCGGGAGTTCTGTAGAACAGGCAGGATGCCTGTTCTACGGGAAGAGCGATCGCAACTTTCGCTTTTTAACGCTTCACTCATTGGATAAAGTAATAATTCGCTGGTATAAAAGATTGCTTACTCTAAAACCTGCTTCCTCAATCAATACCTTCGCCAAAATAAAAAATACCATTTGTAGGTTGGGTGTAGCTGCCGGAAACCCAACAAAATCGTTGGGTTTAGCTACGAATATGTTGGGTTGCGTTTCACTCCACCCAACCTACAAAAAAATGGCGAAGGTATTGTCAATGAGAGCGTCCATGACAGGTTGTACCATTGGGATTAAACCTCATCGCTTACAATAATCATAGCCAGCCTCGCTCTTCTAAATGCCGAACATCTTCCTCAAAGTCTTCAATATCGTAATGAATGCAGATACCGCGACTGCCGAGAAGCTTTTGAAAATCAACTTGGTGCATTCGGGCAATTCTGCTGGCACGACCGAGAGTTATTAACTCCTGTTGAAACAGAGCGATCGCTATTTCCTGCAACCAGTCTCCTTCGTTCAGTCCCTTTCCTTGGACCATCTCATCGGGAATTTCCAGAGTAATTTGCATCTTGTCCTCCAGTAAAGAAGTTAATTTATTTTAACTCAAAGTGCTGTAACTGATTTGCTTCTGTTCCATCTAGCTAGATTCAGAAGCGATAAATTAAGTCTAATATCAACCCCGCCGCAAATCGAAACTGGGTCGGGGCCCTGCGGAGAAAGCGATCGCCCCCAAGGCGGGATTATTGGGAGGGCGATCGCTCCCCGCCCCCATTTCAACCAGGCAGGCGTTTTTTTTGACCGGGAGTTCTGTAGAACAGGCAGGACAGCCTGTTCTACGGGAGGAGCGATCGCTCCTCCACCTAACTATTAATCCTCACCACATTCTTGTAATCATTCTTAACCCGATCCTCGTAGCTGTTGCGACTCTGTGCCTCTTCATCCCCATAAAAAAAGTTCAAAAGCACAAATCGAATCCCCGCCCTTACCTTAGTAGCTTCGTGCATCAAAGACCCAGAAAAAATGACCGCGCTACCAGTATCCGGCTTGTACAAATGGGGTCCGTATTCAGGAAATCTTAAATATCCGCCCTCGTACTCTCCCGCGTTCAAATTTAAAGTCATAGCAAAGCGACGGTGTGCGGTTCCACCAGTAGTATTATCCCGGTGAGTTCGAAAAAACCCGCCCAAACTACCGTCGTAACAAGCTATGCGATAGCGCTCTTGCCTCGTTATGTAATAATGAAAAGCCTTTTTAATTTCCGGCGCAATTCGCTCGATTATCATTTTATTAAGAGAAGCTTGCAGTTGGGGGTCTTTAATAAAATGATCTCGTCTGATTTTAGATTTATGATCTATGTAGCCCACGGTTTTTTCCCCCTGACTTCGCATAAAGCCAGAATCGTCGTTACCCTTGACGTGCCAAACATTAATAAGCTCGCGACAAAACTCTGGAGGAAGAACGTTGGGAATTAGTAACACGGGCGCTTGCATGGTAATATGGCGCGGTTCTTCCCGAGGCAAAGCTTTTAAATCAGCCAGCAATTCGATCGCCCATGTCGATACATTTTTTAGATGGTATATCTTGACAATTCTATGATTGGAATCTAATAAAAAAGCTACGCGACTATAAATCGTTCGACTTTCGTCTTGACTGTCGGGAAAACAAACTCCATATTGTTCGCTTACCGTTCTATCCTGGTCCGATAACAAAACAAAAGGAATTCGATACTCTTCGGCAAATTTATTGCGAGATTCTGGTGCATCGGGACTAATTCCATAAATTTGTACGTCGAACTCGTCGAGAGCAGGTATCAAGTCTCGAAAGTTCCCTGCTATTTCTCGACAAGCTTCAATTTCATCGGATGCGTAAAAGAATAAAACTGTCGGCTTTCCTGCCACGTCTGCCAGCGAAAACAAATCGCTATTAGTATCTGATAAAAAAAAGGATGGAGCGCGATCGCCCCCAGTTAGAGTTTTTGTCGATAGCGGTATAGGCATTTTTTCCAATTATTTATAGTCTTTTTTAACAGGTCCACCGATTGACCTAACTTTTACAACTGCTAATATCAAGTCGCAATAAACAATCATAAACAAATCAAGAGAGGAAGAAGGGAAATGCAAGGCAGAAGAAGGATCCCACACCTTTCCCTCAATTATTAATTATTAATTATTAATTGTTAATTGATATAATTAGCCTTGTTCTGCATTCTGAGCCGCGCAAAAATATTCGTTTCCCCGTTCATCTCCCTTGAAGAACTATGATAGTAAGACGTAGCGAGCCTCGTTGGGGTTCCCCGATCTAAGTCCCCCGGAGAGTAAAAAAACTTCTTCCTCTGACCTCCCCCGCAGATTTGGGAGACGCTCCGGGGGAGCGAATATTTTATTGTACCTCGTCGATTCAACAACTGCTATACAAACTACAAATTAGCAGCGCGGATGGCCGCGCCGATCAAGCCGACCTGGGGGTTGGTGATGACCCGGACTGGCATCCTTTCTAATAAAGGGCTCATGCGGCCTTTATTGGTGAATGCTGTCATAAAATCGTCGGTTTTCAACAGGGGGAGGATCTTCGGCGCGATACCCCCCGCTATATACAAACCGCCAAAGGGTAAAGTTTTGAGGGCTAGATTTCCCGCTTCCGCACCGTAGGCTTCGATAAAGATCTGCATCGTCTCTTCGCTGAGGCGATCGCTCCTCTCTAAAGCTGCTTTGCCGATGAAGGCGCCCGGATCTACAGTCCTTTCAGTTAAGCCCACTTCTTTTTCCCAAGTTCGGACTGCCGCCGCTATTTCTGGGGTTTCCTCGGCAAAGTCGCGATCGCGCAAAAACTGATATATAGAAATTAGCCCCAGCCCCGACACCACCCGTTCCACAGAAACGCGATCTATACTATGCTTGGCCAGCAAATATTTCAACAGTTCAAATTCTAACTCCGAACGGGGGGCGAAGTCCGTATGGCCTCCTTCCGTGGGATAGACTTTCGCCGTATTTCCCAGACAGACCAGAAAGCATTCTCCCAAACCGGTACCGGCACCGATAACTGCCATCGGTGCGTCTGGTTGGGTCTCCCCCGCTTGCAAAACGTACATATCGTCGTCGGTCAAGCCCAAAACTCCATAACCAATTGCTTCAAAATCGTTAATCAGCCGGATCTGGGATATGCCTAAAGCCTGTTCCATGTGTAAGGCATTCAACATCCAGGAGAGATTGGTTAATTTTACCGTGTTGTTGACGATGGGGCCTGCGATCGCGAAACAAGCTTTTTCTGGGATCGGTTTAGTACCTACTTTTTCTGCCGCTTCTATCAGAAAATTATTTACTATCGGCACCAGATCGCGATACTCGGCGCTGATGTAGCGCTGTTCGTGGATAGTTTTCAGCTTCACCGTTGCCTGGGGCTCGCTGTCACTCTCCACCAAGCGCAGAATTGTCTTGGTGCCGCCAATATCTCCTGCCAATAAATAGGTCATGGATTTCTTGCTCCTTGCTAAACGTACGGTTTTTCCGATTATATCAGATTAAACATTTTTATCAACTTAAATCTGATTTTTCTTTTAGCACCCGTTCCACGAACTCGGGATGGCGGGTTCTCACCCAATGGGGAAATGCTAAATGGGGTTCGTCGTTAAGCTGTCTGGATAGCAGTTCTATTATATCGTCAACTTCGTTAACTAGATCGAAGACAAATACGTTAAAATTCATCAATTTGTAAAGGTTAAAATCTAAGGCTAGGAAATGTTCTCTGTCGATTTCTTCCCCCAACCCTAAGACAAAAAACTTCACTTCTTTACGATCGCTAATATTGGCGCAAGCCGAGGCAATGCAGTCGATAAATCGTTCTTCGTCGTCAAATTGTCCGTCGGTATAAATCAGAAAAAATGCTCCTTTGCCATTACTAGGGCGATCGCCCAACCAAGTCTTAACGCAATACTCTAAAGTCGGTCCGATAAAAGTTTTAGTTTTCGGCTGATTTTCCACAAACAATTTCCAAACTTCCGAGGCATCTTTAATAATAATTGGATGGGGTGTGGCTTTCGCCCGGCTGAAAAAGTGAACCTGGAGGCGATCGCAAATTTTCTCCCCTGTTTTATTAACCATATCGGCATATTTCCCAAGAATTGCCGAGATGTGCCCTTCGACTATTTCTGCTAAATATTCGTAACGGGTTTGACTCCCTGTATCTCCATCTTTTCTTACCATCGAACCGCTTCGGTCGATTAAAATAAAAACCTCGCGGTTGTAGAGAGAAAAATCCGCCTCTGGCGGGGTAGTTGTTTGTAAAGTTGGTAAAATATTAGCAATTAATTTTTCGTAATTATTAGCTTCTTCTTCTAATTGTGCTTTAATGCTTACCATGTCCGGCATATATTTAGAAAACAAAGCAATTAACTCTGGACGAAGGGTGCGGCGTTCGTCGGCAAGGTCGTTTTTCAGACCGAAAGTCCCGCAAATTTTTTCGATATGTTTTCTAACAGTTGATGCCTCAATATGCAACTGTCCGGCAATATCCCGATCTGCCATACCAGACAGCAATAACTTTAACACTTGCCGGCGTCGCGGCGTCAGTCCCTCAAAGGCTTCCGTAAACTGCAAGCGATCCATCCTCTTTCTCCTTTTTTTCCCGGCCCTTAGTTTTACTCAATACCATCATACACAATTGTGTACTCCCAAGCAAATTGTGAATGTTTGTACGCATCCCTTGTCAGTTTGGAAATAAGAGGCTAGTCTTAAATTAAGAACAAAAAAAACGTTTTTGTTTCTCTTTTCTCTTTTTGATTCTCTTATAGCAATCCGTGCGGAGGTTATTAAAAATTCGGGGCCCAGAAACCCGGTTTCTTTAAGAAACCGGGTTTCTAAGAGGTTTCTTTGAGCTATATAAGTAATTGTAGGTTGGGTGGAGCGCCCCGCGCAACCCAACACGCTCGATCTCTGTTCGCCAATAACGATGGACAGAATGCGGATATTTTGGAGTACGAATACTATCTAAATAAAAAACAATGAAAACCATTGGTAAATGGATAGCAATAGGAATCTTAGAACTGGTATTTTGCTTCTGGATATTAGATGCATCGGCTACTTTAGTCAGTTCTCCCAGCAATAGCAAAGTCTGGTTTGGATTGGGTGGCTATTTATTAGGAATAGTCGTCATACCCGGAGCCTCCATAACTCGTGTAGCGGGGGAAATTAACGGAGCAAATACAAGAAAAAAGCAATTAAAAAGTGCTTTCCCAGGAGACGAAACGTCAATAATTCAACTGTTAGATATTAAGGAGTAAAAAAAGACAATGAAACTATTCAAAGCTCGTGCCTTCGGCATCGCTGCCTTAGCGGCAACTGTAGGAATTATCGCTTCTTCTTGCGGCGTAATTCCCGGAAGCGGGGTTAAAAAAATACCTCCTGGTTATGTCGGTTTAAAAGTAGAACTTTACGGGGAAAATCGCGGGGTGCAAAATGCAACTATTAGCACCGGTCGAGTTTGGTATAATAATTATACGGAAGAAATAATCGTGTTTCCCGACCACCTTCAATATTACATTTTAACAGCTTCCAAAGAAGAAGGTTCTCCTATTGATGAAAGCATTACTTTCGGAGTAGGCGGTACTAGCGTTAATGCCGACGTGTCTCTTTCTTATTTCTTTAATACGAAAAAAATCAAGGACTTTTATGGCAAATATCTCAAAGACACGGGAGAATTTAAAGCAACTTTAGTACGCAGCGAAACTCGCAATTGTTTTAACCTGGCGGCGGCGGGATTAAAACCGGAAGATATTGTCGGTTCCAAGCAGGCGCAACTATTAACAAATGTGGAAAGTTGTTTGAATAATAAATTTAGCACGGTGGGGGTTACTTTTGAGTCTATTGGGTTTGTCAGCAAGCCGAGATTTGAAAGGTCTATTGAGGATCAAATCACGGCTCGTTTTAAGGCAGAACAACAGGCGATCGCTGCTAAAGCTCAATTACAAGTTGCCGAAGCAGAAGTAAAAAGAAAAATCGCAGTAGCGAAAGGCGACGCGGAAGCAGCTAGGATCAAAGCAGAAAATATGTCAACGGTAAATCTGCGCTTGCGGGAATTAGAATTACAGGAAAGAACAATTGAAAAATGGAATGGAGTTTTACCGGTTTATCAAGGTGGAAACGCACCATTTTTGAATTTTAATCCCGAGACAGGAAGCAATTAATAATTGTTCGTTAGCGATCGCGCCCGCAGAACTTCAGCCACAGTCCACGCCCCAGCGATACAACCGCTCCGGGTGCATGGGGGCATCGGCATCAAAGATTTCGATCGGACTCCCGACTCCATGCGCCAATAAATTATGGGCCATCGGAGCTAATAGTTCCCTGGCGGCTGTCCGATCGCCATATACCCGCAAATGGGCCAGGGCAAAGGGACCGATTAACCAACCCCAGACAGTTCCCTGGCGATCGCTGCCGTCGCGAGAAAGGCGATCGCCTCCATAAATTCCTTTATACTCGGGCTCCTCTGGGGCGAGACTGCGCAACCCGTAAGAAGTTAGCAAAGCTTCGCCGCAAACATCTACCACTCGTCGCTGCCGATCGCAATATCGAAACCTTAGCGCGATGAAATTTTCCTGCCCTGTGGCAGTCGAGGTTTGGATTTTCTTCGGTGGTGGCAACTAGGGTTAGCGATCGCTTTAGGGATTTATATTTATAAATCCCTAAAGCGATTACTACGAACTTATCTCATGCAGGCGAAATGTTTTTGTAAAATTTCGTGGATAAATTGATAGCGATCGCCTACTTTTTGCAAAAACAATCTTTCCGTCGCATAATCTAAAAACCGACTGTAGTTCCAAGGAATATTTCCGTAACAACACAAAACCACTCGCAACATCAATCTTTTTAGTCCTGGAATGGCGACAAACGTGCCGATAATGACACCTATTAAAGCAGCGATCGCCCCTCCAATCCAACCAAAAATCAAACCAAAAATTCTCCCCAAAATCAAAGCCAAAATCAACTGGCTTAACAGCCGAACTCCCAACCCATAAGTCCATCTTTCTTCCTTAGTAGTTAACCAGCTTTCCTGCAATTTATTTATCCTAAATTCTCTCTCTCCCCTCTCCTCCATCCTTCCTGCCAACCATGCCAACCAACGCTTAGTCTCCTCTGGCAGAGGCTGTTTGTTTTTAGAATAGTTGCCATCTTTAATATCCCTTCCCAGTTGCCGCCTAACATAAGCATTTAAAACATATCTTTCTTTATCTTCAGCACCCGTAATTCTTCTCCAAGATTCAATTAAAATTTCCTCATAAGCCAAAGTCATCATGCTTAGAAATAACGGTCTTCCTGCTAACTTTAATAACTCCGGTTCCTCCTTAATATTGTACCAAAGCTCTCGACTTCTAGCAGCGAAAGTATATTCTTGAATCTTACTGTGAGTTACGGGCTGCAAAATTACAGCCGCATTTAACTTTAACTTACTGGGGCATTTTTTATAAGCAGCCAAACTGCTAGAGACTACTAAATGTTTGGGTGGAAAATTTTCCACTAACTGATTGATATCTTGCAAGCATTGTTCTTGCCAACGGGAATTAACCTCGTCCAAACCATCCAGCAGCGGTAATAACTGTTGGTTTTCTAACCAATAATTGCCGATAACTCTAGGAATCTTGTATTCTTGCTGGAGTCTATCTATTAACCAAGCAACGAAATTTGAATAGTCTGGCTTCCAAGTAGAAAGATTCAATAAAATCGGCATCGGTTCCTCGGGGTTTTTCTTAGCCCGAATTAGCAAGCAACTCGCCAACTCTAACAAAGTTGTAGTTTTCCCGCTCCCAGGATTACCTAATATTAATAACTTGCCTCGGAGGCGATCGAATACTTGAATAATACTAACTTTATCCGGCAACTGAATCTTGGGACGATCGCCCACTTTAACTACTATTTCCCAAGAACGAATTAAACGTTCCGACGGTTTCTCGGTGGTGAGGTAAACTGCCACTGCCCGATTTAAGGATTGCGACCGCAACTGTTGAAGTTCGCCATCCATAGCCTCTAACAACTTCTGCCGATTTTTACTTCTTTTCTTTTGATTCAATGCTGCCATCTAACTAGAGAATATTTTCCCGAAACAGTTTAACAATAACTAAATTTAAAATACCCATCAGATATGTCTGGTTAAACATTAGCCACCCCGACCGAAATTTAATTGCCTCGAATTCCTAAGAATACTTACCACAAAGCGGGTAATTTTTGAACTACAATCAATACATATCTGCCCAAAATTAACTCCAATACCTCATAAACGTTTTTTGACTATGACTACTCGTTCCGAGTATGAGTATGAAATTTGGATATTGGATTCGCCAATTGCACCCAATTAACTCGAACCAGTGGAAAATAAGGTAAAAAAAAGATGTCATTAAACCCCAAACAACTAATAATCGCAGGTGGGGTGGGATTTGTCACGGCGATCGCCATTGCCTCTATCGCCATTCAATCCAACTCGCCCCAACCAAGCGCCAATTCCTCAACTCCCAATGGCAAACCCGTCCAAGCAATACCGGCTAATTCCTCCGATCCTCGCCCAAAACCCAGTCCGATAGTAGTTATGCCCTCAATCCCTGACTGCGAAATTAAAATGGCCGTAGTTGACGATCCAGAACCTCCTTTGAACGTCCGCAGCGCTCCAGAAGTCAGAGAAAGTAATATTGTCGGTCAGCTTAATAATAATACCTTTCTTTCCGTCGCCGACGAACAAAACGGCTGGTTAAGAATTAGTTCTCCAGTGACGGGTTGGGTTGCTAAAAATAGAACTAAAAATAGTTGCGCGATAGTTAATAAAAAGATTAATTTTTTCCCTGGTGGTAACGAGGCGATAGTCCGAGGTGAAATTATTGGTGGGGGCAGTCACAGTTATAAAATTGAAGGGAATCCAGGTCAGAGTTTGGCAATTTATAATTATAAGGATATTTTCCCAGTTATTATTAATCCCAACGGTCAACTATTATCGGGAAGCCCTACTCCTGGAACTAGGGTAAAAGAATGGAAAGGCGAGTTACCAATTACCGGAGAATATACCTTACAATTAGATTCTAATTTAAAAGGTTTTGAATACGAATTTTTAATCCGAATCGAGTAGGAAATTGGGAATTAAGAAACCCGGTTTTTTAATAAAAAACCGGGTTTCTTGGTATATAGCAAGCCGTAGATCGTTCGCGATATTGAAGACAAACCCGGTTTCTTAAACAATACCTTCGCCATTTTCTTGTAGGTTGGGTGGAGCGATAGCGCAACCCAACATCTTCGTAGCATAATCCAACGATTTTGTTGGGTTTCGCTTGGTATATAGCAAGCCATAGATCGTTCGCGATATTGAAGACAAACCCGGTTTCTTAAAGAAACCGGGTTTCTGGCCCCCTCATTTTTCATAATCCCTGCACGGATTGCTATAGCCCATCGATCGTTCTCTAAATCAAGGAATTTCATCCAGGGAAACATCGAGAATCGAGAACTTTTCCCAACCCTCAGCATCAAAGTGCCACCATTCAGTTATCAAAGGTTCAAACCCGTGTTTTTTCATCATTGAAGCGAGCAAATCGCTATTTTTTTTAACCTGCGGTTCGTTACCATCGTAATCTCTCCAAGCCTTCTGAGAAAAGTCGTCGTAATCCGTAGGCATTTCTAACTCGATGCCTGTTTTTACATCGACCAAACTTACATCCACTGCCGCCCCTCGATTGTGTCTGGAACCTTTAGCCGGATTGGCAACGTAACGACTATCCGGCAAAACTTCCCACATTTTTTTCGTCACCGATAAAGGTCGATAACAGTCGAAAACTTTTAAGCCCAGACCTATTTCTTCCAAATCTTTTTGAACCTTTGATAGTTTCTGTGCCACTTCTTTTCTCAGGGCGCATTTAGCTACTGGATAGAGTTTTTCTTCGAGAAAATTATTAGTCGTGGCATAACGAATGTCTAAGACAATATTGGGATTAATGCTGCGAATATCTACTAATCTCGCCCAGTCTGGAACCTGGTAGCTGGCGATATTTTCGGGAGAGGATGTTAGGTTAGAGGGAGCGATCGCGTTTGATTCCATTTGCCGAAAACTCAGTCCTATTAGCAAGATAATAATCCCCAAACATACAATCAAATATTTGCTGAAATTAATATTTTTCATAATTGCTTTAATTTAACGATATAGTTGTGGGTTAGGTGGAGCTAAACGGAACCCAAAAAAAGGTTTAATTGTTGTTGGATTCCGTTCCTAAGCCTAAACTAAAACCTACTCTAACCGGAGTAAGTAAGAAAGCATTTTTCCATTACTCAAAAGCGATTAATTTTAGTTTTTTACAAAACTCAGATCGGACCCCTAAATATCCAACCTTTGATAAACCATCTCTAAATTCTGTAAATGCTTTTCCGCATTAAAACAATCCTCAATTTCCCCGTGGGATAACTTCGATGTTACCTTAGTATCTTTGCTAATTAAATCGTGAAAATCTCCATCAGATTTATTCCAGGCTTGATGGGCGCAAGACTGCACCACGGAATATGCTTCCTCTCGACTCATTCCCTTTTCAACTAACGCCAATAAAACTCGCTGGCTGAAGACAACGCCGCCGTAAATATTGAGATTTCGCTTCATGTTTTCGGGGTAAACCAACAAGTTTTTGACTAAATTCGTCATTTCCGAAAGCATAAAATGAGCGATAATGCAGCTATCCGGCAGAATCACCCGTTCCACCGAACTGTGGGAGATATCCCTCTCGTGCCAGAGGGCTACGTTTTCCAAAGCGGCAACGGCGTGACCTCTAATAATGCGGGCCATCCCCGTCAGACGTTCCGATTTAATGGGGTTGCGCTTGTGGGGCATAGCGCTGGAACCCTTTTGACCTTTGGAGAAATATTCCTCAACTTCCAAGACGTCGCTACGCTGCAAATTGCGAATTTCCACCGCAAAACGTTCCAGGGAAGCAGCCAGGAGGGCCAAAGCTTGAATGAATTGGGCGTGGCGATCGCGCGAGATTACCTGAGTGGAAGCCGCATCGGGTTCGAGTCCCAAGTTTTGGCAAGCCAACTCCTCAACCCTCGGGTCGATATTGGCATAAGTTCCCACGGCCCCTGAAATCTTACCCACAGAAATCTCTTCGCGCAGTCGTACTAATCTCTGGCGGTGGCGGCAGACTTCTGCCAACCAGCCGGCGAGTTTAAAACCAAAGGTAATCGGTTCGGCATGAACCCCGTGGGAACGCCCGATCGCCACGGTGTAGCGATGTTGTTGGGCTTGGTAGCGGATGGCCCCGGCTAAATCTTCCACCATTTTTAATAATAGATCCAGGCTGGCAACCATTTGCAGGGCCAGGGCTGTATCCAGGACGTCGGAACTGGTCAAACCCAGATGGATGTAGCGTCCGGCATCGCCGACGTATTCGTTAACGTTGGTTAAGAAGGCGATGACATCGTGGCGGACTTCCGCTTCGATTTCCAGAACCCGTTTTGGGTCGAAGTTGGCCTTAGCTTTAATTTCTTCTACGGCGGATGCTGGAATGATGCCCAATTCTGCCTGGGCTTCGCAAACGGCGATTTCTACTTCCAGCCAGGTTTGGAGTTTGTAGGAGTCTGTCCAGAGTTCGCCCATTTCGGGCAGGGTGTAACGTTCTATCAATGCTCTGTTGGCAAAAAACAACGGCTTTATTTTAACAGGAGAATGGCTCCATCTCTGTTATCTGAGTTTCTTACCCTCAGACTCTCAACCAGCAGTCAAAAAATCATCTAAAAGCTTTTATAACTGTTCAATTCGCTCCCGTAATTCCATTAGGTCGGGATATTGGGCGATATCAAGCCGAGTAATTGCCCAATCAAAAAAATCATTTAGAGAAATATAGTTAGGTTTTTGCTTTTGCATCATTTTTTGCAAGTCTTTACCCTGAAACCAAATCAAATAATCCTGGTTTTGCCAAAAGTCTGCTCGGTCAAACTGTTGTTGATATTTAACAAGACTGGTGTCAAAATTTGCTTCGGTAACTGGTGTAAGACCTTCAGTGAATTTATTAATTAAATCTTTAGCCTCGGTTTCGCACTTTTGCAGAGTCAGAGGCGAAGGAAGTTTGCCGCTACCGCCCGTCCATGTGGTTCTAAGTTTTACTCCCGCCGCACTCGCCCGCAATAGATCGCCCAATGCCCATCGCACTGCCTGGTATTCTTTCAAACTTTCCGCGCTACTTTGAACCCATGTTGTAATAGCTTGAACTCCAGGTGAATTTCCGTGTCCCCACTTGGAAGTAGGAAAATCCTCCTTCTCCTTATATTTTGATTTCCAATAGCGGTCGATTAAATTAGCATCCAGAAGATAATTTTCAACGCAAGTTCTATGAGTTAGGAGCGCTACTACTTTCTCTCGCGCATTTTTCAACTCAAGAAGTTGGGGATTTTGGGTTGGTTTTAGATCGAAATCGCGATCGCGTAAAACAATATATTTTTGACTTCCTACCTCATCGGGGAAAAAATAGCCCCTAGCGAAAACCGAAAAAGTAAATTTACTTCCCCCAGGAACGATCGTAGGTCTTTCACCAGGCAAATTATCCAAAATTCTATCCAGCAATCTATAATCCAAACCACCTTGTTTCCCTTCACAAAAAATGGTTTTGTTACTGCTAACAACACTCATAACTACACCTCTAACCGAACAATATAAGCATCGGGGATTAGCTGCTCGACATAATCAGAATGAGTTGTAATGATGAATTGATTGTTATTACCTAACTTTGGTAAAGCTCTAAGTAAAGCTTGTTGCATTGGTGGATGTAGATGTAACTCTATTTCATCAATTAAGATGACTGAATTATGAATATTAAAATTAGCAAAATCCATCAAAATAGGGAAGACTGCACGTTCGCCCCCAGACATTTCAGAAATTTCGTACTGGTTCTTGCCATCGTAAAGATAGAACCAAGGTTCCCTAAGAAGATCGGCTATTTCCTCTCGGGGCACCGGTCCTTCAAAACTACGTTCTGGGAAAACTGCTCGATAAGCTCGCTCTATTTCCGCATATAAATCTTTTTGTCCCGGACGTAGGTGTTTAATTCTTCCTCCAGGCCCGATATCCTGATGAAACTGCCGCCATTTTGAGAGGCGATCGCGCAAAATATCGTCAGTTATTTCTAGCGTTTGACTGGAATCTTCAGTAGTTAAACTGGTTGAGGTTCTTTGTTCGGTGTACCAAAATACGCTTCCAACCCGTTCAAATACTTTAAAACCCTCCGAACGAAGTAACTGTTTGGCATATTCTCGCCCCTTAAACTGAAAAATTTCTGCATCTGTGTCTGCTAAAACACGTTCCGCATTCCAATTCCACTTGAGAGATACAAGGTAGCTTTCAGCAGGAGAAATTGGTAAATTACGGCCCATTTCCACTAATTTACTGTAAAATTCTTGAATTGCTTCAATTTCTGGCTTAGAAAACTGAACTTGTAAGTTTACTTCTGGTTCAAACTTTCCCCAATTATTGCTTAATAGTTCGTAATTATATCCCATCCAATCTAGTGCAGAAAGGCTTGATAAACGACCATTTGCTACTCCTAAAGTAGCCGCTATTGCTTGTAATATGCTAGTTTTGCCAGAACCATTTCTTCCTATTAAGAGTATTAAATCTCGTGCCAATCCTGTCTCTGGATTGGTAAAATCTAAATGGGGTGGATTTCTAAATTTCTTGAAGTATTTTAATTTAATTGACTGAACTTTCATGTTAGTGGTTAGTGGTTAATGATTCCTTGTGGATTTTGTCTATTTGCAAAGATTAGATGCCCCCAAGAGACGGCCATCATATTATAGCGAAACTTTCTTTCAAGTAGAACAGGCAGTCCCCGCCTTTTCTACGACTTAGGCAAAACAGGCAGTCCCTGCCTTTTATAGAAAAATACGGGTGACAACAGCGATAGCGACGCTTTCCTAATTGCCCCCCACTAACAAATTGCTTTGCCACTACAAAGACTTACTACCAACCATCGCCAACCATCCCTGCTCTTCCTTGGGCAAACCGGGGGGACGATAATAATGTTTAACAATCTCAAAACCGGCCTCTAGCAAACAAGGAGCTAAAGTCTCGTATTCCCAACCCGCCGTATAGCGATATCCAGTAGGACGGGGACTATAACCCTCGGCATCCCCGCGACACATAGACATAACAATGGCACCCCCGGGCACTAAAGCGCGATGCAAATCTTCGAGTACCCGCAGCATCTCGCTGCGGGGGACGTGAATGAGAGAGGCGTTGGCGAAGATACCATCAAAAGTTGCTGGTGGTAAGTCGAGACTGAGAAACGACTGCTGCCAAACCTCGCAACCAGAGATCTGTTTTGCCATTTCCACAAAAGCCGGTGTCGCATCCAAACCGATCGCCTCGTGTCCTTGTTTCGTAAACGTCACCAAATCCCGTCCGGGGCCGCAACCGATATCTAATATTTTCCCTGGGTTGCGAGGCATCGCCGCCACCAACGCTTCCATATTTTGGGAGACGTCGCGATCTCCAGGTGCCTTCGCAGAAGGATGCCGCCGTGAGTTGGTATTCGGCGATGGTTATTTCTTCGTGTTTTTCCACTGTTGTTTTCCTCTGGGAGATCGTTCATTGATTATAGCGTTGTTAGGGTTGAGGGAGGTTATGTTTCCTGCCCCACTTAAGGACTGGCAAAATTAACACCTCTTCCCTACTTACAAGTAAATTCTACCTCCCCCGTGGAACAGGCCCGCCTGTTCTACGACTTGGGCAAAAACAGGCATGGACTGCCTTTTATAGAACAATACAGATGACAACAACGATGGTGACAGTTTCCCAACTGGACCCAAATTAAAATAAATATCCGCCTGCGGGAGAGCTAACTAAAAAACCCGGAAAGCTCGTCTATTAAAGCGCGCGGACCGCCCTCCGTCCTTTTTAGCCGTCCGTGTAGCGATCGCTAAAGTTGCACAATTTCTCCATCCAGAGAAACAGGAAGTAGATAAAGTTTGGTTATAGAAAAAAAGCACCGAGGCGACTAACAGGTTCTTACTCCCCCTGAAAGTCTGTTTCGGAAAAATATAGTAAACTAACTCTATCAGGAGCCCGACCGTGAACAACCCAACTACTACCACCAAAACTCCAGCAAAACTCTTTAACCATCGCTACCGGATTATCCGACCTTTGGCCACTGGGGGCTTCGGGCAAACCTTCCTAGCCGAAGATACTCAGATGCCTTCCTCCCGTTACTGCGTAATTAAACGCTTAAAGCCCTATGCCGATACTTCCGAAATGCGTCAAGTAGTCCGCGATCGCTTTCGGCGCGAAGCTACAATCCTAGAAAAACTAGGCAACGGCAGCGATCGCATCCCTCAATTATACGCATATTTCGAGCGTGGAGGTCAATTTTATTTAGTCCAAGAATGGATCCAGGGCGATACTCTCGTCGATCGCGTCAAACAATATGGGTTGTTGGGGGAAGGCGAAGTCAAATCTATATTAATGAAAATATTGCCCGTGTTAGATTACGTTCACCAACACGGTATCATTCACCGAGACATTAAACCCCATAACATCATGTGGCGTCATAGCGATCGCCAACCGATCTTAATCGATTTTGGTGCCGTCAAAGAAACCATGGGAACCACCATCAATTCCAAAGGTAAAGCCGTCGCTTCCATAGTCATCGGCAGTTCTGGATTCATGGCCTCGGAGCAAGCTTCCGGACGTCCGACCTTTAGCAGCGATATCTATAGCTTGGGAATGACCGCTATCTTTCTCCTCACCGGCAAGAGTCCCCAGGAGTTAAGAACGGATCCCGAGACCGGGGAAATTTTGTGGAAGCAATATGCGGAGGGAATTAGTCCGAAATTTGCCCTAGTCTTGGATAGAGCAATTAAATTTCATCCCCGCGATCGCTTCGTCACCGCCACCCAAATGCACAAAGCACTGCAAAGTTGCTCCGGCACCTTGCCCCCAACAAAACTTTCTTTACCTCTACCCACCATGTATGGAGAAAAGCTGGAGAAAGAAACCCCCAAGAAAAATTGGAAAGGTTGGCAAAAAGCTGTTGCGGTGGGGATGGCGATCGGCGCCATGGTTGGTGCCGCCGTGGGGATCGGTAATAAGTTTGCCTTTTCCTCGGAAATCGAATCCCAGAGTTCTGTGGAAAAACTGGCATCGGCGGCGAGTGCAAAATGCGAAGGGTTAGGCACAACCCCCGATAGCTTTTATTTTTTAGCCGATTCTGCTTTTTTCAATCCCGATACCGCCGAAGAAAAATGCCAGAGTTTAGTCAAAAATGGAGAAAAAGAAGCAGGAGTTTTGTGGAGTAGTAATTATCCCAATATTAACGGCCAGGGAGTTTATAAAGTTTATACCGGAATGTTTAGCGATCGCGAAAGCTGTAACAAAGCTTTGGTTGAGTTCGCCGGGAAAAATCCCGAAGCTTATTGCGGTTTTGCCAGCAAACAATAAGACCAAAGAGGTTTGTTGCCGGATAGAAGAGAGGCTAACTGGTTCTTTACCAGTTAGCCTCTCTTCCATAATTAATAAACCTACTGCCCGTTATCGCCTAGAATATCGTCGATCGCTTGTTTTTCCTCTGGGGATGAAGATAAAGGTTGACGGGCATCCGTAATCAACCAGTCCAGAGACGCCTCTTTAACGTCAATGGCCGCCCCAGTTTTATCCACGCAATAGCGTCCGAAAACCAACTTATCGACCAAACGCACCTTAGGACCCAAACGGGAATACTCAAAAATCACGCTATTGCTAACCGTCGTCCCGTCGCACAACCAGCAATTTTGACCGATGGCCGTCGGACCGATAATTGTCGCCCCATCTTCTATTCTACTCATCGCCCCAATGTAAACAGGCCCCGTAACGTTTACTTTATCCCAGTTAACCGCCACGTTCAAACCCGTATAAATCCCTGGAAAAACCTCTTTCCCGGGGATGCTGACATTTTTTATCTCTCCAGATAAAACTCCCTTAATAGCTCGCCAATAGTCAGGTACTTTACCGATATCTACCCACTGGAAATCCATAGCAATGCCGTAAAAAGGCGCTCCTATTTCTACCAATTTAGGGAACAAATCGCTGCCGATGTCGAATTCCTGCCCCGAGGGAATGTAATCTAAAACCTCTGGCTCAAAAATGTAGATGCCCGTGTTAATATCAGTGCTGAGAGCTTCATCGACATCAGGCTTTTCCTGAAAAGTTTTAATCTTGCCAGATTCGTCCGTAACTACTACCCCGTAGCTGGAGACCTCTTCGCGAGGAACCGACTTCATAACAATAGTAGCGATGGAGCCTTTTTCTTTATGCCACTTGACCGCCGCCGTTAAATCCAAATCGATTAAAGCGTCGCCGCAAAGCACGATAAAAGTATCGTCAAAATAAGGATAAAAATCCTGAATTTTTTTCATCCCACCAGCAGACCCCACGGCCTCTCCGATGAGATTTCCCTCCTCGATTCGCCCCTCAAAGGAATAACCTATATGTACCCCAAACCTTTGACCGTCGCGAAAATAGTTTTCGATTTCTTCAGCCAAATGGCTGACGTTAACCATTATCTCGTCGAAACCGTGCTGGCGCAGCAGTTCGACTAAAAATTCCATCACCGGCTTTTGCAGGATCGGAATCATCGGTTTGGGAATCGTATAAGTAATTGGACGGACGCGGGTTCCCTTACCAGCGGCCAAAATCATCGCTTTCATTCTTTAACTCCTCCACCATATAAAAATTCAACTTTTGATTTTAGCTTTTAGATCGAGTAGTAGGGGTGCGCCTGCGGCCCGACGCACCCCTACCCAAATTCCAGCGACTGCCTAAAGCACTAAGCCAGTGGCACCGATGGCTCCTCCACAGGCTCAATAGTTCTGACCTTGAGGTCTTGGTAAAACTCGTCTTGGGCTAACTCTACTTTAGACTGAGAGGAGAGGAGTAACAGAGCCCAAAACACTCCCACCCGGTCTAAACTTTGTCCCACTTGCGGTATTTCTTCTGGAGGGCGATCGCTCGAAGGCCCTGCGTTACCGCCGTGAGGACTGGCAGCCATGGGCCATAACTGAAGCAAGCGATCGAAATCGAGCCAATCTAGGGCCAATTCCCCCCACTTTTGAACCAGAAATCGATCCAGTTCGCTCGCAGTTTCCACCAGATTTTCCTGGTGAGCCAGTTCGGCGATCTCCTTAGCAGCTTGAGACCTAGACAGTTTTCTGCCCGAACGAGGACGGGGATTTGCCCCTCGCTTTTCGATAGTGGCCCCTATCAGTTGCAACTGTTCGATTAGCTCTTGAAGAGTAACCGGTCGCTTCCGGTGCTTCGGGGCCACGGCACGCCTGCGCAACTGTCGTTCCAACTTTAAGGGAAGTCTGGGACTGTTGGCAGATTCTTCTCCATCCAGCAACTCTTCGTCTGGGTCCGGAACTTCCTCGGTGTCCTCAGATTCCGACTCCGCCAGACTCTCTGCCTTTAACCACACCAGTATCGAAGCGTATAAAAATGCTTGTCCCGACTGGGACAAACTTTGAAAATCGTCTTCTTCTCCAGGAGATGCTCCTGGGGCGAGTTTGCTGAGATAGCGATCGATTACCTCTATTACCTGCACGTCCCAAGGGTTAATTTCTCCCTTTTCTGCCAAGTCGATTAAGAGTGCAATTCCTTCCGCTAGGGTTTCCGATACCAGTGGCGCTGCTTGGGTCATGGCCTTGGTTTGCTCTTGATTCAACTTATATTCCCTAATACCGACAGGGTGGATTTCGATTTTGCTTTCTTCCGTTCCGAGGAAAGTCATACTCTTACTCTGCCTCCGGCTCATAACTAAACAAAACATCGGAAGGCAAAGGCCTAGAGTATCGGCTCGATGGCAGAATTTTTACACAAATGAGATGCTCCCTTTCTATGGGTGCATCTCATATAGCAATTCTTGAAACGATGAGGTACATTTACGATCCCCCCGAGCAAGCCTTAAAAAGGGGGGAGCTTTAAAATTTCAAAGTCCCCCTTTTTAAGGGGGATAATGGTGGATCGACATGGGTGTACTTCACCAATTCAATAATTGCTATATTTGCTTTCAAGACAAACTCAGAACAACGTTCCAACTAACCACTAATAACCAACAAAAAGCATTTATTTTGGGGTTTGTTCGTTGTTTAGATGCATCCGTTTCTATTGACTTTAACCCTCAGCAGGCGGTAAAATCCCTTGTTCTTCTTCTGCGGCGGTTTGGTAGCGTTGGATATTTTCTTCTAGTTCCTCAATGCGTTTTTCCCTTTGTCGCATTTCCCTCACGCCTTGCCAACCACCTAAGGTTCGCTGCATTCTCGACCACAAACTAAACAACCATGCCAAAATTGCCCCTATTCCCATTGCAATAATTAGCTCGACGGATAAGGGAGCTTCTAGTTCTATGCCTTCGATTAGTTTTATGGCAGTTAGCTCGGTGTTTTGCAGGCTGAATAGAACTAAAGCCAAACACAGAATAAATATTAGTAAGAAATTGATAGCTCTCATGGTTTTTGGTTTTTTCTACTTATGGTTAACTTCCTATTAATTTACGCCTTCTCGATCGCTACCCTCAAGAATTAATAATTATTTTAGCTCCGGCTGTAGCTTAACAGGAAAAATCACAAAATTTCCGATCGCCTCCCAGGGGAGGTCTCCCCACGGAGGTCCGTAATTTTTAGGTTCGTTTAAGATGCACCCGCTTGTTTTGGTGTCTTCTTTTTACCTATTCCCAACAAGGGCAAGACTTGATACTTTAAAAAACTTCCAATCGAGACAAATAAAATAATTACAACAGCACCGATGCCTATGGGACTCGGAACCCAAAAAATAGCCTCTAAGGAGTTTAGTTCCCCAGATTTTAGACTCCAAACCACCTGTTTTCCATCTTGTAAATAAGCGATCGCCTTGCCGTTAGCTTCCACAATTCGGAAACCCCAAGGAGCAGTCAAGCTAAATTCTAAGTCTAATACCTCTTCGGAAGCACCCCCGTCGCCGACGTTATTTGCCGATAGAAAAGAGAGCGATCGTAAATCAAACTCTAAATTTAAACGATTGCGCAAAGCTAACAAAAAATTATTCTGATTCAGAGCCATCTGAGAGTTAAGTATGGGCAAACTTGTCTCCGTACTGCTAGTAGAATTAACCATAACATCAGAAGTAGTTGGATTAAAAAACTTATTAAATTTCTCCTCCAAATCCCGAGCGTTATTAATCGGAATTATTGCCTCAATTTCCCAGTCTGATAATCGCTTAGTTCTGCCTTCTAATTCTCGCACCCGATCTTCGACGCTATCGAGCCATTCCTCCACTATTTCACCGCTAAAAGTCTTCAGTTTTTTAGCGACTTTAATATGTTGAACGATCGCCCCGTGGGTTTGACTATCGAAATTAATCCCCATTTCATAACGAACGCAGCCGCTCAATAAAATGGTGCTTAAAAACGTAATAATTAAAATTCGTATAACTTTCATATTTAGCCCTTGCTTTACAGCTACGCCAGCTACTCCTGGCCCTAGTTTCGTATGGATTTTATTCTACCACGCCCAATCCGGTCACTTGTATTTCCTAATCTGCTAGGGCATTGCTTGAATCTGGCCAAAGCAATTAGTTACTGTTGGCCCGCTGTCTGGCAGCAAATCTGACTGGTCCATCTCTTTCGACGAGACCCAGCCGCTTTATCCCAAATTTGGCAATCAAAAAAAGATAATAAGCGATAACCGATATTACTCGCTCGCTGCTCGCTATCACTTTTTATTACCATTAAATAATAAATTTTATATTTATTTTGTATTTTTAATATCTGTCGGTTTTAGTGTTACTTCTAACCCTAAGCATTCATTAAACTCTAAGATTGGTAAAATATGACTATAGTTGTCTGTTTGACAAATTGAGCTTTAAGTCAACTAACGATGTACTAGCTGATTTCTAGCAATCGCGCTTCTTTCTTTTAATGGCAAAAATCTTGCTATATGCTTGTCACGGCAGATGCGACCGCGATAGAAAAAAGCGATCGCTTTTTTCTGGCGATCGCGAATTAGATAGAAGCTTACCGCCAAAACAATAAATAAAAACGTTGCTTGCAGCGACTTTAATATACAACACAGTAAAAAGCACGCAATAGCTTATCCCTCGTTACCCATTACCCGTACCTTTTTATAACTCATCGTAGCTCTGGCTCATACTGGACTCGTTATCTCGTTTAGAACCCAACAAGTCTAGTTGGTAAACCCTAACAACAGGTTTAGAGCGATCGACACCGGTATTGGCATCCGACCAATAGTCAAACTTCAAGGCTCCCTTTACCCCGATCAAACTACCCTTACGCACATAGTCAGCGGCAATCTCGGCAGTCTTGTCCCACATTTCCAGACTGAACCAATCGGGTTGGTCGCTATTACTGCGACGCCTGACCGCCAGAGTTAAATTACAGACGACACTACCGCTAGTCAGGTACTTAACATCTGGGTTTCCACCCACGCGACCTACTAAAGTAACAACATTAAGACTCATAAATTCTGTTGGGTCAATTTTAATCTGAATAAACTAATGATTCTAACATAAGAGCGTGGAAACATCCAGCAAGTTCATCCCGATCTGATGCTGGTTTGTTAGGACAATAAACTAAGGATTCCCAAACTCCGCTAGGGTTAACAAAGAATTAAGCCAAGCGGATAAAGGAAAACAAATATAATAGAATCCACCATTAGTCACATTTTTGTGAAATTTTTGCTCAAAATAGAAATTAATAATAGGAGGACCGAAACCCGTGGCTGTTTTCAACCGTTTTTCCTTATCCCGAGATATGGGGATCGATCTCGGGACTGCCAATACCCTTGTATATGTCTCCGGTAAAGGCATCGTTCTTCAAGAGCCATCGGTAGTGGCCATCGACCAAGAGTTAAAAGTGCCCCTGGCCGTCGGAGAAGATGCCAAAAAGATGTTGGGCCGGACTCCCCACAATGTCATTGCGATGCGGCCCCTGCGGGATGGAGTTATTGCCGACTTCGATACCGCAGAAATCATGCTCAAACATTTCATTCGCCGAGTCCACGGTGGCAGCAGTTTAGTGGCCCCGCGAATTGTCATCGGTATTCCCAGCGGGGTAACGGGAGTCGAAAGACGTGCGGTGATGGAAGCTGCTTCTCAGGCTGGGGCCAGGGACGTGCGTTTAATAGACGAGCCCATTGCTGCTGCCATAGGGGCGGGATTACCCGTGGCCGAACCCACCGGTAATATGATCGTTGATATCGGCGGCGGTACTACGGAAGTGGCCGTTCTGAGCTTGCAAGGAACAGTTCTCAGCGAGTCGGTGCGGGTTGCTGGAGACGAACTTAACGAGGCTATTACTCAATATTTGAAAAAAGTCCATAACTTAGTAATTGGGGAGCGAAGTGCAGAAGAAATTAAAATTAAACTGGGTTCTGCCTATCCGACCCAAGATGACGATGATGCAGTGATGGAAGTACGGGGCGTACATATGCTGTCTGGCCTGCCGAGAATGGTGGCAATTAAAGGGCCAGAAGTTCGAGAAGCTATGTCCGAACCGCTATCGGTTATCGTCGAAGCAGTGAAGCGGACTTTAGAACGGACTCCCCCAGAATTAGCTGCAGATATTATTGACCGGGGCGTTATGCTCGCTGGTGGTGGGGCGTTGTTGAAGGGGATAGATACTTTGATCGCTCACGAGACGGGTATTGTTGCTCATGTAGCTGCGGATCCTCTTAGCTGCGTAGTTTTAGGAACCGGTCGAGTTTTGGAAAACTTTAAACAATTTGAAAGGGTATTTAGCGGTCGCGCTAAGTAATAGATAAAGGTAAAAATGTCAAGGTGAAAAAATGGAAATTGTGCGAGGACGTCGTCGAAATCAACTTCTAAAAAAAATAGTCGCGATCGCTCTAGTTGTAGGTGCTGGTTTATGGGTTCGGCAAACCCAAGCTGCTTTCTTTTTTGAGTTCTATAACCAGCTAACGGTACCTTTTACATCTAATGAAGATCGACCAAAAAGCCAACTAATTAATGCTCGGATTAAAGAACTAGAAATTAGAATAAAAGAACTGGAGAAACAGAATGAAAATCTCAAAGATTTATTAAAATACTCGGAAAATCAAAAGCTCGAAGGTGAAGGAATTGTAGCTCCTGTAGTTGGTCGTAGTGCCGATAATTGGTGGAACCAAATTACTTTAGGCAAGGGCAGTAGCGATGGTGTTAAAGAGAATTTTATTGTCATGGGGTCGGGGGGAGTTGTTGGTCGGATTATTACCGTTACTCCTAATACTAGCCGCGTGCTTTTAATTAGCGACCCTACTAGCCAAGTAGGGGTGGGAATTATTAGCAGCCGTCAAATGGGATCCATGCGAGGAAAAGATGAAAATAGTGCCGTGATGGAGTTTTTTGATGACGTTCCTGAAGTCAAAATAGGGGACGAAGTTACTACTTCTGCTTACAGTCAGTTATTTCCTTCTGGATTGCCTGTGGGCATAGTTGAGTCGGTGGAATTGAGTAAAACTCCCGCTCCTGAAGCTACTATAAAATTTTCTGTACCGATGAATTCTTTGGAGTGGGTAATTGTTTATCCACATAACGATTAATCGGTGCATCTCAAGAATTAAGAAAGCCTATAACTTACGGCTTTTTGTCAGTCGTCAGTTGTGAGTTGGAGTTGGCAGTACCAGTCTCGTAGGTTGGGTGGAGCGTAGCGGAACCCAACAGTCGGTATGTTATTGTTATTAAATTGCAACTCTCTTACGGCTTTTTGTCAGTCGTTAGTTGTGAGTTTTAATAGGCCAAATAAAGTTGCTTGGCACTAGCTTAATTGCTCCCGCAATGGTTCCCTGGTAATTGGAATTGTGGATTTTGTATTTGTTACTTTCCGTAGCGTAATTACTTATTCTACAATTCCCTTTTTAAATTATTATTTACAACTGAAAAACATATAAAAAACCATATAAATAGAAAATGTCTTTAAAATGGCGCGAAATATTTTTTTTAATAGTTACCCTGGTTTCGGTTATCATCTGTAGCCTAATTTTACTAATGCGGCCGCCAGGAATGGAATTATTAGGAATAGGACCGAACTGGTTGTTGATTTGGGTAGTAGCTTGGAGCCTTCAGCGTTCAATTCTTGAAGGTGCGGCAGCGGGTCTAACTTTGGGACTAATTCAAGATGGAATGACTGGCTTTCATCCCAGTCATGTAATACCTTTAATGTTAGTGGGAATTCTAACTTCTCGGCTGCAAAAACAACGATACGTCCAAGAAGATTTTATTTCCGTAGCTTTGATTGTATTTTTTATGGCTATTGTCGCCGAGACGGTAATGGCAATTCAGTTTGGTATTGTGGGCGATCGCTCTTTAGTAGAAATCTGGACCCATTACCAAAGAGTCGCCCTAAGTTCGGCTATTATTAGCAGTCTTTGGGCTCCAGTTGTTTACTTTCCTCTCAAGCACTTGTGGAAACTGACGGAGAGTTAAAGGGAGCAGGTCAATGCATGAAGCTTTCCTAAAAACCTGACCCTTTTTGTAGAACAGGCGTCTCGCCTGTTATCCGTTTAGTTTTGTAGAACAGGCGTCTCGCCTGTTATCCGTTTATTTTTGTAGAACAGGCGTCTCGCCTGTTATCCGTTTAGTTGTTAGTTGGAAGAAAAAATTTAAGTACCCCTGCAAAATTAATTGGACATACGCTCGCAGGCGAGACGCCTGTTCTACCCAAACAGGCGAGACGCCTGTTCTACCCAAACAGGCGAGACGCCTGTTCTACCCAAACAGGCGAGACGCCTGTTCTACCCAAACAGGCGAGACGCCTGTTCTACGGGGAAATAAAAAATCATTTTATGTAAATATTTTTGCCTACCTACTTATTTACAAAACTGACGTCCTCCCGAGTTAAAAATATTAGATTCCTTAAAGAAGAAAGAGAAAGAAATTAAATTTGTATTGCTCGCTACATTTTAAATTTTTATTTTGAGGTTAAGGCAAGGGCTATAGCAATCCGTCGCTCCCAAGGGATATCTGAGAAACCCGGTTCCTGGCCGACAATCGAAGCGTAACCCCCGCGCGGATTGCTAGATAAAAGTTGAGTTATGGTTAAGGTTGTCATTTAAAAATAGTAGTTTGCCATGCTCAAAAATAGCGACTTTAGCGAAAGCCCTGAAATCAATCGCGTAGAAGTCCTTAGCGAAGCACTCCCCTATATTCAAAAATTTGCAGGTCGCCGGATAGTAGTCAAATACGGGGGCGCTGCCATGAAAGATAGCAACCTGAAAGACAAGGTAATTCGGGACATAGTTTTACTCTCCTGCGTGGGGATGCGTCCCATAGTCGTCCACGGCGGAGGGCCAGAAATTAACACTTGGCTGGGCAAACTGGGAATAGAACCGCAATTTAAAGATGGTTTGCGAGTCACCGATGCGGCGACGATGGAAGTAGTAGAAATGGTATTGGTAGGCCGGGTCAATAAAGAAATCGTGGCCCTGATAGATAGCGCTGGCGGTCTGGCGGTCGGTTTGTGCGGCAAAGATGCCAACCTCATCACGGCACGTCCAGACGGCAGAGAGGGCATTGGCTTTGTGGGAGAAGTTAGCAACGTCAGGATCGACATTTTGGAGTCTCTGGTCAACTCCGGCTATATTCCGGTGGTGTCTAGCGTGGCATCTGACGAAAACGGACAGGCTTATAATATCAACGCCGATACGGTTGCTGGAGAAATAGCAGCAGCGATGCAGGCAGAAAAGTTAATCCTGCTGACTGATACGCCGGGAATTTTAGAAGATTTCCACGACCCAGAGAGTCTCATCGTCCAGCTTGGCATCCAAGAAGCTAGGGATTTAATTAATAAGGGTATTGTCTCTGGGGGCATGATTCCGAAAGTTAATTGCTGCGTGCGGAGTTTGGCTCAAGGGGTACGAGCGGCTCATATTATTGATGGTCGCATTCCTCACGCTCTCCTACAAGAGATCTTTAGCGATGCTGGTATTGGTTCGATGATCGTGCCATAGGGATTGTTTGTAGTAATCGCTTTAGCGATTTATCTATATGAATCGCTAAAGCGATTACTACAAACTAGATTGGGAGACTAGAACGCTACTCCCAACCCACTGCGGCAGTGCTAACTACTCGGCTTAAGTCTGGGGCGATCTCTACGGTGTAATCGAAGGGCGAACCGCCGCTGCCGACTTGGGTCATCCGACTGCCGTCGGGGTTGCGGGGGGCAAACCAAGAATTTGCCTCGACTTCTAAATTGCCGCTGTCGTTAACTGATAAATCTGTAATTACTAAAGAATTACTGTTGCCGCTGCTCAATAAAGATGATAAAAATGCGGCATCTGTCATTTCCCCGGTAGTTTCATCCAGCTTGGCGACTACTCCAATTTTTGCACCGCCGCCCCTGCCGTAACTGCGCAACCAAGATTGTTCGGCATCGGCGGCCGCCCGACGAAAGTCTTCGCTAGAGTTTCCCTGGGTGCCGTCGGTGCTGAAGGTGACATAGAGGTCGTCGCCATCCCAGAATAAACCTTTACCTCGACCGTCGGCACCGGTGAACTCGTAGTCGGTGCGCGTCCAGTTGTTATTGGAGTTGGCGCTGTCGAAACTGGCGATTATCGGGTCTTGATTGTTGCTAGATTTTTGCCAGGTGCCGATATAAATGGTCTGGGTGCCGATGGTGATGCTGGGGGCGCCTGTGGCAGCGATCGCCTCTTCGCTGTCGCTGGGAGAGAATTTCACGGTGTCGCTACTAATTACGGCGGGTATGGCCTGCAATACATCATCGTTTGAAATGGTAATGGTGGCTGAAGAACGCCCCAAACTGCCATCGGTGGGGTTGCTGAGGGTTATCTCTACGGTCTCGTCGGTTTCTACTTCGCTGTCGTTATTAATAGGAATGCTAAAAGCTTTGCTGGTTTGACCGTCGCCAAATGTCAGCTTGCCGGAAGTTGCGGTATAATCGGAACCGGCTATGGCGGTGCCGTCGCTGGTGGTATAGTTGACGGAAACTTCCCCATCGCTGCCGCCGGTGCGTTCTAAGACTATGCTGGCGGTACTTTCGCTTTCGTTAACGCTGAAGTTGGCGGCGGTTAGGGCGATGGTGCCGGGGATGGGTTTGGCAAAACCGGTGAAGTCGTCGATATCGATGGAACTACGGTTGACGTTTTTGAGGATGGCTAGATATTCGTTGGTTTCTCGAACTCGAACGATGGTGTCGCCTGTATTGTTACCGCTGCCTCGGGTAATTTTTAGATCGTCGAAGGTGAGGTTGCTTCTTAATTGTATTAGGTCTTTGCCGTTGGTGAAGTCTCTGATTACATCTGCCTTAGATATGGCATCGCCGCCAGTATTTTTGCCGATGAAGAATTTGTCATTACCCGGGCCGCCGATGAGGGTATCGCTGCCCCGATCGCCGTGGAGGCTGTCGTTACCCGCGCTGCCTAGCAGTTTGTCCGCACCGGTGCCGCCGCGCAAAAAGTCGTTGTTTTTTCCGCCTATTAGGGTGTCTCTGCCGGAGTTGCCTATGAGGGTGTCGCTTCCTTGGTTGCCAAAGAGGCGATCGTTGCCGGTACCGCCTATTAGTCTGTCTTTGCCTTGGTTGCCAAAGAGGCGATCGCTGCCTTGGTTGCCTATTAGGGTGTCGTTTCCTTCGTTGCCGTAGATTTCATCGCGGTGGCGGAGACCTTTTAGGCGATCGCTTCCTTCTAAACCCATAATTAAATCTCGCCCGCCACTGGCGTTTAATGCGTCTATATTTTTGCTGAGATAATAGACGGCATCGTAACCGGAACTGGGACTGCGATGTTCGGGAATTCCTACTTCTTTAAAGTGTTCCCAGGGGGAAGCAAAGTTGCCGGGGGCGTCGGGGTATTCGCTTCGATAATATTTTCCGTTGAAGAAGGGTCGTAATTCGTCAAATTCCGCCATGTTTATGTCTCCTTTATAGTTGTTTGTCAGCGCTTCCGTGTTGAAAATCTTAGATTTTTCAGAACTGAAGGGCTTGCTACAAACTTCTTTATTTGAGTTAATATTCCCGGAAAATATAGAGAATTTGAGAATGATTTAAGTTGGCTTTCTATTATAACCAAGTTAGATGGCGATCGCCACCGAAATATTACTTAAGTTTGAGGATTTTGCGATTTGGGCGTGGAGTAGAAACCCAACATCAACGCAAGCGAAAACCAACGACTAAGAAACCCGGTTTCTCAAAGAAACCGGGTTTCTGGGGCCCGAATTTTTCATAAGAAACCCGGTTTCTTTGGGTTTGTTTGACAATACCTTCGCCATTTTTGCGGAACAATGATAATTCGCCCGCCAGAAACCGGGTTTTTTCAAAAAACCCGGTTTCTTAAATCCCCATGCCGATAAGATATTTTATTTTTGGCGAAGGTATTGTTCGAACAAAAATAATTGATTTTTGCTTTTCTTCATTCCCCCGATGCACCCGGTGACTTGGACCCCTTGTCTTTTTTCTGGAATTATGTTAAAAGTCGGATTTAGCATAATTCCAGTATTGCCAAAAGATAACCATGAGCCAAGCATCGCAAACCCAAACCAGGAAAGCAGACCATCTCCGCATCTGTTTGGAAGAAAACGTACAATTTAATACTACTACCAACGGACTCGATCGCTATCGTTTCTCCCACTGCTGCCTGCCAGAAATAGACCCGTCGGATATTGATTTAACAACTGCGTTTTTAGGCAAAAAATTAGCCGCGCCACTGCTTATTTCTTCCATGACTGGAGGCACAAAACAAGCCAAAAAGATTAATTATCGTCTGGCAGAAACGGCGCAAAAATATCAAATAGCAATGGGAGTCGGTTCTCAACGAGTCGCCATCGAAAACGAAGGGGTTGCGGATACTTTTGCAGTCAGATCGATCGCTCCAGATATCCTTTTATTCGCCAATATCGGCGCGGTTCAACTAAACTATAGCTACGGCATCGAACAGTGTCAAAAAGCAATCGACCTCCTAGAAGCAGATGCCCTAATTCTACACATTAACCCCCTGCAAGAATTCATCCAAACTGAAGGGGATACCAACTTTCGCGGGTTGCTAGCTAAAATCTCGACCTTGTGCGCGAAATTGCCGGTGCCGGTCATCGCTAAGGAAGTAGGCAACGGCATCTCTGGTAAGATGGCGCAGAAATTAATCGATGCGGGAGTGGGGGCCATCGATGCGGCGGGTGCCGGAGGGACATCTTGGGCAAAAATCGAAGGAGAGCGGGCCAAAGATTTCCGCCAGCGACGGTTGGGGACAACTTTTGCTAATTGGGGTTTGCCTACGGCGGAATGTTTGACCCAAGTTCGGGAAGTAGCGCCAGATATTCCTCTAATTGCTTCTGGAGGGTTGCGCGATGGGTTGGATGTGGCTAAGGCGATCGCTCTGGGTGCCGGTTTGGCGGGTTTGGCATGGCCATTTCTCCAAGCTGCGGCCGACTCTGGGGAGTCTCTAAACCAGTTGGCAGAGGTCTTAATTGCCGAATTAACAGGGGTTCTCTTCTGTACGGGCAATGCGACTTTAAGGGAACTCCAACACTCCGATGCCTTGGAAAGATTAAGATAAGAAAAGGGGAATGGGGAATTGTTAATTGGGAAAATGTTAATTGCCGATTACCCATTACCTATTACCTATTACCTATTACCCAATAAATATATGAAAGATTTTCTTAAGTTCACCTTTGCCAGCGTAGTTGGCAGTGTAGTGGCGATCGCTCTGCTTTTAACCGTCGGAGTGGGGGGACTGCTATCCCTAGTCATTTCCATGGCAGCCAACGCGAAAGACTCCGGGCCCGAAGTTGAGCATAAAACTGTTTTAGTTCTCGACCTCGGCACTACCATTCAAGATGCAAAAGTTACCTCCACTACCAGCGAGGCACTCGAAGAAGTTTTCTCTGGAGACGAAACTGCAACTCTCGGCCTGCGAACCGTTGTCAGCGCGATCGACGAAGCTGCTAAAGATAAACGCATTATTGGTCTTTATATCGAAGGCAGCAACGCTCCAGGCGCGACCGGTTTAGCTAATCTAGAAGAAGTCCGGGGCGCGCTGGAACGTTTTAAAGAGAGCGGCAAAGATATTATTGCTTACGATATGGACTGGACGGAGGCTGAATATTACCTCGCTTCCGTGGCAAATAAAATAGTTGTTAATCCTCTGGGGAGTTTAGAGCTTAACGGTTTTAGTTCCGAGGTGATGTTCTTAACTGGTGCTTTAGAGAAGTTCGGCATTGGCGTTCAAGTTACTCGGGTTGGTAAATATAAATCGGCGGTGGAGCCTTTTTTGCGCAAACAAATGAGCCCGGAAAACCGACAGCAACTTCAGGGGTTGTTGGGGGATATTTGGCAGAATTATTTAGAAAGCGTGGCATCCAGTCGAGAATTAACTGTGGATGGGTTGCAGGCGATCGCTAATTCTCAAGGAATGTTCGTTGCCGATAATGCTTTAAGCGCTAAATTAGTCGATCGAGTTGCCTATCCCGATGAAATTATCGAGGAACTTAAAGAAAAGACTGGCAAAGATGAGGATGATAAGTCTTTTCGTCAGATTAGTTTGGGAACTTATTCTAAAGTTTCCGATGTGGTAGAAGCTTCCAGCGGCAAGGCTGACAGCGAACATAAAATTGCCATTGTCTATGCCGAGGGAGAGATAGTCAATGGTGAAGGAACTCCGAGGCAAATAGGAGGCGATCGCCTAGCGAAAGAGTTAAGAAAAGTCCGACAAGACGAGAAAGTTAAAGCCGTAGTTTTGCGGGTTAACAGTCCAGGGGGCAGCGTTACTGCTTCTGAAATTATCAGTCGGGAAGTGGAGCTAATAGTTGCTTCGGGGAAACCAGCGATCGTCTCTATGGGTAATTTAGCTGCTTCTGGAGGTTATTGGATTTCCATGAATGCGGATAAAATCTTGGCAGAAGAGAATACTATTACTGGTTCTATTGGAGTTTTTGGTCTGTTGTTTAACGTGCAGAAACTCGCGAACGATAATGGTATTACTTGGGATGCCGTTACTACTGGCGACCTGGCTAATCTTAATACTGTTTCTCGCCCTAAGACTGCCGAGGAGTTGGCTTTAATTCAGAATATTGTCGATTTAATTTACGATCGCTTTATTCAAAATATCGCCGAAGCTCGCCAGTTGCCAGAAACTAAGGTTCGAGACATCGCTCAAGGCAGAGTTTGGTCTGGTGCTGATGCGAAAGATTTAGGTTTGGTGGATGAAATTGGCGGCATCGAGCGAGCGATCGAAGTGGCTGCAGTAGAAGCGGAATTAGGAGATGATTGGACAATTGAGGAGTATCCTCAATTCCGAAGTTTCGAACAGCAGATTTTGGAGCGTTTATCTGGTGCGAAATCGGGTAAGATTGCTGTTACTCCTGTAGATCCTTTGATGGCTGAATTTAATAAGTTGCAAGAGGAATTAGCTATTTTAAGGGGAATGAACGACCCTAAAGGTGTTTACGTCCGCCTACCGTTTAATTTAAGAATTGATTAGTTGATTCTGTAGGTAGCGATCGCTTCAGCGATTAAAATTGTTCGTAGTAATCGCTTCAGCGATTAAAATTGTTCGTAGTAATCGCTTCAGCGATTAAAATTGTTCGTAGCGATCGCTTCAGCGATTAAAATTGTTCGTAGCGATCGCCAAAAATCGCTAAAGCGATTACTACGAACTAGGGGGAAAATCGCTAAAGCGATTACTACGAACTAGGGGGAAAATCGCTAAAGCGATTACTACGAACTAGGGGAAAAATCGCTGAAGCGATTACTACGAACTGACTAAATATTAATAAAAAATGACTGTTAACAATTCGCAAAATAGACCCATAGCCATAGATTTATTTGCCGGGGCTGGGGGCATGACTCTCGGCTTTGAAATGGCTGGATTTGATGTCCCCGTTTCTGTGGAATTAGATCCCATTCACTGCGCTACTCATCAGTTTAATTTTCCTTTTTGGTCCGTACTTTGTCGCAGCGTTGCTGAGGTAACTGCAGAAGAGATTCGTAGGGTGGGAAATCTAGGCGATCGCCAAATTGATGTTATCTTTGGCGGTCCTCCCTGTCAGGGTTTCTCCCAGATGGGGAAGCGATCTATAGGCGACCCACGCAATGAATTAATGCTTCATTTTGCTAGATTAGTAGAAGAGTTACAACCTAAGTATTTTGTCATCGAAAATGTTAAAGGATTGACCGTGGGACGACATCGAGAGGTTCTCGATAAAGTACAAAAAAAAATGGAAAATTGCGGTTACGAAATACTCCTGCCTTACAAAGTCTTAAACGCTGCTAATTATGGAGTGCCCCAGAGTAGAGAAAGGTTATTTTTGCTCGGCTGTCAAAAGGGGTTAGAAATGCCGCGCTATCCAGAAGCAATTACGGACAACCCGAAAAAAAAATATGCTAAATCGTCTAGGAAAAAAAAGAAAATATCTAATACTAATATTCTGCCAAATGCCCCAACGGTTAAAGAAGCGATCGCCGATTTACCGCAAATAGAAAAATACCCAGAATTGTTAAAACAAGACTGGGTAAAAGTAGAATATGGCGAACCCAGCGACTATGCTAAAAAAATGCGCGGTCTGGCTTTTTCCGAAGACGATTATTCCTACGATCGCCTGTACGACCGCACCATACTTACTGGCTGTTCGCGGACAAAACATTCCCAAAGCTCTAAGGATAGATTTGCCGCAACGCCACCGGGAAAAAACGAACCAATAAGTCGCTTTCACAAGCTCCATGGGGAGGGAATTTCTAACACGTTGAGGGCAGGAACTCCTAGCAACCGAGGCGCCCATACTTCCCCTCGTCCCATTCATTTCGATAGACCCAGATGCATCACCCTTCGCGAAGCGGCCAGGCTCCATTCCTATCCCGACTGGTTTAGGTTCCACGGGACCAAATGGCACGGTTTTCGGCAAATAGGCAACTCGGTACCGCCACTGCTGGCATCATCGATCGCTACAGAAGTTATCCGCGTCCTGGACTGTCAACCTTCTAAACCGGAAGCCAAACAATCTCTGGGGGAGGAAAGCAGGCTGAAGTTGAATATTTCTGAGGCCGCTAATTTGTATGGTGTCGAGCGGAATGTTATCGAACCGAGGAAAAGAGGCGAGAAGAGCGATCGCTAGGAGCGCTCCACCTGACGGACTGGAAGGGCGATCGCGAATTCCGTTCCTCGTCCGGCCAGTTCCGAGGAACAGGCGATCTTCCCGCCGTGTTTTTGCACTACGATCTGATAACAAATAGATAAACTCAAACCGACACCTTTCCCCACCGATTTAGTAGTAAAAAAGGGATCGAACAAGCGCGATCGCACCGACTCAGAAATGCCAGGACCGTTATTAGCAATTCGGATGGAAATAGTATCTGGACCTGCTTTTTCTGTAGTAATTATAATAGTGGGGATGAAATCTTCCGGCATATTGGAAGGGAGTTCTGTTTCTTTTTTTTCTTTATAGCTACCCGATAAAGCATCGATCGCGTTATTCAATAAGTTTATAAAAACCTGGTTTAGCTGCCTGGCGTAACAATTTACTAGGGGTAAATCTCCGTATTTTTTAATAACTTCGATCGCCTCCCCTGTTTCGCCCCCGGACAAGCGATGCTGCAACATAACTAAAGTGCTGTCGATACCTTCGTGGATATCCACTGCTTTAAGTTCGGCCTCGTCTAAGCGAGAGAAATTCCTTAAAGACATGACGATCGCTCGGATGCGATCGGCACCGCGGTGCATCGCCTCCAAGATATCTGGTAAATCTTCCACCAAAAAATCGAGTTCTATCTCGTCGATAGTTTCTCGAACGATCGCCTTCGGTTCGGGATATTCCTGCTGGTAAAGCTCGATTAATGACAGCAAATCTTCGATATATTGACCCGCGCAAGCGAGGTTAGAATAAATAAAACTCACCGGGTTATTGATTTCGTGGGCTATTCCCGCTACTAATTGCCCCAAAGCTGCCATTTTTTCGTTTTGAACTAACTGTACTTGGGCCGCTTGCAATTCCCCGAGCGCTTTTTCCAGTTCTTCTTTTTGCGATCGGACCAGGGCTTCCGCTTGCAATCTTTCCGCTTCTGCCTGCTTGCGACTGGAGATGTCGCGGGCGATCGCCAAAACTTCCGACTCGCCGCTTTTAACGAAACGCACTTCGTAAGCGCGACATTTACCATCCACCTGCTGCATATACTCCGCGATTTGTATTTTACCCCCTTCCAGAGTTTCTAGGATGTAGTGCTGGAGCCACGAAGCAAAATCCCCGGATAAAACTTCAGATATATTTTTCCCCACACAGTCTTCCCCTTGCGGAAAACAAGGACTTTTTAGTTCGTTCTCCTCTGGCAGGCGGTAGTCTAGAAAGCTGCCCCCTGCATCTATTCTAAACATGATATCGGGAATAGCCTGTAGGATACTTTTATTTTTCGCTTCGCTTATTTCTAAAGCCTTTTGTGCTTTCTCGCGTTCTCGAATTTCCTCTTCGAGGGAGCTATTTTTTTCTTCGAGGTCAATTTGCAGCCCACATAATTGTAAATGAATTTCTACCCGGGATAAAACTTCCGCACGTTGAAAAGGTTTAGTAATGTAATCTACCCCTCCCACCTCAAAAGCTTTCACTTTATCCCCAACGTCGTTAAGGGCGCTCAAAAAAATCACCGGTATTTTGCCAGTTCCCTCGTCGGCCTTCAAACGACGACAAACCTCATAACCGTCCATCTCCGGCATCATCACGTCCAGTAGTATTAGATCTGGCCGGCTGGTAGCACAGGCAGTCAGAGCCATCTTGCCGCTTAAGGCTTTAAAAACTTTATAGCCTTTTTCTGCCAGCATTTTTGACAAAAGCCGCACGTTATCTGCGGTGTCGTCCACCACCAGAATATTTCCTTTGTAATCTGTCATTGTTAATTGTTAATTGTTATAGCAATTATTGAATCGACGAGGTACATTGACCGCTACCTAGTTGGTTCGATGGAAAAATCATATCTCATACATTCAAGAATTGCTATAATTATTAATTATTAATTATTAATTGTTAATTGTTAAAGGTATAGTGAAGAAAAAGGTAGTGCCTTCTCCCGTTTGAGATTCTATCCAGATATTGCCGCCGTGACGTCGAACAATTTTCTGGCAAGCGGTCAAACCGATACCGTGGCCGGGGTATTCTTGAGATGAATGAAGTCGCTGGAATACTTCAAAAATCCGATCGCGCTTATCCGGCGGTATGCCGATGCCGTTATCGCGGACTGCGATAACCCATCGATCCTCTTTAGCTGTAGCCCAGACTTCTATCTCGGGAGTAACCCCCGGACGGCGGAACTTAATACCATTGCTTATAAGATTTTGAAAAAGCTGGACCAGTTGGGTGCGATCGCCCTCGACAGCAGGCAAGTCTCCAGAAACAATCTTAGCACCGCTACTCGAAAGATCGTAAAGCAAATTAGCTCGCGCTTCCTCTAAGATTTTATTGCAGTCCACGGACTCAAACTCTAATGGCTTTGCATTAATCCTCGAATAGGCCAGCAAATCTCGAACCAGTCGAGACATCCTTTTACCTGTAGCTGCAATTTCGAGCAAACAATCTCGTCCCTCGGGGTCTAGAACCCCATGGTATTGTTGTTGCATTAATTCAACCAAGCTAACCACTCCAGCAATAGGAGACTGGAGGTCGTGGGAGACGATGCTAGCAAATTGTTCTAACTCCGCGTTAGACCTTCTGAGTTCCTCAGTCAACTGCTTAATAGTGAGTTGATGGGCGATTCTCGCTGCTACCTCTTCGACCTGAAAAGGTTTGGTGATATAATCCGCCCCTCCTACTTCAAAAGCCTTGACCTTATCCATGACATCGCTAAGGGCGCTAATAAAAATAACCGGTATCTGGCAAGTTCTCTCCTTTGCTTTTAAAGCAACACAAGTTTCATAACCGTCCATAGAAGGCATCATCACATCTAGTAAAATTAAATCCGGCAAAGTTGTTTGGCAGATAGTCAAAGCCATTTTACCCGACAAAGCCTTGCGGACTTTACAGCCGCGAGCTATCAGTATGGACGATAAAACCCGCAGGTTGTCTGGAGTATCGTCAACGATTAAAATATCTGTTCCTTTTAATTCCACTAAATTTTGATTCATTTTTGCTTCTGTTGGGTCAATTCCATGATTGCTTCAAATTGGAAATTATTAGCCAAATCTCCCAAAGCGCTAGCTAAAGGAGAAAGACTGTCTGGAACTCGATCTAGCAGTTCCAAGATTACATCGTCGGTGCCTTGGGAGGCGGCATCGCCAACCTCTGCCACCCAATCTTGGGGCATTTGGGACAAGTATTGTATTATATCAGAAGTCGTGACGGTTTTCCCTGGAGTTTGAGATGACTCCAGAGATTGTCCGTCGTCACTTTCATATATATATTCTATTCCGAGCCGATCGCCTATTTTTTCCAGCAGGACCTCTTCTCGGAAAGGCTTGCACACCAAATCGTCGCAACCTGCCGCCAAAATTTTCTGGCGGTCTTCCTCAAAGGCGCTGGCAGTCAAGGCAATCACCGTAGTTGTTTGACCCTTGGGGGTTGCTTTAATACCTTTAGTAGCCTCATAACCGTCCATAACCGGCATCCGCATATCCATTAGAATCAAATGAGGTTCCCAACTCGACCATAAGCTCAATGCTTGGCGACCATTTCCCGCTTCCCGCACTTCAAAACCGATAGCAGTCAAAAGCGCTACCAAAAACTGGCGGTTGTGGTCTTGGTCGTCCACGACTAAGATGCGACGTTTTTCCGTACCCTCCCGCAGAGCGATCGCCCTTCCCTCAGAGGGTTCGCCGACAAGGTCCGCAGTATCGGCTACAGCTACCGGAATATCGAAAGCAAATACAGTGCCTTGAGCGAAAATGCTGCTCGCCCGAATATCCCCCCCCATCAATTGCACGAATTTCCGGCTGATGGGTAAGCCCAAACCAGTCCCCTGCTGAGATTGACGACCGGTTTTAGTCTGTGCGAAGGGCTCGAAGAGCCGATGCATTTCTTCTGGGGCGATGCCCGGACCGGTGTCTTCTATTTCAAAGAGCAACTGTACGTCTGGAAGATTGCTAGTTTCGGCTTTTACTCGCAAGTTCGCGCCTCCTGATTTGGTAAACTTGATGGCGTTGCCCAAAATATTAATTAAAACCTGACGCAGTTTGCCCTCATCGGCCTCTATTACTCGGGGAATATCCGGGGGAATGTCAAAAATTAACTGCAAGCCTTTCGACTGGGCTTTCAGTCGCAGCATACTTTCTAGGCTTTCGAGCATAGCAGTTAAATTGAATCTAGTTGGGTTTAAGGTAGTACGACCGGCTTCGATTTTAGACATTTCCAGAATGTCGTTAATCAATGCTAACAGGTGTTCCCCGGCACCGTCGATGATTTTTAGCTGTTGCTGGTGTTGGGTCGCGAGGGAGCGATCGCGATTCATCAGTTGGGTAAAGCCCAGGATGGCATTGAGGGGGGTTCGCAATTCGTGGCTCATGCTTGCTAGAAACTCGCTCTTGGCCCGGTTGGCTCCGTCGGCGGCGATCGCCGCTCGCTCTAGAGCTTCCGACTGCTTCTTAGTTTGTTCGAGCAATTCTGCTTGCTGCAGGGCCACTCCTAATTGATTGCCGATTTCCGTCGCGATTTTTTCCTCGCTTGTTTTCCACTGGCGGGGTCTGGAACATTCGTAAGCTGCCAGCAACCCCCAGAGTTTCGAGCCGCAGAAAATCGGCACGATAATATAAGCACGGATTTGAAATTCCTCCAAGCGTTCTAGATAGCATCCGCTAAAGTTAGCTTCGTAGATGTCTTTAACAACTAAGCAATATGGGTCTGCCGACTTCAAATGACTTCCTTGGGTTTCTTTTAAATAACTATCGTGCCACTTTTGGGGAGATCCCAATAAAGTATCCAGGCGGCAGTCTTGACGGGGCCCGGAGCGAAGCGATCGCCCTGCATCTTTGAACGCTGCGACTGCAAGCTCTTCTGCAGCGAAGGACTCAGCGACATATTCCCCGCTATAGTCGGCATCGAAACGGTAGATCGCCACCCGCTCGCATCCTAGAGCCTGTCGCAGTTCTTCTGTGGTTGCGCTAAAGATAGTGTCTATATCTAGAGATTGGCGCATCCTTTGGAAAGCAAGGGCCAGGGTTTTTTCGCGATCCGCCGCTTCCCGCAGGGCCCTTTCTGTCTGCTTGAGGGTTGTAATATCTGATGCCGTGCCCAGAATTTGTTTTGCTTTACCCTCCTTAGTTCTGGCAAACACCGTTTCCCGAGCCAAAATATAGCACCATTCCTCTTTACTATTTTTCATGCGATATTCTAGCTCTAGAATATCCCCGTCTTTAGCAGCAGCCCACTTTTGATGATGTGAGGGTAGTTTAGCGAGATCTTCTGGATGAATAATTGTCGGTAAAATCCGATCGCCCATGTCTTTAATTTCTTGGCTGCTATAACCGATCGCACCGGATATTTCGCGATTGCTATAAATATTGCGCTGCTCCTCCAGGTCGAAAATGTACAACAGGTTGGGGGAAGTATCGGCTATATTTTGAACGAAACGCTTGCTTTCGCGCAGTGCCGTTTCAGCGGCTTGACGCTCCCAAATCTCCGCTTGCGCTTGCTGGTAGAGGGTTGACTGCTGGATGCCGATGGCCAGTTGCACGGCAATTTGCTTGAGCGATTCGATCTCCCCTGCTTGCCACGGTCTCGCCCTCCGGCATTGGTGAACTGCGAGCAATCCCCAAAGTTCCCCATCTTTTAAAATCGGGATTCCGAGTTTGGCTTTAATTCCCGACTGGCGCAGAAACGGGGTTAGCCTGCGGGATACTGCAGTTTTGTCTATATCTTCCATGACAAAAACTTCGCCTTGTCTGTATAGTTCGTAAGTTTCTTGGGGAAATACTTCCTCTGGGATGATGTCGCAGATAGGAGTTACGTCTGGTTCTACGGATTCTACGATCGCTACCTTGACCTGGCCCGGCAAGACTTGATAGATTAAGACCCGATCGCTCTTTAAAAATTTGCGGGTTTCTTCGGCCGCTGTTGTCAGAATTTCTTCTAAATTCAGAGAAGAGCGAATGCGTTCTTGAATGGTGCCGACTAGCCGATCGCGCCTCATTTGCCGCGCAGTAGCGATTTCTGCTTTTTTGCGATCGGTAATATTGAAGCAAGTTCCGATTAAGCGATAGACCCTATCGCTGCTGTCAAATAAAGGAGTCAGGTTTGTTATCCACCAAGTGTCTTTTCCTTTGAACGGCAGGCATTCTTCGTAACTTATGCGCTCTCTGGCTTCCGTACAAGCCCGATAGCGATCGCTTACCTTTTTGGCAACTGCCGCAGGCAATGCTTCTTCTGGAGTTTTACCCTTTAATTGGGAATCCTGAAGACCGGAAATTCTCTCGTGAGCGGGGTTGATACCCACATAGCGAAATTCTCCATTTTCCCCGACATCGACGATAAAGATGCTCGTTTCTGCCCCTTCGTAGATGCTGCGTAAAAAATGTTCGCTGTTTCTCAGGGCCGTTTCTGCCGCTACGCGATCGCTGACATCTTGGAAATAAACCGATATGCCCTCCTTCGCGGGAAAGGCGCGAACTTCAAACCAAACATCTAGGGGGGGATAAAACTCGACAAACTCGCTTTTCACTTGTTGCGATGCTACGCGACGATACTGACGCTCGAAGTTCGAGCCAACTGCTTCGGGAAATTCCTCCCAGACGGTCCTTCCCATAAGTTCCGATCGCTTTCTGTGCAATAGGAACTCTGCTTGTCGGTTAACATAAGTAAATTTCCAGTCTTTATCCAAGGCAAAAAAAGCATCGCCGATACTTTCTAGAATATCCGTCGCTCTGGTTCGTGCCGCTTCTGCTTCTTCTCTAGCCGCTCGTTCGCTCTCTAGGAGTCGCTCCCGCTCTATTTCTGCCAGCTTGCGATCGCTTATATCTTTATGAGTCCCCGCCATCCGCAAGGGCTGGCCTTCGGAGTTCCATTCGACTATTTTGCCCTGAGAAAAAATCCACAGCCACTCCCCAGAGCGCGATCGCATCCTAAATTCTGCTTGGTAGGTTTGAGTTTCCCCTCGCAAGCAAGCATTTAAGGCTTTTTCCGCTCGCCCTAAATCTTCTGGGTGTATCAGTCTCTCCCAACCTCCATAGCTGTTTTCTATTTCTTCCTCCTCATAACCGAGCATTCTCTTCCACTGCAAGGAGAAATAAGTTTCTAGCGTGTCTAAGCGCAAGTCCCAAATCCCCAACTCGCTCCCTTCTATAGCAAGCTGCAACCGTTCTTCCCCCAGCCTTATAGCCTGTTGCGCTTGCTTGCTTTCTATAGTCCTCGCCAACTGAGAAGCTATGGCCCCCACAAGCTCCATCGACTGCTGGTGTTTGGGGAGGCACGCATTTTTGAAAAACACTAAAACCGCCACCACTCGTCCGTCCGCAACTACCGGAACCCCCAAAGCGGTTTTTAGCCCCGCTTCTGCTGCTAGCTTTTTGCGAAAGAAAACCCCTTCGCTAACCCTATCTATTTCTTCTAGCCATTCTGGCTGTTTGCCCTGCAAAATTCGTCCCGGCAGTCCTTCCCCTGGAGCAAAAGTTATCTTTTCGCTGCTTTGCTGGAATTGTGTTAAACTAGAATCCCTTCTGTACCTAGCTTTACTCGGTTCTAAAACGGTGCCGTCTCTCGATGGCGTCCAAGCCTCTCCCCAATCCCAATCGATGGCCCGACAGATTAAACCCAGAATAGCTGCAAGAGCGCTCTCGACATCGGCTGCATCGTTAATAGCTTGAGAAGCTTCGAGCAGCCGCTGGGTTTCTTCTTCCGCGCGCTTGCGATCGCTGACATCCCTAACTACTCCTAACAGAGTTTCCACTTCGCCGTTATCTCCCCACTCCGGAACCACCCTGGCAGAATAATGCTTGATTCCGGCAGTGGATGCAGTTTCAAATTCGACCTCTCGTTCCTCCCCAGTATTGAATACCTCCCCCACCGCTTCTTCCCAGGGGGAAGTTAAGTGCTTTGTGGTACTTAATTCCCGAATACTTTTACCTAAAATTTCGGCGCTAGATTTACCAACATCCCGGGTAAATTTCGCATTAACGTACAAATAGCGAAGTTGCCTATCCAGCCGCAAAATTGCATCGGGGGCATTTTCTACTAAGGCTCTCAATTCTCCCTCTCGCTTGCTGAGGTTTTTCTCCGCTAAGATCCGGTTGCGAACTTCTTCTTGCAAGCGAGTATTCTGTTCGGTCAGTTGCCTTTCTAATACCTCTCGCTGGGACAATGCCTTTTCTCTGAGGGCTATTTCTTGTTGCAAGCGATCGTTTGCCTGGTTTAGCCGAACTATTCGTTTATCTACCTGCAGGCGCAACGTCTCTAAGGTAGAATAGATATCCACTGGGTCCAAAGCTTCTAACAAACTGCTTTGAGCGATCGTTCCCGCCAAACTCCCCCCGTCGCTGACAACTACCAAGCGGCGAATGCGGTGGCTTTCCATCAGTTTATGAGCCTCCCACAAAGAATCTTCTACTCCCACTGACAGCAGGGGAGCGATCGTTACTTCCCCCGCGAGGGTCGATAAGAAATCTACTCCCAAAGCCCGAAACTGCACTATATCCCTTTCCGTAACGATGCCGATGGGTAAAACATCGGAACCGTTTTCGCTCTTCTGGGTAATGACAACGCAACTAATGCTCTCGGTCGCCATCATTGTTGTTATTTCCAAAAGAGAGCTTCCCGGGTCGCCGCGAACTACTTTCGGTATCATCACCTCGCGGACGCGCTTGAGTTTTAATAGATCCATGGGTTGGAGAACTTTGCGAATGCTGCTTTGGGTAATAACGCCTAAGATTGTACCCGCTCTATCTACTGCGGGTAAATGACGAATTCGATGTTGGCGCATCAGGGAGAGTATAGAGAAAAGGTCTAGTTCTGCCGATAGGGTAATGGCGATCGGATCGGCAGTCATCACTTGACTTACTTTTATATTCTCCAGTTCCAGATTTTCTGCTGTTATTTTAACGATGTCTCTTTCTGTTAATATGCCTGCTAACTTTTCCTTCTTCGCTACCAAAGCACAACTGGCCCGCATCTGACTCATGCGGGTAATGCTATCTTCGAGTGTTGTTTCTGGAGTCAGCACCAAGCATTCAGTTTCTAAGACCGAGGTTTCGCTTAAGACTGGTTTTAGGATCGAACTGGCTGTACGATCGCCCGATGGACCTTGAGGCACTAAATTTACCCGAAGACGGCTTAAGTCCCCCCTATTTTTTAGCTCCATTTCTAAGCGCTGCAACTCTTGAAGTTCTTCTTGCAGCAAGTTATTTTGTTCTAATACTTCTTTCGATCGCTGCCAAACCCTCAGTTGGTTCTCGATGCGGACTACTACTTCTTCAGCGGCAAAAGGCTTAGTAATATAATCAACTCCACCTACAGAAAAGGCTTTAACTTTATCAAATACTTCTCCTTTCGCACTCATAAAAATAACGGGTACATTTTGTGTTTTTGGGTTTGCTTTTAATTGAGAACAGACTTCATATCCATCTATTTCCGGCATCACAATGTCGAGTAAAATCAGATCCGGCGGTTCCACTAAGGCAGATTGGATCGCCAATTTACCATCTCGTGCCTGGCGAATATTGTAACCGCGCTCTCTAAAAATATCCCCTAACAAACGCAAATTAGCGGGAGTGTCATCTACTACTAATATTTGAGCATCAAAAGGCTGTTTTTCTTCTATAATTTTGGGAGTCATTTTGCTTTTTTAATCTAGTTTAAAAGTTAAATAAAATGAAGTTTGGCAATTATTTGGGCGATCGGAAAGGCAGCCCCAGGTAGCAGATGCTTTTCGGAGGGTTGGTCCATCTAAATTCTAAAATCCAGTTCGAGAGCGTACCTTCCTCGTGACAAACACCATACAGCCCTTGAGTTTCGGTGGTTCTCTTTATAATACCCGATCGATCGAGATTTTGGTTAAAAAAAGCTGTTCGTAGTTCGTATTTACGACAAATGTCGTAGTTCGTAGTAACAACTAAAGCCGTAGTTCGTAGTAACGACTAAAGTCGTAGTTTGTAGTAACGACTAAAGTCGTAGTTCGTAGTAACGACTAAAGTCGTAGTTTGTAGTAACGACTAAAGTCGTAGTTTGTAGTAACGACTAAAGTCGTAGTTTGTAGTAACGACTAAAGTCGTAGTTTGTAGTAACGACTTTAGTCGTAGTTTGTAGTAACGACTTTAGTCGTAGTTCGTAGTAACAACTAAAGCCGTAGTTCGTAGTAACGACTTTAGTCGTAGTTTGTAGTAACGACTTTAGCCGTAGTTCGTAGTAACGACTTTAGTCGTAGTTTGTAGTAACGACTTTAGTCGTAGTTTGTAGTAACGACTTTAGTCGTAGTTTGTAGTAACGACTTTAGTCGTAGTTCGTAGTAACGACTTTAGTCGTAGTTTGTAGTAACGACTTTAGTCGTAGTTTGTAGTAACGACTTTAGTCGTAGTTTGTAGTAACGACTTTAGTCGTAGTTTGTAGTAACGACTTTAGTCGTA
>JAXHVR010000004.1:8994-16991 GCA_034189005.1 Cyanobacteriota bacterium | reverse complement strand
AGTCGTAAAAAATATGTTTAAATAAGAAAATTACTACGAACTGGGAAAATCGCTGAAGCGATTACTACGAACCGGGAAAATCGCTGAAGCGATTACTACGAACTGGGAAAATCGCTGAAGCGATTACTACGAACCTACGAACTGGGAAAATCGCTGAAGCGATTACTACGAACCTACGAACTGGGAAAATCGCTGAAGCGATTACTACGAACTGGGAAAATCGCTGAAGCGATCGCTACGAACTGGGAAAATCGCTGAAGCGATCGCTACGAACTGGGAAAATCGCTGAAGCGATTACTACGAACTTGCTTATTATTAATTATTAATTGCATCGGTTTCTATCGCCTCCAGAATAACCTCAAATTGATAATTATTAGTTAAATCTTCCAGAGTTTTGGCTAAAAGTTCTAACTCTGGTGGAATCTTTTCTAATAATTCCAAAATAGTATCGTCGGTACCCATAACAGTAGCGCGATAAAGCTCTTCGACCCAAGCGGGAGGCATTTTAGATAAGTATTCTTTCAGTTCCTCCGGGCTCAAAGTTTCTTCGAGAGTTTGCCCCTCCCCCCGATAGTGCGGGCTGTCGTTTTCGTAGATATATTCTATCCCCAGGCGATCGCCTATTTTTTCCAGCAGTATCTCTTCTTGGAAGGGCTTGCTGACGAAGTCGTCGCAACCGACACCCAAGATTTTCTGACGGTCTTCCTCGAAGGCGCTGGCAGTTAAAGCGATAATTACCGTTGTTTTACCTTTATCGGTAGCTTGGATCCGTTGGGTCGCTTCGTAACCGTCCATCACCGGCATCTGCATATCCATTAAAATCAAATGAGGTTCCCAACTCGACCATAAAGCCACCGCTTCCTCGCCGTTTTCTGCTTCCCCCACCGCAAAACCGATAGAAGTAAGAAGAGTTTGCAGCAAATAGCGGTTATCGGGGCGATCGTCCGCTACTAAAATCCGGTATTCGGGGGTATCTGGTGCTAAAGCGATCGCCCTGCCCCGGTTCAAACTACCAATAACAACACCCTCAATGCTAGTTATCAGAACGTCGAAAGCAAAAATACTCCCCTCCCCCAAAGTGCTGCGAACCTTAAGTTCTCCTCCCATCAATTCCACAAACTTTTTACTGATAGGCAAACCCAGACCGCTGCCTTCTTGGTATTTACGCCCCTCTTGACTTTGCCCGAAAGCCTCAAAGATAGTATCTATTTCTTCTGGGGGGATGCCAGGGCCGGTGTCTTCTATCTCAAAGAGCAACCGACGAGAGTTACTCAAAGAGCGATTTTCTATTTTCAGCCGCAAGCTGATGCTGCCCCGTTGGGTGAATTTGATGGCGTTGCCCAATATATTAATTAAAACTTGACGCAATTTGCCTTCGTCGGTTGTTACTGCAGCGGGAAGGCTGCTTGGAATATCGAAGGTTAACTGCAACCCTTTCGATCGCGCTTTGAATTCCAGCATATTTTCCAGGTTTTCCAGCATCCCAGCTAAATTAAAGCAACTTTCGTTAAAGGTCGTCCGGCCGGCTTCGATTTGGGACATCTCCAGAATGTCGTTAATCAATGCCAGCAGGTGTTCCCCGGCGCGATTGATTATTTCTAAGTTTTCTTGATGCAGGGAAGATAGAGAGCGATCGCGACCCATTACTTGAGTAAATCCCAGGATAGCGTTGAGGGGGGTCCGCAATTCGTGGCTCATGGATGCCAGGAATTCGCTCTTGGCCCGGTTTGCTGCATCGGCGGCGATCGCTGCCTTCTCTAATTCAGCGGCCTGCCTCTTGGTTTCTGCCAGCAACTCTGCTTGCTGCAAGGCCACTCCCAATTGATGACCTATTTGCACTGCCATATTTCTCTCCCCTGCTTTCCACAGGCGGGGGGCGCAACTGTCATAAGCTCCCAGCAACCCCCAGAATTGACCGTTGTGGAAAATGGGGACGATGAGGTAAGCTTTAATTTCAAATTCTTCTAACTGCTGTCGGTATTCGTCGGTAAAACGAACTTCCTGGATGTCGGCTACAACTAAGCAACAGGAATCCTCTAAATAGCAATTGTTTTTACTTTCCCCACTAGAGTCGAAGAGCGTGGAAATGCAGCTATTTTTCCATAGTTGCGACTCTGCCCCCAGTCCGAGGGATTCCCTTCCGCTTTGCAGTAACAACAACTCCTCCTTTGCGGACTCCGCAACAAACTCGCCGCTATAGTCCCGGTCGAAACGGTAGATACCTACTCGGGAGCATTGGAGGGCCAGACGCAGTTCTTCCGTGGTAGCTGTAAATATGGTTTCAATATCCAGAGTGTCTCGAATCCTTTCTATGGCTGCGGTTAGAGTTTTTTCCCGTTCGGCAGTTTCTCGCTGGAGCGTTTCGGCAGCTATGCGATCGCTAACGTCGCAGCAATAAATCCAGAGGCCATCCTTAGTAGGATAAGCGCGAACTTCAAACCAGCAATTGATAGGCGACCAAAACTCGATAAATTCCACGGAAACCTGTTGCGATAATGCCCGGCGCAACTGGCGCTCTCCATTAGTACCTCTTAAAATAGGAAATACCTCCCAGATGCTCTTACCCAAAAGCTCCGATCGCTCTTGTTGCGCAAATGATTCGTATTGTTTGTTTGCGTAAGTAAATCTCCATTCCTTATCTATAGCGACGAAAGCATCGGTCATGCTGTCGAGGTTTTGTGCTAATTGCTCTTTAGCTGTTTCTGCTTCTTCCCTCGCCAAGCGCTCTCGCTCCAGCAATTCCTCGCGCTCTCTCTCTGCTGCCACGCGATCGCTGATCTCCACCGCCGTACCGATAATTTGCTCTAGCTGGCCCTCTGAAGTTCTAGAAAACGGAACCTCCCGGACGAAAAAGGTTCGCCACTCTCCATTTTTCCTGTCTCTGAGTCGGTATTCGCGTTCTAGAACTTCCCCGTCCCTTAAAGCCGATATTTTTTCTAGTTTTTCCGGTACTCGGGCCACATCTTCCGGGTGCATAATAGTTGGCAGCAGGGCATCTCCCATTTCTTCGATTTCTTCTTGGGAATAACCTAAAATCTCCGCTGCGGAATGATTGCTATAGACGTTACGCTGTTGCGCGACATCGTAAATATACAGCACGTTGGGAGACGACTCGCTAATTTGTTCGAGCAGGCGCCGGCTTTCGCGGGTTGCTATTTCTGCTCGTTTGCGTTCGGTGATGTCGCGAGCGATCGCCAATACAGACTCTATTTCCCCGTTTTCTCCTTTCTCCGGCACTACCCTAGCAGCATAATATTTTACCCCCGTCGCCGATGTCGCTTCAAACTCGATGGCCTGTTCTTCTCCTCCATCGAACGCCTGTTGCACCGTCGTCTCCCAGAAGGCAGCTAGGGATTTTGTCGGACACAACTCCTCTATAGTTTTACCTACAATTTCTTCAGCAGGCTTACTTAGTTCTAAGACAAATTTAGGATTAACGTATAAATACTCAAACTTTCGGTTTACTCGCAAAATGACATCCGGGGCATTTTCTACCAAAGCCCTAAATTCTCGTTCCCGTTGGGCCACAGCTTTCTGGGCCTCCTGGCGCTCTCGTACTTCTTCCTCCAGGCGAGCGTTTTGCTCTTTTAGTTCCGTTTCTAAAATCTGGCGATCGCGCAATTCCTTTTCTCTGAGGGCTATTTCTTGCTGCAAGCGCTCGTTAACCCTAGTTAAACTATCGATGCGTCCTGCCAGTTGTTGTTGCAATTCTCTAGAGTTAGAACCGTCCGAGTTTCGCAACTTTTCTAGTTCCCCTTGTAGCAAATTATTTTGCTTTGCCAGTTCTTTCGATAGCTGCCAAATCCTAAGTTGACGGTCGATTCTACCCGCTACTTCTTCCGGGGAAAAAGGCTTGGTAATATAATCTACCGCTCCTAAATCGAAAGCTTTAATTTTGTCGAAAACTTCTCCTTGAGCGCTGAGAAAAATAATCGGTATATTCCTAGTTTCTGGGTCGTTCTTCAACCGAGCGCAAACCTCATATCCATCTATAATTGGCATCATAATATCCAGCAAAATTAAGTCAGGCGGTTCTGTCTTGACAGATTTCAAAGCCAATTCCCCATCCCCTGCCAGTCTGACTTCATAGCCGCTATCGCTCAAAAAACGACCCAACAAACGCAAATTAATTGGCTTATCGTCAACTACTAAAATAGTAGCGCTAACATTTTTCTTAAAACTCTTTTCTAAATCGTTGGATATCATTTTGCTTTGTGATTCACTTCTTTAATAGCATCTAAAATAGGCGCATAATTAAAGTCATTAATTAACGCCTCCAGAGCAACCGATAAGGCTGAATTATGAGGGCGAATTTGCTCCACACATTCTTCCATCGCCTTTACATTCAAACGAATAATAGCGGCTTCTAAAGCCTCCACTAATTCCGGGGATAAAGCAGCTATAGCTGCCGGAGTGAGTAGATAAACGCCTTCAGGTGCAACCTCCTCTTCGGATACCTCCTCTTCGGAAGGATCGATATAGCGCACCCCTATAGTTTTGTCGATTGTTTCTATAATATCTGCATTTTTGAACGGTTTGACAAGAAAATCGTCGCAACCTGCCTCCAAAGCCTCTTGGCGGTTGGCCTCGGAAGAACTGGCTGTCACCACCACAATTTTAACAGTCGGGCCCGCTCCGGTCCGTTCCACCTCCGGGCCCTCGAACGATGTCCATTTCTTTTCCCGGCTTCTGATTTCTCGGATCCCTTGGAAGCCGTCCATAATTGGCATCTGCAGGTCCATAAATATCAGATGGGGCTGCCAGCTTTCCCAAACTTGAATTGCCTCCCTGCCATTACTAGCCTCTTTTACCTCAAACCCCAAAGGTTGCAAAATATTAAAGAGTAACAGTCGGTTTTCCGGGCGATCGTCAACTACCAGAATGCGAGAAATCCCTTGTTTGGCTGCAAGGGACACTCCGTCGATCGCCCTAGCTTCCGTGGAGGATGGTAACCCAACATCCGCAGGTTGGGTTGCGCCGCCGGGCGCCAGACCAGCCGGGCGCTGGCACTTAATCTCGAACTTAAAAACGCTACCCTTACCCGCCTCGCTTTCCACAGTCATCTCACCCCCCATGAGTCGGACGAAGTCCCGAGATATGCTCAACCCCAAACCGGTTCCGCCTGCGACTTGCCCCCCGCTTTTAGTTTGGACGAAGGGCTCGAAAATAGTTTCTAATTCTTCCGCAGTAATGCCAGAACCGGTATCGCGCACTTCAAAAACAAGGGTAACAGTTTCATTTTCTGCCGCCGGGGTTGCCCCTACTGCCAGAGTAACCTTGCCTCTGGAAGTAAATTTAAAAGCATTGGAGAGCAAATTGATTGATATTTGCCGCAATTTCACCTCATCCCCGACTACTCTACGGGGTAGATCGGCACTGGAGTTGACAATAAATTGCAATCCTTTTTCTGCCGCTTTAAGCTCGAAGAGACCTCGCAAGTCATCCAGGAGGGCAAGCAGCGAGAATTCGGTTTCGCCCCGAGTGGCGCGTCCCGATTCGATCTTCGCCATGTCCAATACTTCGTTAATAACTGCGAGCAAATGTTCGCCGCTATTGTGAATGATGCGAGCGTGTTTTTTGTACTTTTCGGGTAAATTGGGGCTTTCGATCGTCAGTTCGGCAAAACCGAGGATGGCATTGAGGGGCGATCGTAGCTCGTGGCTCATGTTCGCCAAGAAAGCGCCCTTAGCCTGCGCTGCTACTTCCGCCTTTTGTTTGGCGATCGCTAGCTCTGCAGTCCTTTTCTCGACTTTTGTTTCCAGAGTCCGGTTATACTCGGCTAAATTTGCATAAAGTCTGGCATTTTCTATAGAAATAGCTGCCGGGGAGGAGAGAGTTTTTAATACTTCTACTCGCTCTGAGGTAAAAGCTCCAGTGGCGAGGTTATTTTCTAAATAAACAATGCTGACGGTAGTGCCGCGAGGGATGGGAGGGTGACAGACTATTGATTTTGGTTGATGCTTTTTAATATAAGGGTCGTTAGTAAATTTCCCTTCTTCTGCCCCATGGTTTAAAACTACGGTTTCCTTAGTTCTAAACACATAATTAACGATAGATTCGCAAACTAAATCGCTCTTCTCTATAGGTACGGACTGCAATACTTTTATGGTTTCTGGGTGGGCGATCGCCTCAGCTTCGATTAACAGTTTACCGCCGCTTTCTAAAATCAAATATCCTTTCTGGGCCCCGGCAGTATCCAAAATAATTTTCATCAGGGATACCAGCAACTTATCTAAAACTATTTCGCTGGAAATAGCCGTGGTAGCTTTCATAATTGCAGCCAAGTCTAGAGCGGCATTATAACTGCCGTCGCTGGAACTGCTGGTATTAGTCATGTCTGCGTAAATTTGCCGCTCTCTTTTGCGGTCAAATTCGATTAAGTGGAGATATTTTGCTTCTAAATCTTTTACCTTAAGCGTTGCTCCCCAGCGCAGATAGCAATAACGAGCTTTAGTCAAATAAGTTTGGGCGATTTCTTCCATGCCTCGCCCTAAATAAAACTTAGCTGCTAATTCGTAAGCTAAGGCTTCTTCTTGGATAAATTGATTTTTCCGCGCTCCTTTTATTGCTTTTTCGTATAAATCCATTGCCTTGACTGCTTCCCCTAAAAATCGTGCTTTTTCTGCCTCCACTAAATTAAATTTATGCTGGTAATTCATGGGGGCATGAATAGCCCACTTTTTTAGTTTTTCTTGATTGATATTTACCCTTTCTAGCAAAAGCTGTTTTTGAGAATCCGATGGCTGGGGAGCGAGCCTCAAATGAGCCAAAGAGTCGTAGGTATAAAACACGGGTACGGCTACCATGCTCTGAGGGCCGTCTATATATTCTCCCGCTAAAACTGCATTTTCTCTTGCCATTTCGTAGCTTTCCAATAAATAACATAAAATTAATTTACTGGCATAGACTAAATGAATTTGTTGGCGGTCGTTAGCGGCAATAATAAGGGGTAGCGATCGCTCTTCATTATAACCGTCGCCAATTAACAGCAGGGGATTTTCTGACTTACCTTGTAAATTTAAAACCGTCTGCCACAAAACACCCATCCAACCCAAAGGAACTTCTCGCCGACATTCAGCGATCGCCTGGCTATAATTAGCAACTTTTTCTTCTAACTTCTCCAAATAATCGCCTAGATAATAAAGATGAAAACAAGCCATAAAAGCAGCATAAGTGGCATATTCTAAATCTCCCGTTTCTCTGCCTACTTGATAAGCTTCAATTAAAATAGGCACGGTTTTTTTAATGTGTTTTTTCCTATGGAGGATATGTGCCCCAAACACGTGTAAAGCCTTACAAGTGTCCTTAGCATTTGACCGCCTCGCCAAACTTAAAGCCAATTTCCCAAATTTATATCCCGACTCAATGTCTTCTAATACCATGCATAACATTAATGCGTAAGCATTATATGTGAAAGCTCCCCAAGGAGAATGACCCCGTTCGAGAGATAAATTTACGAACGACAAAACCATTAATATTAGTAACTCTGGGTCTGCTATGTAGGCGGATGCGGCGATACTAGAAAAAATATATGAAGCTGCTATGGGTTTTGCTGCAGTCATTTCCGGCAGGTTAATTAAACTTTCTATTTCTCTTCCGGCATAGAGAGAAGCAGTTTCTTCAAAAGCTTTTTTAATTTCCAATTCAGTTGGTTTTTTTCCGAGCCTTATACCTAATTTATTAATAACAGTTAACCCTATTTTTATGGCTTCTTTGGGCTGACCGAGAGATAAAGCACCTTGTATTTTAATATCGTAAATTTTAACTTTTTCTAAAATGTTTGTTGCTCGTTTCAAAACAATTTCAGTTAAGGCCTCCATTTCTGGAAAATCACCGCTTAAAAAAGCTGCCTCAGCCCCATATTCGTGCAGGGATAAGCTGAGGTTATAATCCTCCTGCCAGCTACGGTCGTTCAGCAGTTTTAATCCCTCATTAAAATACTCGTAAGCCGCTTGATAAGCGGTTGCTGCTTTAGCTTTTTTACCCGCTATTAAATT
>JAXHVR010000004.1:0-8894 GCA_034189005.1 Cyanobacteriota bacterium | reverse complement strand
CTTCGATTAAATCCTCAACTGCCAGGATTAAAGGATGAGTTGGGCTAACTTCGTTATCTCGATAAGCTCCTATAAAAAATAAATATTCCGTTTGGCGATCGCTCATTATCAATTTAATTAAATTCAACGTCGCCGAATCAACCCACTGCAAATCATCCAGAAAAATAACTAAAGGATGCTCTTTACTGCAAAAAACCCTCATAAATTTCTGAAAAACAAAATTAAACCGATTTTGCGCTTCTATTCCACTTAAAGTTGCCACTGGCGGTTGCTTGCCGACGATTAATTCTAACTCGGGAATTACATCAATAATTACTCGACCGTTTGACCCCAAAGCAGCCAAAATTTTCCTTCGCCATTGAGTCAGTTGTTCTTCGCTTTCCGTTAAAATTTGCCCTATTAATTCCTTAAAAGCGCCAAGGGCAGCCGAGTAGGGAATATTCTTTTGAAACTGGTCGAATTTCCCCGCAATAAAATAGCCGCGATGGGCGGTAATTGGTTTATAAATTTCTCGAACTAAAGCAGATTTTCCGATACCAGAATAACCGCTAATTAACATCATTTCAGTTCTCGATGTCTTAGTCCTCGCTACGCGATCGAACCCTGCCAGTAATGTCTCGACTTCCTTCTCCCGCCCGTAGAGTTTTTGCGGAATTATAAACCTATCCGAAATATCTTGACTGCCGAGAACAAAATTAGCTATTTTACCATACTTTTCTAAGCTTTCCGAACATTTTTCTAAATCGGCCTTTATACCCCCCGAACTTTGATACCTTTCTTCCACAGTTTTTGCCATCATTTTCATTACAATATCTGACAAAATCTGAGGAATTTGGGGATTGACACTGTGGGGAGGTTCCGGTTGTTTTGCAATATGACAGTGAACTAATTCTAAAGGATCGTTACTTTCAAAAGGTAGTTTCCCCGTCAGCAATTCGTAAAAACTAACCCCCAGAGAATAAAAGTCAGTTTGATAATTTAAAGCCCGATTCATCCGCCCCGTCTGCTCTGGGGAGATATAAGCTAAAGTTCCTTCTAAAAGTTCTGGATGTTTGAGGGTAGGATTTTCGCTATTTAAGACGCTAGAAATGCCAAAATCGATAATTTTTAATTGTTGCGTTTGGCAATTGAAAACAATATTCGATGGGTTTAGATCTTTATGAACGATCTTAGCTTGATGAATTTCTCCTAAAATCTCTGCAACTTTAATGGCGATCGGGAGAAATTCATCTAAGGAAAATTTTTTTTTAACTTTACGATCCTTCGTTAATAGCTTTAAAGAAACTCCACCAAAATCTTCGAGTACCATAGCGAAAGTCTTCTGTAAAGGTACTAAACTATAAGCTTTAATAACTCCTGGAAGCTGAAGATTTTTAGTAATTTCATATTCCTGCTTGTAGCGGGTAACTTCTGAAGGAGTGGGATAGTTTTCTTTAAGTACCTTAAGGATGACAGGGCGGCGGTCATCCTCTCGAATAGCCCGATAAACGAGAGAGTTGGCACTTTCATAGATTTGAGCGACGGTTAAATAGCCGGGGATAGCAATCATGGCGATGGTGGTTGGTAGGCGATAAACCGATTTTAACAAACATTGTTTGAATTGTAAAACAAAAACGAACGATCGCCCTCCCCCCACTGGAAGAAGAGCGATCGTTCGTTTGTGTTTGTAGTAATCGCTTCAGCGATTTAAAAGAACTTTCCTTATCAATATAAGTAGATAGGCAAAAATATTTACATAAAATTATTCCTGATTTCCCCGTAGAACAGGCATCTTGCCTGTTCGGATATGTAATTAATTTTGCACGGGTACTTAGCAATCCGTGCAGGGGTTATGAAAAATTCTGAGGCTAGAAACCCGGTTTTTTTCAAAAAACCGGGTTTCTAAAATATCGCAAATCCTGCACGGATTGCTATACAACAAAACTCGTCTAACTAACCCAACCCACGGCAGAAGTGCTAACCACCCGACTCAAATCTGGCTGAATTTCCACAGTATAATCGAAAGGCGAACCCTCGCTACCGACTTTAGTCATTTTACTACCATTGGGGTTGCGCGGGTTAAAGAAGGAATTAGCGCTAACTTCCAAATTGCCGCTACCGTTAACAGATAAATCCGTAACCGCCAAAGAATTACTATTGCCGTTACTCAACACCGCCGATAAAAATGCAGCATCGGTCATTTCCCCCGTCGTCTCGTCGATCTTAGCGACTACCGCAATTTTAGCACCGCCCCCTTGGCCGTAACTCCGCAACCAAGACTGTTCCGCATCCGTCGCCGCCCGGCGGAAGTCCTCGCTGGCACTGCCCTGGGTGCCGTCGGTGCTGAAGACGGAATATAAATCATCTCCATCCCAGAACAAACCATAACCCCGACCGTCGGCCCCCGTACTTTCATAATCGGTTCGCGTCCAGTTATTAGCGGGGTTAACGTCGTCGAAACTTGCAATTATGGGGTCTTGGTTGATGCCTGTTTTTTGCCAGGTGCCGACATAAATAGTCTGAGTGCCGATAGTAATGCTCGGAGCTCCAGTAGCAGCGATCGCCTGTTCGCTATCCCCTGGAGCAAACTTCACCGTATTGCTGGTAATCTCTGCCGGTAACGCCTGCATCTCGGCGACGAAATCGTTACTATCTATGGTGCTGCTGCTAACTCCTTTGAGCCAGGCTAAAATTTCCCCGGTGGCTGGGTCTTTAATTACGCTGTCTCCGGCGCTGCTATCAGAGATTTCTAAATCCCCAAAGGTCAGACCGCCTGTTAGTTTGATTAAATCAGCGCCGTTAGTAAAGTCAAGTATCACATCTGCCAGGGCAGCAGTAGCGCCTCCGGCATTCTTGCCAATAACGAAAGTGTCGTTACCGCCGTTGCCGGTCAGCATGTCTCTGCCGACTCCACCTTCGAGGATATTATTACCGCTATTCCCTGCAATCCAGTTATCGCTATTGTTGCCGGTGGCGTTGATGTTGGCGTTACCTTTGAGGACGAGCTTTTCTAGGTTATCGCCTGCGAGGGTATAGGTAGCGCTAGAGTTGACTACATCCGTGCCGCCGTTAGCGTCTTCGTTGATGACGTCGTTAGTGTTGTCAACGATGTAGAGGTCATCGCCCGCCCCACCGTTCATCGTATCCGCACCAGTCCGACCGTTGAGGACATCGTTACCCTCCCCGCCGTCGAGGAGATCGTCGCCCGTCCCACCGTTGAAGGTGTCGTTACCGGCGTTACCTACCAGGGTATCGCTGCCGTGACCCCCTATAAATAGGTTGTTACCGTCGTTACCGGTGATGCGGTTGTTGCTACTGTTGCCAGTACCGTTGATATTGCTGTTTTCGGTCAGGGTGAGGTTTTCGATGTTCCCACTTAAGGTGTAGCTAGCGCTGGAGTTGACGGCATCGGTACCGCTGTTAACGGGTTCGTAGATGACATCGTTGGTGTTGTCAACGATGTAGAGGTCATCCCCAACGCTCCCGTTCATCGTATCGGCACCGGTCGAACCGTCGAGGACATCGTTACCGTCGCCCCCCTTGAGGAGATCGTCGTCTGCCCCGCCGTCCAAGGTATCGTTGCCCGCCTGACCTATCAGGGTGTCGCTGCCGTTGCCCCCTATTAGTTGGTTGTTACCGTCGTTGCCTGCGATCTGGTTGTCGCTATTGTTGCCGGTACCATTAATATCGCCGTTCTCGCTTAGGGTTAGTTTTTCTATGTTGTTTGTTAGAGTGTAAGTTACAGAAGAGCGAACGATATCGGTACCGGCATCGAGGCTTTCGCTGACGACATCGTTAGTGTTGTCAACGATGTAGAAGTCGTCGCCCCCTTCGCCGTTCATGGTATCGATCCCCGGTCCGCCGTTGATTACATCGTTGCCGTTGCCGGCGTAAATTTCATCTGCCCCACCATAGCCCGATACGACATCATTGCCATCGAGGGCCATTATTAGATCTCTCTGGCCGCTTCCCCCAGAGTTATCGATACCTTGGGTCAGATAATAGGCTCTGTCGTAACCGGAACTGGGGCTGCGGTGTTCTGGAAGACCGACTGCTTTGAAGTGTTCCCATCCAGAAGAAAAGCTACCCGGGGCATCTGGATATGTATTGAGATAATGTTGTTCGTCGAAGAAAGGTTGTAAGATATCGAATTCGGAAGGCATCAGGAAGTCTCCTTTATCTATTTGAGAAGTTTTTGATTTGCCTATCTCTTCTGGCTTTAGTTAACTTCTCCGGAGACTTTAAACTAATGTTTGAAATATCAAAATTGGCTTTTCATAACAAATAAATCTGCCGTTTGCAACCGAAATGTTACGGATAGCAAGATATTTTAATAATTTTAGGATTAAAAGCAATTTATAAGATTGTTGGTTTATTGCTGGCTATTATTTTGGGGAGCGATGTTGCATCCGCAACGCTTCGCGAACGCCTCTTTCTATCCAGCCCAGAAACAAAATATTTTATAGCTTCAAAATTTTTTCCTAACAGATATCTGAAAAATGCAACAGTAAGATTACTGAATTATTGGTTAAATTAAAAATTAAAAATTGAAAATTATTTTTTAAGATAACAGCAAAGCGATCGCTCTTCGGAAACTACAGGGAGCCTGTTGGTATGATGAGTTAATAAGCTGAGATTTGTGGCCCTCATTGGCCATTTTAACCTTATAAATGTAAACAGCGCGATTATGCTAATCCCTAAACTACCCAGAGCCCTACTATTGAAAACATTGGCATTAACGGGCCCGATATTTCTTTGGTTGCCGATGGCCTTGCCAATGTATGGCCAAATTAATCCCGGTTCTCCCCCAGCAGGCAACAGACGAGGGGGCAGTTTGACAGTTCGTTCCGACATTCAAGAGGCCGATGCGAGAACCGGCATCATTACCGCCCGTGGCAACGTCCAATTGAACTATCCCGCCCGGGGCATTCAGGCAACTGCAGCTCAAGCGCAATATTTTAGCCGGGAACGGCGTATCGTTCTCAGTGGAGAAGTTTTTATCCTGCAAGAAGGCAACACTATTCGGGGAGAAACAGTCACCTATCTAATTGATGAGGGCAGATTTATTGCCCTTCCCGAGAACCAAGGACAAGTAGAGTCTATTTATATCGTTCCGGCCTCCGAAGAAGATGCCGCCGGCAATGCAACGGGCGCGCCATTTAATCCCAAGCCTGCCTTCAAAACCCCGGTCAGCCCTTAAGTAATTAATAATTAGACCTCTTGCAACAGTCGCTTGTAAAATCTTTTTTAGCTCTTTTTTTCTTAAAATATCTTCCCCTGTTGCCTGTTGCCTGTTGCCTGTTGCCTGTTGCCTGTTGCCTACTTCTGGAAGAAGTCTATTAATTGTTAATTGTTGAAGGCTCTTTTTGAGGAGATTTGCCTCAAGTCTTATGAAAATTGTACTAGAAAATATTCACAAATCTTACGGCAAACGGACCGTTGTAAGTCGGGTTAATTTGTCCGTGGCACAAGGAGAAATAGTAGGATTATTGGGACCTAATGGGGCGGGAAAAACTACTACCTTTTATATTGCCACCGGTTTAGAAAAACCTACTCAAGGAACCGTATTCTTGAACGAACTGGACATCACTGCCTTGTCCATGCAGGAACGGGCGAGACTTGGTATTGGTTATTTAGCCCAGGAACCAAGTATTTTTAGGCATTTGAGCGTCCGGGATAATATTTTGTTGGTGTTGGAACAAAGCAAAGTCCCCCGCCGCCAATGGCGAGAAAGATTGAATTTTTTGTTGCGAGAGTTTCGCTTGGAAAAAATAGTCTCTAACCGGGGCGATCGGGTTTCTGGGGGAGAACGTCGGCGCACCGAATTAGCTAGAGCTTTGGCCTCGGGTAAAGAAGGGCCAAAGTTTTTGTTATTGGACGAGCCATTTGCAGGAGTTGACCCCATCGCGGTGTCGGAAATCCAAAAAATAGTGGCCCAACTGCGCGATCGCCGCATGGGTATCTTAATCACGGATCACAACGTCAGGGAAACTTTGGCAATTACAGACAGAGCTTATATAATGCGGGATGGACAAATATTAGCAAATGGCTCCCCTCAAGAGCTTTACAGCAATCCTTTAGTACGGCAGTATTACTTAGGCGATAGCTTTAAGCTTTGAAGGGGAGAGGAGTTGGCCATCGAATCGAGGCCTATTCTTAATCTTTGCCTTTATAATAGTAATGTTTTTTTGAGTAGGATTGCTCGTCAGCGACATATCTAGCCCAAGCGTCTGTAAACCAAGCAAATCAAATTTTAAATGAAAGTAAACCTTTCTAAGCCCGTCAATTCTCTAATTTGGCTGGAACCGAGAATTCCAGTGATGGATAGCTACATCATCAAAGAGCTAATAGGACCGTTTTTGTTTGGTGTAGGACTGTTTTCATCCCTTGGAGTGACTGTGGGGGCGATGTTTGAATTAGTGCGCAAAGTCGCCGACTCGGGGTTATCCTTAGCGATCGCCACCCAAGTCTTTCTGCTCAAAATGCCAGAATTTATCGTCTTGGCTTTCCCCATGTCGATAATCTTAGCTACCCTCATGGTTTACAGCCGGATGTCTAGCGATAGCGAAATAGTTGCTTTGCGCGGTTGTGGAGTTAGCATTTATCGTCTCGCAGTGCCAGCATTGCTGCTGAGTATAGTAGTAACTGGGATGACCTTTGCTTTCAACGAAGTCATCGTCCCCTCTGCTAATTATCAAGCTTCTCTAACCTTAGACAGAGCCCTAAATCAAGAAAAGCTTCCCTTCCGCGACAAAAATATTTTTTATCCCGAATTTAGTAAAATAAAACCCCCCGACGGGAAAGAATATACGACCCTTACTCGCCTCTTCTACGCGGAAAATTATGACGGCAAATTGATGAAGGGAATTACTATTATCGATCGCTCCCAGTACGGTATCGCTCAAATTGTCGCCTCAAACTCAGCTAGTTGGAATTCAGCAGAAAGTACCTGGAATCTCTACGACGGTACCGTTTATCTAGTATCTCCCGACGGTTCTTATAGCGAAATTGTCAAATTTGGTCACAAAGAGCTACAACTGGCTCGGACTCCGATAGATTTAGCTCAGAGAGGACGGGGCTATTCAGAAATGAATCTCGCTCAAGCTTACGAATATTTAGAGCTAATGCGCCTTAGCGGTAATTACGAAAAGGTCGTTAAAACTCAAGTACGAATTCAACAAAAATATGCCCTGCCTTTTGTCTGCGTGGTCTTCGGGCTCATGGGTGCCGCTTTGGGCTGTAGGCCCCAGCGCACTGGTAAGGCTACTAGCTTTGGCATGAGCGTGATAATTATTTTTTCCTACTATTTATTAGGATTTATCACTGGTGCAATGGGGCAAAAGGGTATTTTAACTCCGTTGTTGGCTGGGTGGCTGCCTAATATGTTAGGTCTGGGACTGGCAATGTTCTTATTAATGCGGGCTTCTCGTTAATAATTGCTAATTGCTAATTGCTAACCTCAAATTCCCTATTACCTACTATTATTAAAAGGGTTGTTTTGTTCTCCAAAATTTTGGTTCCTAAAAGGGCTAGATTGTCGATTATTGTTGGGTTGAGGTTGAGGTTGAGGTTGCCCTGTAGCCGCATTATTTCCAGGGTAATAATTAGCTCCATTATTGAGTCGATTTTGCTGAAGTTGTGGATATCCCTGGTTGTAGGGAGAGCCAGTTCTCGAATAGGGATCCTTCGGCAAGCTGCCGTTATTGGGGACTAACGGTGCTATGGAAGGAACGTTTAGTTGAGTGGCTTGGGTTTTGCCGGAACCATTGCCATAGATATCGCTATAGTAAGGCTGGTTTGCTGGAGTTTCAGTGGCAGGGCTGCCGTAATTGTTATAGTCGCCAGAGCGATCGATATAGTAGGGTTGAGAGTTGAAGTTTTGGTTGTTTGGTAAACTGCCGGGCAAGGTAGAGTTGTCTATGGGAAACTTTGCAGCATCTCTTCTTAAATCTTCCTGAGTTTCATAAAGTTGAGAGTTATCATTTTCGCTTTGCCTGCGATCGTTTTCTATAGATTCTGACGAGTAGCTAGAGTCGAAATACTCTTGTATTGTTGCAGGCAAGTCCGTTCGCGGATAATTGCTACTTTCTTGTTGGCTTCGAGAACTAAATGCTTTAAAATTAGGTGGCTGGGGAAGTGTGGGATTTGATAATTGATTATTGGATGTTTCCGGTGAATATTGGTTTATTTCTGAGTCGCTTCCCAAATTCAGAAGACTATTATTGTTTCGGTTTTCTCCGAGCAAACTTCCTCTATTTTCTTCTCTACCAGTTTTTTCGTAGATAGAATAAAGTTCTTTTTGTGTTTTTTCCAGTAGGGTTAAAGTCTTGCCATTTTCATCTATGTAGTCATCTAATATAGCTTTTTGGGGGATAATTGGTGTGTTGGTTGTTACATTTACGTTAGACTCTAACTCTTCTTTGAGAAACTCTGACGAGTCTATCTCTGCCGCAATGGCACTTAGATCCTCTGCCGAAAGTTCTTCTTCTGCTACCAACTCGGTATCTCCTTCTACCAATTCGGTATCTACTGATAATTGCCAAATAAATACTACCAGCAGGCTGAGAATTCCTAAAGGAAACCACAGTAAGGGACTGGTTAAATGACGGAACTTTGCTCTAGCATAACGAGCTTTTGGGGAAAGTTTTTCTGGGTTTGACATAGTTTTTGTTAGTTGTTAGTTGTTAGTTGTTAGTTGTTAGTTGTTAGTTGTTAGAGTACCGAAGGGAAGTATCTTAAACCTAGATGCTTTGCACGCAGTTAGAACAGGTATTTCGGTCCTAATTTTCTTTACTGCTATACTACTAAGTTTAACATAGGATTTTTAGAAAGCTTGGTTTCTTCACAAATATGTAGATTGTGTTAATTTTTCTCGGAGTTGAGTTTCCTTGTGTTTAATGAAGCCTATAATCCAA
>JAXHVR010000039.1:41990-50425 GCA_034189005.1 Cyanobacteriota bacterium | reverse complement strand
TCGCTACTGCCGAAGCAGGAGATACAATTCAATTTGCCGGCAGTTTGGCAAACCAAACCATAACCCTAACATCCGGTCAATTAGAAATAGATAAAGACTTAATAATTGATGGAGTAGATGCTGCTGGTTTAACTATTAGCGGCAATAACGCCAGTAGGATTTTTGACGTTGGGTTTCAAAAAAGCTTTACCCTCAAAAACCTGATAATTGCTGATGGCAAAACGAACCAGTCGGGCATCGAAGGCAACGGGGGCGCAATTAATACCAGTTCCCAAGTTACCATGACCGTAGAAAATAGCGAGTTTAATAACAACGTAACTTCCGGAGAAGGTGGAGGTGCAATTGCAGCAGGCAGTAGAAGCAACACTACCATCATCAATAGTAAATTTGACGGTAACGATGCTACTATTGGCAAAAGCGAGCGCGGTGGCGGGGCGGTTATTAGTAACGGCTTGGGCGTGATGACGATCCGAGATAGCGAATTTACTAATAATAAAGGAATTAACGGCGGTGCCATTAATACTCCTTCAACAGCTTTAACAGTAGAAAACTCGACATTTATCAATAACGACACCACCACAGGGGCAGAAATATCTAGCAGTTCTAGTTCTCCGAGAGGCTTTGGCGGAGCCATTTATACTGATGGAGTTTCCGCTAGCTTTGGGGAGGAGAATGGCACGATCGCCATTCGCAACAGTCAGTTTGAAAATAATAAAGGTGCGGGTGCGGGTGGGGCTGCATTTCTGTTTCTTTATCCTGGGGATAATGTCATTGTTGAAGATACGAATATCCTCAATAATTCAGTCATTTTTAATACTTTTGAACAAGCTCACGGCGGCGGCATCCGACTCGGGACTGGGGAAAGTAGCATCGGTCGCACCACTCCCGCACAATTTCAAATTACTAATACAACTTTTGCCGGCAATACTGCCTCTTCCCAAGGCGGGGGGTTGTGGATAGACCGGAAATTAGATTTAACCAGGGTCTCGGTTGTCAACAGTACCTTCAGCGATAATAAGGCAGAGAATGAAGATGGTACTATTGGTTTGGGTGGTGCTATAGCTGCTTTTGGACCGACGAATATTACCAACACGAGTATTGCTAACAATCATGCCGCTCAATTATCGGGGGCTATTTACACCAGCGAAAGCAGCGGTTTTACTCCCGATATCGCAGTTAGCAATACGATTTTCGATCGCAACACTGCGGGTCAGGCAAATACTACTAAGCAACAAACCAACATTGAGTTAATTGATGGAGGCGGCAACCTTCAATTTCCGGCAGTTGAGAATAATGGTGAGGTCTTGGCAGCGGCTAACGTTACTGTTGCCGACCCGAAACTAGAACCACTCCAAGAGATTAACGGTGCATTTGTTCGCCCTTTGGCAGGGGGAAGTCCGGCCATCGATGCCGGCACGAATAGCAACGCGCCAACGACGGACCAACGGGGCGAACAACGGCCTGTAGATGGAGATGGCGATGGCAGCGAAGTTACGGATATTGGGGCTTATGAATTTGTTAATGATGCTTTGCCCGCGACGTTGGTAACTAATACCAACGATAGCGGTGCGGGTTCTTTGAGACAGGCGATCGCCACTGCCGAAGCAGGAGATACGATTACCTTTGCGGACAGTTTGGCAAACCAAACCATAACCCTAACCTCCGGTCAATTAGAAATAGATAAAGACTTAATAATTGACGGAGTGGATGCTGCTGGTTTAACTATTAGCGGGAATAATAGCTCGCGAGTAATTTATCAGCCAGACGACATTAACTTTACAGTGCGAAACTTGAGGATAGCTGATGGTTTCACTACAGACAGAGGCGGTGCTATTTTCACGGACAAGCGAGCGACATTAACTGTAGAAAACGTCGATTTTGAGAATAATAGTGCAGGGGAAGGAGGGGCTGTTACGGTCTTCCATTTTAGTAAAGCTACGGTCAATAACAGCACATTTAATAACAACGATTCCACCTCAGTTAAAAAAGTCGAACAAGGAGGGGGTGCGATTTACGTTCGAGATGTGGAATTAAGGGTAAACAATAGCGAATTTACCAATAATAAAGGTATCAACGGCGGGGCAATTAACAGCTTGGCAAGCTGGCTGACGGTTGAAAACTCAAAGTTTATTAATAACGACTCTTCCCCAGGAGGAACTGTCGGTCACGGTTTGGGGGGTGCAATTTACACTGATGGAACTGGGATTACTTTCAACGATGGCACGAGGGCGGGGGGCACAGTTTTAATTCGCGACAGTGTTTTTGAAGGAAATAAAGGAGCAGGTGCGGGGGGAGGAGCATTTCTATTCGGTTATGACGACAATAAAATAGTTGTTGAAGATAGTTTGTTTGCCAACAATACTGTCATTGAAAATAGCAAAGGAAATGCCAATGGTGGCGGCTTACGAACTGGGAATGTGGAACTGGCAACTATTAAGAATACCACCTTTACGGGAAATTTAGCGGGGCGTAGTGGTGGTGGTTTGTGGATCGATTCTAAGTCGTCAAGGTCGAATATTATTAACAGCACCTTTTCGGAAAACCGGGCTGATAATGGCGAGGATGATGGTATTGGTGGAGCGATGACGGTTCAATCTTCTACTAATATTATTAACACGACTATTGCTAACAATTCTTCAAAGAGTATTGGTGGTGGGATTTTTAGTTATGACCCTGACAATAACATCCCGATTACTCTAGAGAATACAATTTTGGCATTTAATAATTCAGAAGATAGTCGCGATTTTCATCACCACAGTAACCGTCAATTAATTGATGGGGGTAATAATCTCCAATTTCCGGGTCCGACGGATAACCCAACATCGACTCCAGTCACGGAAAATATAACCATTGCCGACCCCAAACTAGAACCACTCCAAGAGATTAACGGTGCATTTGTTCGCCCTTTGGCAGCGGGAAGTGCGGCCATCGACGCGGGCACGAATAGCAACGCACCAACTACAGACCAACGGGGCGAACAACGCCCTTTAGATGGGGATGGAAATGGCAGCGAAGTTACGGATATTGGCGCTTATGAATTTGTTAATAATGTCGCCCCAGAACCAAATAATCCTCCCGTTGTTGCCACAAACCAAACTTTAACTCTCGACGAAGGGGCAACTTCTGCTATTACTAATAACCAATTGCAAGTGACAGATGCGGACGGGGATGGGATTACTTTTAACATCAACTCCCTGCCGGACAACGGCACTCTACAACTCAATGATGCCGCTATCGCCGTCAACGACGAATTCAGCCAAACCGATATAGATAGCGGCAATCTCAGCTACGTTCATGACGGGGGGGAAACTACTGGGGATAGTTTTAATTTATCTGCCAGCGACGGTAATGGGGGCAATACGGGTAACATTGATTTTAACCTGCGCGTCAATGCGGTTAACGATCGCCCCACGAACATCGCCCTCGATAATAACAAAGTCGCGGAAAACAGCAACAACGGCAAGGCCATAGGCAAGCTAAGTACCGCCGACCCAGACGGCGGAGACACCCACAGCTATACTTTGACCAACGATGCCGGAGGGCGGTTTGCCATAGATGGCGATCGCCTCCTGGTAGCTGACGGCCGCAAGTTGGACTTTGAAAGCAACGACAGTCATAAAATTAAGGTCAGAAGTACCGATAGCGGCAGTCCCACTGGAAGCTTCTCGAAAGAACTTAGGATCCGAGTAACTGACGTGGAGGAAGGGGCCCGACCCCTTAAGTTGCAGGGGACTGCGGCGGACGAGCGTTTGGTAGGCAAAGAGCTAAAAGACACTATCGCGGGGGCAGGTGGTAACGATACTCTCATCGGCGGAAGCGAGGGAGATATCTTGCGGGGCGGTTCCGGTCGAGATTTCCTGGGCGGCGGTCCCGGTCGAGATACTTTGGGCGGCGGTCCCGGTCGAGATACTTTGGGCGGCGGTCGCGATCGCGATACCCTAGCGGGCGGTTTGGGTAACGACTTATTAAAAGGTCATCGGGGAAACGATCGCCTTAACGGTGGTGCGGGAGATGATACTATGATGGGCGGACCTGGCAACGATTTGTATTTTGTCAGCAGCAGTAAGGATAAAATAGTGGAAAAGGTCAACGAGGGCAGAGACCTCGTTCGTTCCAGCGCTACCTACCGCTTGTCGGATAACTTAGAAAGGCTCGTTCTTACTGGTAAGGGCGACATTGATGGCATCGGCAACTCCATCGATAATACCATGGCAGGCAACCAGGGCAATAATAAACTCTCTGGCGGTCGCGGCAACGATACCTTATGGGGGGTTGGCGGTCGCGACACCCTAGGCGGCGGTCGCGGTAGCGATATTCTTTTAGGCGGTTTGGACGAGGACTTATTAAAGGGGCATCGAGGAAGCGATCGCCTCAGCGGTGCTGCCGGAGATGACACTCTAGTGGGCGGTCCTGGCCGCGACACCTTTATCTTTAATACCAACGAGCAGTTTGCGTTAGAAGACTTAGGGTCGGATATTATTACTGACTTTAAGCGAGTTCAGGGCGACAAAATTCTCTTAAACAAGCGAACTTTTACCGCCATTACTAGCGAAAAAGATGACGGTTTCAGCGTTGGCAGCGAGTTTGAGATTGTCGATAGCGACGCTGCCGCAGCCGGTTCCGATGCCTTTGTTGTTTATAACGAGAGTAACGGCAATTTATTCTATAACCCCAACGGCAGCAATAACGGTTTCGGCAGCGGTGGTTTGTTTGCGACTTTAACCGACGCCCCCCTATTACAAGAAAGCGATTTCCTGATTCGCTAAAAAGTTCGTAGTAACGACTTTAGTCGTTTTAGGCAATCCGTGTTATCCTTAAAAAGCGGCTATCCTAAATGGATTACGATCTAATTTTGAGCCAGAAACCCGGTTTCTTTGACAATACCTTCGCCTTTCAGCAAAAATACCATTTGTAGGTTGGGTGGAGCGACAGCGCAACCCAACAAGATCGTTTGGTTTTAGCTCCCGTTGATGTTGGGCCCTGCGAAGCTACACCCAACCTACAAAAAAATGGCGAAGGTATTGTTTGAGAAACCCGGTTTCTTACCGTCGGCGTAGGTTGGGTGGTTCTAAACCCAACATCCCCCAATTTAACTATAATTCAACTAACAACAATTAACGTAAAAAATGCGAGCTAAAATCGGGGATACGGAAATATATTTCGACATCGAAGGGGCCGGTTTAATTCCAGACGGTTCCAGAATGCGAGAAAAACCGATCGCCTTTGTAATTCATGGCGGTCCCGGTGCGGACCATTCCTCCTATAAACCTACCTTTTCTGCCTTGAGCGAAACTATGCAATTGGTCTATTTCGACCATCGCGGACAAGGGCGTTCTGCTAGGGGAGCGAAAGAAACTTACACTTTAGAAAATAATGTGGAAGATATGGAGGCTCTCCGTCAATATTTGGGTTTGGAAAAAATTGCTGTTATTGGTACTTCTTACGGCGGCATGGTTGCTCTTAGTTATGCTTCTCGCTATCCCGAGAAAGTGCAATCTTTAATAGTTATTGCTACGGCGGCCGATAGCGGATTTTTGGCAAAAGCTAAGGATAATTTAGCCTCCAGAGGGACTGAAGAACAAAAGGCGATCGCTTGTTTTCTCTGGGAGGGTAGTTTTGAAAATGAAGCTCAACTTAAAGAATATTTCCAACTAATGATGCCTCTCTATTCTCTTACTTATAAATCGGTGTCGTCTCCTCCGAAATCTTGGGATAGAACTATTTTATCTGTGGATGCTATTAATATTGCTTTTGGCGGTTTTTTAAGGTCTTATAATGTTGCGGGGGATTTGCATAAAATTACGGCCCCAACTTTAGTTATTGGCGCGCGACACGATTGGATTTGTCCGCCGGAATTTTCTGAGGATATTGCTAGGAGAATTCCTCATGCAGAGTTGAGGATTTTTGAGAATAGCGGTCATTTAATTCGAGTTGACGAACCAGAGGCGCTTTTGGAGGCGATCGCTCTTTTTATTCGTTAGTTGTTAGTAGAAAAGTCAAAAAGTAGGTTGGGTGTAGCGTAGCGAAACCCAACATCTTTGAGCGCGAAACGAACACTCCTAATGTTGGGTTGCGCTGCGCTCCACCCAACCTACAAAACAATGGCTAACCCTTAATTTATAACAGGATCGGTTATTCTTCTGAGTCTCCCACATATTTAACCTTTTTCACCTTACCATTTTCTAACTTAACTACTTGCACTTTTACAACCTGTCCTTCTATTACTTCCCCAAAACCTTTGCTGTTATTTTCTGTTAATTTAATCGCCCCGGCAATTTCATAAGTTACCTTTTTCTTTTTGTCAGTTTTCTTCGTCACCTCGGCATCAATAATTTGCCCCAAACTAAAACTTAGAGACCGATTTGCTGCCTCTATTTCCATTTGTCTTGCTGACTGTTGGGGGGATATTTCTCCGATGGGGCCGCCATTTTGATAATAGCGCATTAACCGACAACTCCAAGCAAGTATTGGTAAGATTTCTTCTGAGTCGAGATACTTTTCTAAATATTTCTCGCAAGCGTCTTTAATACATTGAGAATATTCCTTATTATTACGACCGTGACCGACCCTATCTCCATTTTTTATGAAGGCAGTTAAATAGTTTAATAACTGTATCGGTTTTTGTTTGCTTCGGCAAGCGCGGAGATAGGCGATCGCTCTATTTAATTCGGTCGTTATCCCTTTAGAACTTGGGTTAATTTCACCTTGACTTTCTACCAAACTCATAGCAAAATTATGAGCCGCTTGCCACTGAGGTTCGCTTAAATTTACTGTCGATTCCATCTTAATAAAGTCCCTCCACTGGTTCTCTTTCTGTCGGCCATTTTAAAATTTCTGCTAATTCTCTCAATTGGTCTAATTCTATTAGTTTTTCTTTGCGGGCAATTTCCATAAATTTATTCAATTCTGCCTCCGTCATTAAATCTGGTTCCGCCCCATAGTCTCCATAACGTTCCTCTCCACTTCGCCATAACTCCCCAGTTTCTAACTCTATTTTCATCGTCCCCATTCCTACTGGTTTGCCCGCGCCGATTTTGAGGGCAAAAGGATATTTGGAATCTAAACCTAAAGCTATTAAAAACGCCCCAAATTCCTGCTTGGATAAATTACTAAACCGAATTTCGGTAGAAAATTCATAACTGTTAATTGCCCGCTGAATTTGCAAACCTTTATTTTTAGAAGCAGCCGCTTCCCGGCTAGCGTGGTAGTAAAATTTGCGCCCTTTTGCTTTCTTTTGGTCATCCAAATAAGCGGAAGGTCGAGGGCTGTATAAAGACGGCATAAATCCGACTTCAAATTCTACTTTTTCGCATTTAGCATCGGTAAATTGTATTAAACCCTGCCAGTCCATAGCCCCAAAAATTCGACCGGCAGGACAGAGTTTCATGTCTTTTTTATGATTCTTGGTTCGCGGGGGCAACCGATTTTTGGGGTAATAATTTTGCTTTTCGTATTTATGAGTAATCGCCCCCAAAGTGCTGTTGGTAATGGCTTCGTAAACGGAACGAACCATGCCTTTGAGCGAACTTCCGGGAATAGTTAGTTGTTCGCCGGTGCTTGTCATCATGGTTTTGATTAGCGGAATATTTTTATGACCGATGTCGCTGCCTAACATTACTACTCCAGTGGAAATATGGAGGGCGGTTTCTACGGTTAAATTCAGGCACAAACGACCGTGCAACCTGTTAGGAAAAAATTTATCTTGCCCCTGGGGCTTTTTTAATTGAGGGTTGTTTTTTGGGAAGGAAACTAATTTATACGGTTTGGGTGCAATTTCTCGGTTATCGTTCATAGTTTTTTGGTGTTTTATAGTATGGTTCGTAGTAATCGCTTTAGCGATTGAAAATGGTTCGTAGTAATCGCTTTAGCGATTGAAAATAGTTCGTAGTAATCGCTTTAGCGATTGAAAATAGACCTAATATAAATCGCTAAAGCGATTACTACGAGCGAGTTTTAGGGATTGAAAATAGACCTAATATAAATCGCTAAAGCGATTACTACGAGCGAGTTTTAGGGATTGACAATAGCTCTAATATAAATCGCTAAAGCGATTACTACGAGCGAGTTTTAGGGATTGAAAATAGACCTAATATAAATCGCTAAAGCGATTACTACGAGCGAGTTTTAGGGATTGAAAATAAGTCTAATATAAATCGCTAAAGCGATTACTACGAGCGAGTTTTAGGGATTGACAATAGCTCTAATATAAATCGCTAAAGCGATTACTACGAGCGAGTTTTAGGGATTGACAATAGCTCTAATATAAATCGCTAAAGCGATTACTACGAGCGAGTTTTAGGGATTGACAATAGCTCTAATATAAATCGCTAAAGCGATTACTACGAGCGAGCTAAATTGTTAATTACTCAAGAAAGGGTCAGGGCGACAAAATGAACTGTTGAAGTTTCCGCATCCTGAAAATATCGCTGGCGAAG
>JAXHVR010000039.1:36992-41890 GCA_034189005.1 Cyanobacteriota bacterium | reverse complement strand
CTAATATAAATCGCTAAAGCGATTACTACGAGCGAGCTAAATTGTTAATTACTCAAGAAAGGGTCAGGGCGACAAAATGAACTGTTGAAGTTTCCGCATCCTGAAAATATCGCTGGCGAAGGTTCTGCTTTTTCTCCCCATAGCGGAACCGGCGAGGAAAGCGGGTTTCTTCTTTCTGGTACAATACCGCAGGCCGATCGCTTGTTTTCCACCCCTCCCCCACTGGTTCAAAATCTTCTGTATTGGAACTGTCCCGACTCAACAGCAAAAGAGAAAATTTCTCGCCCCGCCGCTTCCAGCGCAACTCCAGATCGCGGTTAAACATCTGCCCCTCGGCCGCGCTGGAGAAGTCTGAAGGAAGTTCTGATAAAAATCCGGCGATCTTGTGGGGCGATCGCAAAAAATAATAACTCGACTTCTCCTTCTCCTCTCCCGCCAGTTTGGCGAGTAATTCCCCAAGTTCGTCGCTATTAGCAACTTCGCGAGTGCCGACAAATGCCTTCATGCCGCTGCCCTCCTATTTTTTAATAACTTTTTCCATGCATTCACCGCCCGACGAAAAATATCTGGTACTCGTTCGTCGCCTTCCCAGCGCAACTCGACGCCGAGACCTAAATTCATTTCTTGCCCTGGCACAGGTGTCTCTTCAACATCGCCCTGGGGGAAACCGTAGGTCAGGCGTTCCTCCTTTTTCAGAAATTCGCCGGCACCCAGCAGAGAAGTGCGACTCCAATTTTTCTTTGGGTTGCCCAACATCTCAATGCGCTGGTTGTCTTCGTTGAGAATGCAACCGGGATATTGAGCGATCGCCTGATGATACCGAAGTTCTACGGTACCGAGTCCGCGAGACTTAGCAAAACCCAAACCAAACCAACCTTCGTGAAAGTCTCGCAACACCAAACCAACTAAAGCAAGTTGCGCCAGAGTGAAATTTTTCAAGTGAATTTTGGTTCTAAACTCCCCTTCGGTGCAGACTTGGAAGTTGAACGGCCCCACCGCTACCGAACCGAACACCCGATCGATCGCTACTCCGTTACGTTCCTCCAGTCGCGGCACCGCGCCTGTCGGGTAGGCATCTTCTATTCTCAGGCGACTGGCAATTTTGACGTTGCCGAAGAGTTGGTCGGTGAACGACGAGAGTTTATAAATCTCTGGTGGACATTTCTTTTCATCTTTGAGATTGTCGTTTTTGTGCAGATATTCGTATTTATCGTTCAGGGGGTCGCTTGCCCAGAGTTTGGCGGGGTCGTTGGGGCGGTTGTCCTGACCGACGGTGCGAACTATGCGTTCGGCGTGGGCGCGGATGGCCCCTTTGAGAGAACTGCCGGGCAGATAAATACTGCGTTTGCCCTGGTGGTAGGTCTCTACAAATTCCATATCCGGTTTGGTGGGATCCGCCCCTTCTTGACCGGATTTGATTAAAATCGGCCCGCGAGGAATTATACTGAAATCAATGGTAAAATTGTTGACAAATCTTTTGTGCATAAAACAATTAACAATTAACAATTAACAATTAACAATTAACAATTGGGTTTTTTTTGGCAGCGGGGACAGGCGAGACGCCTGTCCTACGGTAACGGATGGGTTGTTGGTAGGACAAAAAGCTAGTTCGTAGTAATCGCTTTAGCGATTTTCCCCTTCAAATGTTGGATTAACGCTTTCACCCAATCATCTTTATAACCTTTCGCATCCTCATAAGCACTTTTATTTTTCTCCTCATCCTCAGAAACCAACTTTTGTAAATATTCCAACAACTTCTTTGGGTCGCCTTCGGAGTCGAACCAGCGCATATTTTTTATCTCCAAACGAACTACTCCCAGACCGCGCGATCGCCCCCCGCCTAATGGTATTTGTTCCGTCTCGAATTGATGCAAACCAATTGTTAATAAACCAAGTTCCCACTTTTCGGCATTTTCGACGACGCAATGGAAATAAAAAGGAGTATTTGCCGGGACGACTTGGAAATTATAAAGCTTTCCATCAGCAGCAGTTTCCGTGTCTCTTTCGATAGAAACTCCGTCTCTTTCTTGATATTGACCGAACCATTCTTCCGGCAAAACTGTTAAATCTCGCACTTGGAATTTACTGGCAACCCAGGGGGAACCAAATAATAGAGAAATTAAATCGGTTTTTTCGAGAATTTCCGCAGTTAAGGCCCGGTCATCCTTCCCGTTTCTTTTTTTAATCTCCTTAAGTTCTTCTTTGGTAATCGACCATTCTTTGTTAATGGCGGGGTTGGCAACTAAGCGGCGATCGCTTCCTACTATTCCTCGCAAAAAACTCTCCAGACGCGACCTTAAAGCGCCTTTGAAACTCGCGCCTGGAATTAGGGGATAGCCTAAAGCGTCTTTAATTACCGGTAAATTTGAACCGACGGGATCTACGGAACTTCCAGAACCTATTCTTAAGGCCGTAACCGCCCGCAAAGTTCCCGTTATTTCTAAGCGATTTTTGAAAGTTTCAAACATGATTTTACCTTTTTAAATTAAGGATTGTCGTTGACATAATCGTGTTCGCCATAATGACGTAGTTTTAAAACTTGTCCTTCCTTAATACAACTTACTCGCCGACCGTCATCGTACCGAAAATGAGCGATACCGTTCTTATTAGTATAAACGTCGTATTTTACGCCAGTCAAGCTAGCAGTATCCCCGTTATTTTTCGTCAGTAAATAAGAAACCTTTGCCAAAAGTTCTTGTAACCTCGTTCGTTCTTTTTTATCCCGGCAATCTTTATAATCTCGGACGAAAGATTTTTCGTATTCTAAACCTGGAAAGGGCAGCAAATCTTGGGAAAGTAAATCTAATTTACAATTATTCCAAGTCAGTTTGCCCCAGTTAGATAAAGTTGCAACATCGTCCGCTTTTACGACCGTCGTTTCTGGTACGTCTCCTAATTCAGAAACTTTAATTTCTCCCGCCGCCATTAAAGCAAATTTCATCGGGTCAATAATAGAGCGATCGATGGCGATCGGCAGCCGAGGAATAGTTATCATTTCCGAACTGGGCCCCTCGAAAATGTAAATTATTTCATCCGCATAAAACATCCCAATAGTATTGAGATATGCCTGCAAACTTTTAAACCCTCCCACTAAGTTGAAAAAAATTCGATAACCCGATTCTTTATAACCAGGAATTACTTCGTCTATTTGTTCTAAAAGTTCGTCGATGCCGTTGGTGAAAACTTCCGTACTGGCAGTAGAAAGTCCCTTCGGTTTCCAGATTTGAACGTTGGCAATGCCGTGACTTTTTAAGAAATCCCCAACTATATTTGCCGTGCCTTCTCCTTGGGCCGTGTCCGTGGCGATTAATAAGTGAACGTCTTGTTTTCCTGCCTGCAAATTTTCCTCATAAATGCCATAAATTCCATTTAATTCGGCGCTGGCACTTCGGATTTTTCCGACAGTTCCTTCCTTCAGTTTTTCCAACGCTCTTTCTTTGAGACTTTCGAGAATTGCCTTAGCTTCTGGGGGAGTTTTTTCTAAAGTTAAATTAGCAGAATCTCGCAGGCGAGGGAACCAGTCTTTTTCGTCGGGGTTGCCTCGGTTAATTTGGTTGGTTAATAAACTCGTTCCGATGGTTGAAATTACTAATCGATTCATTATTTTACTCCCGATTTTTTTTCGCCTAATAATGCTGTATGTTCGCGACTCAAATAACCTAAATACAATTGAGTTAATTTGAGATGTTGAGACCGGATTAAATCGGTGCGATTTTTCTCCAGACGCTCTTTTAAATTTAATAGTAGCTGTTTTTCCGTACTTTTTTCCGGGAAACCCTCCATTTTTTCATTGATGTCTTTAGCGATCGCCCCCACCATCTCTTGACTGTATTTGAGCAAATCGTCTATTTGTCCTACCACCGCATCGGCAAACAATTGCTTATTTTTCGTAGTTTTCCAAATCTTATTAGAACCCTGCCTCCCCACTTGATAGCGAATAAAGTTTTTGATAACTTCCAAAGACGAATTTGCCTCCGTCGCTACATTTAAAACATTTCTAAACGGGGATTTTTCCTCAATTTCTTTAATATCGAAATTATTCGCCATCTCCTGCATTTTCTCAATAATCCCATCCCAATGTTTCTTCGCCTCCCGGTCCAATCTCAAAACTAATTGTTGTTCTAATTCAATTGAAGTTACCATAATTAAACTGCTTCCCCCCTTAATACTAAATGAAATTCGTTACATATTTCTATTTGACCGAAACCTTCGCAGGTTTTCTCCCCCACTCCTTTAAATTCCAATCCGGCTAATTTCTCCTCCCACAAATTGAAATGTTCCGTACTAAATAAATAAACACCTCCTTTATTAACAATTAAATCTGTATCTTTTTGCAAGCCCCAGGCCGCATTCCAGCCCCAAAAATAATCGTAACTGCTATAAGCTACTTCTAATTTCAAACTGGAATCTTCCACATCGGCGAATTGTTCCAACATTGCCTCTGTTATAACAGTAGTCCGCCGCCAATTTTCAATTAAAATTGCATCGGATTGTAAATTAATAGTAAAGTAGGTTCGCCCTTCGTTGAATTTCCCTTCCCTAGCAGGATTAAATATTTGCCATTGGTTCCATCTTTCTTTCAGCTTCTTGTTAAACCGATCCACTCTACTTTTAACATTTAATGGAACCCGTGTCAAGACCGATTCAATATCCACTTTTCCCAATCCCCGGGAGGTCGAACTGCCGAACCGCAGGGATTTATTATGATAATTAATAAAGTTTTTTAGAGACTCTGCCAGGTTTTCATCCTCCAGCAAAATTGCGCCCATAAAAGTAGTTGGTTGCCGTTCTTTTCCCTGGACTTCGTTAATAACATGAATGCTATAAAGGATATTTTCTTCCGAAGTTGCCCGGCGGCGGTTGATGCCGACTCTAGTTAATAGTCTGGTAGCGACGGA
>JAXHVR010000039.1:8227-36892 GCA_034189005.1 Cyanobacteriota bacterium | reverse complement strand
TTGGTTGCCGTTCTTTTCCCTGGACTTCGTTAATAACATGAATGCTATAAAGGATATTTTCTTCCGAAGTTGCCCGGCGGCGGTTGATGCCGACTCTAGTTAATAGTCTGGTAGCGACGGAGACGGCAGAATATTCCTCGCCTTCCTTAGAATAAAAACCAGAAAAAGGTTCCACTCGGCCGCCGTCAGTGGGGCAGTTAGGGTCGTAGAGGCGATCGCTCTTTTCCGCACAAAAGCGATCGATTAAAGTATCGAATACTCCGTAACCGTCTTTAGTTTGAAAACCCGGTTTACTCTTGGAACTAACTGCGGTGGTCGGCATTATGCGGACCTTTTCTTTTCCCTTTTGTACTGGATAGGCGTTTTGAAAGATGGCGGCATTTTCATCTAAAAATAACTGTTGAAAATCTCCTCCATTTTCTGCGAGATTATTGTTGTTTTGGTTGGCGAGTTCAACTAATAGATTGGCAATGGTTCCTCGGATGACCGAACCAGTAATATAGTTCTCCGTTTCCGAAACAGACCCCCCTGGTTTCCGTCGCCCGATGGCCAAAGGAGATTTGGCCGTAATTGTCAGTTTAATTTGGTGCATTTTGCTAGTTGGTACTAATCCCTTTAGCGATTGAATAGAATTGTTATAAGTAGGTAGGCAAAAATATTTACATAAAATGATTCTTTATTTCCCCGTAGAACAGGCGTCTCGCCTGTTTGGTACGTTCAATTAATTTTGCACGGGTACTTACTTGCCACGGGTAAAAAATGCGCTTTGCAAGCAGAGTGTGGGGAGAAACCGATCGGTTGAATTGAACTAACTTTAGGTTTTCTCCCCACCCCGACCACACGGACCACACGGACCACACGGACCCGATCGCCTCCATAGATTTTAGATAATCTCCTGTTCTTCGCATACTAACCTCTCCATGTCTTCTATTGCTATCCATAAACTTATTATTAGGAGAGGTATTGGAATTTATGCAGCAGACGTCCGAAAAACTTTTTTTAGATTTTAGATAAAACCCGGTTCGCAGTCCAGGACTGGGGCCAAAATAAAAGACCAGAGGCACTTTAATTGCACCTTTGGTGGAGCGAACTACCGAGTTGGCCGGAATTTTATTTAACTACGAAACTGCACGAAACGACTAAAGTCGTTACTACGAAGCAAGTATTTTAAATTGCAAATTTTTCTGTAATTGTAGAATTTTTTGAAGTTAATTGAACGCTAAAAATTTCTCCGCGCCATCCCGTAAATTTAAGCTGAATAAAATCATCTTTATCTTTAGATTGTGCTACCTTAAAATTAGCTCCATCTTCATCAACAATGGTTAATTTTAAGGGAGACGGCAGACGGTCGTCCCTTTGAGAATAAAGGCGAACCGAAACTGCGAATTTATTTTTAGGTTTTGGGAAAATCGCTACTATTAAACCGAGGGAACGATCGCCTATTTGTATTTTTAAATCCTTAACTCTGCGCGCGCCGCAAACGGGATTGTTAGGAGCGATCGCCCATAAAGTTTCAGCAGCAGTCCAGCGAGTTTCTTCGTTATTAGTTTTGCCTAATAAATGAATTAAAGCATCCACCACTTCGGAACGTTCTGCCGTTTTAATCTCCCCCAATCTTTGAGCGGCTACCTTTAAGCGCCCCTCGTCGGAACTATTATAAATTAGGTTAATCAAATTGTTAATCACTTTTTTAATCTCCGTTTTCAAGGATTAGTTGCCCGATGCAAAGACCTATTTTGGAGGCTGTCGTGCCACCCATTGGCCCATAGTATGCCACCCTGGCTGGAGTAAATTATTAAACCAATTACATAAATTTGTCAAGGTCAGAGAAATAAAGGTTCTCCAAATAAATAATTGAACCGCATATCTAGCTAGATCTACGGACTTCTACCCAACAATACTATTGTACTCTAGGAGAATAGAACTTTTAGCTATCCCTAATTGGATGTATGCTGTTGCTAAGATAGGCTGGCTGCATCTCTATTAGCAATTAAAAAACCTGGTTTTTCCACCAATACCTTCGCCATTTTTTTGAACGGTTGTGCGGACCTTCGTGCAACCCAACAAAGATGTTGGGTTGCACTACTAGCTAGCTTGTAGTAATCGCTTTAGCGATTTATCAATATAAATCGCTAAAGCGATTACTACGAACTTTTGCTTTACCCACTATTAGCAATTAAAAAAAACCTGGTTTTTCCACAAAACCAGGTTTCTTAATTTCAAGGCGATCGCCCATCCGTTTCGGAGTTTTCTAAGGACAATATGTCAGTTCGTCCGACCTTACATAACCATCCATCGGCTTCGTAATAGGCACCCACCCTTCTGCTCCTTCATCGGTAATATAGACGTAGAGATCTTTTTCTAACGACCCGATAATATTGCCTCCTGGAGCGTCTCTAACATTCAAACCGGAAGCCATATTAACTTTGCGGCAGCCAGCACCGATAGGCGGTTGCGATACTACTGTAGCTGTTTGTGGAGTTACTGCGGTCGTCGGTTGTGCTTGGCTTACTTCCGAGTCGCAGTAACCCAATTCCGACGACCGGACGAAACCGCTGCTAGGTAGCTCGATGGGCACCCAACCGTTGCTCCCCTCGTTAGCAATAGACACCTCTTGGTTTTCTTCTAAGGTCGCGACGACATCTCCTGCTGGTTCCTTTCTGACCTCTATTCGGGGCGAGATAACTTGGCGGCAGTTACTACCAGCTACGGTTTCGATGCTTTCGCCACCCCCGTCCATGGCAGTAGATCCTTGTGGGTTGGCAGTCGCGTTGTCGCAATAGGTCAGATATTCGGCGCGAACGTAGCCGGTTACGGGAGATTCAATTTGCACCCACCCGTTGCTGACTTCGCTGCTGGTAATGTAAATGTTTTGTTCGCTCTCTAAGGTGCCTACTACTTCCCCGTCCGGGCTTTGATGGACGTTCAGACCGACTTCTGGGGCTATCTCGCGGCAGTTACTTGCTTGCGCGATTAGATTTCCCTGGGAGAATGTTGCTTTGGGAGTCGCGACAGAAGTCTTGGGAAAAGCGGCCAGGGCTAGGGAAATTATAGCGATCGCTCCCGCTGTTTTTTGTCTGGGGTTGTTTTTTATCTTTTTCATCTAGTAGCTCGATTAACTTAGGGTTTTTTTATTTTTCTCTATTAATCGCTTTTTTGCTCTCTCCAAAGAAAGAAATAGGCTCTTTCTTTAATTAGTAGTAAAAATTACTCTTATAACTCTATTAATTATCGACAGCGAATGTTGGAGGGGAGCGATCGCTCGTCTCTGGCTATGCGTTCCTTAAGCCCACCGCCGTCCGGTCCGAACCAAAAGCAACGATCGCGACGGTTCCTCCGTTGGTGTCTTTTATTCGCTAGCTAATACTCTGGTCATGTTAGCTACTACCGTTGCCGCACCTGTATATTCTACTTCGAGCTTGCGCTTGAGTTCTAGATCCCAAGTTAGCTCGTAGTCCCGCTCTAACTCCGCTGTCACTAATTGGCGTACTTCCCCGGTTACTTGAACTTTGCCATCTTCAAAAATAGCATGTTGCGGCGCGTTGCCAAGGATGACCAGAACGCGGTCGTCGTTATAGATCGAACCAGTTTCTTGTAGGATAAAGGCGTTTGGGGCGATTATTCTTTCGACTTTCCCGTTGATGGTTACGGTGCTGCCTGCGAGTCTTTCCGCTTGTTCGGAAACTTCTTCTAAAGATATGACACCAGGGGAATTCGGTGCTGAGTCAGTGAGATCTTCGCCCCACTGGGGTGGATTTTGCTGTTGAGCGACGGCGGTTCTAACTCCTCCTGCTGCAACCACTCCCCCAGAAAACAGTAACGGGGCGATCGCTATGCCTGCTCTGCGTAGGAATAAGTTCTTTAGGGATTGGTTATTGATGGTTTTCATCGCTTTCCTCCTTTTTTTTGTCTGGGTCAGCTTTCGCTCGGGTTCAAGAATTCCCGCTCGATGGGCTGACTTTTTTATTTCTATATTTTCAGAATACAAAATCTCCGAGCCTAACACATCTTCCTAAAGATAGAATCTTTTTCGATGCCCCCGCAAGCTAACGCACTCGACAATTTGTTTGCCATAAATCGTTTAGTAGCATTGCTATATTCCCCCGATGCACCCAGAGCAACTTTAACTGTAGCAGCTTTCGTGTTAAAATCGATCGGGGAATAAATTTGGGGAGTAAAAATGGCGAACGAAGGAATAGAAATAAGAGAAATTGACGAAAAGTCGGAGTATCTATCAGAGGTAATTAAACTCGGAGATGCCAATCGTCAAACTGTAGGTCTTTTACCTTTCCAAGGCTTTTCCAGACACGCAGAAAAGCGGGAAATTATTGTAGCCTTAGATAGCGATCGCCACTTAATAGGTTATCTGCTTTATCGAGGGGTATGCCGCGATAACATCATCGTTATAGTTCATTTGTGCGTAAAAAAATCCCTTCGCGGTCGCGGCATTGCCAGGCATCTCGTCAATTATTTAAGTCAAAATAACCCTGACTTTTACGGCATTAAACTAAAATGCCGCCGGGATTATGGTTTAGAAAAAATGTGGCAAAAATTAGGCTTCGAGTCTAGGAACGAAAAAGTAGGAAGAAGCAAAGATGGAGAACTTTTAACAGTTTGGTGGTTAGACCACAACCATCCTACTTTATTCTCCAGCCATGCCGCAGAAAAACTGGATTCTAGCCTGTGTGCCATTGTAGATATCGGCGTTTTTCTTCAGTTAGGCGGCGGCAGCAATCTCGACAATAAAAAATCTGATTATTTACTGGCAGACTGGTTGCAAGGATATTTAGAATTATGCGTCACCAACGAAATATTTAATGCCATCAATTCCCTCGAACCAGAACCAGAGAGAAAGCGGCAGCGTCACTTTGCCGAAACTTTCACAAAACTCCCCTGCGGCTATCGAGATTTCGAGAAGTTTTTGAAGATTTTAAGCAATTATCTGGCCGACAATAACCTACAACTTAAGGATTCATCCATCCGACAGTTAGCGAGGACTCTTGCTTCTGATTGTCCCGTTTTTGTAACGCGCGATCGCCCAACTTTAGAACTGAGCGATCGTATTTATGAAAAGTTTAAATTACAAATACTCAGCCCGAAAGAATTAATAGTTAACCTCGACGAACTCCACCACAATACCGAATATCAACCAGCCCGTTTAGCAGGTTCCGATAGGTTAAATATTATCCCAGTTATGCGCCATCAAATCGATCGCCTGAGCGAACATTTTCTCGCGGCAGAGAAGGGAGAAACCCAAGCACAGCTAAAACGAAAGTTGCGCGAATTTAGCGCCAATTCAGAAAATGTCAAATGCGAAGTGGTGGTAGAAGGAGAAAACAACCCCCTAGCTTTAATAGCTTATAATAAAAATAAAAAGTACGAATTAGAAATACCTTTATTGCGAGTGGGAGGAGGTTCTTTAGAAGGAACTCTCGCTCGCTATTTATTATTTAGGGTAATTTCCGATTCTGCGAAAGACAATAGGTATTTCACTCGCATCGCCGAACCTTATTTAAAAGATTCTCTTATTAGAGCAATTCAAGAAGATGCTTTTGTCAGAATCCAAGAGCATTATTTAAAAGCAAATTTGGCAGTAGCAGAAACGGCAGAACAATTATCTCGACGTCTGGCAGATTTAGCAAAATTAGAACCAGATTATAGTTTTTGCCTGCAAATAGCCGAGACTTTAAACTCCGAAGAAGCAACCAAAAATATGCAGGTCGCGGCAGTATTAGAGAGGAGTCTCTGGCCGGCTAAAATCGTCGATGCCGAACTTTTGACTTTAATCGTTCCAATTCAAGCGCGGTGGGCTCAAGATTTATTTGATGAGAGTTTAGCTAACCAGTTGCTCTTCGGTTCTAAAACAGAAGTTGCTTTAAAACGAGAGTTGGTTTATTATCGAACCAAACGGGGTAATGGAGGTTTGAAACCGGGAGTTATTGGCAGAATTTTGTGGTACGTTAGTTACGATCGCTCCTTTACTTCTGGGACTAAAGCAATTAAAGCTTGCTCTCGTTTGGATGAGGTTATTGTCGATAAACCAGATAAACTATTTCGACAGTTTAGAACCTTGGGCATTTATCAAAAGAAAGATTTAATGAAACTGACCGACGACGACCCCAATAAAGAGATAATGGCTTTGCGGTTTAGCGATACAAAATTGTTCGATCGCCCCATCGACTTCCAAGAATTGCCAGAACTATTGGGCAAAAAAATACCGCTTCGAGGGCCATCTAAAATTTCAGCGGAAAAGTTCGCGATCGTCTATAATAAAGGAACGCAAAAACATAATTAAATTCTAGTTAATGTCCAACATTTTATTATTATCAATTCGTCCGCAATACGCTAATAAAATCTTCCAGGAAAAAACCAAAAAAGTAGAACTGCGTCGAGTTCGTCCCCGCCTAGAAAACGATGATATAGTAGTAGTTTATGTTTCCTCCCCCAGAAAGGCAGTGGTAGGTTATTTTACAGTCAAAAAAGTCGTCCGAGAACCCATCGGCGACCTTTGGGAACGGGTTAAAGATAAAGCAGGAGTTACCCCAGAAGAATTTTATAATTATTATCGAGGAGTAGAACAGGGAGTCGGGATTTTTTTTAAACAAATTAAACTTTTTAATAACCCTATAGATTTAGAATCTTTGAGACAGTGTTTTTATAATTTTCGACCTCCCCAAAGCTATCGCTATCTGAACTCTATGGACTGGGACATTATTCGAGATCTGGCTGAATGTAATTTCTGATTTACGATCGGTCTGTAGGTTGGGTGTAACGAAGTGAAACCCAACAAAACCATTAAGTACCAGTGCAAAATTAATTGGACATCTGGAACAGGCGCTTTGGCCTGTTCTACGGGGGTTGGGAGAAATAATTTTATGTAAATATTTTTGCCTACCTACTTACAATTTTTCTTCTACTTAAAAATGAACCCAGAAAAAAGAGAGGAATTTGCGAATTTATTCGAGGAATTTGCCCCGTATTATCCTTACACTGGGGAAGGGTTGCGGTATCGAACTGCTTACGAAAAACAAAGGAAACAAGGCAGGCGTAATTTTCAGGCGATCGCCGCCGATTTTCACTCGGAAGAAGACATCGCCGAATCAGTTTTGTTGCAGCTATTACCCCATGCAGATTCTATTACAAATCGCCAACAAGGGGCCTGGGTTCATGTCAACGCCGCCATCTCGGAAGACTTAAGCCAATGGTGGCAAAAATCCAGTTCCATCGAAGCAATAGACCGCCCCATTCTTGCTTCGGCAATCTTCAATTTTATCTGTCGCTGCTGGGAGAATAGTTGGCAGCTATCCGCAGCTTGTCACGATTTTTTTGCCCTGCCCAATTATGGCAAGTTCCAGATGGAAATGCTAACTCCTATTCTTAATGCCATTCTACCCGATCGCTTTATTTTAATCGGCAATAATTCCCTGAAAGTTATTAACTATTTTGCCGAAACTGCTTACAGCGAAAAACTCATCGACTATCCTCCAGTTAACGTCACTGCAAAAAAGCTAATTGAAACTTTAACTATAGAAATAAATAGACCGACCATACCGGCCCTCCGAGAAGAGGATTTATTCGATATGTTTTCTCATTGGTTGGTAGCGGTGAAAAAATACGATTTTTCTAACCAGACAGATGTTGAGTTAAAAAATGCTCTCCCCCTGCCAGATTTACAACCGGAATATTCTTTAAATCTATGCGCGGCGGAAACCGGATTTGAGGAAAGGGAATTAAAGCGATGGATTGGTAGTATTAAGCGGAAAAAACAGGCTATTTTACAGGGTCCGCCGGGGACTGGTAAGACATTTTTAGCGCAAAAATTAGCGAAACATTTAATCGGTGGCGGGGATGGTTTTTGGGAATTAATTCAATTCCATCCAGCCTACACTTATGAAGATTTTATTCAAGGAATTCGCCCGAATAGTTGGGATGGAGAATTGACTTATCAAATGGTTCCGGGTCGGTTTTTAGAGTTTTGCCAGAAGGCGGCTTCTTGTTTGGATATTTGCGTTTTAATTGTGGATGAAATTAACCGGGCTAATTTATCTTTAGTATTTGGGGAGTTGATGTATTTGCTGGAATATCGCGATCGCCAAATTCCTTTAGCGGGCAGCGGGGAGTTGTTTGCTATCCCAGAAAACGCGCTGATTATTGCTACGATGAATACGGCCGATCGCTCGATCGCTTTGGTAGATAATGCCCTGCGCAGGCGCTTTGCTTTTATTTCTCTTTATCCCAATTACGAATTGTTGCGGAGGTATCGAGAAAAAGAAGGCGATCTGCCAGTGGAGGGGTTAATTGAAGTGTTAGAAAAAATTAATCGAGAAATAGGCGATCGGCACTACTATCTCGGGATTTCCTTTTTTCTCATCCCAGATTTAGAAGAACAAATAGAAGATATCTGGCAGATGGAAATCGAACCATATTTAGAGGAGTATTTTTACGATCGCCCGGAGAAAGTAGAAGAATTTCGGTGGGGGGAAATAGGCGATCGGATTTTTATTGAATTTTAGAGGGATGGTCTTGAGTCGATAAAAAGTTCGAGGAGATCGATATTTGAGAAACCCGGTTTTTTGAACAATACCTTCGCCAAAATAAAATATCTTATCGGCATGGGGATTTAAGAAACCGGGTTTTTTCAAAAAACCCGGTTTCTGCCGTGCGAATTATCATTGTTCGGCAAAAATGACGAAGGTATTGTAGAAAAAACCGGGTTTCCGATCCGCGTCCATATCTTAATCCATTAATAGGTTGTTTCGGGCGATCGCTTCACGTTGTGGAAAAAAAGGACTTGTAGGGGTAAAGCATTCGGGCGGTAAACTTTTGGAAAAAGTAGAAAAGCTAAATGTCCGAATGCTTTGCCCCGCCCCCGCGTCAATAGACCTCTTGCAAAAGTAAAAATAAAATCGTTTTTCGTTACTTTTTCCTTAAAAACTCTTCCCTGTTGCCTGTTGCCTGTTGCCTGTTGCCTACTTCTGCAAGAAGTCTAATTTTGGAAAAAACGATCGCTCTTGTTCGTCCAGTGGGAGCGATCGCTTTTTCCAACTATTGACAATCTGGGGAGGTTGGCAGTAAACTGTTAGGGGTAACAAAGACAACGGGATAGAATTGTAAAATCTATTAAATTAAAACAAGAGGAATAAACTATGATTCAAGAATATTTACAACAAGCAATGCAGGCAGCTAACTACGAGCTCCTTGAGGAGGATGAGGGTTTTTATGGCTCGATCGCTGGGGAAGCAGGGGTATGGGCAACGGGCTGGACTCTCGAAGAATGTCGCCAGGAATTATTGGAGGTTTTAGAGGAGTGGGTACTTGTTGGCGTGGCAATGGGTCGCGAACTCCCAGAATTTGATGGAGTTAGTTTGAAAGTGGAGTCTGTTGCGTAATGCCTATCTTTGGTCCGATTTCTCAAAGCTTTTGACAATCTGGGGAGGAAGAGGTAAACTATAAGGGTTGTTATTTTTACAAATCGTTAAATAGGTGAAATGTTATGTCAGCGAAAACGAGTATAACTTTAACTCTCGAACCAGAGCAAAAACAACTTTTAGAGAAGGCGGCTGCTTTGAGATGTTTGGCTGTCAGCGAGTATTTGCTGCAACTTGCTGCTTATGCTACGACTGAGGAAATACCGGAACCAGAAGCGATTACTGCGAGCGATCGCGATTTGGAAATAATAGAATCGGCAATTTTGAATCCACCGACCGCTAACGAAGCTTTGAAAGCGACAATTAACGAACATCAAGAAGAGTATGGTTCGTGGTAGTTATGGATTGGATTTTTTTGCCTTTGGATGGCAGCGTTAATAGAGATAATTTTGACTCTAATTGGCAGTTTTAACTAATGTCTAGACGAGATGATTTGCATTTACCCCTACGCCGCACTTTAGAAAAAGACGGGTGGATTATTACCGACGACCCGTTAATTTTAGTGTTAGAACAAACGGCATTGAAAGCAGATTTAGGAGCTGAAAAGTTTTTCGCAGCAGAAAAAGAAGGGCGGAAAATTGCTGTGGAAATAAAAGACTTTGATTCCCCTTCACCTATTAGCGAACTGGAAAAAACACTCTTGGCAACTTCAGCTTTACCAATGGGCTTTGGAGGTTCAAGAACCAGAAAGACAGCTATTCCTAGCCATCAGTCAAGCCAAATACCTCCAACATTTCCAAAAACCAATTTTTCAGCTAGCCGTCCAGCGTAATAGAATTAACTTATTAGTTTACTCACCAGAAAGGGAGGCTATTGTTCGATGGATTCTTTAAATTATCCAGATATCCTCAAAAAAACTGTGCTTGAAGCAACTCGCGACCAACCGCGTTTACAACAGATTAAGCTATATCCTGTCTGCGATTTTGATTCCGGTCACTTCCTGGTAGTGGCTACAGGTTTAGATAAACAAGGCTGGATCGACTTCATTCTCTTTCACGCTCGCGTGGTCGATCGCCAAGTCATCGTTGAAATAGATAACTTCGAGGATGGGTTAACTTCTTTACTTATTGCCGGAGGCGTCCGATCGCAGGATATAACCACCGGTTTTAATTATCACAGAAGCGTTGCGATATCTTAAGATTAATAGGGCGATGAAAAAGAGCGATCGCTCTTTTTCGTCCACCTGCGGTTAACGACCATCTGTAGGGGAAAAGCATTCGGGCGGTCAGTGTGGTAACAACGCATCAAGTTTTCTGTCCGAATGCTTTGCCCTTCCCTCGCGTCAGTTTTGGAAAAAGCGATCGCTCTTGTTTTTTAGCAAATCGCTTTTTCAAACTATTGACAATCTGGGGAAGTTGGGAGTAAACTATAAGGGTTGTTATCGAAGTAGGATAAACCGATAGAATCAGAGTTATGGTAAATTAGTGTTGTGTTGCTTCGCAATAGAAATTATGGAAACCATTCGGAAAGTTGTCTCTGTCGGGAGCGATCGCCAATTGGAAATTCGCCTGCCGGATACTGTGAAACCGGGTTTATTAGAAGTTGTGGTGGTAGTACAATCTTTGCCGTCCCGAAGGTCAGTTTCGCCTGAAGAAGACGAAGTTTTAGATCTGTTTGGCTTTTTGCCAAAACGGATCGATCCTCTTGAATTTCAACAAGCGTTAAGGGCGGAGTGGGATGATTAAATACTTGCTAGATACTAACATTTTTATCTATTACTTCAATGGGGAAGCCATAGTTAGACCAATTTTTGCCGATATTCTCGCCGATAAAGCTGCGGGCTATTACTGTCCTTTAACTTGGGTAGAATTGCTATGTTATGCCTCTTGAGAGTGCGGGATCCTTTTGCTTCTTGAGTTAGGGTTTTGGGGGGCGATCGCTCTTGTTCGTCCAGTGGGAGCGATCGCTTATGCTACAATAACCGAAGAGAATTTTCTGTAGGGAAAAATGATGGAGCAATATCGACAATTTATAGTTTCTGACCCTAAAGTAATGATGGGCAAACCAACGATCGCCGGCACTCGCATTACGGTAGAGTTTATCCTCGAAAGTCTGGCGGCGGGAGAGACTCCAGAACAACTGTTGGAGGGGCATCCGCGACTGAAGCGGGAGGACATTCAAGCTGCTTTGGCGTTTGCTGCTGAAGCGTTAAAGGCTGATGTAATTTATCCCGTTGTGGAGGCTGTTTCGTGAATTTATTGGCAGACGAAAATATTAAGCAGGCAATAGTAGATCGTTTGCGGTTAGACGGTCATGTAGTTTGGTACGTTGCGGAAATGGAACCAGGAGTTTCTGATGATGTGGTGCTAGATTTAGCTAACAGGGAAGGGGCGTTGTTGTTAACAGCGGATAAGGATTTTGGGGAGTTAGTGTTTCGTTTGGGTCGTGTTGCATCCGGTGTAATTTTGGTGAGATTGGCTGGATTACCCGATCCTAGTAAGGCTACTATTATTGCTGGGGCGATCGCCAGATACTCCGAAGAATTGCCAGGTGCGTTCGCGGTTATTACACCGACAACTGTTCGCATTCGTTCGATAGGAACTTAAAAAGGCTAAAGTTGGCGATCGCTTTTTTTGCTTTTTGGGGGCGATCGCTTGTTGGCGGGGTGTATGTCAATGCCAGAATTCAGAAACCGGGTTTTTCCCAAAACCCGGTTTCTGGGTTAGCGTAAAATGTCGACAAAAAAGATTGAAAAGCAGTTGTTTAATCGCGCTCTTCTTGAGGAGATGGCATCAAGTATTCTCGCATAACTTTTCGCAAAGTACCCCAGACTCCTTTGCCCACCCAATCCTCGAATACGTTAGGAGATTTTTCGTAACAGTGCAACTGCTGCGGTGCTAATTCGTAAACGACTGGTATTTGATACCATAGGGCATCGGCTCGCGTATTTAACGGATTCGTTGTTCGGATAGCATCCCTAGTTTCCTCGTCCAACTCGTCCACAATAGCGATCGCGAAACAGATATGGGTTGGCTCCCTTCCATTGTAAATCGCTTCAAAGGTAGCAGACATTGTAACTTGCTCTTTTGCCCACTTAAAACATAGCGGAGAAAACTGCTTTAATGTTTCCATCTGGAGCGAATAAAACTCAGAAAACATGAAAAAGGCTTCGCCTCGCCTATTAAAAATTCCGAAGGGTAGTTCAACACCAACCATTGATGCAAGTTCAAACTCAGTCATCCTAGCGATGTAGTTGAACTTTCGACTGCCTAGCGTGAAGTCTTTACGAATGTCGGAACAGCCTTGCTGCTTCAGCCTTTTTAAAACACTATCAAGATATTGCTGAAGGTTGTCGCGATCGCGACAACCTTCAGTTAAATTCAGGTATTTATACTGTTCGTCGATAAAAGCTTCGATCGCTTCGTCAGTCCATCCCATTTGAAAGTAGCGATCGCCTATCTGAATGTTGTTTCCTTCTATATTTTTTACATTGAATTTACGTTCAACCTCGCGAGAATCACTTGAATTCAATAACTGTTGCAAGTCAGTTATGTCATCTTGACTATAGCGACCACTTGCAATAATGCGATATAGAATAGCTTCTATGCTGTCATTAGTTTTCATTGTAACTGTTTTTCCTCGAATTGATTTTGAAGCACTTAAATTTAGGACTTACGCAAAAAAACTTTTTTCCGTTACCGCGAAGGAGAGCGAAGCAATATCAAAGGTCCATATTTCCTTCCTCATATCCAAGTTCTGAAATTATCACCAATGTGAATATTTTCCCCTTTAACATTTTTAACGACATTGTTATTGTTACCTATTATAGTATCCTTTTGCGGATCGGTCCGTTGGCTCGACTTTCGGGAGGCACCATTAGCCCCAGACTCAACTTCTTCACCTTGAGGCCGAAACAGATAACCATCTTCCACCCCCATGAAAATGACAGGAGTAGCAAAATCTCGCTTGCGATATTGAGTAGGACCCAGGGCTATAGCATACCGTCCGTCCTGGGCCGCAATATCTACTGGATCCCCTGCTGCCAATCGTTGATAGAAACGACGGGAAAACCGACTAGCAGTGCTGTTGGTTACTTCATACTGCATTGCTACCACAACTGGAATCTTTTGCTGAATAATTCCCGAAGCAACCCCAGTAAATGCCCGCTCCTCCGACATTTTCCCCCCTTCGCAGGCTTGCAGCATCACAACGCTAGGACGATGCCGGGCAAAAAGTCCGCTGAAATAATCTGCATCCACCCACATCGCCTCATCAAGATCTAGATCGACAAGGGCAATCTCCCCCACATCTCGATGGCCTTCTTTTCTCAAACGCCCGTGACCGATGAAATGAAAGATATGAGGTTTTTGTGAAAGAATAGTATCAATTTCTTCGGGGTTAGCTGAATTTACAATTGGCAGCAACTCAATCCTATTTGCCTGCTCCTTTGCCAGTTCCTCCAGAGCTTTTTCTACCCCCTCGTAAGCGACAGGTTTTAAATCTGGAGGAGCAGAAACAACCAAAGCAATTTTTAGCTTTTCATCTCGCTCCAACTGAATAGGTTTTGGTGGATTCCATTGCGGTCGCCGACGATAGAAAACCACATCTGGCAGGGTTCCCATCCAGATCGTTCCTAAATTAGCTCGTGCTGGCACCCGCAAGAATTCCCAAGGAAGGGCCGCGACTTCAGGCATTTCCCCCTCGTCAATATCCAGTTCGACGCGAAGAAGTTGTTTTTCCTGTTGGACTGCCTTATTGTAAAACTCCACAAAATCGTGGAGCAGTACATCATCAAATAGAAGATCGAATAAAGCCTCTCCCAGCGCCCGTGCTTTCTCAGCATCATTGAGGCTATTGTCGCGAGCAATTGCCAACAGTGGCTCCATCTGTTGAAACTTCTCCTGGTAGCGAAAGGCTCCATTGGGTCTTCCCAAATCTTTATGCTGGGCATCCCGCCTTTCTACCAGCACGCGATCGCGATTAGTAACCCGAATGCAATAAGTGTAGTAGGTTTTGGTTTTTTCCATAAGTCGCTGCAAGAAGGATTTGCCCGTAGAACAGGCGTCTCGCCTGTTCGGTATGTCTAATTTTGCACTGTCGAGTTAATAAACTTTCTAAGGTGCTTTGGGTAAAGTTAGGCGCCACTCTTCGCGATCGACACCGCGAGCAAACCGACTTGCCGCTTGATTTTTTTGCCGTAATAGCTGTTTCAATCGCTCTGATAAGTCCCCGAAAACATCCCGTATATCCGCAGTCAGCCAATTAAGGTCCGGTTCCGCCCATGCAGTCCCCAGTAACCGAATCGATTCAGTTCCCTTGGGCACTTTGAAAACTATACCAAATTTCGCCGTCCCGATTTTCTGCAACTCGTTATCCTGAATGCGCCAGTAGCAAGTAGAGTTGCCTTCGCCATTAGTCAAGATTTCAGGACGACCCAGTTCGTATCGGTAGCCAGAAATAGCGAGAAATGCCTTAAAATCATCCTTGCTGCTGACATTGGCCTTAAGTTCTCCCGGAAGCGACTCCAGCAGTTTCTCCAACGAAGAGCTATCCACTCCGACAGCCCAACCTAAATTCCCGTTCAAACCAACCTCCATTCCCACGCCAAAACTCATGAGCGATCGCCACTGCTGGGTCGGAAACAGACTTTGCACGATTGGTTCGCGCTTTCCCTTCGGTTCAAAATCAAGCTCGCAAGTCAATCGCCAGAATTTAGCAGCCCGCCCCGGACGCAAATCCACGGTCAGCCTCATGTAATAGAAATCCCACTCCCCCATCTGCTGTTTGTAGAGCTCGTTGAGTTCGGTACCGCTATTTTTGAAAATATCTTCTGCGAGTCGAACCAACCTGTCTCTGGGATTGCCAAAACTGACCTTCGATTGACGCAGACTCTCAACGGCCTCCGCTCCCACGCCCAGTTTCTCATTGTTACTGAGAGTTCCCTCCCACTTTTGAACCTCTTGAGAGAGTTCCGATAGTAAAGCATCAGCCTCTTCTAGGTTAGGATTCGATAGTTTATCGCTCATTTTAAGCATCTCCTTATATCAATTAACATTTTACCAATTGATTTGGAAGCCCGATCGCTTTCCTTCTTCTCTGGGGACTTTCTTTTCCCCAAGCAGTTTTTGAACCCCAGGGGCAGAGAAGAGGCGATCGCCTAAAAGGACCACCCCCTCTGCCTCCGACTCTAGCGATCGCTACCCGGACCGTCCACGTCCAACAATTATTAATTATTAATTATTAATTATTAATTACATAGACTCCATGAAAGACTCTTCTATAGTAACATCTTCCCAAGTCCAACCATCGTTTTCTACCAGAGTCAATAGCAACTTTCGACGCCGATAAAGGTGCTTGGTTGCTTCCCAAAACTCGCGATCGCTTACCGTAGGAATGCCGCGCTCGCGCAGACGCTCCAAAGACGGCAGAGGTGGCTCTTTTTTACCCGGCTTGATAAAAGCAGATTCCAAAGTTGATAAAAATGCTGTTGACGCTCGTCTGGCACTGCCGAGAGCCGACTTATCCGGTCTTACCGAGTCCGATAGACCATATTTTAGTATAGTCATTGCTTCATCCAGTATTGCTATACTCAAGCAAATAGAGCGAGAACGCTCTATGCTGTGCAAGTAGTGAAGCATGGGATAAGTGAGCCTATTTTCCCCTTGTTCGGTTAGCATGGGGGCTAAAGAAATGAAGTGTTGGGCTAATTCTCCAAAATCCTTACCGTTCCAAGCTCTCAAGACTACTTCCTGCGGAGCGATGCCGATAGTCTGTATGTAAAGAGCGGAGTTACGCATCTTAGTTTGTGCCTGAATTAGAGGTAATAAGTAAGCAAACGTCAGGGTAACTAAAACAAAACCATTAGTAGAAGCGATCGTCGTTGCCAATTCCCAAGGAAATCCTTGCGGTGCGTAATCTCCTCTCCCGAGAGTCGATATAGTGTTGCCTGTATAAGCAAATCTTTGTAAAAAACTAGCAGGACGGTAGGTGCTAGCCTCGATTATTGCACCAGGAAAAGAACTAAAAACCACCGTCCAGGCAAACCAAGCAAGCAAGTACCACATTACGGCTATGAGTATCAAAAGAAGCCAGCCGACCAAGCTCAAGGTTTTGTGACTGGGATATTTCCTATGTATGCGGAGTGCTAGATACCACACCCCAGCAGAGAATCTGCTAGTAATAGGACCGCCTACCCCTAAGCTCAACGTGGTTATGAGAACGTCGCTGGTTATTAGAATCAGAAGTACGATCCCTAAAATTAAGACCCCGGTCTCTATTATCATTAATGCACCCTCCAGCGCTAATATATCAATTTTCAAAAAGCTCCAAAAACTATCATAGCAAGCCGTGGAGAAAATAAAACTCAAATTTACGAGCGGACTGGACCTGTAAGTAATTAATAATTAATAATTAATAATTAATAATTACTTAGATAGCGGATCGATAAATTGGGTTTCTGTCAACTATCTAAGGGAAGATTGGCGTTTTTCCAAGGGGACGACGAAGGTCTCCGCCGCAAAAACACTATCTGCAATCCATTCCACTTGCCGCCCAAGGTCAAATAAATTTCGCAGCAAGCACTGATGTTACTTGCTGCGAAAAAGTCGGGGCAGGGGAAACCAGCCATTTTCTTGTAGGTTGGGTGGAGTGAAACGCAACCCAACATCTTCGTAGCTAAAACCAACGATTTTGTTGGGTTTCGCTTCGCTACACCCAACCTACAAATGGCATTTTTTATTTTGGCGAAGGTATTGTTCAAGAAACCGGGTTTCTTGCCTCCGAATGTTCGTTCAAAAATTTGGGGATGCCAACAAGCAAACCTGTTAACGGCAATTAACCGTTTATGGCGCGTGGATACCCAATTATTAATTATTAATTATTAATTATTAATTATTAATCAAGGCTTCGGATGGCTCTTTGCATGGAAGTCATCGCCGATGACTTCCAAAATATCCCCCTTTTGTAGCAACGGGTAAAGAGCGCTAAAGCGACGTTCCCAAACTCCCCTGGCGGTGCCGTAGCTGGTACAGGTAATAATATAGATGCGCCCCTCCCGGCGAGTGTCGCAACCGGGAGGGAGTACGAGTTTTAGCAGAGTAGCGATCGCGTCGGTCATCTTACAGAATAGCAGCGGTTTTCACAAGCTCGACGGGCCCTTTCTCTTAAAACTCGGACGTCCTTGCCTTGCCTTGCCAGAATAGCCTCTATTGCTTCTTTGCCTTCATCGTCAAAAACTTTCAACCACTCCCCAGAGATTAAATTGACCTTGTGAAAAACAACAGGAGTTGTTCCGTCGTTGGGGGCAGCCACTAGGAAGGGCAATATCTCCACAATACCATAGATGTCAACTAGGCGATCGCCCAACGTAATAAATCTAGGTTGCTCGTAACGACTAAATTGCATAACAAAATCTCCAATAGGCTTTTTTACCTCCTTCGACCCCTCAGAGACCACATCTGGAAATTTCCGGCCAAATTATTTGGCACTACATCGCCAAATCTCGATCGAGTTTTCATAATTGACATATTTACTCGATCTTGCTACAAATCAAACTAATAAAATCCTAGCCCAATAAATCAGATGAAAACCCCCGTATTTCTACTAGGTCTTGCTTTACTGTTTTGGGGCTGGCAGACGGGATTATGGATTTTTGCCCTGCCAATAGCCCTAATTATTGAGTATTCTCATTTTACCGATTCCCGATGGGATTTAGGAGACGAAGAATTTCAGCGCGTCTCTAATTTATCTCTGGTAATTCTGCTGGTACTTGCTGTTTATTTAGGAATTTTCACTCGCTCTATTTATTTTGTTTATAACATAATTGAATGGCTGCCAGTTATATTTTTCCCCATTCTAGCTGCCCAACTTTATTCCAGTAGCGATCGCTTTAACCTCCGCACTCTTTTTTTCTTCCTTAATAACTCAAAAATTGCCCCTAAACTACCACCTTTTAACCTAGATTTAACCCATCCTTATTTTGCCCTTTGTCTGTTATCCGCCAGCGCCGCCAATCCTGAAAATATTAGCTTTTATTTCGGTTTAGTTTTACTCGGGGGTCTGGGGCTTTGGTTTTGGCGATCGGATAGGGGCGCGGAGCCAGTCTCCCCTAGATTCTCTCCTATTATTTGGATTGGTTTGTTGCTCCTTGCAGGAGGTTTGGGTTTTGTCGGACATATCCAACTCCATAGACTTCATCTAACTTTAGAAGATATGGTTTATGAATATGTCAGCGGCAGTTATGCTCTAGGTTCCGACCCCTATAAAAAAACTACATCTATGGGGGATATGGGAGTTTTGAAAATGTCTAACGAAATAGTCTTTCGAGTCGAAGCGCAACCTGGGAAAACACCACCAACATTATTAAGAGAATCAACCTATAATAAATATTTTTCTTCCATGTGGGTTGCTGTAAATTCTGATTTTCAACCCATCAAACCCGAAAATGAAGGTACAAAATGGCTTTTCCAAACCGCACCGGAAAATTACTCTGAGATTGCTATTTATGAAAACCTGCATGAAGGTAAAGGTTTATTAAAAATAGCCGATGGTACTTTTGAAATTAACGGACTTCCAGCATTAAGCTTAGAAAAAAATCCTTATGGAACGGTAAAAGTGGAAGGAAAAGCGGGTTTAAGTTCCTATCAACTGCGGTTCGCACCCGGGCTGGAAGCAGATATTCCTCCGACGGAAGCAGACCTACAAATACCAGAATCGGAAAGAGCAACTTTAGAGGAAATAGTTAAAGAATTAGAACTCCAAGGAAAGCCACCAGAGGAGATTTTGCAGAGGGTTTTTGCTTTTTTTGAAAACAACTTTGATTATTCTTTGGAACTATTAGCAGCCGAAGCGGAAAAAACTGCTTTATCTACTTTTTTACTGCAAAATCGCGTCGGACATTGCGAATATTTTGCCAGCGCTACAACCTTGTTATTACGCGCTGCTGGGATACCCGCCCGTTACGCCGTTGGTTTTTCGGTTAGCGAATATAGTTCTTTAGAAAAAAAGTACGTTGTCAGGGGGCGGGACGCTCATGCTTGGACTTTAGCTTATATTGACGGCCGCTGGAGGGACTTCGATACTACTCCCGAAATTTGGATTAGTATGGAAGATGCCGCCGCTTCCAAATTGGGAATAATTGGGGATATTTGGTCTTGGTTAGTGTTTCAATTTTCTCAATGGTTTGCTGGGATAAAACAAAGCAAATTATTAAGGTATTGGTGGTGGTTAGCTCTTATTTTTCTGTTGCTATTTTTGAGGGAGTTCGGTCCTAAGAGAAAAATACTGCTAGTAAAGTCCCAAGATGAAAGACCGGAGGCGATCGCTCCTTCATTTCAACGGGGACGAGATTCGGAATTTCACTTAATAGAAAAAGCTTTAAGCGAATCTGGTTTTGGTCGCCTTCCTTCAGAATCTTTAAAGGAATGGACCGACAGATTAAAAGAAAGTTTCCAAGACAAATTAAGCGACTCAGATTTAATTAAGGAGTTACCAGGAATAATTGACCTTCATTATCGCTATCGGTTCGATCCTCATGGTATTAGTTCCAGGGACAGAGATTTATTAAAGTATTCTATTCAATCTTGGCTAAAACGATACAAACAATTAATAATTAATAATTAATAATTGTTTTGGGGGTGGTTTTAAAATTACCCAGAAACCCGGTTTTTTCAAAAAACCGGGTTTCTAAGGCGATATCTAAGAAACCGGGTTTCTTTGAGAAACCCGGTTTCTGGAGCCAAGTTATCATAATCTATTTAGGGTTGCTATAATACAAAAAAAGAGACCATGAATCAAACCAATACCGAAATTAACGAGTTTTCCGGTCAAGAGATTTACCGCAAAATCTTTGAGAATATCGAAACAGCGATCGAAGGACAATCATCCGCCATTAGGAAGTTACTATCAGCTTTTGCTAGTGGAGGTCACGTTTTATTAGAAGACTATCCGGGAACGGGAAAAACTACTTTAGCTAAAGCCTTAGCTTTCTCATTTGATGCTAGCTTTAAAAGGATTCAATTTACACCAGACTTGCTGCCCTCCGACATTTTAGGAGTTTCCATTTACGACCAAAACCAACACAATTTTCGCTTTCACGAAGGGCCTATTTTTGCTAATATCGTGTTAGCTGATGAAATTAACCGGGCTTCTCCTCGGACTCAATCTGCTTTATTAGAAGCTATGGCAGAATCTCAAGTTACGGTGGATGGAGAATTGAGAAAGTTGCAAGATTTGTTCTTCGTAATAGCTACTCAAAATCCGGTAGAATCTAGGGGAACTTATCCCCTCCCAGAAGCGCAAATGGATCGGTTTGCTTTGCAGTTTAGTTTGGGCTATGTTTCCCCAGAAGAAGAGGTAAATATTTTAACCGCTCAAATGCTAGAACATCCCATCGATAAGATTCAACCTTGTATTTCTCTCGAAGAAGCGATCGCCCTAAAACAACAAGTAAAAAAAGTTCGAGTCAGCGAGGAAATAAAACGTTATGTAGTCGATATTATCAATGCAACTCGTAGCTGGGAAGGGGTAGAATTAGGAGCGAGCCCGAGAGCATCTTTAACTCTTATGAAAATCGCTCGATCGTTAGCTTTATTTGACGGTAAAGAATTTGTCGGCCCAGAACAGGTAAAAGAGCTAGCAGTAGAGGCGATCGCTCATCGTTTGGTGATGGAATCTCAAGCTCGTTTTTCAGGTAAAACTGCTGTTTTAACGGTCAAAGAAATATTAAAATCTATTCCCGTTCCCTCTTGAAAATATTATTTTTTTCTTCTTATTTTGAGTATTAACCATCCCAAAAATGCCCTTATTACAAAACTACTTAAAGCGTCGTAGCAAGCGCTGCCTCTATCATATTTACCGTTTAATTTATGTCCAGAGAAACTGGCAGAGAAAAAGGTTAACCGCAAAAGGAATTAGTTTATTGATTTGTTTGTTTATCTCAGCCGCAGTAGGCTTAGATACCAATCGAACTACAGCTTATCAAATCTTTACCTTCTTGCTATCCATTTGGATAATAGCGATCGCCTTTAGTTTCTTCTTCTCTTTCCGCTGCCAAGCAACCAGAAACTTACCTCGTTTTGCCACTGTGGGAGTAAAGCTAAAATATACCATTATTATTCAGAACAAAACTGGCAAAATTCAAACAGGATTAAAACTAATTGAAAATCTAGCCGACCCCCGTCCAAGTTACCGAGAATGGCTCCAGACATCGGAACCGAATGAAGGCAAGCGGAGCAAAATAGATCGGGCTTTTGGCTATTATCGCTGGTCGTGGTTAATTAAGAGAAAACTATGCGCAATTCCCAAACCAATAAACCTACCTCCACTGCCTCCCAATAGTAAAACAGAAGTAACCCTAGAAATCGAACCATCCCATCGAGGTATCGTACGATTTAGCAGCTTTACTATAGCCAGAGGAGACCCTTTCGATCTATTCAATGCCTGTAAAACATTTTCCCTGCCCCAGTCGTTATTAATTCTGCCGAAACTTTATCCAGTTCCTCCTATTAGATTGCCCGGTTCTAGGAAGTATCAAACAGGTAGTATTGCCCTAGCTTCTTCCGTAGGAGATTCCGAAGAATTTAGAGCTTTACGGGATTATCGTCCTGGGGATTCTTTGCGGAAAATTCACTGGAAAAGTTGGGCAAAAGTCGGTAAACCTATTGTTAAAGAAGAACGAGACGAATTTTTCGTTCGCCACGCCTTAATTTTAGACAATTTTCAACAGGAAAAATATAGCCAAGTATTAGAAGAAGCCATATCCGTTGCCGCTTCCTTTGCTTGCGAAGTGCAAACCAAGGAATCTTTACTGGATTTAATGTTTGTAGGAACGGAAGCTTATTCTTTTACCTTTGGCAGGGGGTTGAGTCATACCGATAAAATGTTAGAAATATTAGCATCTGTCGTGCCTTGCCAGGATAAACATTTCGATTCTTTAACTCCGGTAGTTATGAAGAGAAGCCAGATATTAAGCGGTTGTATTTGCGTGTTTGTTGCCTGGGATGAGAGCCGCAACAAGTTAGTTAATTATCTTAGAAAAATGAACGTTCCAACTTTAGTTTTAATCCTAGTAGATGATAAAGATAAATTAGATTTAAAACCCCCTGCCGATGGATTAATTAGGTTTCAAGTTTTAGAATTAGGCAAGATAGAGGAAGGATTGATGCAGATTTGATGTTATAATCTATGTTGACAAGTTATTATCTGCCCCCAGCAACCCCGTTAAGGGTATCTCGGTGTTGCGGCGTTTCTGTTGTTCGATCTATTAAAATAGGCTAGCCATGACTAATAATCTAGAAAAATGGACGATACTGGTAGCGCGGTTCTTTCTGTGCGCTATTTTTCTTAAATCCGGTATTAATAAAATATTAAGCCCAGAAAGCACTCAACAATATATGGAATCTATGGGGGTTCCCAGTTTCCTTTTAATTCCCACTGTTATCGTTTTATTAGTTGGTGGAATTTCTGTTTTAGTTGGTTACAAAGCTCGCTTTGGTGCGCTTTTGTTAATAGGATTTTTGATTCCTACTACCCTGGTTTTTCACACCAATTTTGCAGACCGCTCTCAAGAAATAGCTTTTTTAAAAAATTTAGGGTTAATAGGAGGATTATTAATGGTGGCTGTTTTCGGCCCCGGTTCTTTAAGTTTAGATCGCCGTATTTTATCATCAGCTACCACCCAGCTTAAAGAATAGAAATCGGTTTGTTAGTTGTTAGTTGTTGGTTGGCAAGAAAAGCCTAGTCATACAACCTACTATACTTTTACAGCACTGATTTAAAGGATTTGTTTGTGTTCGATAAATAGCAATTTTTAATGCGTAATTCAGGAAACAAAAAATGACAAATCAATGGAACAATTTTTTGCAAAATCTAGGAGAATGGCACGGTTCGTTTACTAACATATCTCCCACGGGAGAAATAGTTAGCGACACTCCCAGCACTCTTTTATTAGAAGGTTTAGACGACAATAAAAGGGCTAGACTTACTCTGCGTCGGTTCGTAGCTAATCCTAATAATCCCGAGGAACCAGAAGTTAAGGAATTAGTGCAAGAGTATCAATCTTTAGGGAGAGATATTCTCTTTTTTGAAAATGGCGCTTTTTCCCAAGGAAACATCCAAATGGCACCTTATTCTATTTCTGGCGCTGAATTTGGTTTTATTAATAAAAACCGACGGCTGCGTTTGGTAGAGCTTTTTAATAGCGATCGCTCTTTCGACAAACTAACTTTAATACGAGAAAAACGCGCGGGTAGCGATGCCGCCGAAAGTCCGCCTTTAACGGTGGATGCTTTATTAGGGGAATGGCAGGGGGAAGCGACAACTATTTATCCAGATTGGCGATCGCCCGATAAATTCCCTACCAAAATGCACTTAAAAATTGATGATTCTGGTCAATTAGTGCAACACAGTAGCTGGGGCAATCCTCCTAAAACTTTTACTTCTACTGCTAAAATAGACGGTTCAATTCTACACTTCGATTCTGGTTCTCAACCAATAGAACTTATCCTTTTACCAGGTGGCGCTTCTGCTGTATTTCCAGTCAAATTTGAACTGAGAAAACCATTATTTTTCGAGGCAGGCTGGTTGCTCGAACCGGGGCATCGCCAGCGATTAATTAGAAGTTATAACGATAAAGGTGAATGGGTTAGTTTGACTTTGGTTAACGAAAGGTTATCCCCGTAGAACAGGCACTCTTAAATAACTTGCCTGTTCTCCTCTTCCGTAGAACAGGCACTCTTAAATAACTTGCCTGTTATCCGCAATCCATTTTAATCGCTAAAGCGATTACTACAAACTAACTTTATTCACCAACCAATAAACCATTTGTTAAATTCGTTGCCAAGTCAGCTTTTTATAGCACCAACAATTCATTTTAATCGCTAAAGCGATTACTACAAACTTACTTTATTCACCAACCAATAAACTCTCCGTTCGATTCCTATTTTCTCCTAGGGAATTAAAGCAAAGAAGGGCGAAGTTTTACCGCTTTTCTCAGGAGAGATTGATATTGTTTGTTACTAATAATAGAAGCTCCAAATCTTTCGAGGTGGGGGTTGTTCATTTGAGCGTCAAATAATATAAAACCCCTTTCTCGGAGTCTTTCTACTAATTTAACCATTGCCACTTTCGAGCCTTCGGGAATATTATAAAACATAGACTCGCCAATAAAAGCCCCACCGATCGCTATGCCCAAAATGCCACCGGCCAGGCGATCGCCCTGCCACGTCTCGAAACTGTAGGCTATACCCGCTCGATTTAGGGCTAAGTAAATCTGCTTAAGCTCTTGAGAAATCCAGGTACTCTCGCGATCCGCGCAACCCTCTACCACCGACTCAAAATCCCGGTTAATAGCCACGCTAAAGCGATTTTGATTGATAAAGCGCCGCAGCGATCGCGGATAGCGAAAACCTTCGTCCAAAGGAATTAACGCCCGTTGCCGACTGGAATACCAAGACAGACTATTCTCACCATCGTTGGCCATTAAAAAATAGCCCTTGGCATATCCTTGTAAAATAGAATCAATATCGTATTCCATAGACATCGGTTCTTTGTTTTTAGTTAAAATTTAGTTGCTAATGGCAGTTAATTATTGACTTTAACCCTAACAATTTTGTTGACAATTAAACTATAAAAATACAATGACCCAACCATTAGAACCAATTACTTTACCCCCCGCAGAAAATGCCCAACAAGAAGGAAAATGGTTAAAAAATTCTTTGCACAAATGGCTTAATGAAGAATTTCTCCCCGAAGCAGTTAACGAAGAAATTGCCCGCAGAGCATCCCAAATTTATGTACGTCAGAGAATGGAAGGAGAAAACGACCTGGGTTCTTTAGTAATTGCGATTGTTACCGAAATGCAGGCTTTTGATTTTTCTAAAAGTTTTTATGGAGAATTCGCGATCGCTAATGCCGTCAGCGATTTATTATTAGATAGTTTGGGAATCGATCGCTGTTGCGGTAATTAGTTTGTAGTGCCGTTCGTAGTAAGCACTTTAGTGCTTTAAAAAAAGCTTTTCTATCGCTAAAGCGATTACTACGAACTTGCTTTTCTATCGCCAAGAGCGATCGCCCGCGAACTTTACCAGCTTGACTTAACAACCCCTGGTAGGAGACCTTCGTGGGCCATTTCTCGAATAGCGTTGCGAGACAGTCCAAAGTCGCGATAGTAACCTCTCGGACGTCCCGTCAACCAGCAACGGTTCCGGCGGCGGGAAGGGGCGCTATTGCGAGGCAAACGCTGAATTTGGCGGTGAATTTCTAGCTTTTCTGCCTGAGATTTGGCATTTTTAAACTGCTCTAAGAGTTCTTCGCGCTTATCAGCATACTTGGCCACTAGCCGCGCCCGTTTTTTCTCGCGCTCGATTAAGCTCTTTCTAGCCATAAATAGTTTTGGTATCCTTCAATAAAACTTTGCATTTGCTATTGTATCGGAAAAAGCAAAAAAACGGTGCTAAATTTGTTATGGCCAGCCCTTTGCGATTTTAACTCAAACTTTCCACTTCTTCAACTGAGGAACCACAGGCACGAGCATTCTTAAGAAGTCTCCTTCGATGTAGAAACACACAACGGCAAAATTTCCTGCGACTCCACACCCGGGCAAGGCACCGAATGTGCCATCTAGCCACCCCAAAAATAACCTCTGTTAAGTAGTTATTAATTATTAATTATTAATTATTAATTATTAATTGTCAGCGGACGGACAGAAATCCGCCAAAAAACAGCGATCGCACTCCGGCTTCCTCGCCTTACAAACCGCCCTACCGTGATAAATCAGCCGGATCGACCAATTTTCCCAATCCGGCTGTGGTATCAACTTCATCAAATCTCGCTCGATGCGAACTGGATCGCTATGTTCCGTCAAACCCAAGCGCTGGCTCAGTCGCTTAACGTGAGTATCCACCGTCACCCCCATATTAACCCCGAAGGCATGAGCCAAAACCACATTAGCCGTCTTCCGCGCCACCCCAGGTAATTCCACCAGTTCTTCCATCCGTTGCGGTACTTTCCCCTCGTAGTGCCGAACTAGGGAGGCACAAGCGGCCTTAATATTTTTGGCCTTATTGCGATAGAAGCCAGTGGAACGGATGAGCTTTTCTAACTCTTCTATATCTGCGTTGGCGATCGCCTCTGCATCGGGAAAGCGATCGAATAGAGCCGGAGTGACTTTATTAACTCGCTCGTCCGTACATTGGGCAGAGAGAATCGTCGCCACTAGCAACTGCACCGGAGTGTTGTAGCTGAGAGTACAAGTGGCATCGGGATAAGCTCGTTTGAGGCGAACTAGAATTTCTAACCCTCGCTGTCGCTGCGCTGAGAATTTACGAGTTGCTCTCATATTAGGTAATAGCTAATGGTTAACCTGTTAGTTGGAACGTTGGAGTGGAACTTGCCCTTTAATAAAGTACCAATTGCAACGAGCAAGTTAATTGCTGTTGGGTTGCTTTTCCCTGTGTAGAGCGGTATTTTTTTTTCTACTTCCTCAGTCGAACGACAACGTTCCAACTAACCACTAACAACCAACAATTACTGCTGCTGGAGGAGCGATCGCACGACATCCAAATTAGCCGTATCGCGAATCACCAAGAAAATACCCAAACCGAGCAATAACACCAAACCCGTCTGCATCACATTTTCCTGAATCTTAGCCGGTAGAGGTTTGCCGCGCAGCCCTTCCACCAAGAGAAAAGCTAGCTGTCCGCCGTCTAAAGCGGGTAGAGGCAAGATATTAATAATCGCCAAATTGATACTAATAATCGCCCCAAAAGGAAAGAGATTGCCAAGATTATCGCTGGCAATTTTCGCGCCGATATCTACAATCTTCACCGGACCGGAAATTTGCCCCGCCGTTTCCCCGAAGTTATTAATCAATTGCCCGAAACCTTTGAGGGTTAGGTCTATAAGCCTTTGGAACTCGGAAGCGCCTAGAGTAAAAGCCTCGAAAATGTTTTTAGCGCGGTTGCGAACTTCCTCGCCGTTGGGGGAGAGTTGTACTCCGATGCGGCCTTGACCGTCGCTTCCTAGTTCCGGGGTTACTTCCACCGCGACTTTTTGCCCGTCGCGGAGAATTTCCATTTTTAAGGGTTGGTTGGGACTCTCTTGGATGGTTTTTACTAAAGAAGTTGTAGCAGTTTGGGAGGCATCCAGCGTTCTGCCGTCAATTGCGATAATTATGTCCCCTGCTTGAATGCCTGCCTTAGCGGCGGCTGAACTTACAGTAGTTGCCACTGCCGGCACTCGCACTCCCGGTTGATAGTTAAAATCTGGCACCCCGACGATACCTACCTGCGCTACTAATAAGAAATAGGCAAAAATTAGGTTAGCGATGACTCCGGCGCTGATGACGATCGCCCTATCTAGGACGGGGCGGTTGCGCATCAGATCGGGGTCGCTATCGGGAATGTTGCTTTCTGGGTCGTCATCGGGGAAACCGACGAAGCCTCCGAGAGGAAATCCCCGGAGGGCATATTCAGTTTTTGGCCCTTGGTATTTCCAAATAACGGGGCCAAAACCGATTGAAAAGCGGTTAACGTGGATGTTTTGGAGTCGGGCAGCTAGAAAATGGCCCGCCTCGTGTACGACTATAAGAATGCCTAAGACTGCGATCGCTAGCAATACTGCCATGAATTAATTCCTATTAAATTCCTATTTTTAAGGGTTAAATTTAGATTATAGCTTAATTTTAGCTCTTCTGGCCAAGGTTTATTTTTAGATTTTAGATGCAAATTTGGGAACGGGCATTCTTCCGCGTTTGACCGGGGGCGATCGCTATGGAAGCACCCGACGCGAGGCTAAATTGATTTTTTCTGCCAACGTTCCAACGTTCCAAAAAGCTCTTATTTCTTTCTTTAAGCTCATCGCTGTCTCGCATCTTTATCCTTTGTCTCGTCTCGTTCAGTGCGATATATCTAGCGTTACAGCTTGTCAAGAATAATAAAAAAGTAAGGTGCGCCGCGCGCACCCTACTAGCGCGTCACGGCTAAACAAAATTGCGGGCAAACTTCGTAGGCTAGCTTGTAGTAATCGCTTTAGCGATTCATATTGATAAATCGCTAAAGCGATTACTACGAACTTTTGCTTTACCCACCATTTTAGCTCTTAAGCGCTACTACGAATGGTTATTGGGGAGCAAAAAAACATAAGTCGCGCTTCGCGCACTTTGTATTCTATCTCCACAATAACTGCTCCTTAGTAAGTTTCAACGTGCCAGCGATGCTGTTTTTTCAACTGCTTCTGGTATTGGCTCCAATCGACATCGAACTTACCCGCAGCAGCAGACATCCCCTCATCGATGCCGCCT
>JAXHVR010000039.1:0-8127 GCA_034189005.1 Cyanobacteriota bacterium | reverse complement strand
AACTGCTCCTTAGTAAGTTTCAACGTGCCAGCGATGCTGTTTTTTCAACTGCTTCTGGTATTGGCTCCAATCGACATCGAACTTACCCGCAGCAGCAGACATCCCCTCATCGATGCCGCCTTCCATGCCCTTCAGACCGCAAATATAGGTGTGAGTATTGGACTTTTGAACCAACTCCCACATTTCGTCAGCGTTTTCCTTAATCCGATCTTGGAGGTACATTTTGCCGCCTTCGGGATTCTTTTGTTCGCGACTGATAGCATAAGTCAAGCGGAAATTATCGGGGAATTCTTCTTGTAATTTTTCTAACTCTTCTTTATAGAGAATGTTAGCAGTATAAGGAATGCCAAAGACCAACCAAGCCAAACCTTTGAACTTATAGTCTTCGTGCTTTTCCTTAAACATCCGCCACAAGAAAGCGCGGAAAGGAGCGATACCCGTACCGGTTGCCATCATAATAATAGTGGCATCCTCATCATCGGGCAACAACATTTCTTTACCCACCGGTCCGGTGATAGCTACATCTGCGTTCTGTTCCAGGTTGCAAAGGAAGGTAGAACAAACGCCGTACACGGTCTCGCCCGTTTCTGGATGCTTGTATTCCAATTGGCGAACGCATAGAGACACGGTTTTGTCGTCGAGATTGTCTCCGTGACGAGTGGAGGCGATGGAATAAAGCCTCAACTTGTGAGGTTTGCCATTATCATCCTTTCCAGGAGGAACAATGCCGATACTTTGACCTTCTAAATAGCGCAAATCCCCACCAGAAATGTCAAAGGTCAAGTGACGCACAGTGCCTGCGCCACCTTCGGCCACTAGCTCTTCATTAGATAAACACTTACCGATGTATGGATTTTTGGGACGGTAGATATTTACAGGGATATCAGTTTTTTTAGCCTTTGCTTGAGTCATCTGTTTGCTCTTTGGTTCCGTTTTTCCTCGATCTCCATTAGCCGAGGCCGGGGCTGCTTCCTCAAGTGGTTTGATGCTGACTATTTTGCCTCCCATGCGACTTATCCGCTTCATCTCTTGATTCATGCGGTTGTAGGGCACCGTAATAAAAACGCTGCCACTGCGACGAATGGGGTAGGCCATGTCAGTTACTGAGTTTTGACGCAGGCCTTCGACCTCGTAAACAAAAATGCGACTACCCGATTCTGTATTGGCTCCTTGGCCGATTCCAGTTTGAGCTCTCATCGATTGTTTCTCCTTTTAATACACGGTATCCAGTCAGCAAAATGTGACTAGCGATTCAATTTAAGCCTTTTTTAAGGTCTTTCTTTTACTGCGTTTGTTTTTAAACCAACTCCAGCTTGAACTTTCATCAATTTTTATGCTTATAATCGGCGATTAGAACGTTGGATTTAAGTATTTTTTACCAGTCTTTTGAAGCTGGCCATACAGCCCTAAAGTCCGACTCGCTAGCTAAGATTGCGGCTGTCAGTTTTTTTTGCGCTTTGAATATTGTACCTGTCGCCTGCAAGATAAGGAAGCTACCGATCCCCGATTCAGTTATGGCCATTTATTTTAGATTTTAGATAGCAAATTAGAAAATGGGAATTGCTCCTGGTCCCCTTACATGGGAATGGACGATCGCGCCGGGCAAGCGATCGCCAATTTCAAACCCGATTATTTTTCTTCGATCCTTGTAGGGAAGAGCCCCTTCTGGTAATATAAATTCACAAAAGTTAGCAATAATGACTTAGCTTTAACAAAAGCACCAACAGGCCCGGTATTGGCAGTCTCTTTATTGCCGCCACTCCATAAGCCTAAAAATTTGCTCTAGTGGTAAGCGATGGTGGCCGATCGGCAATTCAGACCCGCTTCATCCCGAGGTCGCAACTTCCGAGCTTCCAAATTAACGGACTCGGCCATTGATGAATGTAAATACTGCGTTGTGGAATAAGAAAAATATGGTAAATAAGCTGGATCGAGTAGTTATAATCGGGGTTGCCGGAGACTCCGGATGTGGAAAATCTACCTTCTTACGTCGAATCACAGATATATTTGGCAAAGATTTCGTAACTGTAATCTGCCTGGACGACTACCACAGTTTAGACCGCAAGCAGCGTAAGGAAACAGGGATTACTGCTCTCGATCCCAGGGCCAATAATTTTGATTTGATGTACGAACAAATCAAGGCCCTCAAAAGCGGTCAGTCCATCGATAAGCCCATCTATAACCACGAAACAGGCTGCATCGATCCCCCAGAGAGGATAGATCCAAACCATATTGTGGTCATCGAAGGGCTTCACCCTCTATATGACGAGCGGGTGCGATCGCTCGTAGATTTCAGCGTCTATCTGGACATCAGCGACGAGGTAAAAATTGCTTGGAAAATTAAACGAGACATGGCCGAGCGAGGCCATCGTTACGAAGATATCCTGGCCTCAATTAACGCCCGTCGTCCAGATTTTACGGCATACATCGATCCACAAAAAGCTCATGCCGATGTGGTCATTCAGATCTTGCCCACTCAATTAATCCCAGACGATAAAGAGCATAAAATCCTCCGCGTGCGTCTGATCCAGCGCGAAGGAATCGAAGATTTCGAGCCCGCTTACTTGTTCGATGAAGGTTCTACCATTTACTGGACTCCCTGCGGGCGGAAGCTTACCTGTTCCTATCCTGGTATCAAAATGTACTACGGGCCAGATGCCTATTACGGCAATGAGGTCTCTATGCTAGAAGTGGACGGTAATTTTGAAAACCTCGAAGAAATGATCTATGTCGAGGGACATTTGAGCAATATTTCGACCAAATACTACGGCGAACTAACCCACATTTTGAGAGAGCATCAGGAGTATCCTGGTTCTAAAGACGGTAGCGGACTGTTCCAAGTATTAGTAGGTTTGAAAATGCGCGCCACTTACGAGCGCTTGACTGCTGTTGAGCCTAAAGTGGCTGCAACCGTTTAAAAACAAAGTTTTTGAAGCCAACCGATCTATTGAATCGGTATAATTAACAATTTTTTAACGGCTAGGTTACACCCGGTTTTATTATAAAACCGGGTGTTCTCTTTTTTGTTGTTATTTTTGTTCGTAAAAATTGAAGGTTTCTTGTCGCGCTTTAGCCCTAAAGCGTAATATAGCAATTATTGAAACTATGAGGTACATTGACGGCCACCCCGTTGGTCCCCCTGTCGATCCCCCTCCCGTCCCCCTTGATAAGGGGGAGGCCAGAGGAATAATTTTTGACTGTCCGGGGGACTTTGAAAAAATATGGCTCCCCCCTTTTTAAGGGGGGCTGGGGGGGATCGCTCGATGTACTTCACCGATTCAATAATCGCTATAACAGGCTATTTAAGCTAACTTAAATAGTTCTTTCAAAAAAGTTTTACCTGCCAGTTCGAGGTTGCCATCTAAGGAAAAAGTAAGACTTCTAACTCGAATATTATTGCTTTGAATATCCAAGGGTTCTTTGAGAGGTTTTGGGTAAATTAAAATTGCATCCAAACACTTAACGGCATTAGCGTGACTAACCATTTCGTGAATGTCTGTCATCGCTGCTTTGTCGGGAATTTTGTATTTAGTATCTAAAATGCATCTAGGGACACTTTTACCCCGAGCCCGCAGCAGCAAATCAATTTTTAAATAGCGCTTTTGACCTAAAGAAACTTTATATTGGGACTTAACTATAAATCCAGGAGGTGCGTTAATTTTTAACCATTCAGCGACAAAACTTTCGTAAAGCTTATCCATTTCTACGAGAAAGGGTAACATGAGGCGATCGCCCTTTTCGTAACTAGCTCCGCTATTATCCAAAAAAAACCGACAAAGTGCGTGTAATACTCGATAATCTTCATTTAAGCGATTGTATTCTCTCCCCAGACAATCTTGCGATCGAACAGACTTTAAATTAACTAAACCTTCTAAAACCCGAAAAGCTTTTCGGACGGCTGGCAGTACTGTTTCAGAACATAAGTTGCTGCGGGCGATCGCCCATAAAGTCCAAAGAATAATTTGATTTTCAATATTATCGGCCCTGCGTTCTTGATAATAACATTTAACCTTAACCTCCCAAGGCTTTTGGATGGCTTGCCGGATATCCATACGACCGCGAACGTAGGGCAGATTATTAGTTTGAGGAAGGTAACTCCAATAAAATCCTTTGCGACTTCTCTCTAAAACTTTTTGAGCTAGGATATAAGCTAACTGACTGTAAAATTCTTGTAGGGATTGACAGTTAATTAATCCCGATAATAACCGGAAACTTTTTAAATTGTAGGCATATTCTAACATTCCGAAAATATTAGCCAGAGGCACTTTGGGTTTGAGGACTATTTGAAATTGTGGAGTTAAAAGAAGATGACCAACCCATCCCTTTGATGTTAGTTGCCACTTACCTTCCGTTTTCGGCGAAGGAAATTCTAAAGCTATTTTGCTCTCGTACGTTTGCCATAAAATTTTGCCTATGTTATAGTTTATTTCATCTACTTCAAACCTTCTAGGTTGGTATTCAATTAGTTCGAGGTATTTTATTTTTTCCGCAATAATTAACAATTTACAATTAATAATTAATAATTAATTTATGGGAAGTTTGCAATCTAATACACTGAATGTAAATAATAAGTGTTCGCTAGGAAAACTAGCCAGTTTGTAGTAATCGCTTCAGCGATTTAAAATAGAAATTGGTTGCCAGCGACGATGTACGGCAGCTAACGGATGTATTTTTACAACTAATTACCTATTTTCGGTCGTAATTAACTCGCGGATCGAGAACGCTGTAGAGAATATCTGCAACTAAATTAAAGACCACAATTAAAATGGCATATATTATCGTAATTGCCATAACTACCGGCGTATCGTTGCGATTAATAGATTCAATTAACAGCGCCCCAATGCCCGGCACTCTAAACACTTGTTCGGTAATCAAAGCACCAGTAAAAATAGCAGGAATTCCTAAAGCGACGAGGGTAACGACGGGAATTAAAGCATTGCGTAAAACGTGGCGGATGATTACTAATAAATTGGGCACGCCTTTGGCGTAGGCGGTGCGGACATAATTTTGATTTAATTGTTCTAACATCGAGGAACGAACGAACCGCATTAACACCGCAGTTTGATATAAACCCAAGACCGTAATGGGCATAATAGATTGTTTTATTTGGGCGATAAAGCTGTTCCAGTCTGTTATTTTTAAAGTGCTGTTATAAATAAATGGCAGCCAGTTTAGCCGAACGCTAAAAATAATAATAAATAATAAACCAGTAAAAAATGTAGGTAAAGAAAACCAAATAAAAGCAAAGGTTGTTACTGCTCTATCGAAGATAGAATAGCGCTTTACTGCGGAAATTACTCCCAAAGGTAGGGCAATAAATATTGCCAATAAATAAGCAGAACCGACTATCCATAAAGTAGTCGGCAATCGCTGGAGAATTAATTCTATAACTGGCGACCGACTGGTAAAAGAATAGCCCATGTCGCCGCGAATAAATGCCCATATCCATTTAAGATAGCGAAGATAAATAGGCTGGTCTAAACCGAGCGATCGCCTAATATTTTCTCGCACTTCTGCCGTCATAGAAGGATTAGTCGCAAATTCTCCCATCGGGTCCCCTGGAGCTAATGCTAAAATCGCAAAGACTACGATGCTAATAGCAATTAGAGTGGGAATAGAAATCAAGATCCGATTAAATAGATATCGATTCATTATAATTTATCGTTTCATATTTGCAAATACACTAACAACTAACAACTAACAACTAACAACTAACAACTAACCATGCTTTTTGTTTTTTTCATTCCCCCGATGCACCCAATTGCTCTAAGTCGTCAAGAAAATAAGGATCTGGATTTTCTGCAACCCAACCCAAAGGCGAGTTATAGCGAACTTCAAAATGCAAATGAGCCGATGCCAAGTCCGGTTTTCCAGAAGTTCCAACAGTTCCTAAAAGCTCTCCCAATTTAACTTTTTGACCGACCTTAACATTAATACTATCCAAATGAGCGTAACGAGTTTGCTTTCCTGCTGGATGATTAATTGCAACTAAATTGCCATAACCATCTTGTCTATCGGCAAAGGCCACGATACCATCTCCCACGGACAAAACGGGAGTACCAATTTCTGCTAATAAGTCCAAACCGCCATGAAAAATTACCTCGCCCCGAAGAGGATGGAGCAACCAACCATAACCGAGGGCCACCGATGCCGCAAAAGGTAAAGGATAACCTCTTAAGATCGAGACTGCCGGACGTACCCGCCCTGCTGGAGACCAGTTCACCCCGGGTAAGAATATAATTTCGGGAGTCTCTCGTTCTGAGAGAAGCTGACAACCGTTAACCTCGAAGAGGGCATCAGCCCGGATATTGTAGTTATCTGCCACGTCCTTCCAGGTTTTGCCTTCGGGAATTCTGACAGCAATGCCGTTGTAGGGTGGAACGACCAGTTGAGTCCCCGCTGCTAGAGGGCCTTCTCTGAGAACTCTATTGAAGGCCAGCAGGGTAGCAGGGATGAGATTGTATTTTTGGGCAATGCTATCTACAGTTTCCTCTGGGGCTACCGTGTGGCGTTGGAGGCGAGAAAGGACCGGCGTGGGACAAACCGATGGGTCTGCTTCTGAGGGCCCCTCGCTCTGGGGATTTTGAGTAAGTAGGGGGTCAGCCACCACGAGTCTTGCGGGAATTATTAGCCAGAATAGAAGAGAAATTAAGGGAAAGCAGCGATCGTAATTCATATCAATTTCAGTTTAATAGTCTTCTTCAATAATATTGTCAGGTAACAATCTACAGATATGGATTAATCTAGTTAAGCTACAATACGATCTAAATTGGGGATCGGTGTTTTCCCGGTCTGATGTTCTCTATACTCCCCCTGAAATAGATGAGTCTATCCTTTAAGCAATTGACCTTATATCTGGCCTTGCTGTCTGTTGGTGGTGGTGCCGGATGGTGGGGTCATCGCTATCTCGAAGAACGAGGTCTTACCTCAGACTCCTCCATAGTTCCTGTGGTCAAGCAGCAGATACCTGCTTATATTGCAGCGACAAGTCCGGGCAATCCAAGGCTCAATCGGAGTAATTCTAATTTTATTGCTGAAGCGGTACAACAAGTGGGTCCGGCAGTGGTCCGAATCGATGCATCAACTAAGGTAGGGAATAAGATGCCGGACCCTTTGAAAAATCCACTGTTTCGACGTTTTTTTGGGGATGGTTTGTCTAGTCCAGAAGAGCGAGTTAAACGCGGAACGGGTTCTGGAGTGATTCTGGCCGCTGATGGTCGTTTGATTACTAACGCTCATGTGGTAGATGGGGCCGATACGGTTCTGGTTACGCTTAAGGATGGTAGAAGTTTTGAGGGTAAGGTTCGGGGCGTTGATTCGATGACGGACGTGGCCGCTGTTGAAATTGATGCTAAGGATTTACCGGTGGCAATGGTTGGCAGTTCAGATGTTTTGACTCCCGGCCAGTGGGCGATCGCTATTGGCAATCCTTTGGGTTTGGATAATACGGTGACTGTTGGGATTATTAGCGCTACAGGTCGCAGCAGTTCTCAGGTGGGCATCCCAGATAAACGAGTCCGTTTTATTCAAACTGATGCGGCTATTAATCCTGGAAATTCTGGCGGGCCTTTATTGAACGATCGCGGGGAAGTTATTGGTATTAATACTGCTATTCGCGCAAATGCCCAAGGTTTGGGGTTTGCTATTCCTATTGAAACTGCTAAACGGATTGTGGATCAGTTGTTTGAGAAGGGTACGGCCGAACATCCGTTTTTGGGAATTTCCATGCTGGATTTAACCGAAGAGGTTAGAGACCGGGTACAGCAGCAGCTTGAGATTGAGATTACTGCCAGGGTTGGTGTTGTTATTATGAGGGTTATGGAGGATTCCCCAGCGGAGCGATCTGGTTTGCGCCAGGGCGATATTATTCAAAGGGTTGGAGGAGCGATCGTTAAGACTCCTACGGAGGTACAGCAGCAGGTGGAAAAGAGCGCGGTGGGGGAAGATTTGGAAGTTGAGGTTGTTCGCGAGGAGATGGTAGAGGTTTTCGTGGTCCGCCCCAGTCCTTTTCCTGATTCGGTGGGGCTTCAAAGATTTTAGGTTTTTGGGGCTGGCAGTTAATTCTAATCCTTGAGATACCCAAGGCGGGTTGGACTGCCACAACTGGACCGTTTAATTTTCGGCGCT
>JAXHVR010000038.1:51788-51859 GCA_034189005.1 Cyanobacteriota bacterium | reverse complement strand
CAAAATCCCAAACCACCCGCCACGGAAGGAATTCCCAACAAAACCCCAATCCCCAACCCAAACCAAACCCG
>JAXHVR010000038.1:34959-51688 GCA_034189005.1 Cyanobacteriota bacterium | reverse complement strand
TAGGGGCAACAGCATTCGGGAATTAATAATAATTGAAAACCCAAAATCTCCTTTCCGAATGCTTTGCCCTGCCACCCCCAAAATCCCAAAAAACGCCAAATCTAAAACCACCCGCCACGGATGGAATCCCCAACAAAACCCCAATTCCCAACAAAAACCAAACCCGTAGGGGCAACAGCATTCGGGAATTAATAATAATTGAAAACCCAAAATCTCCTTTCCGAATGCTTTGCCCTGCCACCCCCAAAATCCCAAAAAACGCCAAATCTAAAACCACCCGCCACGGAACGAATTCCCAACAAAACCCCAATCCCCAACCCAAACCAAACCCGTAGGGGCAACAGCATTCGGGAATTAATAATAATTGAAAACCCAAAATCTCGTTTCCGAATGCTTTGCCCCCCCACCCCAAAAATCCCCAAAAACGCCAAAATATCCTTCCCCAACCAACCCCCGATCGACCAAACCTGTTGCCCCTAAAAATGGCCATTTACGGTTTTTAACCGGTTTTTTTTGGCCATCTATTGACAAAACCCCAAAAATTAGTAAAATGGGCATGAAAATCGGTGCATCAATCCCAAACAGAAAACCTCCATAACTCCTGGCTAATAAATTAACTTCTCCTCCTATGATTAACCTCCCAAACTACCAAAGCATAGAAGAAATTCACTCAAGCGATCGCTCCCTAGTCTATCGCGCCAAATCTCAAAGCGATAACCAACCAGTAATCCTAAAAATACTAAAACCAGCCTATCCCCCACCGGAACGCATCGCCGAATTTCAGCGAGAATACGAACTCACCAACTCCTTAGACATACCAGGCGCGATCGATGTTTATAGCATCCTAGAAACAAGCGATCGCTACTGGACGATGGTAGTAGAAGACTTCGGCGGTCAATCTCTCAAAAAAACAGTCCAAAGTCAACAGTTAACTCTCCATGAATTTCTCTCCTTAGCGGTTAAAATCACCCAAATTATCGGCGAACTACACCAACAACAAATAATCCACAAAGACATCAACCCCTCAAACGTAGTCTGGAACCGTCAAACCGACGGACTCAAAATCATCGACTTCGGCATCTCTACCAAACTGTCCCGAGAAACGACTACCTTCCGCAACCCCAACCTCTTAGAAGGAACATTAGCCTACATCTCCCCCGAACAAACCGGCAGGATGAACCGAGAGATAGACTACCGCAGCGACTTCTATTCCCTCGGCGTCACCTTCTACGAATTGCTGGTAGGGCAACTGCCCTTTGAAACCAGGGAGCCGATGGAATTGGTACACTCCCACATCGCCAAACAGCCGACACCCCCGAGGAGGAAGAATAGCGATATTCCCCAAGCCGTTTCTAATATAATAATGAAATTAATGGCGAAAACGGCGGAGGAACGATATCAAAGCGCCTGGGGATTAAAAGCGGACCTAGAAACCTGCCTCCTGCAGTTACAAACAAACAATCAAATAGCCGAATTTGCTCTGGGGAGTCGAGATATCTCCGATAAATTCCAAATCCCCCAAAAGCTCTACGGACGGCAAGAGCAAGTGGATCGACTTTTAGCCAGTTTTGAACGAGTAAGCCAAGGCGCAGCAGAAATAATCCTGGTAGCGGGATATTCCGGCATCGGGAAATCGGCATTAGTCAACGAAATTCACAAACCCATAACCAGAGAGAAAGGATATTTTATTTCGGGTAAATTCGACCAATTCAAACGGGATATTCCTTATGCAGCACTCATACTGGCATTCCAGGAATTAATCAAGCAGTTGCTAACAGAAAGCGAAACCCAACTGCAAGTTTGGAAGCAGAAATTATCGGATGCCTTGGGAAACAACGGCGAAGTAATCGCAGACGTCATCCCGGAAATCGAACTGATAATCGGCAAACAGCCGCCCGTGCCCCAACTGGGACCGACTGAATCTCAAAACCGATTTAACATCGTCTTTCAAAACTTTATAGATGTCTTTACTCAAAAAGAACACCCCCTAGTTATCTTTATCGACGACCTCCAGTGGGCGGACTTAGCATCCTTGAAGTTGTTGGAGTTATTGATGACGGATAGCGATCGCCAATATCTTTTGCTGCTTGGTGCCTATCGAGACAACGAAGTAAGCCCCGCCCATCCCTTAATCCAAACTCTAGAAAGGATCCAAGAGCAAAACGCTACGGTAAATACCATTACCCTCGAACCCTTGAGCGTAGAATGGGTAAACCAGTTAATAGCCGACACCCTAAAATGCCCGGGAGAAGAATCCCAACCCCTGGCAGAGCTAGCTTTCGAGAAAACCCAAGGCAATCCCTTCTTCTTGACCCAGTTACTGCAGTCATTATACGAGGAAAAGTTGCTGTCGTTTTCGGACAGTAGCGATCGCTGGCAGTGGAACCTCGAAGAAATTAAAGCCGTAGAAATTGCCGATAACGTAGTTGACTTAACGATCGGCAAGATCGAAAAACTAGAAGATAAGACTCAGAACCTCCTCAAACTAGCCGCCTGTATCGGCAACCAATTCGATTTAGCAATACTCTCGGTAGTTAGCAGCATCGACCTGTCGGAGGCGGCGGTAGATCTGTGGCCGGCTTTAGAACAAGGTTTCATTCTGCCCCTAAGCGATAACTACAAATTGCCAATAAGCGAAGAACCAGCAATTTCCATAGCTTACAAATTTTTGCACGACCGAGTGCAGCAAGCGGCATACTCCCTGATTCCAGAAGCGCAAAAACAACGAGTTCACTTGGAAATAGGTCAACTTTTATTAAAAAGTACCCCCCCGTACAAAGTCGAAGAAAACATTTTCGCTCTCGTCAACCAGCTTAATATGGGGGCGGATTTGATTGCGGCAGTTAACGATAGAAACGAACTAGCTCGCTTGAATTTAATTGCGGGCAAAAAAGCCAAGGCATCCGCAGCATATCAAGCTGCTGCCAAGTATTTAAAGGTTGGTCTGGAATTGCTGCCATCGGATAGTTGGGAGGAGGAATACGACCTGACCCTCGCTCTCTATGTGGAAACTGTGGGCGCCCAATACCTGAACGCGGAATTTGAAGATGCCGAACAACTTGCTGCGGTGGTTTTGGAGCTGGCTAAGAGCGCCCTGGATAAAGTCGGGGTGTACGAGATTAAAATCCAGTCATATAGCTCTCAATTTCAGTTTCAAAAGGCAATAGATACTGGTCTAGAAATTTTAGCACAGCTAGGAGTAGTTTTTTCCCCACAACCGAGTCAAGAGAATGTTTACAAGGCAAAACAAACTCTAGAAGCTTTTTTAAAAGACAAACGAATCGAGGATTTAGCTCTGCTGCCGCAAATGACCTCTCTCGATAAATTAGCTATAGTTAAAATATTAACCAACATACTAAGTTCGGCAGGAATTGCTAGTCCTTCGTTGTGGAGCATAGCAGTATTAAACATTATTATTTTATCCATTAAATATGGCGAATCTAGTTACACAATAACTGGCTATGTTTTTTATAGCGCATACTTAGCCATCGAGCAAGACATTCAAAGGGCTTATGATTACGGCAAACTTTCTTTACGTTTTATAGACAGTCCAAAAGCAAAGCATCAAAAAAATGTTATTTTACATACTTTCTTTAATTATACAAAACATTGGTTGAAACCAGTTCGAGAAACTTTGCGCATCAAAGAAATAATTAATACAGCAATAGAGGATGGTGACCTAGAATATAGCGGATATGCTTGTATTACCTATTGTTACCATCATTTTTATGCCGGAGAAAATTTGTCTAAGCTAGAAACGGAATGCAGCAAATATTTTATTTTGATGTTTAAATATAAACAAGAACATACTATTAATGCTTTATTATTTTTGAGGCAATTGACGTTAAACTTACTAGGTAAATCCAAAAACAAAGAAGAGTTGACAGGAGAAGCTTGTGACGAAAAAACTCTATTTTCTATCTATCTTAGAGTCAAAAATTATACATCAATTTATTATTGTTATACAAAAAAAGCAATTTTATTGTATGTAATGAAAAAACATGTAAAATCTTTAGAGCAGAGTCAACTATCTACCCAGTATAAAAGTAGCGCTGCGGGAATGATGGTTATAGGGGTTAACAACTTTTACAATTCCCTCAGCTACCTAGCTTGCTACGCTCTAGTCGGTTCAGAGGAGCAAAAACAATACCTAAAGGAAGTAGCAGCCAATCAAGAAAAGATGAAATTTTGGGCAGAAAACGCCCCATCTAACTATCAAAATAAATACGATTTAGTCGAAGCAGAAACGGCGCGAGCGTTAGGCAACAATGGCAAAGCCCGAGAATATTACGATCGCGCCATAGAAGGGGCCAAAGAACAAGGCTTCCTCCACGAAGAAGCCATCGCCAACGAACGAGCAGCCGAATTCTACTTCGCAATAGGTCGCGAAGAAGTAGGCCGCCTCTATATGAAAAACGCCCGCTACGCCTACCAGCGCTGGGGCGCTGTGGCAAAAGTAGAAGACCTAGAAGCGGAATACCCCGAACTCGCCCGCCCCACGACGGGAGCAACCAAAGACATTACCACCAGCGACTCCACCGGCAGCAGCACCGGAGAAATGCTAGACCTTAGCGCCGTAATGAAAGCCTCCCTGGCGCTATCGGGGGAAATAGTCCTCGACAAACTCCTCGCCAAACTAATGACAATAGCCATAGAAAACGCCGGTGCGGAAAAAGGCTATCTGCTCCTGGGCTCCCAAACCGAGGGCAGCGAAGGGCTAGAATGGACCGTAGAAGCGGAAGGCAGCATCGACACCGAAAAAGTCAGCACCCGCAAATCCCGAGCCATAAAAAGCAGCGACGACAACCAAATCCCCCTAGTATCAACGGCTATAGTCAACTACGTCGCCCGCACTCAAGAGAGCGTAGTCCTAGCCGACGCAACCAACGAAGGGCAATTTACCCGCGACCCCTACATAGCGGCAACCAAACCAAAATCCATACTCTGCACCCCCCTAATCAACCAAGGCAAACTCTCCGGCATCCTCTACCTAGAAAACAACCTCGCCAGTGGAGCCTTTACTAGGGAGCGAACCAGCATACTGCAAGTCCTATCCTCTCAGGCAGCGATCGCCATCGACAACGCCCGCCTCTACAACGAGCTAGAAGAAAAAGTAGAACAGCGCACCGTCCAACTAGCAGAAGCCACCCGCAAAGCAGAAGCAGCCAACGAAGCCAAAAGCTCCTTCATCGCCAATATGTCCCACGAATTGCGCACTCCCCTAAACGCCATCCTCGGCTTCTCCCAACTGCTAACTCGCAGTCAAACTCTAGGTCGCGAACAGCAAGAAAACCTCGGCATCATCTCTCGCAGCGGGGAACATTTGCTGACTCTCATCAACCAAGTCCTAGATTTATCAAAAATCGAAGCGGGGCGCATCACCCTCAACCCCAAAAATTTCGACCTCTATCGCCTGCTGGATGACATCGAAGACTTGTTGGGGTTGAAGGCATCGGAGAAAGGATTGCAGTTAGTATGCGATCGCGACCCGGAAACCCCGCGCTACATCAACACCGACGAGATGAAATTGCGGCAAGTCTTAATTAACTTAATCAATAACGCCATCAAATTCACCGAGGAAGGAGGAGTGGCGGTGCGAGTTTGCCAAAAAGTCGTTGCTGAGGGCTCGCCCAATATCGAGTTAGAAATAGAAATAGAAGACACCGGTGCCGGCATCGCCCCAGAGGATTTAGAGACTTTGTTTGAAGCCTTCGTCCAAACGGAAACCGGCAAACAATCCCAAGAAGGCACCGGTTTGGGATTGCCCATCTCGCGGAAATTCGTACAACTAATGGGAGGGGATATCGTCGTAACGAGCGAATTGGGGCGCGGCACGACCTTTAAATTTAATATAGAAGCTACTGTTGCAGAGGAGGCCGAGGTTGAGAACAAGCCATCGAAGCGGCGGGCGATCGCCCTGGCCCCAAATCAACCCCGCTATCGCCTCTTAGTGGTGGATGACAAACCGGTCAACTGCCAGTTGTTAGTTAAATTGCTGACGCCCTTCGGTTTTGAAGTGCGCGATGCCGCCAACGGTCGCGAAGCGGTGGATATTTACTTAGAATGGCAGCCGGATTTAATCTTTATGGATATGCGGATGCCGGTGATGGACGGTTACGAAGCAACCCAACGCATTAAAGAGCCTGCGGGAGATAAACCTTGCGCCGTGGTAGCGGTGACTGCGAGTATCTTGGAGGAGGAAAAGGCGATAGTGTTGGAGGCCGGGTGCGACGGTTTCATTCGCAAACCGTTTAAAGATGGGGAAATCTTCGAGGCGATCGCCAGGCATTTAGGGGCAGAATTTATTTATGAAGAAGGGACCAGCGAAGCAGGTGAGAAGGAGGAAGAGGCCCTGACGGCAAAAGCTTTAGCTGCGGTGCCGTTGGAACTATTAACTACTCTCGAAGATGGACTGTTCGCTTTCGACCGAGAGGAACTCCAAGAGCTTCTTGATGCTATAGCTACTCATTCTCCCGTAGTAGCGAGGCAGTTGGAGAGTTTGATTAATGGTTTTAGTTACGATGCTATTTTGAATTTAATTGAGGAAAGTAAATCCGTTGATAATTAACAATTAAGGTAGTGCTAAAAATGTAGTGACTGTTTGTGTTCGTAGTAATCGCTTTAGCGATTAATATCAATATAAATCGCTAAAGCGATTACTACAAACTAGATTGAAAAACTAAAACACTACCAGCGACCCACTGTCACAATTAACAATTGGGAAGGTTGTTAATTAGACCTCGTGGCAATTGTAAAAATAAAATCGTTTTTCGTTCCTTTTTCCTTAAAAACTCTTCCCTGTTGCCTGTTGCCTGTTGCCTGTTGCCTACTTCTGCCACGAAGTCTATTGTTTTTAATCCGTACTTGTTGCCCGCACCGCTACAGGATCGTTGGATGGGATGCGTTGAAGGTTTGTATTTTCCTGGCTAAGGACATTTTGCTCCCCATCAACGAGACTCACCGGCTGGTAACCTTCTTCTTGAGTAACTGGTTGCAGGACGCTCTTTAGAGGAGAGCGATCGTCAACTTTGGTAGTCTCATCGACGATCGCCCCTGCGAGGTTGGCGTTGGTGAGGTTAGTATTCCATAACTTCGCACCCCGGAGATTGACGTTACGGAGGTTAGCATTGCTGAGATCGACATAAGACAAGTTAGCATTGCTGAGATTAGCACCGCTTAAGTCTGCATTGGCCAGAGCCCCGCCGCTGAAGTTGGCACCGCTGAGGTTGGCGTTTTGGAGATTGGCATTGCTGAGGTCTCCATCTGCGGCGTTGGCAGAGGTGAGGTTAGCGCCGCTGAGGTTAGCAGTAGATAAGTCCGCAGCGTTGAGGTTGGCAGAGGAAAGATTGACTTCTTCGAGGTCCGTGCCCTTGAGGTTGGCGTAGGATAGATCGGCTTTTTCGAGCTCGGCTCCCCCCAGTTTGGCTTTGCTGAGGTTGGCATCTGCCAAAAGGGCCTGGCTCAAATTCGCACCGCTTAGGTTCACCCGAGCGAGGTTAGCTCCAGCGAGGTCGGAACCTTTTAAATTGATGCCTTTGAGGTTGGCGTAGCCGAATTGCGCTTCGTGGAGATAGGTGTTGCTGAGGTCTTTTCCTTTGAGTATGGAGGCTTTGTATTTGATAGGATGGAGGTTTAGTCGTTTTTGCAATGAGGCTAAAGCTTCTTCGATTTTGCTGAAGTCTGGCTCTGTGGCTTCGGGGAGCTTGTCTAGCTGGTAGGCTAATTCTTCGATCTCGCCGTTAATCTTGCTTATGTCTTCTTCTATTAATCCTATTACTTTAGTGCGGTCTTTTAGCTGTTCGATCGCTTCGGCCGCCCGAGGCAAGCTTTCGCTTAGGATTTCTTGTTGTTGCCGTTCTAGGGGCTCTTGTCGTTGAGTTAGTTCTTGTATTTGGGTCGGTACTGGTTCTAGGGTTTTGAGTCCTTGCTCCAGTTTGGCTAAAGCTTCTTTTAACTTGCTTTCTTCCGAGCTAGTTTCTGCCTTTAGGCTTTGGGCGAAACTCTCCTGTTGGGATAGCTGTTCGGTCAGCTTTTGCCGTTCTATATCGTTGTTTTTCTCGAAGGTTTGAGCGTCGGCCTTTACTCGAACTAACTTCTCTGTCAGTTCCTCTATCTGGCTTTGGGTTCGTTCTTTGAGGCTTCTTGCCAGGGTTTCCGCCCCCATTAAGCGAGCGCTTATGGCATCTACCCTCGCCAGAAGCGGCATTACAGCTTGCAGGTCGCTTGCTAGGGGAGCGATCGCTGTTTCTAGCTTCTTAGTTTGTTCCTCGTTTTGGGCGGTGAGTTTTTCTTCTATTAGTCCCAATTCCTTCATTATGGGCTTTGGCAGAGATTCCACTGCTTGGTAGAGCCCGGCTAAAGCCTCTTGGCGGTCCTGTTGTTGTAGCTTTTGCAGCCTAGTTCTATTGATCGCTTCGAGAAATATTGTCGCCGTCAGGGGTGAAGCCGCATAGATCGCTTGCTGGTATAAAAAGCTCGCAATAGTTCCGCCAAGGGAACCAGCCAAACAAATATATTCTGTTATCTCTAGCCAGTGGAGCTTGTTGCCGCTATTATTCGGTTGTTTTACTTCTGGTGTTTCCATTTTTACCTCTCATAGTTTATATTTTTACTTGAATATTTTTAATGGCCGTTGGTAGCGATCGCTAAGAGCGATTCATAATTGTTCGTAGTAATCGCTTTAGCGATTTCCAACCCACTTATTTTAAATCGCTAAAGCGATTACTACAAGCAAGCTCTATAATTTAAGACTCGGAAGGGGAAGCCAGCCACAGAACTAAGTTGCGGACGTAAGCCTTAACGTCTTCCATGGCCCGAGGTTGTGTTTTTATCGTATCCCCCGGGGGCTCGTCAACAAAAGTCGGACAGCCCATATCTGTATCCCAGTTATAATCGCAGAAATGATGGAAGGTCGATTCTGCCAGACCCCGCCCTAACTGAGTGCCATCCGCTCGTTCGGGCCACTCGAAAGCTACGGCTAGGTTAAAGTCGCGATCGCTTGCCAAACTTTTACCCGTAGCAATTACCCGCCCGTACTCCTCTCCTGGGGGAACCCCCACTCCTCCTTCGTGGGGATGGGCGGGAAAAAATTCGATCGCTCCATTGGGGGCGGCGGGATTTTTTAACAATGGGTGGATGGGGGCCATCGGCGTTATCTTTTGACAGTCGCCGTTGCGTCCAGAATGATAGTTCGGCCAATGAATATATGTTGTCTCGACATCATCGTTGGTATGCCGAGATTCATCTGGATCGGGGTTTTGGCTGTGGAAAAAGTGTGCCACGCCCACTCCGCAAAGATTGCAGATAGAAGAACCCAAATCTTGATGGTCCCGAGTAGCCATCAAGCCGCCGCCCCCTTCGTGGAAAGCCTCAATGCCGGCACGGTCTTTTTCCGTTAAACCATCGCCTACATCCACGGCAAATAACCAGAGTTCGTCAACATCTAAATCCCCCAGATTGCTTAAAATCGGGTCGTTGCCTTCCGCGTCCGAGGTGCGATCGCGCGCCGTGACTTCGCAGAGGTTGTTACCCTCTTCGTCTTTTAGCCCCGCGAGGTAGTCTCTTAATAAAGAGAAGCGAGCTATACTCCAGTCATCTTCAGTCGTGGGAATGGTCGTTTGTAAGAGAACGCGAATTGGTTTGCTCATAGTTTTTACTTGGGTGCTAGTTAAGGCTTAAGCAGCAGAAGAGACAAAGGGTTTCAAACACCGTACTAATTTATTAAAGCATATTCCCGGTCAAACTAAACGGTCGGACTTCGGTAATTTTCACCTCGACCAATTTACCCTTCAACTCGTCGATGTTGCCATCTAAGAAAGTCAGGCGGTTGCCGCGAGTCCTGCCCATGACTTGGGCGGGGTTTTTCGGGTTGAGATCTTCGACTAACACTTCTTCACTCCGACCCAGATAGCGCTGCGATCGCTCCGCCGCCTTAACTCCTACCAAACGGTTTAATCTCTGCAAGCGATCGGCTTTCACTTCTTCGCTTACCGGATCGGATCGTAAAGCGGCGGGAGTCCCCGGGCGAGGAGAATATGCCGCAGTATTCAAGAGGTCGAAGCCAATATCTTCCACTAACTCCATAGTTTTCTCGAACTGTTCCTCCGTTTCTCCTGGAAAGCCGACAATAGCATCGGCGCTAATGGAGGCATCGGGCAGGATTTTTCTAATATTATCGATGATGCGACGATATTTTTCTTGAGTGTATCCCCTAGCCATCGCTTTTAAAATCTCGTTATCTCCAGACTGAAAAGGAATGTGGAAATGCTCGCAGACTTTCGGTAGATCCGCACAAGCGCGAATTAGGCGATCGGTAAAATACCGGGGGTGACTCGTAGCAAAGCGAATGCGTTCTATGCCTTCGACATTGCTTACTCGATACAATAAATCCGTAAAAGTGTGCAAATGGCGACCTTCTGGGGTGCTGCCCGGCAGGTCTCGCCCGTAGGCATCGATATTTTGCCCCAGCAGAGTCACTTCTTTATAACCCTGCCGTCCGAGTTCTTCCATTTCCGCAAGAATGGCCTCCGGCGTGCGGGACTGTTCCACCCCCCGCGTGTTCGGTACTACGCAATAAGTGCAACGCTCGTTACAGCCGTATATTACGTTAACCCAAGCAGTTATTTCGCTATCCCGACGGGGTTTAGTAATATCTTCAGCTATATGCATCGCCTCCGTGGCAACTACTTGAGAACCGTCGAAGACTTGTTCGAGCAGATCTTCGAGGCGGTTGGCGTGTTGCGGGCCCATAACTAAGTCTAGTTCTGGCACTCGCCGCAACAATGCTTCTCCTTCCTGTTGCGCCACGCAGCCGGCTACTATGAGGGTTAAATCTGGTTCTTGGTGCTTGCGTTTTGCTTGTCTGCCGAGGTAGGAATAGACTTTGTGTTCCGCGTTATCGCGAATGCTGCAAGTATTATAAAGGATTAGGTTGGCATCGTTGGGGTCTTCCGTGAAGACTAAACCCATGCCGTCTAGAATACCTGCCATCCGTTCCGAGTCGGCTTTGTTCATTTGACAGCCAAAAGTGGTAACGTGATAGCGACGGGGTGCTGTAGTCATGGTCGGTCTCAAAGGGGGATAAGAATGAGGGTTTTCTCTGAATTCCTGATTATATCATAATTTCTGCCCGCCGCTTCCTCGCATTCATACTCATGCTTATACTCATACTCATACTCTGCGGCTTGTAAGGGGAATTTCTGATTAACAACCAGCAATTAAGAATGGGAATTAATAATTCTGTAGCGATCGGGTGCAGATGGCATTTGCAATGAAGAGATATGGTATTTTAAAAAACCGAGTTTCTGGGCGGACGATGAAGATCCCTGCCGCAAAGATGAGATGCACGGGAGCGATCGCTTCTAAAGCAACAATTTTTTAGTAAAAAAAAGATTTTCAAGTGTATGAAAAGATTAACTTACATCAGTAAATTTTCTGGCAACCTGTCCCGCGCAGAAGTCGAAAATATCGGCAAAGTTTCCCGTCGCAACAATCAAAAAGCTAAAATAACTGGCATTTTGTTATGCTCTGGGGGCATCTTTTTTCAAATCTTGGAAGGAGAGGAAGAAGTAGTCGATCCTTTATACGAAAAAATTTTGAAAGATGACAGGCATACAGATATTTTTTGTTTGAAAAACGAACCCGATATTTTAGAGAGGCAGTTTCCTGAGTGGTCGATGAAAACTTTTATTCTCGACGAAGATACAGATTTGTTAATTAAACCAATAAAAAGTCTGTTGCGAACTTTAAGCACTTCCCAGTTAATTTTAGCTAAATATACTCAACCAACTATTTTAAAAATTATTAAAACCGGAATTAATCCTTTACGAGTAGCTCCGCAATTGGTAGAAAAAATAATTTGGTTTGGGGATATTTGTTCTTTCTCGACTTTGAGCGAAAAGCTTCCACCAGAGGAAGTGATTTTGTTATTAAATCAGTTTTTTAGCATTTGTACGGAGATTATTACCGCCAGAGGAGGAGAGGTGACTAAATTTATGGGGGATTGCGCTATGGCTTATTTTGATGGCGATCGCTCCGACGATGCCATCCAAGCAAGTCTGGATATTTTGACAGAAATGGAAATCTTAAGAAAATCTGCCCCAGAAGGTCACGCCCTTGGAGTTCTCCACGCTGGCATCGGTATAGCTAAGGGAAAAGTAATAGAAGGCAATATTGGTTCGAGAATTAAAAAGGATTACACTATTATTGGAGATGCGGTTAATGTTGCTTCTAGGTTAGAAGCTTTAACTAGAAAATTATCGCGGTCTCTGTTGTTTGACTCCGACGTAAAAAATAGCGCTAAAACAAGTTTTAATTTTATCGAGATGGGGGAGTTTAATCTCAAGGGAAAAGAGCTAACTACAGCAATTTACTCTATTGAAAATGCCTTAACCGTGTTGAGAATAGACGAACTAAAACACGCTATTTCTACGAGTAACTATCCCCTGGATTTATCGCGATCGATGCCTGCTTTTTAAAATTAATTGGAATCAAAATTGTGAAGTCTGTAGCAATCCCTGCGGAGGCCCAGAAAAATTCGGGGTCCAGAAACCCGGTTTCTTTGAGAAACCGGGTTTCTTAAAAGTCACGATGACTAACGAATTGCTATAGCAATTTCTATGTTGGGTTGCGCTTCGCTCCACCCAACCTACAATTTTATTCAACTAACAACTAACAACTAACAACTAACAACTAACAACTAACAACTAACTAATCAAACCTTCCCTCGCAAAGCCATTAATTCTTCCCGCAGAAACAGAGGTTGATATCCTAATTCAAAAGCCTTAGAACTATCTAGATCGAGGTCTTTCGGTCTGGGGGCTGCCATTTGCACGTCTTCTTGCAAGCAAGGCTTAAGTTTATCTTTTGGTAGTTCCAATATATCGGCCATCGAGCAACCAAAATCGTAACGGGAAATTCGTTCTTTTCCTCCCAAATGGAGATATCCTTCAACCTTTTCTAACGCCAACAAAAGACCTTTAGCCGCAGTAGTTGCGCTGGCTGGAGTTCTAAATTCATCTACGAATAAATTTAACTCTTTTCCCTCTCTCATACTTTTAATGAAAGGCTGAATAAAACTATTAGATGCGGGAGAAGGAATACCAAACATTAAAGGCATCCGACAAACAGCAGTTTTGGGATATCGTTCTAGCATTCCTACCTCAGCTAACGCTTTTTGTTCCCCATAATAACTAAGAGGAGAAACAGGATCGGTTTCTTTATAAGGAGGGTTTAAACCGTTAAAAACTAGCTCCGTTGAAGTAAAAACGCAAGGAATACCGTAATCCGCACAAATAGCGGCAATATTTAAAGATGCCGCCACATTAATTTGGTAAGCTTCTTCTCGGTGAGTTTGACAAAAGTTAGGACTAGATCGAGCGGCGGTATGTATTACTGCATCCGGGGAAGTTGTTTGAAATAATTGTTTAATTTCGGCAAAATTTCTTAAATCTACTTTGGAAAGTTTAACGCCAGGAATCTCTACAAAATTAGAAAAATATGTGCCATAAACCTGCCATTTTTCTCTGGCAATTTGGGAAAGATTCCAGGCTAAAAAACCGCTACATCCTGTGATTAAAAGTTTGTTTTTCATTGTTTATGGGGAATTGGGAATTCCGTTATTGCTAATTTGTCGGGAGCAGGTAGCGCCAGTGTAAATCGATCTCTTATGACAACTGACACCGGACAACTGACAACTAACAACTAACAACTGACAAAAAGCCGCAAATTGTTGGTTCCCTTCAAAGGTGACCCGATCCCTGTAATTTTTGCCCTGCCAAGGGGTCCAAAAATTGTCCTTCAGATTAATTGTAAATTTTTGTAAAGAAGTGATTGGTTTTACCCTTTAGGGGTCTAACATAATAATTAATAGTAGATGCACCCTGACGAACGCCCACCAGTTGGGCGTTTTTTATTTTTCGGGGTAACGGCCTCACCGTAGAACAGGCATCTTGCCTGTTACCCGGTTAATTGTTAATTGTTAATTGTTAATTGTTAATTATTAATTGACCCCATTACCAAGGACTGCCGATGGCCGTAAAGAGCAACTAAAAATAAGCATGGGACAAATCGCGGCTTCCCGAGTAGGACTGTTCTGGCGGGAGTGGAATTTTCTATGGGAATCTTAGCAATTCATAAGTCAGAAGAAAACCCGGGTTTATTCAAAAAACCGGGTTCCTAAAAGTTGACAAATTGTTTACGATCGCTAGTTGGGGGGTTTGGGAAAGATTTTGAGCTTGGCTGTAAACTTTACACCAAATTCCATACCCACTTCGAGTTCCGCTTCCCAATTAAGATTGCGCTTTTCGCAAGCTTGGGAGAACTCGTCGCATACTTTGTCAACCAATTCGCTAAGGTCTTCGATCGCCCGTTCCTCATCGATAAAAAAAGGAGCCAGAATTACTGACTCTTCATCGGGTTCGCCAGATACAACTTCGGGCTCGCTTTTGTTGACAAAAACAACTTTGGGTTCTAAAGATATGAGTTTTAACTTTTTCTCTGGTTCGGAAGTTTCAGACATTCAGAAATCCTCAAATTTTCAGATAAAAATTATACCCTATCTTTGGCAAAAACTTTTATTATCTAACTATGGCAAAACAATAGTTTTTGATATCTCTAGCGTTCTTCCTGGATAATCAAGTTCGACCTTCAGCATTTTAAGTGCATCGGCTCCTAATAGACCATCAATATTATATTTGCTAAATGGTCCTGGTAATGGGCCTACCAGAACATTTAAGCTACCTAAAGTTATTGAAGCTATTTCTAAATCGACATTTCCTATCCGATAAGTCGATTTACCGCCTATACCCACACCTGACTTACTTCCCTCTTCTAGCTGTATGCCTACTTCTTCGGCAAGGTAAGGTCTTATAACTGTTCTCTGCGCTCCCGTATCTAAAAGCAGATTGTAAGCGATCGCTTTTTCTAATCCTTTGATAGTAACTGGGATCCTCCAGAGTGAAAGTTTATTAAAGGTTGCTTCATTGTTACCAACTTTCTTTTTAGCTATAATTACTGCCACTGTTTACCTGTTTTTCTGCTTTTGCAAATTGCTTTCCGTCTATTCTGCATCATCGTCGATGCTGCCAGTGTAGAAAATATACAAACTACCATTCAAGTTTTTTAGACTTTTGCTTATTTCGCTTCTATCTTTTGAGTGCAGTACAACTTTTCCTTTAGCAGGCCAGCCGTAGTCATCCTGTTGGAGGATCTCCACCGTCACCCATTGTTGGGGATATTTAGACGATACTTCAGAAATCTCTAGTATTTCTTCCTTTGCTGAAATATCTGGCACTTTTAATTGACTGCTCATTATTAAAATAAGTTTAAACTCCATAGCCTTTTGTATTATAAAAGGTCGATGACAGACTTTGCGGCTGACTTATGTATGACTTGTGTATGACTTTCTTGATTTTTAGGCTGAGTTATGAATGACTTTAATTGCTACAATAGGATGGACATCTGAAATTACTCCGTCATGTCTCGAAGTCTCAAAGTTGCCCAAAAGTCGATTAATAAAGTAATGAATGGTCTCAAACGCCGCTTTCCCAGTCAGAGTGCCCTAGCTATAGAGTTAGGAATTTCTAGAAGTACTCTGAACAGATTTTTACATGGCCAACCTGTCGATCGTTTGAATTTTATAGAAATTAGCGAGAATTTGAATTTAGATTGGCAGGCGATCGCCGACCTAGAAGAGGCATCCACCACCACCAAAAATTCTCTTAACCTAGAACCTGCTTCTTTTATTACTGGCAACCCTATAACCGAACCTCGTTACTTTTTCGGACGAGAGAAAGAACTAAAGCGGCTATTCAATTTACTTAAAAAACACCCCTTACAAAGCGCGGCAATTATCGGCAAGCGTCGCACAGGCAAAACTTCTTTACTGCATTATTTAAAAAAGATCGCGAATAGGCCTGCGAACCAGTTACGGCCCTCTCAAAAAAACGATTGGTTGCCGCATCCAGAAAACTATAGCTGGGTTTTGGTTGACTTTCAAGACTCGCGGATGACCGACAGAGAAAAACTCCTGACTTACATATTAGAAAGTCTGAAGATGACAGTACCGAGTCCTTGCAACTTAGATAACTTTATGGAAGTTGTCAGCGACAACCTAAATTCGCCGACGGTAATATTAATGGATGAGATCGGGGTGGGGTTAGAACGGGGTGCCGAATTAGACGATCGCTTTTGGGATAGTTTGCGATCGCTCGCCACTAACTCGACTAATGGGAATTTAGCTTTCGTGTTGGCCAGTTTAAGACCCCCCATGGAGATCGCGAAAGATACGGGGCGCGCTTCGTCGTTTTTCAACATTTTTGCTCAGACGACGACTCTGGGGCCTCTAACGGAGGCGGAAGCGAGGGAGTTAATTGCCAGTTCGGCGATCGCTTTTGCCGAGGAAGATGTAGAATGGATTTTAACCGAAAGCGGACGGTGGCAGTGTTTGCTGCAAATCCTCTGTCGGGAATGTCTGTTTGCTATGAAAAATGGCGAAACAGACGGTTGGCGCGAAGAGGGTTTGCGGCAAATCTCACCGTTTGCACCTTTGCTGTTAACACGGGAGAAAGAGGGGGAAGGCACGGGAGAGGTTAAAAACCAACTTTCCCCTAACTGTTAATTGTTAATTATTAATTGACCCCATTACCAAGGACTGCCGATGGTAGTGAAGGCCGACCAATAATAAGGATGAGACAAATCGCGGGTTCCCAAGTAGGAAAGTTCTGGTGGG
>JAXHVR010000038.1:13938-34859 GCA_034189005.1 Cyanobacteriota bacterium | reverse complement strand
TAACTGTTAATTGTTAATTATTAATTGACCCCATTACCAAGGACTGCCGATGGTAGTGAAGGCCGACCAATAATAAGGATGAGACAAATCGCGGGTTCCCAAGTAGGAAAGTTCTGGTGGGAGAGGGACGCCGCCCGGTAGTCCTGGAAATAGCAAAACTCCATCCTCGATGCGAGCTTCTCCTTTAAGCATAGCTATCTGGGCCTGCCTCAAAGCTCCAGCTTTAATCCTAGCAGTCTCCAAATAATTGTAAAAACTACTCATCAAGGCCAAAGTCCCCTCGTCGCTAACGTACCAGAGACTCGCTAAAGCGGACTTAACTCCTGCTTGGACTGCAAACCCGGCAAACCCTAACTCGGCTTCTTCGTCTCCCAAAGCAGTTTGGCAAGCGCTCAAAACCAGCAATTCTACTGGAGGCCTGTTCCATCCCAACTGTCGGAGATTATTTAGCCCCAGTTTCTCATCCCACAATTGAATATAAGAATTACCGATCGCCCCCGGTTGAAACTCCCCATGAGTTGCCAAGTGAATAATTGGATAGGAAAACCGGGAGCGTTGCAGTTTCAAATTCTCTAAGGTGAAAGCCTTATTGAGGAAAGCTGCTCCGGGACGTTCGGAAGTAATAGTAGATACCTCCACGGGCACTGCTGGTAAGGGCGGGAGTTCTTCAAATTCCGACGCTCCCATAGCCAAAACTCTTGCATTATTAAGGCTTTGGTAGGTAGTGTTAACCAAGTTGACGCTGGGAATTAAAGACATACTGTAGTTTTCTACTAAAAACTGCTGCCCGTCGTGTAAGGCTGCCACGGGTAAAGAGCGCAACCCTCCATCAAGAGAAAAAACTAAAGTGTCGATTTCCTGCTGTTGCAAATCTTCTGCCAGTGGGGCTATTATCCAGTCATACAACTGTTGGGCTGGTCCCAAATAGCTGTTGCCAGAGCGTCTGATGGGATTGGTGATTTCGCTACGCAAGTCTCTAGCTACTTCCAAAAGAATTTCTTTAGGTGCGTCTGGCACGCTGCGGTAAATAAGCTCGCCATTGGCGGGAATTAAGATTAGGTCTAACTGCTCCTCCCTTGCTAATACATAGATAATGGCTGGTTTAGTGCTTGTTGCTTTTTCTATATTTTGCAGACGTTTCTGCAATTCGGATATAGAAATAAGTTCCTTGGATATATCCCGTTCTAAGTATTGTTGGAATTGTCCTGAAAATAAGCGATCTATTAAGATTGCCGCGAGTTCGATGTTGCCGGCTTTGAGGGCTGTATTTACTCTGGCGCGAGCTATTTCTGTTCCAGACAAGATAGAGGCATTAGTTTCTGGGTTGACCGCGCCGCTACTGGCAGAGCTTAGGTTTGGGTTTGTCGATGTGGGTGCTGGATTTTGCAAGATTCTCGAAAGGTTGAGAAGTTCCTGCCCTATTGCAGGATTTTCTAAGAAGCTTTCAAATCTGGACGGCAACTCCCCTTCCCCTGGGTTTGGTGAGGGAACTGGATTTGGTTCCGGCGGCACTACCGGACTTTGATTTGGCGGCACTACCACTACTGGCGGCGATACCGGATTTGGATTTGGCGGCACTACCACTGGCGGCACTACCGGATTTGGATTTGGCGGCACTACCACTACTGGCGGCACTACCGGATTTTGATTTGGCGGCACTACCACTGGCGGCACTACCGGATTTGGTTCCGGCGGCACTACCACTACTGGCGGCACTACCGGATTTTGATTTGGCGGCACTACCACTGGCGGCACTACAGGATTTGGTTCCGGCGGCACTACCACTGGGGGCGGTATTGGATTTTGATTTGGCGGCGGTACCGGATTTTGATTTGGCGGCACTACCACTGGGGGCGGTATTGGATTTTGATTTGGCGGCACTATCGGATTTGGCGGCACTACCGGATTTTGATTTGGCGGCACTGCCACTACTGGCGGCACTACTGGATTTTGATTTGGCGGCACTACCACTACTGGCGGCGGTACCGGATTTTGATTTGGCGGCACTACCACTACTGGCGGCACTACTGGATTTTGATTTGGCGGCACTACCGGATTTGGATTTGGTTCCGGCGGCACTATCGGATTTGGCGGCACTACCACTACTGGCGGCGATACCGGATTTTGATTTGGCGGCACTACCACTACTGGCGGCGGTACCGGATTTTGATTTGGCGGCACTACCACTACTGGCGGCGATACCGGATTTTGATTTGGCGGCACTACCACTGGCGGCGATACCGGATTTGGATTTGGCGGCACTACCACTGGGGGCGGTATCGGATTTGGATTTGGCGGCACTACCACTGGCGGCGATACCGGATTTGGATTTGGCGGCACTACCACTGGGGGCACTACCGGATTTGGATTTGGCGGCACTACCACTGGGGGCACTACTGGATTTGGATTTGGCGGCACTGGGGTGGAAGGCTCGGGCCTTAACACCGGTTGATTCGGCGTGGGTTGATTCGGCGTGGAAGGCTCGGGCCTTAACACCGGTTGATTCGGCGTGGGTTGATTCGGCGTGGAAGGCTCGGGCTTTAACACCGGTTGATTCGGGGACTCTGGCGGTTCCGAGGGGCTTGGTGGTTCCGAGGGGCTTGGTGGTTCCGAGGGGGCTGGCGGTTCCGAGGGGGCTGGCGGTTCCGAGGGGCTTGGTGGTTCCGAGGGGCTTGGTGGTTCCGAGGGGGCTGGCGGTTCCGAGGGGCTTGGTGGTTCCGAGGGGGTTGGCGGTTCCGAGGGGGCGGGGGTTGCTGTGGTGGCAACGGATATATTGCCTTGGCTGTAGGTTGCGGGGGGCACTGGTACGGTAAAATCTGAGATTGTCTCGCTGCCTGTAATAATCGCCCCTGCGGTACCGTTGTTAGTGGAGATGGCAGAATTGCCGACAATAAAGGATGCGGTGGAATTGCCTCCGTGGCGGATAGCGATCGCCCCTGGGTTATCTCCCCCAAGGCTGCACAAGCTGGTATTGACGCAATTACTTCCTTCTACTGTAAAGGTGCCGGTGGCTCGAAATAGGCGATCGCTTTCTATATTAATATCCCCCCCGCCGATCGCTCCTCGGGCGTTAACCCAAACTACTTCGATATCCTCGCCGATCGCTCCTTCCGGTTCTCCCTGTTGAGAGGCGGATAAAGTCGGTTCGTTATTATCCACCGCCTCCAGGGTGACGTTTCCCCCCGCCCCAGAGTTGCTGCTGGCATCTATTTCCCCGGCAGCGATCGCTCTTCCCGTTACTACTATTTCTCCTCCTCCACTCCCGCCCGAGGAGTTCAGATTTCCCGCGACAATACTGCCACCGTCGCTTTCTATATTAATATTGCCTCCGGTTCCCGAGGTGGAGGATGAGTTGAGGTTGCCTGCGGTTATGTCTCCTGTGCTGCTATTAATAGCAATACCTCCTTCCGCGCCGATCTCGGCGGCCCTAATATTCCCCGAAGCTTCCAGTTCTACTCTGCCTCCTTGCATCGGGCGATCGCCCGTCAGGATGTCCGCGCCGCCGACTCCTGCGGTTATGCTGGAGTTGGCTTCGATATTTTCTGCCCGGACGGTCAGTCCTCCAAGCGGCGCGGTCGCCCCAACGGCGTTTGCGAAGGTAACGATGCCCGTTGCTGCTTCGATATCGAGCTGGTTGCTGCCATCGAGGGTATTGCTGAAAGTTATATCGGCGCTGCTGCTGAGGCTTAGGTCGCCCTGAATGCTAACCCCATCGTTATAGGTTTGGCTCTCGCTGGTGCTGACGTTGCCGTTTAATTCCGTGCTGCCTCCTCCGTCTGTCGCCACGCTGGCGGCATTTATGCTCCCGAAACTGGTAGTCCCGCTGCTATTGGCGGTTAAATCGCCTATTGGAGTGGAACTGCCGATCGCTCCTCCCACGCTAATATTCCCCGTCCCAGCATTTAAGCTTAGGTCTGCGTTTCCGTCGGCTGTGCCTTCTATATTTATATTGCCGCGACCGCTGTTAGTGCTTAGGTTGGCGTTTCCGTTGAGAGCGACGCTGCCGAGTATGCTTATGTCTCGGTTGGCAGTGGTAATGTTGGCGCCGAGGGTCGTTGCACCTTCTAGGGTTATGCTGGCATTTTCTCTACCTGCGAGGTTGCCGCCGACAATAATAGAACCGTTGGGGGATCGGATCGTAACGGGGTCCGAGAAGGTCGCCCCAGAAGGAGCGTTCGCGTAGCGTTGCGGATGCAAAATCGCTATTCGGCCCCTGCCGTTGGCCCGACCGATGGTAATGCTGCTAAAACCGTTGCTTAATGCTGCTAAGTCGTCCGCCGTCAGGTTTAAGGTTTCGACGTTGCCGTTGCCGGAGGTAGCGATCGCTATATTTTGCCTCGCAGTTCTCGGTTGCAGTACCAGACTCCCCGTACTGACTGCGGAGTTGGCTCCTCCAGTGAAGTCTATCTCGTTACCCGTCACGCTAATATCGCCGCCGGTACTGCCTCTGGCGACTAGACCTCCCATCCTCGCTCCCCCGTTCCTGCTTTCTACCGTAATGTTTCCGCCCCTGCCGTTTTCCGAAAAGGTTCTGATGTTATCCGCGCTAAGGTTACTGTTGGCTCTAATTTCTACATCCGAGCTATTCCCCGATGCCGAGACTGCTATTATGTCTGCGGTCTCCATCGCCCCTTCGCTGGTAATGCTAATTCCGCCGCTGCTGCCCCTGCCCGATACCAGACTTTCATCGTCTTCTATAAAATTTAAAGCACCAGAGCGCAATGTTTCTGTTATAGTTATGTCTCCACCAGCAGCGATGGAGATATCCCCTCCTCGACTGTTAACCGAACTGGAATCTACTCTACCTCGTATTTCCAGAGTTTCAGCGCTATCGATCGCCAGAGAACCTCCATCTCCTGCATTTGCAGTAGAGAAGATTTGTTCCGTTGTTATTCTCCCTTGGGTCGTTTGCAGAGAAATCGCTCCTCCAGTCAATTCCCCCGTACTTCTGAGAATGCCCGTCACATCAATATCCGTGCCGGCAGAAAGAGCGATCGCTCCTCCATCACCTTCTTTGGAACTAGAATTTATGAAATCCCCCTGCGTATCCGGCCCGCTTTCTATTGCGCCGTTATTAGAAGTCACCGTCACCGAACCCCCATTGCCCCTAGCATCGGAAAAAGAAGCCATCCTGCCAAGAGCAATATTACCCCCGCCCTCTATAGCGATCGCCCCTCCACTACCCGAGGTCGCATTTGAATTAATTACTCCGCCGCTAAGATTTACCCCCCCGCTATTAGAAGTTATGGAGATTTCCCCTCCATCACCATCCCTGCGGGAAGTCGAAGAAATAGTTGCTGCGGTAATATCCCTTTCTGCCTCAAGAACCACATCTCCCCCGTCCCCCACCAGAGCAAAAGTTTGTAAATTTGCTGCAGTAATGTCGCCGCCAGAAGTCGTAAGAGAAATATTGCCCGGAGTACCGTCAGTCTGGATGTCATTTATTCGTTCCGCGCTAGTAGTGACGTTACCTAGATTAATATTGCCGGCAGTAGAAAGATTAATATCGCCGCCCCGCCCCGAAACTGCCGCAGAAAATAGATTCCCTGTAGTAATATCTCCCCTAGCAGACAAAGCTATCGCTCCCCCTCCCCCGCTGCCACCAGGAGAAAGATTGACAGTTTGGATGTTACCTGCCGTAATATCTCCCCCGCTGGAACTAATGCTAATATTGCCCGCGCTATTTCCCGGAATTTGTGTATTGAGACTCTCTGCGAAAATTCGTGTGGCGCTAATATTGCCCGTCCCTTGCAATTGAATTCTGCCCGCGCTGCCCCCAGAAGAACTGGAGTTTAAATCTCCCGCCACAGCAATATTGCCGTTAGTAGCGTTAACCGTTATATTACCGCCGTTGCCCTCCGCAGAAAAAGTAACAATCCTACCTACAGTAACATCAGCAGCGCTAATCGTCACATTTCTGCCGCTTGCCACGATATCGTCCCCCGGGTTCGCAGAAAAAGCCCCCGCCCCGTCATTATCCGCATCGGCCGTAAACGTAATATTGCCAGTACCGGCGCGAAATGCCAACCTGTCGTCTGCTAAATCTTCGATAGTAATGTCGTTGGTTGCTTCTAGAACTACTTCCGCATTGCCATCAAGTCTTTGGAGGGCCGTTTCCGAAATAGTAAAAGTGCCGCTACCATCATCCGAGAGAATTTGACCGTCTTCCGATATTTCCCCATCGTCGCTGCCGCTACCATTGCCGTTGGCGATAGTGATATTTTCCGGGTCCAGCAGCAAAGTCCCCACTCCGCCTGCCATGGCGCTGAGGTTGACGTTGCCCCGATAAATGAGGTGTTGTTTGCCGGAAACTTCCACAAAACCGCCGTTGCCAGAGTTGCGGCCCCCAGGGGCGCTGATGTTGCCGTAAAAGCCCGTAGTGCCCTCAGACCAGAGAATAACGCGACCGCCGTTGCCGTTTTCCAGGGCATCCGCCGCTATTACCGAATTGCTGTTAACGAAAGTGCCACTGGATGCCGGAAGAGTTTCAGCCCCTCGGAAGTCCCCGCCGATGCGGACGCTGCCGCCGCCCTGGGTGCCGGAGGCGTTTATATTGGCATTGAAGAGAATCGCGCGATCGCCCACTAGATTTACTTCCCCCCCTACCCCGTTTCCGTTCGCCGCGTCGATCTGGCCGCTTGCTATGGCATCGCCCTTTTCTATCCCTATAACAGACATCTCGTCCGTTCCAGAAATTAAGACCGCCTCCCCCCTTTCATTTAGAGCGATCGCGCTGGCATTTTCTAAATTAGAACCAGTCAGTAATTCGGGTAAAGATAGAGGATTTATAACAGTATCCAAACCCCTTAAGCGTTCCCCATTTCCTGATATTTCTAAACTTAATAAATGTCCCGCTTGAGAGATTCTTAAAATATTTTCTCCTGGAACTGCTGCCATGGTAATATTACCTCCGGGTGCCGACAATTTACCCGTATTAATAACAGTACCGCCGCTGAGAGTAAGACTCTGCCCGGATCTTAATTCTAAATTGCCGGTATTGACAACAGCGCCCGGTTGGGAGCTACCGAATTCAAAAGCATTCGGGGTTCCAACAAGGGCTTGATAATCGTTACCTCCCGAAGAGTCGAACCAACCGCCGGCAAAACCAATGCCAGTAGCGGCAGTTACGCCGAAGGAGGCAGGTACGTCCAGCCTAGCGTTTGGGCCAAAGATTACCCCCGCAGGGTTCATCAGATATAAATTAGAATTACCACCAATAACCCGAATTAGACCGTTAATGCGGGATGCATCGCCGCCAACCACTCGGCCCAAGATATTGTCTATGGCCGGATTAGAAATAAAACTGGCAATTTGGCCTGGGGAAAGGTTAAACTGTTCAAAGCTGTGGAATAGATTGCTTCCATCTCCAGAGAGCGAACCGCCGCGAATTTGGTATTGATGGCCATCTGGAGCCACTGTGGTGCCGGTACCGTCCGCAGCCGGGACGATTGGTTGGGCCAACGCTTCTGGGCTAAAGGTTGCTGGAACTGTTGCAGCAACAAAGGGAAGCGCGGCAAGCAAAGGTCTAAATTTTAAAGGGACTGACTTTCTGGGGAGCATTTGATTAACTATTTTTAGAAAAGCTCAAAATTAACTGGTATATGTCCCGGTTGCTCGATCGAAAATTATCCAACATTTTCTAGGATAACATTGCGAAGCTGGGGATTGTGGTTAAATTAAGTCAAATTTTGCCTACAAAAAAGATTGACAATGAAAGCAAATAATTGTGCCGACGGTCTGGGTAGATTAGCTACCATAACCAACTGTATTTGGGTTTTAAATAAAGAAGGAATATTTTTAGAAATCGTTCCCTTAACTCAAGAAAGCATTTCTCCTAAGAAAGCCGAACCTATAGGTAAGATTTTAGATGATTTTTACGAGCCGTCGCAAGCGGATTTATTAAGAAATAATATTAAGGCTTGTTTGGATACGCAGAAAATAGTCAGATTAGAATATCAAGCAGTATTAGAAGAACCTAAAGAAGTTTGGTTTGAGGCGACTATTTATCCTAGAACCGAAGAAACAGTTCTGATAGTTCCTAGGGATATTACAGAAATAAAAACAAGGGAAAATAATTTAATAAAAGCTACCGCAGCCCTACAGCAAACTAACGAACAACTCCAAACTATTTTAGAGGCCGTTCCCGGGTTAGTTTCTTGGATTAATTCCGACCTGCAGTATTTAGAAGTTAATTCACATTTAGCCGAACTTTACAACATACCTCAAGAAGAATTTGTCGGCAAAGATATTGGCTTTATAGGCGGATATAGCGCGGAATTCCCAGAATTCGTGCGAGACTTTTTTGCCAGCGATGCCACCGTAGCAGTTATGGAAATGAACTCGGAATTAAGGACAGATAGCGGGTCTATTTTACATAATTATTTAGTAGTTGGTAAGAAATACGATGGGGGAAAAGCAGCTTGTACGGTAGGAATTGATATTACCGAACACAAAAAAGCCGAAGAAGAACTAGCACTAACCCGCAAAGCCGTAGAAAGTTCTAGCGATGCCATTAGCATGGCAGATGCTACTGGTACTCATATTTATCAAAATTCAGCTTTTTCGGAACTGTTTGAATATCCAACAGTGGAAGAATTAAATGCCGCAGGAGGCATAGAAACTTTGTTTGTAAATCCTGCCATGGCTCCCCAGATTTTAGAGACAATAATCCCAGGGGATTCTTGGAGCGGAGAAGTAAGCCAACGTTCCCGTAGGGGTTTAATCATCGATATTTTTATGCGGGCAGATGCTATTAAAGATTCTACAGGAAAAATAGTCGGGTTTATTAGGATTAGTACGGATATTACCGAACGCAAACGAGCGGAAAAAATGTTACGAGAAAGGGAGCAAAGATTTCGATCGCTCATTGAAAATGCCACAGATATTATCCAGATTCTCGACGAAGAAGGAATTTGTCGTTATGTCAGTCCTTCCCAAGAGCGGATTTTGGGTTACGCACCGGAAGAAATAATCGGTAGATCCTTCTTAGAATTAATTCATCCAGAGGATAAGCGGTGGGTAGCCCAATCTATAGAAGGCGTCAGGGAATGTCCCAACGCCAGGCGAGGATTGGACGAATACAGAGTGCGGCACAAAAACGGTCGGCAGTGCGTGTTGGAGGCAGTGGCGACTAATCTCTTGGAGGAATCATCCGTAGGAGGGATAGTTGTGAACTGCCACGATATCACCGAACGCAAATTAGGCGCAGAACAACTGCTGCGTCACGCTCTCTACGACGATCTGACGAATCTACCGAACCGGGCTTTGTTAATGGATCGATTGACCCAGGCATTGACGCGCAGACAGCGGGAGCGTAATTATCTGTTTGCGGTGTTGTTGGTGGATTTGGATCGCTTTAAGTTCGTCAACGAAAGCAACGGTCACGCTGTCGGCGATCGCCTTCTAGTAGAAATCGCCAAGCGCCTCGAAGGTTGTTTGCGACCGGGAGAGACGGCGGGCCGTCTGGGGAGCGATGAATTTGCCTTAGTTTTAGACCCCGTCCACGATGTAGGAGATGCAGTGGGTCTGGCCGCTCTGGTTCAAACAGCGATCGCTCAACCCATCGACATCGACGGCGAGTTCATCTCCATCGCCGCCAGTATCGGTATAGCCTTGAGTACGCCGAAATATCAATGGGCCGCAGATATGCTCAGAGATGCTAATATTGCCGTAAATCGAGCTAAAGCAACCGGTATAGGTAATTATCAAGTTTTTACCAGTTCCATGTACAGCCAAGCTGTAGAAATAATGCAACTGGAACGGGATCTGCGTCAAGCGGTGCAGATGCTAGACGATTGGGGCGACGGGCAGGAAAATCCTTTCCTGCTCAAATATCAACCCATTGTCGATCTAGACACCGGCACTGTAGCCGGATTTGAGGTTTTGATACGCTGGCAGCACCCGGATCGCGGTCTTGTCTCCCCATTAGAATTCATCCCCATGGCCGAAGAAACGGGATTAATTGTTCCCCTGGGTCATTGGGTATTGCGCGAAGCCTGTCGCCAGATGCACGAATGGCAGGAATCTTTCTGCCCCAAGTCCGGTTGCCCTCTAATCGTATCGGTCAATCTTTCCGGCAGACAATTTTCTCAACCGGACTTGGTGGGGCAAATTAAACGAGTTTTACAAAAGACGCAGATGAATCCCGAATTTTTGAAATTAGAAATCACCGAAAGCGTGGTGATGGAAGATGCGGAATCGGGTACTGCCATGCTGCGTCAGTTAAGACATTTGGGGATTCAGTTAAGTATCGACGATTTCGGCACCGGCTATTCTTCCTTAAGCTATCTCCACCGTTTCCCAGTCAATACTCTCAAGATCGATAGATCTTTTATCGGCAGGATGGGAGCTAATGGAGAAAATAGCGAAATCGTGCGGGCCATTTTGGGTTTGGCTCACAGTCTGGAATTGGACGTGGTGGCGGAGGGGATAGAAACTAAGGAACAGTTGGCTCTACTGCGCCGCCTGGGATGCGATTTCGGTCAAGGCTATTTTTTCTCCAAACCTCTAGATAGCGATGTGGCAACTAAGTTGTTGACTAATCCTGTTAAGTGGTAAGGGATTTGTGCAGAAATCAAATATCAGCGCGTAGGTTGTGCGGACCTCCGTGGAACCCAACAGCAATTAACTTGAAACTTGAAATTGGTATTTTATGACTCCGCTTGTTCCTTAGCGATCGCTATGGCAGTTGGTATTGTAACAAGGTATCGATTTGTTGGGTTGAGGTTCGCTCTGCCCGACAACCAATTTTATTTAACTGGTACTTTCTTTTTGCCAGTTGCTAATTTCTAATTTCTAATTCCCTCTGAAAGTATTACAAATTTTGCCCAATTTGGCCTTGGGACAATAGACCTCTTGCAAAAGTCGCTTGTAAAATCTTTTTTAGCTCTTTTTTCCTTAAAATCTCTTACCCTGTTGCCTGTTGCCTGTTGCCTGTTGCCTACTTCTGCAAGAAGTCTAATAGATGTAGAAGCTACTCAAGGCTAGAATTTTTGGCCACCTGCAACGTTCCCGGGCGTCGGGTTTTTTTATGACCTCCTAATCTGACATTTACACTAAAATATTGACGTTAATGATTGTCAATGTCAGAAAAATCGTCTAAGCTTAATTTATTAACCTAACTCCCAGATTTTAGGAGGTTAAAATATGCCCGACGCAGATATTGTCCACGACAAGCTGCCGTGGCTCTACCAGAGACCTTACCGAGATCTCTGCGAAGGAAAAGACAGGTCTCAAGAATGCGCTTGGACAATGATGAAAGCGCTTTTAAAGGATATCCAGAAAAAGGGGGCCCCTCCTATAGTGTTGGCAAACCAAATGGGAGAATTGCTGGATCGAGCAATTAAAAATGTTGGCGATCGTAGTTCTTTAAATTGGACTGTAGCCAGTAAGCAGCTTGACACCTTAGCACGGGAAGCTAATGTAGTGCATTATTCTAAGGAACTTGTTTTGCGTGCTGGGAAAAGCGTTATTCACGATCTTAGGTACGGGGGAAAATTAAAGACTAGCAATTTATCTCAAACAGTCACATACCGATATATGGAAGAGGTTTACAGATCGAGTTTTAAGGAACGCATTCCACTGACTTCTGAGCATTATCTGGGTGTCGACCGTGGGGTACTAGAGGGGCGAATCGAGGAAATCGAGCCCGATCTGTCTAAGACGATGGAAAAATGGGCACATCAGGTAAATAAAGGTACGGATTTAGAAAATCTCAGACGTCCCCGCCGTTCAAATATCAACAAGGTAGATCTTGACGAGGACTTATTATGACGAACAACGAGCTTTCTTCAGCGCAAAAGCGTCGTAGCACCAACAGCCACTACACCTTCAATTTCGAGCCGATTTCAAATAGTAAGGGATCGGTTCGCTTCGTCGATCGCTCCAAGGGCGACGAGCGCGTAATTGGTTTAACCGTAGACGATCAAGAATTGAGCAATCGTGTTTTGCCAAATTTCCCGCCTATCGTGGCCGACATCGTTGACTTGGCTGTTGCCATCTATGCTTGCGATCGCCTTGCAAATCAAAAATTTACTCAACAGCGCTGCCTGGAGGTGACACTCCCAGTCCGACATCCTGAATTACTAGGTAAAAGCTCCGTGCAATCGAAACTAACGGAATTGCTAGATTGGACAACTGGGAGCCAATGGTCTTTTGATTTTAAAATGCGGAATGCACCTGGGCGCTGGGTCGAACAGCAGTTGCTTCTTCCAATGCCTCCTCAAGACTGTGAAGTGACACTGTGGAGTGGCGGTCTTGATAGCCTTGCCGGTCTCTACACCCGTCTGCGGGACTATCCAGAAAAATCCTTTCTACTGTTTGGTACTGGCAGCAATAATATTATTTACGATCGCCAAAAATCGCTTGCGGAAGCAGTTTGGTCTATCTTCCCCAGTCGTTTGAACCAACTCCGAACCAGGCTCGATTTCGATGGCAGCAAGTCGCAGCAAAAAAATAGGTTTTCCCGGGCTCGGGGCATTGTATTTATGCTCCTTGGTCTGGCGTGCGCGTACTTGATGGATCGGCGAGAGCTTTATTTGTATGAAAACGGCATTGGAGCAATCAACCTTCCATACCGTGCATCTGCAATTGGTCTAGACCACTCTCGCTCGGTTCATCCTTTAACTTTGCTAATGGTGAGCGAATTTGTTTGAGAACTTCTCGGAGATAATTTACGGGTCAGAAACCCTTTCCTTTTTTGGACTAAAGCCCAAATGTGTAAAGCTTTGGCTAAAGATGAAAGAAACGATCTAGCGTTCGGGACAGTATCCTGCGACAGTCCTCACCGCAACAAACTGGCCTACCAATGCGGATACTGCTCGTCTTGTCTTTTGAGGCATCAAGCGCTTTCTGCTGCTAAAATAGAAGATAAGACTTCTTATATCGTGCTTCAAAAAAAGCCACGGTCAAAAGACCCGAGCTTGCATTTTCGCGGACGTGCAGGTTAAAACGTTCCGTCGCCTGCTGGACAGTTCCAAGGAGCCAGATGGTAAGTGGAAAGCCCTAACCAGAGAGTTTCCGACATTAGATGATATAGTCGATCGCGGTGCAGATGCCGAAAGTTTATGGCCTGGCGAAATGCGAAATCGCCTGCTTGAACTTTATCAGACCTACGTCTGCGAATGGGAAGCCGTACAAGAGTCGATCGCAACCGGCCTGCTTAAGAAATGCGGCAACCAGCAGGAACCGGACAGTTGATTAGCCGCTAGTAAACAAGGCCCACGGAAAAACGCTATGGCTACGAATATCCTTGACAATATTGACATGAAGCACTTAGGAGGACTGCTTCAAAAGGCGCGTAAAAAGTGCGGCATGACTCAGGCCGATGCGGGCATAGTCATCGATGCCGCGCGCACTACCATAGTCGCGATCGAGAAAGGCGATCGCCGACTGCGACCTGGAGAACTTATCGCCCTCGCCCGCGCTTACGGACAGCCTGTGAGTTACTTCGTTCGGTCCCGCCCCGTGGTGGAGCCTTTCCCAGTACAATTTCGGGCGGCTTATAAGCGTAACGAAGAAGAACAAACCCAAATCGAACCGGTTATTTTGGAACTGGAGGAGTTGTGTCAAAATTATTTAGAACTAGAGGAAATCGTGGAGACAGCGCTTCCACGAAGTTACCCTAGAGAGTACGAGGTGGGAAATGCTCCCCTAAAAACAGTTGCACAGAGCATTGCTATAGCCGAACGCCAACGCTTAGGGCTTGGGGATAGTCCGATTCTGCTGCTTCGGGATTTGTTAGAACAAAGCGTGGGACTGCGGATTTTTTATCTCCAGATGCCGGCGAAATACTCCGGTTTCTATACTTATAACGAACGGCTAGGTGGATGTATAGCGATTAATACTAACCATCCAGAAGAGCGACGGCGCTGGTCTCTAGCCCACGAATACTTGCACTTTCTCGCCCACCGGCGAAGAGCAGTGTTAGACTTTGACGGTCAGTATAGAAGAGTTCCAGAGAGCGAGCGACTGGCGAACGCTTTTCCTCAATATTTCCTGATGCCGACCAGTAGCTTGCTGAAGCAGTTTAACGATATCTGTCGCGAAGCAGGTAAGTTTACTCCAGCGAGCTTATTCACTTTGGCAAATTATTACGGCGTCTCTGTCGAAGCTCTCGCCCGTCGGTTAGAAAATATGGAATTGTTGCGGATCGGAACTTATGAAAAATTGCGCGACCGCGGTCTGAAGGTGAGAGAGGTGCAACAGGAACTCGGTTTGGAGGAGATTCCCCAGCGAGCAGCTCTGGCTCCGACTCACTACCTGCATCTGGCCATTGAGGCTCTCGATCGCGGTCTGATTACCGAAGGGCGCTTTGCAGATTTTCTCAGGGTTGACCGCTTGGAAGCTCGCCGCATCGCGGAAATGCTGCGGGAGCGATCGGGTGGAACGATAGAGGATGAGGTCGATTTCGATCTGCGCCTACCCCAAAAAAAAGTTGCAGGGGGTTAGGTGGGATTATGAAAATCGAAACCTCTCACGTTATACTCGATGCCTGCTGCATCTTGAATTTCAGCGCCTCGGGCAATTTACTGGGAATTTTGGAAGCTATTCCCGCTCGGGTGGCTGTTTCCCTGGTAGTCAAGCGGGATGAACTAAAAACGCTCCCTGGGCCTGAAAAAGAGTTGGAGGCAGCGATCGCCCTGAAGAGTCTGGTAGTGGTGGACTTCGAGTCGGAAGAGGAGGAGGCAACCTATATCAACTACGCTGTCGCCCTGGATGATGGGGAATCTGCAACTGGGGCCATCGCTTTTCATCGAGGATGGGCGATCGGCACAGACGACAAGCGGGCAAAGTCGTTTTTCAGTCGAGATGCACCAGATATCCAAATTATCTCAACTCTGGAGATGGTCAAGCATTGGTCGGAGACAGCAGAGATCGATCCGCCTGCACTCCGCGATGTCCTTCGTGCAATTCGAGTTCAAGGACGGTATATGCCACGGCAAAATCACCCTTTGCGCGATTGGTGGGAAACGAGGATACAGCCTCCTCCCTAGAACGGATGTTCTGGTTGCGACTCTCCAGACTCGCAACCAGAACAATTAGCAATGTTCCCAATTAGCTACAAATCGTAGTTAATTGCGCGAGGGAGAGCCACTCCCTAAGAATTGCCCCTATATCAAGTCGCATTAAATGACCCGGCTGAAAAAAACAGGGGCAGGATGGCAATGCAAGTAAGGTTAAGGGTTGCTAGCTTATAACCCAATTATTAATTATTAATTATTAATTATTAATTGATATTACTAGCAAATCCTCGTTGATTCTATCCATTTCGCTCTGCCGGACAAGCAATTTTCATTGACTCAGAAAGCTCCGTTTTTCCGTATCTCAGAAACCGGGTATCAGAGCAATTACCCTCTTTCGCAGGCAGGATATCTAGGCGGGCAAACCAGTTGCCACCATGCCGAAAAGGTTTAAACTCCGATATCGATCGCAAACTATCTGCGCGTATTGTTTAGAGTAAAAAGGTCCGCAATGATATGCATTACCTTCAGCTACCGGATACTCGGATAGTTCCGGGAGTGTAGTCGCGATTAATTCCGACTGTCTCTCGTTCTGTGGGGCGATGATTACATGATACGCTTCCAAATTATGGTTTTCGTCGAGATAACCGGACAACATACCGTTCAATTCCGCTAAGATTAACTGCTCCTGTTCGGAAACTTCCTCATCAATGCTGACTAGGGCAGCGATCGTATCTTTGAATTGAGATACTTGGTTCTCCGGTGGGGAAGTGGCTAGATAGTCAGCTACATCTTTACGCAACTGGACATAGTTGACATCGCTGCCGCTTTTTCTGTTACTGGTTAACTCTTCCCACTTGAAATCTATATTCCAATTATCGGCAAAAGACTGAATAAACTCCTTTTCTCGCGCTTCGAGATTCTCATCAATCATCGCAATCTGAGCGAAAATGTTGAGAATTTTTTTTGCACCAGAAGGCTTAAAAAATGACTTAGCCAAATTACCTGCTTCTTGTTTGTCCTGCTTCAGCGCTTGTTTGAACAGCCTCCACAATCCTTTTCTTCTCTCCCCTTCGACCCAGAATTTCACTCCTACAAATATATATAAAATTCCTAAACCGAGAAACAACAGAGAGTCTAGCATTCCCTGCCACTGCCGCTCAAACATGAAATTCAACGAATATATTATACCTGGCACCACCCCCGTAACTTGTGCCGCTACAGAAATACTCTCAGCCACTTCTGTTTCGTGTTTTCGCGTCCAAAGTTTATTCGCGGTTAAGTACACCTCTACCAATGAAAAGCCCAGGGATGCAAAGGCTAAGACATAGACAACTTTTTTGAAAATTTCGAGCATAAATTAGCTCCCATTTTAAGGATTTAAGATTTGGTACAACATTTTACCTACTCTTTGCTATAGCATTACCTGGCGATAATAACTTCTGGAGCAGCAAAGTCTGGTTTTTTGGCCGCTCTGGTTTGTCGGTCGCGACCGTGCGTGCTGCCGCGCTCTGGTTTACCCCGTCCATTATTTCACACGAAAACGAGATTTGGACGGATCGACTAAACTCTTTTCGTTTGGGCCGACATAAGTGCCACAAAAGAAAAGAAAAGGAGAGCCAGTCAGTTTTGTCAGAAAATAAATAGAGGAAAAAAACAATGGACAATAAACGGGTTCGTTACGGTGACGGTTACTCCGATGGTTTGGAGCCGGTGTATCCCATTGATGTAGCTAAAAACGGCTCCGTGGACGCCCTTCTCAAGGAATACGCTCATACGGCTTTCGGGGGCCGCAGTCTGGGTGAAGGTGCCGACGTTCTTGAGGCAGCGATCGAAGACCCCGAGTGCCTAGTGGTGTGTACCCTCTCGGGGGCTATGACGGTGGCCAAGCAAGGTCTGGTACTTTGCGAGACGATCGATCGCGGTTGGATTCAGGCCATAGTCTCCACCGGCGCGCTCATGCTCCATGGCTTAGTGGAGGGCTCGGGCAGGACGCATTTCAAGTACAAGCCCAAAATGAATGACTTGGATCTCCTTGAGGCAGGCTACCCTCGGGTTTACGATACCCTAGAGCTGGAGAAGAACCTCGATGATGTAGACCTCATAGTCAGGGAGGTGGTGGAGTCTTTGCCGGAAGATGAGGCCCTCTACTCTGCCTACATTATGAATGCCTTGGGGCGGTATTTAGACGAAAACACGCCGGAAGATACCCGCGCCATTCTCAAAAGCTGCTATCGCAAGGGAGTGCCAGTTTATGTGCCAGCATTTACCGACTCCGAACTGGGGCTGGACATCGCCTTGCTCAATCAGATACGTTTGAAAAAGGGCAAGAAACGCCGCCGCTTCGAGCCTTTTCTGGATTTGGAACACTACGCGCGCCTGGTCGCTACCCAGAAGCGAACTGGCATCTTCACCATTGGGGGCGGTGTCCCCCGCAACTGGGCCCAGCAACTCGGACCCCTGGTGGATCATTTAAACCATCGCTCGGGTAAGAGCGATGGCGAGCGTACCGGGAGCGGCTTCAGGTTCCACTACGGGGTTCGCGTGTGCCCGGAGCCGGTCCACTGGGGCGGTATGTCGGGTTGCACTTATTCGGAAGGCGTAAGCTGGGGAAAGTTTGTGCCGCAGTCCGAGGGCGGGCGTTTTGCGGAAATTATAGCCGATGCCACTATCGTCTGGCCCCTTTTGGTGCGCGGTCTCATCGAGCGTCTGGGTGACGAGCCCCCGCAAAAGAACCTCGTCCCCATGGCAGGCAACGATTTGCTCGTTTTTGAAGGTTCGGAACTAGAAAAACCCGGGTAGCGAGGGAGGGCTGTTTCAGCCTCTAAGATCTATCTTAAGGACGCGGTGCGTGTGGGGAGAGTGGGAAGCGCAGAAAAGCTCGCATTTTGTTTAATGTAACTTTTCTGAATTTCCATCTGCCCGCAGGAACCATACTTCCATTAAGAATTACTCTTACTATAAGGCAAATCCTCGTTAATTCTATCCATTTCCAACCGCTCCATTTCATTGAGGCGATCGATATAAGAGACGAAAATTTGCGACAATTTATTATTGTAGAAACGGTGCATGCTATAATTAGGACGGGCGGGGAAACCGCGTCGTTTTTTATGACGGCCGCCGGCACCGGGGTCGAAGACATTGACGCCGTTAGCGATCGCCCATTCGATAGGCGTATAATAACAAGCGTCAAAATGCAAGCAATCTACTTCCTCCGTACTGCCCCAATAACGTCCGTAAAGCCGATCGCCCTTAGTAAGACAAAACGACATCCCCACCGGAGAGCGATCGTCTAATTCGCTGTAGGCCGCAGCAAAAACTACTCGGTGGCGGAAGTTGTCGTGCAACTGCTCGAAAAATCGCTTCGTCAAATACTTACTCCCCCACCAACCAAACTTATCGCAAGTATTCTCATAAAAACGATACATCTGGGAAAACAACGCCTCGGGAATATCGTCCCCCGTCAAGGTGCGGACCTCTAACCCCGCTTTACCCACGGCCTTGCGTTCGCGCTTAATATTACGGCGTTGGTTGGCATTAAAAACTGCCAAATAATCGTCAAAAGTTTCATAGCCATGATTTTCCCAAATATAGCTGTGATGCTGCCAACCCAGGAAACCGTGACGCTCAATTATCGGTCTCCACTGGGGATCGACGTAGAGAAAGTTGCAACCTGATATCTTGTGGCGATCGCAAAAAACATCGATCTCCTTAACCATCATTCCCGTCAGTCGATCCTCATCCTCCCCCGGAGCCATTAAAAACCGATACCCCTCGGCGGGAGTAAACGGCGACATCCCCAACAACTTAGGATAATATTCCACTCCCAGGCGATAAGCAACATCGGCCCACTGATGGTCGAAGACAAATTCCCCGTAGCTATGACTTTTGATATAAAGAGGCGCCGCAGCTATTAATTTTCCCTCCCGCCACACGGTCAAATGTTGGGGCAACCAACCGGCCTTCCCAGTGGCGCTGCGGGAAGTTTCCATATTGTTCAACCAGTCCCACTCAAAAAAAGGGGTTTTCAGAGGTTGGGCGAAAGCGTCCCATTGGTCTTTGGGGACTTCCGTCATTTTGCTAATCCATTTAAAAGAATATTGAGTTTTCTGCTGTTTGAACATTTTTCCTGTCTCGAAGCATGGTCCTTCTTTTAAGTTAATCTAATCCTTAAATTTCGGGGAGCTTGGAGTCCAGAAGGCCATAATGCAAAAATACTTCCTGGCCAATTGTTTCCACTTCCAGCAGTTTCAACCGAGGGGCCATAGAAGCGACAAAGCCGGTTCCTTCGACGGGAGTGGGGGCGCCGACTCCGCCTAAGATTAAGGGGCAAATTGTCAGCCAAAATTCATCTATTAGATCGGCAGTGATTAAGGAACTGACGATTTGACCGCCGCCTAAAATTGCCAAACGTTTTATTCCTAAATCTAGCAATTGTTGAAAAGCAAAATCCCAATCTATTTCTTCTTCATCCTTAGCCGCAAAAAGGAGCTTGTCGAATTTATTTTTTAAAGGGTTGCTCTGGAGATTTTCTTGTTTTTTGCAAGTTAATAACCAGCGGGGAATTGGTTGTTGAAAAAAGGGAAAATTGGGGTTGATGTCGAGCGATCGCGAACAAACTATTTGTGCCGGTTGGGGAGGTTTTCCTAATTTTTCTCTTTCTTCTATAAGCTGCGTTGAAGAGATTCTCATAGTAGTGCCATAAGCGCGGAGAGTTCCCGCACCAAAAAGAACCGCATCGGAAGAAGCAATTTGTTTTTCTAAGTGTTTTTTATCGTTAGCAGAACCAAATCTCGCGGGGGATTTTTGGAAATCGGCAATCTTTCCATCGGCGCTCGTGGCGAGGATAACTGTTGTATGGGGTTTGTTAGTTTTATCCGTCATTATTAATTAACTAGAAGCGCTGGTATAAAACCGCAAAGCAAAGCGCCAAAACCACATCGAAACTAACAATAACCCCCCAGCCAAAACCCCCGATCCCAACATCCAAAAAAACGTAACCCGACCCAACATAGCCTCAGCGGGAACCGTAGTTAAAAAAGCCACCGGGACGATAAAAGTAAAAAAGAAGCGATAAGCGATCGGATAAGCCACCATGGGATATCTTCCCGCCGCCAATAAAGCCCGCAAAACTTCCGTCACGTTATAAATTTTCACAAACCAAATGCTCGTCGCCCCCAGCATAAACCAAATACTATAAAGACTAATAGTCCCAAAGATAAGGGGCACCAAACTTAATAAATAATTAGCCGCTCCCAAACCCAATCTAGTACCAGCATAAACTAATAATATTAGCCCCGACATCACATCCGCCAATCCCCAGGGAGAAATTTTATGACTGGAGAGCCAAAATTGACTGCTAATAGGTTTTAGTAAAATAAAATCGAGAGTTCCTTCTTGAACGTAAAGAACGATACTGTTGAGATTTGGGGCGAGCAAAATTTGAGAAAAACCTTGAAGGATGGTAAAAATTGCCAGGACTATTATTGCTTCTTCCCAACTCCATCCCTCGAAAGTGTAGCCCGTTCGATAAAATAAAAATAAGCTGAAAATGCTGCCCGCTAAATTTCCAATACTGGTAAGTGCGGCTAAAACAAAATTAAATCTGTATTCTAATTCCGCAGCGATCGCCGCACCCCAAAACAACTTTAATATTCGTAGATATTTTGGCATTTTGTCACTCCTTTTTGGGTGCATCTCAACTTTGAAGAAGACCAATAATTTGACGCTTCTAGGCAACAGGGAACAGCCATTTTCTTGTAGCCATTTTCTTGTAGGTTGGGTGGAGCGATAGCGCAACCCAACATCAACGGGAGCCATTTTCTTGTAGCATCTCGTAGGTTGGGTGGAGCGATAGCGCAACCCAACATCAACGGGAGCCATTTTCTTGTAGCATCTCGTAAGTTGGGTGAAGCGATAGCGCAACCCAACATCAACGGGAGCCATTTTCTTGTAGCATCT
>JAXHVR010000038.1:0-13838 GCA_034189005.1 Cyanobacteriota bacterium | reverse complement strand
GTTGGGTGGAGCGATAGCGCAACCCAACATCAACGGGAGCCATTTTCTTGTAGCATCTCGTAAGTTGGGTGAAGCGATAGCGCAACCCAACATCAACGGGAGCCATTTTCTTGTAGCATCTCGTAAGTTGGGTGAAGCGATAGCGCAACCCAACATCAACCGGAGCCATTTTCTTGTAGCATCTTGTAGGTTGGGTGAAGCGATAGCGCAACCCAACATCAACCGGAGCCATTTTCTTGTAGGTTGGGTGGAGTTTTTTTCAACAATACCTTCGCCAAAATCAAAAATACCATTAGTAGGTTGGGTGTAGCTGCCGGAAACCCAACAAAATCGTTTGGTTTCGCTCGTTGATGTTGGGTTGCGCTGTCGCTCCACCCAACCTACAAGATGCTAAAGCGCTTACTACAAACTTATAAATAAGAACCTATTAGCTCAAGGTCGCGAAATTGTTTTTCCTCATAATCTCGCCAAGTTGTTGATAGCTCCAACCAGCTTTCCGAAGACAGTTCTGGTTCCACAATCCAGAAACTCTCCAAATTATTATTATCCTCTTCTTGAGGTAAATCTTCTCTTAAATAAACCGCTAAATTTTCCAAAAATTCGTATCCATCCCTAAAGGTACTTGGCGGCCAACCCATATCTGCGCCCCCCAAAGCTTCCCCCGCAATAAAAACTATTTGATGATAAAAAGTTGTCAGATCGATTTCTTCTAAATACCTGCGCAACTTCAAAGGCGATGGAGCAATTAAATAAATATCTTCGCAATCTGGTTCTGCCTCCACAAAATCGTCCCAGCTTTTGTAGGAGAAAAATGTGTCGCAGGACTCCAATTTATAACCCAAAGCGAAGCGAATATCGTCCGCTATTTCTTCATCAGAAATATTCTCGGATATCCTCTCGATCCAAGCATGAATGATGTTATATAAGTCTATGTCGCTGAGAGAAAGTAATGCTTCTCTTATGGTTTCTGCGTATCTTTTAGTTCTGAATTTCATTGTTTTTTTCCTCTAATATTCAATAGATTCTAGTTTGTTTTTTTCTCGATCGCTTCTCGTTAGAAAAAGCTAATGGCATCGGGGCATTATGCTTCCCATTTCCCCATTTTTAAGGCATACTACTCCTTGCCCCACCTTAACGAGGGACAGTAGGCATTTTTTGGGGAGAGTATTTTTACGGGAGAGGAATGACGCTAAAAAATTGGACTAGCGAGGGACTCGGCAGGGAAGCTTTCGCCGTTGTCTTGCCTGTTTCGATATTTCCGACACCGAAAGGCCCTTTTTCCTCTACCCGGAGAATAGGACTTCAGATTTCTTGGCTTATCTGCCAAAACAATTATTCTACTACGAACGGCACCCTTAAAAAAAAGACCTTAGAGAATATTTTTTTTGAGCGATCGGGCCTTTGTCTATGCTGGGCCCAACTAGCGGACGAGGATGGAGAGAAAACAACTCATCTCTTGACATCTTTCTTTTTATATGGTATAAAACTATTGTAGGTTGGGTGGAGTGAAACGCAACCCAACAGCAATGGTCTGGGGGAGAAAAGCGATCGCTATCCAAAGAGCAGCGATCCGGCAGAATTAAGAAACCAGGTTTTTATCAAAAACCTGGTTTCTGGGGTGAAATAACGGCGATCGCTCCTTGGGGGGAGAAAAGCGATCGCTTGCCCTACGAATTATTAATCGACATCCTGTCGCGGTGAGTAAATAGGTCGCTTCAGGATATGTCCTACAATCCCATAGCGATCGCCTGCCAAAGCATCAAGCTCATGCTCGATATCTTCCAACCATCCCAGTTTGCTCGTCCACTTGCCGTTAGCTAGCTGTCTCGCAGCGTGAGTCGGCGTGTTTTCTGAATCGACATAGAGCGCGATTTTTTCCCATCCAGGTTCTAAATCGTCGCGATCGCTAACTTCATATCCCAGGGTTTGATAAGCCTGGATATATGCTTCTAAAGTTTCCTCTTGAGGTACGCCGTCGGGCCAATAAAAGCGATCGCCTGGTGTAGCTTGCCACCAGCGATCGCTCTCCCCTGCTGCGTAAGCATGGGCAGTTATACTCTTGAGATTTTGAGCTTGTTACCCTGTAGTCAGTGCCAGACAAATTGGGGCACTGGAACTCTAGTTCCGGTCGTTCGTACATTTAAACTGTATAACCTCGCTCTTTGCCCCACTTATCCCACGCTTCTGCCATCTGTTTAATTCGGCCTCGTTGTTCTGGCAGGATGGGATTTTCTCCGGTTATTTCCTCCAATGCCGATAACCAGTATAGAGGATTTCGCTTCAATTCTTGGAGTAGCAAAGGCACGATTTTAGTTCCCATCTGGATAATCTCTTGGTAGGCAGGATGCCCCGACATTCGGGCGGTGGATGACATTCCTTCTACTTCTGTTTCCCACTTTTCGGCAAGGGTGGAGATATGACTCGCTAGTTCTGGGGGTTCTGTTAATTTTAGGTTGTGGTTCATGGATTTTCTCCGGGCGGTCTTTGCTTTATGTTAGCGTTTTTTGGGAGGGGAAAGGGCCAAAGAGCAGCTACGGAGAAATTAAGAAACCCGGTATGCATGAAAAAACCGGGTTTCTGGGGTGGAATAAGGGCGATCGCTCTTTTTTGGGGAGAGATAAAGATTCCTTGTTTACCAATTATCGAGCGGCATCCTCGAAGAAATAGTAATCCTCTTTTCAGTAAAGATAAATAATATATTCCCAATTCTGCCTTATGTCGCGCTGTTTATCCAGATTTAACGCCCGAATGCGAGAACCCCTACAAATCCATGAACTTAATTTTAACAATAATTAGGTTTTATAAAAACGACTGAAACCCTCATTCTAGCCTCGCTGCTCACAAACTGTCCGGAACATCGAGCGTTTATAGCGAAGATATATATTAGGATTATAAAATTTATCTGGCAACTAAAAGAGGTCTAATAATGCACATTGAACCTGCCTATCATGACGGCAACAGATTATTTATTAATGGCCAACTTATCACAAAAAAGGATGCCAAACAAAAATGTCAGCAGCTTCTTAAAATACATCAAGAGTTAGAAGGAGAAGATTTAATATTTGTTGCTTCAATCTTACTGTCCTGGCGTTCTAATTATCAAACACCCGTGCGAATCAAAGTTGATTTAGCTCCTGACGGCTACTGTAACTGTTTTTATTATTTCAACCAGCTAGATAGCTGGGAAGATTTTTCGTATTACAAACCTCTTAAGAAGCCAGAAGCTAATGCAAAATGTAATCTTCAAGAAGCTTTTAGGTGTGAAGTATCCAAGCAAATTTCGGACTTTCGTAGTTCCCATCAATTAATTAGCCACAAAAATATTCATGTCGATCATATTATTCCTTTTCAAAAGCTATTGCAAGATTTTTTAGCAAAGTATAATTTGCACTGGCGAGATATAAAATTAGAAAAAGTACCTGCACGCACAATACAATTTAAGTTTGATAGATATCAAATTAAAAATCGTAAATTAGCTAAGGCTTGGCAAGATTTTCACCAAAAAAACGCAGAACTCCAGATTCTATCTGCCAAAGAAAATCTTCAAAAATCTTCAGTGTATAATCAAAAAAGAGTTTCTGGTTTTGTTAATAAAAGTACGAACAGTTTTGGGAACACCGCTAAAGGCAGCATGAATATTTTGATATTTTTACCTCAAAACATTCTTCTTTTATTATTGTGGTATTTTTTTTATACAACACTAGAAAATTAAACGCGGGCTGAGGGGAAACTAAACGAACATAAATATTGATAATTTTTTATAAAAAATTATCGTCCGTTTAGTTTGCCCCGATAAATCCATTTTTTTCTACCTAGAAGAAGAACGAATTGAAAATCCTCTGCCCTCCGGTGGCGTTAATAACTGCACTTGGAAACTCACCCGATCGCTACTATCTCCAGACCGCACCTCCAAATTCCACTCCCCAATCTTCATCTCCCAAAACAAAGAATTAGACGAATTCCCAGTCAACTTTTCCCCATTCAACCACCACTCCACCGGTTCGTCGGAAGCGATCGCCAACTTAAACTGCAATCTATCTTCCCCCACCGCCGGATTTATTAAGAAATAATCGTCCTCCTGGGGAAACAAAATCTTAACTCCTTCTTCCTCATAAATAGACTGACTCTGCCTCGCCAACCATTCGTTATATTCCCCAGGCAAATTCCCCAACTCGTAACTGCTTTCTCTACCTTCATATTCCGCCAGATTTTCTCTATTAAAATATTCCAAAACTACCGCCGGACATTTATCGCTGGGTCGCCATCCAGAAATAACGCAAACCGAACGTTCTACCATATTTTCCGGCGGCAAAAAATTACCCGGTTCTCGGGTTTCGTGCAACCGTAACATTATCCGCTGCCACAGAGGCGCCGCCCCCATAACTCCCGATATTTGTTGGAGGCGATCGCCATTAAAATTCCCCACCCAAACTCCCACCGTATAATCCCTAGTAAATCCCACCGTCCAAGTATCCCTATAATCAGAAGAAGTACCCGTTTTCACAGCCGCCGGAAAAGGTAAATTTAATGCCGAATCAACTCCAAATTCCGCAGCGCGGGCGTGAGGGTCTTTCAACATATCAGCAATTAACATCCACTCGCTTTTAGCAGGAGGAAGTTGGGAAGGTTCGGCCGGTCGAACATCGCGAAAACTCCCTACCAGAGGCACCGCTTCCCCCTCTCTGGCTAAAGTCAAATAAGCTCTAGTTAGCTCCAACAAACTAACTTCGCCGCTACCTAAAGTCAAGCCCAAACCGTAATAGTCTGGAGATTCCTTTAAAGAGTCAAATCCCAATCGATGGAGCCTGTTTAAAAAGTTGTCCGTTCCAACCTTTTCTAAAACTCTAACTGCCGGAACGTTCAGAGAATTACCCAAAGCCATCCGCACTAAAACTGGTCCGAAAAAGGTGCCTTCATTATAATTAGTAGGGCTGTAGATTTTTGCTCCCGGAATTGCATAATATGTCGGCACGTCGGCGAGGATAGTATTAGAATTAATGACATCCTTTTCTAATGCTAATTGATAGAGGAAAGGTTTGAGAGTCGAACCAGGCTGACGCAGGGCTCTAACTCCGTCGTTGCGTCCGAAATTTTGTTCGTTAAAATAATCTGGAGAACCGACATAAGCGAGGATTTCGCCGGTGTCGTTATCCAGGACGATGGCCGCTGCGTGGCGGACGTTATAAGGAGCTAGATTGTCAACTACTTGTTGCACTTGCGCTTCGACAAATTGTTGCAAAGGTCGGTCGATGGTGGTGCGTATTTTAGATTTGTTGCTAGCTTTTAAGTTGCCTGTTTTATCCTCAGATAATTCCTCCGACAACCAAAACAAAAAATGGGGGGCGGCGATAATACCGCGATCGCGCGGCAACAGGGATATTTCCTCGGCAAAAGCTCTATCCGCCTCCACTCTAGTAATATACTCATCTTCAACCATCCGGTCTAAAACGTAAGCCTGCCGCTGTTTCAGCCCATCCCAGTAATAATAAGGATTGAGATCCGTCGGATCGTTGGGGAGGGCGGCGAGAATGGTAGCGCGGGCGAGGTTTAGTTCGGCGGCGGGGATGCCGAAATAAACTCGCGATGCCGCTTCGACGCCGTAAACGTTACCTCCCATGGGCAGGCGGTTGATGTATGCTTCTAAGATTTCGTCTCGGTTCATCCCCGCAGCGAGTCGCCAGGAGAACCAGACTTCTCGGAATTTGTTGGGGATGGTGCGCGGGGCCGGTTCTAGCATTCGCGCCAGTTGCATGGAGATGGTGGAGGCGCCGCTGACTATTTCTTTGGCTTGGACGGCTTCGAGGAGCGATCGCCCGATCGCTATAGTATCTAAGGCGCCGTGTTGGTAATATCGCTTGTCTTCGGCGGCGATAATGGCATTGATAAAATGGGGCGACATTCGATTTAGGGGAACAATTGCTGTATTTTCGCGATCGCGCGTTAATATGGTTCCTAGGGGGAGACCCTGGCGATCGCTAAATTCGAGGGCCTGTTGGTTTTGGGCTATATCCCCAGGACGGATGGGGGCCAAATAAGGGAGCGATCGGACGGCTAGGCAAATTAAACCTAGTCCCAGAATAATTTTCGAGGCGGGCCTTGCTGCGATTTGTTGGACGGTCCATCGGCTGATTTTTCTCATTTCTTCTTCTGCTGGCATTGAAGCTTTATCTACTATTTTAGACTTTAGATTTTTTTCTAGATCGGGAACATTCCCCGTCGCTGGCTGTTTAATTCTTTGTCCGACGCATCCAGCTTCAGATATCTTTTTAGCCCGTGGCTTTCTTTTTTTTCTCTCGTATTAGCCCCAATAGCGTCAATTTGTTGCCCTTTAGCGACAAATGCGCGAAGAGCGTTCCGATTTGTGACAATTTCTAAACTTGCACAAGCTTATGACTTCTTTCTTGCATGAAGCTGCTATTCTTATAAACGTACAACCACCCAATAACACCCCCTCTATACCGCTCCTTTTCTTTTTGAAGGGCGGTATTTTTTTTTTGCCCCTGTAGGGGAATTGGACCATTCTTTTTGTTTGAGAGCTAGCGGCAGTCTTCTGGTGCTAAGTAGGTAAGCAAAAATATTTAAACCCCGGATTTCCCCGTAGAACAGGCGTCTCGCCTGTTCCAGATGTCTAATTAATTTTGCAGCGGTACCTAGTTTGGAACTTAAGCTTCGGAAACGGGGAAGTCGTGTTGTTGGAAGTTAAGTAATATTAAGTTTTCTTGATTTTTTGAACAAAATCGATTAAAAGCGTAAAAAATTAGGGGAACTCGGCATTAGTATATTATAAGAAAAAAGCACCCGGCTAAGATTCGGCGAAAAACCTCTTTCTGAAAAAGAAAGAGTAGGCGATCGGCGTTGATGCGAATTAGCTATGAAAAATGAAATCTAATAAAACAACAAAAAGACCCCAAAAAAGGGCGATCGAGAACCTTAAAGAAATTATTATCCCCTGGTTATCTTTGTCAAAAATTAAGCGAACAAACCAGTGGCAAAAATTGGCATTAATAATAGTAACTATTCTGGGAATTTTCAGCTTATCCATTCTCCCAGGGTTCGCCGCAAAATCGGTAACGGTGAAAGTTTTAATCCAAGCAGCAGAAGCCAGCCTCTGGCAACCGCTAGTAGAAGAATTCAACCAAGATAGCGAAGATATTAAGCTAGAAATAGTCAAGGGACCGAGCAACACAAACCTAATAGAAGACCTTTATACTTCATCGTTTTTATTAGGAGATTCACCCTACGATCTAGCCTACATGGATATTGTCTGGGTGCCAAAGTTTGCAGCGGCTGGTTGGCTAGAAGATTTATCAGAGCGAGTTAGCCTTCAAGAATTAAAAAGAATTTATCTCGAAGGAAATGTAGATGGGGGAATTTATAAAGACAAACTATATCGGATGCCGTTGCGTTCCGATGGCGGTATGCTTTATTATCGCACGGATTTATTAGACAAAGGAAAATTTGCACCGCCGGCAACATTTCAAGAACTAATCGACATATCCAAGGCTTTACAAAAGCAAGGTTTAATTGAATGGGGTTATGTTTGGCAGGGCAAACAATACGAAGGTTTGTCTGCGATGTTCGTGGAAGTATTAAAAGGTTTTGGTGGCTTTTGGATAGACCCAGAAACTAACGAAGTAGGACTGGACAAACCGGAAGCTATTAATGCAGTTCGGTTTTTAAGAACTACTATCGAAGAAGGAATTTCTCCCCCGGGAGTAAGCACTTATGCCGAAGAAGAAACCCGTCGTTTGTTCCAAAGCGGCAACAGCGTTTTTTTACGCAATTGGCCTTATGTAGTTGCTTTGGCATCTGATTCGGAAATAGCGGGTAAATTTGATATTAAATCCATGGTTAGCGTTCCAGGAAAAGATAGCGCTTCTTGTTTGGGAGGATGGGGATTGGGAATTGTGAAAAGTTCCAAACATAAAGAAGAAGCCTGGCAGGTAATAGAGTATTTTAATCGCAAACAAGTCCAGCGAAAGTTAGTTTCGATCCTCGGGGGAGTACCGGCAAGGCGATCGCTCTTTAACAACCAAAAGCTAGTAGAAAAATATAGCTACCTACCCGCCATGCTGGAGGTAATTGATAATGCAGTTTTGCGTCCGCCAATTGCCCAATACGCCCAAGCATCTGATATTTTACAGCGCTATTTAAGCGCGGCTATAACTAATGCTAAAACACCAGAATCAGCTATGAAAGCTGCCGCTAAAGAAACCAGGGTTCTTTTAGGCAACGAGTAATCGATAGAGAGCAATCCGTGCGGGATTAATACCCAAAATAAAGCTGTAGGGGCAAAGCATTCGGGCGATAAGTTGTTAAAAAAAGCATAAATAGTAATGTCCGAATGCTTTGCCCTGCCCTCGCGTTTAATTGTTTGTTGTTACATATAGCAATCCGTTGGTCTTATGCGATATTTGAGAAACCCGGTTTCTTCAAGAAACCGGGTTTCTGGCTCCCACAACCAGTTTAGGATTGCTATATATTTTTAAAAAAATAACAAACCATTTGGGATGGCTATATAGCAACTAGCAGTTAACAATTAGCAAAATAAATGAAAGAAAAAACAATCGAACGGAGAGAAAAAACTACTGGATGGCTGCTAATAACACCCGCCTTATTAATCTTGTTATTAGTATTTGCTTATCCAATTGTAAGAGCTTTTTGGTTGAGCTTATTTACCCAAAATCTTGGAACCGAATTAGAACCAGTTTTCTCCGGTTTAACAAACTACGGTCGGATGTTTGTAGATGGTAGATTTTGGCAAAGTATCTGGAATACTTCCATTTTTACAACCTTTTCTATTGCCTTAGAATTAATATTAGGAATGGGCATAGCTCTAGTCTTAGATAAATCCTTTCGCGGGCGCGGTTTTGTCCGTACTTCCACCCTCATTCCCTGGGCCTTACCGACGGCAGTTATGGGATTAGCTTGGGCGTGGATATTTAACGATCGCTTCGGCATAGTTAACGACATTCTCCTAAACTTAGGATTAATCGATAATAATATTACTTGGTTGGGCGATCCAGCCCGCGCAATGATGGCAATGATTATCGCCGATGTTTGGAAAACAACGCCGTTTATTGCGATTATTTTACTCGCTGGATTGCAATCCATATCCTCCGATTTATACGAGGCCCATTCTATCGACGGCGCCAATCCCGTACAGAGTTTTACTCAAATTACACTACCCCTATTAACGCCCCAGATAGTCATCGCTTTATTATTTAGATTTGCCCAAGCGTTCGGCATTTTTGACCTGGTACAAGTTATGACTGGGGGAGGCCCTGCGGGAGCAACTGAAACTGTTTCTATTTACATTTATGCTACCGTAAGGCGCTACCTAGATTTTGGTTATGGGGCGGCTTTGGTGGTGGTAACATTTTTGCTGTTAATTGCAGCAGTGGCTATTGCCGCATTTGCACTTTCAAAAACTAGATTAAACGTGACTGGAGAGAAATAAATAATGGCTGTAGCTGATAAGGTTCCTAAAAAATTTAAACCCAAAACTGGCAAGATAAAATTAGGTCGAATAGGTCTTTGGGCGGGGGTGGTTTTCGTTGTAATTTTTTGCCTCGCGCCGGTCCTCTGGCAGTTGCTAACATCTTTTAAAACCAACGATGCCATCTCTGCTATTCCTAACGTCTATTTTCCCGCCCCCGACCAACTGACGTTAGACCACTATTTAAGCCTAGACTGGGTTTTTTTCCGCTATGTATTTAATAGCGCTTTCGTGTCGATTGTTTCTACTTTTTTGTGTTTGGTAGTGGGGGCACCGGCAGCTTATACTTTGGCGCGGTTGAGAATTCCTGGAGAAAAAATTATTCTCGGCTGCATTTTAATTATCAGTTTGTTTCCTTATGTGCTGCTGTTTTTAGGTTTGCTGGAAGTAGTAAAGGCACTTCATATTGGCAATAATTACATTGCTTTAATAGTTCCCTACACGGCGATTAATTTGCCCCTGACAATTTTGGTGTTGCGGAGCTTTTTCCAACAGTTGCCAAAAGATTTAGAAGATTCGGCAAAAATAGACGGCTACAACACGATCGAAATGTTATTAAAAATCGTGTTGCCTCTAACCGTTCCAGCTTTAGTAACGACGGGAATTTTAACCTTTATTTTTGCCTGGAACGAGTTTATTTTCGCCCTGACTTTTATTACTCGCCAAGAGATGTACACTATCCCGGTGGCAGTGGCTCAAATAGGCAGTTCTTCCCTTTATGAAATTCCCTACGGCCCCATTGCCGCCGCTACAGTGGCGGGTACTTTGCCGTTGATAATTTTGGTGCTGGCGTTCCAGCGTCGCATCGTTCAAGGTATTACGGCGGGGGCGGTTAAGGGGTGATTAACAATTAAGTATCCGTGCAAAATTAATTAGACATCTGGAACAGGCGAGACGCCTGTTCTACGGGGGAATAAGAAATAATTTTCTGTAAATATTTTTGCCTGCCTACTTAACAATTGACAATTGACAATTAACAATAAGAAAAAAAATCATGCCAGCACTAAAATTAGAAAATGTCAAAAAGCAATTTTCCCGCGAGGTCATCCCGATTAAAAATATGAGTATCGAGGTCGCTGAAGGGGAGTTTTTAACCTTACTGGGGCCTTCGGGTTGCGGGAAATCAACTCTGTTGCGATTAATTGCCGGGTTGGAACAACTGACAGAAGGTCGGGTGATGGTAGGCGATCGCGACGTGACTTCCCTGGGGCCGGGCGATCGCAATATGGCGATGGTCTTCCAGAGTTACGCCCTCTATCCGCACATGACCGTATTCGAGAATATTGCCGCCTCTCTGAAAATTCGCAAAACTCCCGCCTCGGAAATCAAACGCCGAGTCGAAGGCGTTACTAAAAAACTGGAGTTAGGACATTTACTAGATCGCAAACCGAGCAAACTCTCTGGAGGGCAGCGCCAGCGAGTCGCCCTCGCTCGTTCTTTGGTAAGGGACCCGGACGTGTTTTTGCTGGACGAACCTTTAAGCAATTTGGATGCTTTGTTGCGAGAGCAAGTGCGGGCGGAATTAAAGCAGTTATTCGACTCCCAACAAAAACCGGTCGTTTACGTCACCCACGACCAAACCGAGGCTATGACTTTATCGAGCAAGGTTGCGATTTTGTTCGATGGTTATTTGCAGCAAATTGACTCGCCCCACAGGATTTATACCTATCCCGCTAATAAGTTTGTAGCGGGTTTTGTCGGCAGCCCCCAGATGAATTTACTTACTCTTAAATGCGAGGGTAATAATGCCATTTTGGGAGATTTTAAAATTGCTTTACCAGAACTCCCGAACCAGCCTTCCGAAATTGTTCTGGGAATGCGTCCAGAAGATGTCCGCCTCGCTGAGGAAGAAGATTCAGAAACCGTCAGGGGTAAGGTGTTTTTGGTGGAAGATTTGGGTAAGGAAAAGTTGTTAAGCTTGCGAGTGGAAGGGTCGGATATTGCGGTGCGGGCTTTGGTGCCTTACGATGTTAGTTGGAATGAGGAATTAACCCTTATCAAACTCTCTGGTAAATTAATTCATTGGTTTGATGCTAAAACGGGCGATCGCCTATATCGCAATCCTAAATAATTTGGGATATTTTAGAAACCCGGTTTCTTGAAGAAACCGGGTTTCTGGCCTCAGAATTTTTCATAACCCCTGCACGGATCGCTTATAACAATTAACAATTAATAATTAATAATTAACAACGGGCTGCTTTATGATATAATGAACGTGGTAGGCAGCTATGCCTGCCATATTTTTTTAACTAAACTTAATCCAACAGGAGCTAAATATGATTGTTGAAGTTCGGCTTTTAAGCGTTGAAGAATATCATAAAATGGGAGAATTGGGAATTATTGCTGCCGACGAAGAGGTAGAATTAATTGAAGGACAAGTTATTACAAAACCAATGAAAGGAACCACTCATAGCGCTCTCAATAAATATCTGGAAAAGTTACTGGAAAATCGTTTGCAAGATGCGGCATTAGTGCGAGTGCAAGACCCAGTTAGATTAAATAACTATTCAGAACCAGAACCGGATATTGCTGTAGTTAGATCGGATCCTTTTTACTATGTCAGCCATCATCCAACACCGCCAGAAATTTATTTAATTGTAGAAATAGCAGATACAACTTTAAAACGAGATACGGAATTTAAAGCTAACGTTTACGCTAAAGCGGCTATTAACGATTATTGGGTTTTAGACTTGACTAACCGACAATTATATGTCTTCCGCGAACCAACGCCAACCGGTTATCAAAACAAGCAAATATTATCAGATGATGCGACAATTTCACCCGTAGCCTTTCCGAATATAACTATTAACGTTAGCGAAATGTTGCGACCTTTAACTCTGTAAAAATTAAGCAAATATTGAATGGCAATATATGAAAATAACAAAACCGTCATCTTGGCCGACAACAGAGGAAGAAGCGATCGCCATTCAAGAAGAATTGCGACATCAAGTAATTACCGAAGACCAATTGACAAACGTTCGATGTGTTGCGGGAGTGGATGTAGATTATAACAATTCCGAGAATTTATGCCAGGGGGCAGTAGCAGTTCTCAGTTTTCCCAAACTAAAAGTAATAGACAAGGCGATCGCCCAACGTCCCATATCCTTTCCTTACGTTCCAGGGTTTCTCTCTTTTCGGGAACTCCCAGTAATCTTAGATGCTTTAGAAAAACTCACCATCGTTCCCGATCTAATACTCTGCGACGGTCAAGGCATCATTCATCCCCGCCGACTGGGCATAGCTTCTCATCTGGGAGTATTAACAGACCTTCCTACTATTGGCGTGGGTAAATCTTTCTTACTCGGAAAACACGAAGCAGTACCAGAAACTCGCGGCAGTTGGCAACCTTTACGGGATGGGAAAGAAGTCGTTGGTGCAGTTTTGAGAACTCGCAGGAAAGTTAAGACCGTTTATGTTTCCATCGGTCATAAAATTAGCTTGCAAACAGCGATCGATTATGTCATCCAATGCAGCCCTAAATATCGCCTGCCAGAAACAACTCGCAAAGCAGATAAATTTGCATCAATTAATAATTAATAATTAATAATTAATAATTAATAATTAGGGAATAGATAGCCACCCTAAATGATTCAGGGAAAAAATAAATCTGTAGGGGCAAAGCATTCGGGCGGTAAGTGTTGAAAAAAAGCAGAAATTTTGATTTCCGAATGCTTTGCCCTGACCCCACGTTAAACTTCCAGTTTGTGGTAGTAAGTGTTCGTAGTAATCGCTTTAGCGATTAATCCATATCAATCGCTAAAGCGATTACTACGAACGAGATTTAAGAAACAGTTAAAGATGCGCCGTTATCCGAGGGTTTTAAACTCAATAAAAGCTTCGCAGCTTTTTTCCCCCAAGACTCTGCTGGCATATACATTTTTGCTTCTTCGCCAAAGCAAATTTCCAGCATATCCGTATGAATAATACCCGGATTTAGGGGAATAGCTGCCATGCCCCTCGGTAACTCCTGGGCTAAAGCTTTAGTCAACCCTTCGATCGCCCATTTAGACGCGCAATAAGGCCCAACTTCCGGGGAAGTAGAACGGCCCCAACCGGAACTAAAGTTAACAATAATTCCCTTCTTTATAGAAACCATCGCCGGCAGGAAATGACGCATTACATTCGCCACCCCTTTAATATTGACATCTATTACTTGAGCAAATTCTTCCTCGTTAATTTCCCACACTTTAGCCAGTTGATTGATAACACCGGCGTTATTAATTAATAGACCTCTTGCAAAAGTCTCATTGAGGGATTAGAGATGGACAAACTCTAGGTTCAGCCACTTCTTGTTGATAAGTTTTACTTATATTATTTTTCAGTTTTAATTCGTAATTAT
>JAXHVR010000037.1:48582-52004 GCA_034189005.1 Cyanobacteriota bacterium | reverse complement strand
ATTTTTGGACTTTCCCTAAATTACTCTTCTGGGGAAGCATCGGACAATGGCTTAAAAGTCAAGCGCCAACTAGCTGTTTTTTCCTCCTCCACTGGCAATTCTGTCATTACATCTCCTAATTCTTTCTGTAGCTTCTGAGTTAAAGTCACCGGAAAATCGAAATCTAACCCCATACTCGTTACTAAACTTGCCAATTTAGCGAAAGCTATCTTCTTAGAAGTTCGTTCGTAACTCGATAACTTACAAGCCCTAGTTTCCACAATATCCTGGGCTAGCATCGCTTTTTTAATCCGCTCTTGAAGTTCTTTTTTCTCGGAATCTAATAGCTTCCATTCATTCTCAATTTCCCGATATCTTTGAGTAAGCTTGCTTACATCTTCACTAGCTGGCTCTGACTTATTTTTGCCGACAATTTCTAACAGACATCCGTGTATTTTAGCCACATAAACCGGGTCCATTTTTGCATATTCCAACTGTTTGTCCCTTAAAGGACGTTGCCCCCAGTCGCTCCCTTGTTCTTCTTTGCTAATATCGGGAAAGTTGCCAAATTTAGTTGCTAAAGTTTTCAGAGTTAGATTGGGTAACGGCAAGAGATAATAAGGCAGTTTTTTAGCTATTTCCCAAGTACAAGTAATATTTTTAGCCGCTTTTTTACCCAAAAAATTTACATCGTATTTAGCATTATGAAATACTTTTTCTATTCCCTCGTTGACCATTATTTTTTCGATAAAAATATTGGCAATTTCTGGCGAATCTATAACGTCTAAAATATAAACTTTATCGCCAGTCAAATCTTCTGCATCGTCCGAGACTTGAATCAAAGACAGTCTTGGTTGGCGAGTCTTATAATCGGCTACTTCCGTATCAACCCAGAGAATTTGTGCCGAAGACAAAAGAGCGATCGCCTCCTCTATATCCTTTCGTTCCCTCAAATAAAACATTATTGTTAGTTGTTAGTTGTTAGTTGTTAATTGTTAATTGTTAATTGTTAATTATTAATTATTCATAAACGCTACCATCAGGCATAGTTGCCCCTGTCAAATTAGTATTAGTAAAATCGACACCATCAAGAGTTGCCCCTCGCAAACTAGCCCCAGTTAAATCCGCCCCAGACAAATTAGTATCCCTCAATTCAGCCTTCCATAAATAAGAGCCTTGCAAATTAGCTCCACTTAAGTCTGCTTGGAACAAGCTAGTTAAATTAAGATTAGCTCCCCTAAAATTAGCCCCTTCTAGGAGGGCATAAGATAAATCAGCCCTAGTCAGACTAGCCTCAATAAAATTAGCAGCAACAGCGATCGCCTCCTGGAGATTAGCCCCATTAAGAATAGCCTCCTGAAGACAAGCCAAACTCAGGTCCGCCTCCCTCAAATTAGAAGCAGTTAAATCTGCATTTCCCAGATTACAACCTTTAAGGTTGGCATCTCCAAAATCAACCCCATTCAAATCTAAACCCTGCAGATCGACCTCCACCAAATGGGCACCGCTGAGGTTAACGCCGTTAAGAAAAGCTCCTTTAATAACAGCTTTATTAAGTCTGGCGTGACTTAAATTAGCCCAATTGAGATTAGCTCCCGTAAGATTAGCATTGCGCAGATTAATACCGCTCAAATTCGCCCCGCAAAAATTGACTCCCGAGAGATTAGCACCGCGCAAATTAACCCCAGTCAAAATAGCACCGCTCAACTTCGCCCCGCTGAAGTCCGACTTCACCAAAAAAGCCCCTTCCAAATTTGCTTTGGTCAGGTCAGCATTAATAAGTTTTGCCCTACCGAGTTTGACGAAACTGAGATTAGTACCATAGAGAAAAGCATCAGAGAAATTTGTTTCATCTAAAAGCGCCCGACTCAAATTTGCTCCTGCGAAAGATGCCCCTTGGAAATTAGCCTTATCCAACTTCTTCCTAACAAGAATAGCCCCCGTGGAGTTAAGTTTTTTAAAATCTCTTTCTCCAGATGCGTATCGCTTTAACAATTCTTCGACATCCATATATAGCAGTTTTATTTGAGATCTGTCCAAAAGTCTGACGCTTTTTGGTAATGGGTAATGGGTAATGGGTAATGGGGAATAGGGAAGAAGGTCTATAGCATTTTTGGCTGGTAGTAAATAGCCCTTTCTTGTTTACATCTCATTTGAAAACGCTATATGGTGCGTTCTAATTTGAGTTACTGCTTTCCCAAGGTCAGATTACCATCCTGCTTTCATACTAATTAAGTAATTAATTACTTAATTCGCTGTAGTGCCATCGGGCATAATGGCGCCTCTAATATCTGCATCTCGGAAATTGGTGCGATTGAGTTGGGCATCAATAAGGACCGCCTTAATCATAATTGCGCCGTTGAGATTGGACCAACTTAGTTTAGCCCTAAATAAATTCGCCCCGCTCAAATTAGCTCCCCGGAGAGTCGTCCAACTGATATTAGCGACTCTTAGTTTAGCTCCGCTCAAATTGGCCTCGCTGAGAGTAGCTCCAATAGCTGTAGATTTGCTCAGATCTGCCCCGCTTAAATTGGCCCCACTAAGCATGGCCCCGCTCAGAATAGAATTGGTGAGGTTTGCCCCCTCCAAAATTGACTCGTTCATCAAGGCATTAGTGAGATTGCCATTCTCTAGGATCGCGCCGATCGCAACGGCTTTAATCAGGTTGATCCGAATCAGAGTAGCATCGGTTAAATTAGCCCCAGTTAAGTTGGCCTGAGTGAAGTTGCTTTCCGTCAAGTTAGCCCCTTTGGCATTAACTTGAGTTAAATTTGCTTCTCTGGCAATGGAACCGCGTAAGTTAGCTCCACAGAGATTGGCATGACTGAGGTTAGTGTTAGGCATATTGGTCCCTATCAGGTTAGCTTCGCTGAGATTAGCTCCTGCCAGAGAAGTCCCTACTATCTGTACCTCCCGCAGATTCGCTCCAGTCAGATTGACGCCTACCATTTTCACATCCCGCAGGGAACCTCTGGTGAAGTTGACATCGGTTAAATCTGCTGCTCTGAGGTCTCCCCCGATGAGGGTTATGCCTTTAAAATTTCTTTCTCCCGCTGCATATTGCTTGAGAAGTTCCTCTGCCTCCATGTCTATTCTCCTCAAAAAATTATTTTAGATTTTAGATTTTATGTTGGTGGGGTAACAGTGGCGATCGCGGAGATTCCTACTGCACCTTGCCAATGCTGAAAAAAAGCCCTCCCATGGTTGTTCGTTTTTTTATTCCCATTGACTAGGAGTATTCATATTAGTATTCATATTAGTATTAAGCAATCCCGTTAGGGAAAGACAGCCCTGGTCCGCTGGAATAAAGCGATAAAAAAAGCTTGAGAAATATTGAAATTTAAACTTATCAAAACTCATAAAAACTTATCAAAATGTTTCAATTAATTTTAACAATAACTGGCAGTCTGGGGACTAAAATAGAAAGCTGCTGAGATTAACGA
>JAXHVR010000037.1:0-48482 GCA_034189005.1 Cyanobacteriota bacterium | reverse complement strand
CTTGAGAAATATTGAAATTTAAACTTATCAAAACTCATAAAAACTTATCAAAATGTTTCAATTAATTTTAACAATAACTGGCAGTCTGGGGACTAAAATAGAAAGCTGCTGAGATTAACGATCGTTAATATAGCAATTATTGAATCGGTGAAGTACATTTTCGATCCCCCCCAGCCCCCCTTGAAAAGGGGGGAGCCGGAAAATGTCAAAGTCCCCCTTTTTAAGGGGGACCAACGGGGGATCGATCCGGGTGTACCTCACCAATTCAATAATGGCTATAAAGTAAAAAACCTCAGCCTTCTTTGCCAAAAATGATGACTCCAAACTAGGGCAAAGATTCGCAACAGACAAAAAAGGAAAAACTATGTCGGAAAATTTGAGAAGCAAAACCATTACCCAGGGAACTCAGCGATCGCCTAACAGGGCCATGCTCAGGGCAGTGGGTTTTGGAGACGGAGATTTCACCAAACCAATAGTAGGTATTGCCAACGGCTACAGTACCATCACCCCCTGCAATATGGGACTAAACGACCTGGCCCAAAAAGCCGTTGGGGGAGTCAGCCAGGCCAATGCCATGCCCCAACTATTCGGCACTATCACCATCAGCGATGGTATCTCTATGGGCACCGAGGGCATGAAATATTCCCTAGTCTCCAGAGAAGTAATTGCAGATTCCATCGAAACGGTCTGCAATGGCCAAAGCATGGACGGAGTTTTAGCCATTGGGGGCTGCGACAAAAATATGCCCGGGGCAATGATAGCGATCGCTCGCCTAAATATCCCCGCCATCTTTGTTTACGGCGGAACCATCAAGCCCGGTAATTATAACGGAAAAGACCTAACAGTAGTTAGCGCCTTCGAGGCGGTAGGCGAATTTAGCGCCGGCAAAATCGACGAAGAAGAATTGCTAGAAGTAGAACGTAACGCTTGCCCTGGGGCGGGTGCCTGCGGTGGAATGTACACGGCCAATACCATGTCTTCTGCCTTCGAGGCCTTGGGCATGAGCCTGATGTACTCTTCTACGATGGCTGCGGAAGATGCGGAAAAAGCCGAGAGTACGGAAAAATCTGCCTCTGTCCTAGTCGAGGCAATTCGCCAACAAATTTTACCGAGGCAAATTCTCACCCGCAAGGCTTTTGAAAATGCCATTTCTGTAATTATGGCAATTGGAGGTTCCACCAATGCAGTGTTGCACTTGTTGGCGATCGCCCGCGCTGCGGAGGTCGAACTCACCATCGACGATTTTGAAAGCATCCGCGCCCGAGTCCCAGTCTTGTGCGACCTCAAACCAAGCGGCGAATATGTAGCGGTGGATCTCCACAAAGCAGGGGGCATTCCTCAAGTAATGAAAATGCTGCTAGAGAAGGATTTGCTTCACGGCGATGCTTTAACTATTACTGGCAAAACTATAGCAGAACAATTAGCGGATATTCCTGCTGCACCTCCGACCAACCAAGACGTGATTCGTCCGTGGGATAACCCCATGTATGCCACGGGGCACTTAGCAATTTTAAAAGGTAACTTAGCCAAAGAAGGGGGAGTAGCTAAGATTACTGGAGTCAAGAAATCGGAAATTACCGGTCCGGCGCGGGTGTTCGAGTCCGAGGAGGCTTGTTTGGATGCGATCTTGGCAGGGAAAATTCAAGCCGGAGATATTATCGTCGTCCGTTACGAGGGCCCCAAGGGCGGTCCTGGTATGCGGGAAATGTTAGCGCCGACTTCGGCTATTATCGGCGCCGGTTTGGGAGATTCGGTGGGATTAATTACGGACGGCCGCTTCTCTGGGGGCACTTACGGTATGGTTGTCGGTCATGTGGCGCCGGAAGCTGCTGTTGGGGGAGCGATCGCTCTGGTGAAGGAGGGAGATAGCATTACGATTAATTCCAAACAACGGTTGTTACAGTTAAACGTTGCCGACGAAGAAATCGACCGCCGCCGTCAGGAGTGGCAACCCCCGAAGCCCAGATATACAAAGGGCGTATTGGCAAAGTACGCTAAATTAGTATCTTCGAGCAGTTTGGGTGCGGTGACGGATTTAGATTTAGATAACTAAAGTTGTAAGGCACGTCCTACAACTTTAGAACTCTTGCCGATCTTGCTATTAATTACAGGCAGAACAGACATTTCGGCTTGTTCTAAGGAAAATGAAACCCGGTTTTTCTATCAAAAAAAACCGGGCTTCTAAGCGATCGGTGAATTAACGACGATAATTCCTGCCTCTAAACTTTGCGATCTATCTATCCCATTGAGAGCCTTAGCAATTCTAAGCTCAACCTCAGAATGCGGTTATTATAAGTCGCCAAAAGCTATAAAGGTAAAATCACAATCCACAACGTCCCCCGGCTTTGAAGTGAAACAGATAAATTGCCAGGGATTAATCTCGATAACTGCAACGGATATGTTAAAGGTGTACCAAGGATTTCCGTAAATCGTACAGACGGCTGTTGGTTGCCCGCTAAAGGAGCGATCGAATTCTATTACATAAGCACCAGTGCCCAGTTGTTTAGATCGGAAGCCGTCGCCCCACATTTTATTGCCCCTTGCATCTACACCACCGTGGATGTGCTGGCTTTCACCGCCAGATGCATTTTGGAAAATTGCCATTACTGACTCCTTTGAAAGTTACCACAGCCAAAATACAGGATAAACGCTTAAAGTTTTCAATTTCGACATAAAATTTTACAAAAGCCCCATCGAAGATCGACAACGGAAATTAGCGAGGGTCCATCTCAAGTTTTTACGGCAACAGGCAACAGTTTTGTTCGCCAATACCTTCGCCATTTTTTTGTAGTAGCTCGTCACTGCTAAAGTGGTGGGCAGACTTCGCAGGCTAGCTTGTAGTAATCGCTTTAGCGATTCATAGATATCAATCGCTAAAGCGATTACTACGAACTTTTAATTTCTGGGCTTGTCAGCTTTCCGGGGTCTTGACTACTTCTTAGCTTTCCCTTTTCTACTAGCAGTCTTTTTCCGCTTTGTTTTCTTAACTTCTCCTACCAACTCGGAGATAAATTTCTCTGGCGTATCCGCCGAAGCAGGGGGAATTGCCAAACGCTGAAATGTCGCCCATCCTTCCTCATTTAATAAACCCAAAGCAACTTCGCGGTTTTGACGAGCGATCGCCTCCATGACCGTCCGCCATCCTTCCCTTAATAACTCAATATATTCCTCAGTTTCCGAAACCTTACTACACCAAGAAATACCGCTGGCAAAAATCGCTGCGTCTGCTGAAATTTGTTTCGATCTTAACCCCTGGCAAGTTGCTTTCAACCATACTGGCAGCAGCGCCAACCAGTTATGATATTGTAATTCTTGCAGGGCCTTTTCTTCCATGCCTAAAGCGCACCAAATACAAATAGATTTTAACCCTAAGTCTGCATCCAAACTAGCCACCGCCTCATCCCATAATTCCTCAAGCCGAGATTGAAATCTCCCCGCTAAATATTCGTAAGCTTCCCCTACTATTTCCCCATTGGTTACTTTATAAGAATTCTCCCCACGGGGAAGGCGATCGCCCCGATAAGAAAGCCAATTATGAGAACCGGATAAATGCAATTTCCTATCTACTAATACTTCTTTCGCGTGGGAATTTCCCAACCACAATATCTGCGCTGCGGGTAAATCTTCTGGGGTTTTAACTTGTAATAACTTTTCCTTAAGTTTGGGCGATATTGGTTTAGTTTCCTCCTCCTCAGTCCGAGCGATACCGTACCCGAATAAAATCCAAACTCCACTTTTTGCAACCTTTTGTAAAAGTTTAATAAATTCAGCATCTATTACTTCCTCAGTCGCCCAGGGAGAGTAGATTAATATCTGCTTATCCGCTGCTTTAATAGCTGATAAAAACTCCGGGCGAATCTGGCGATCGCGCAAAAGCACAAACTCTGATTTATCCCCTCCTTTTTCCTTCTGACATTCTTCTACTTCTTTCCTCCTAATTTTTTCCTGTCTGGTTTCTATTATTTCGTTAGTTTCTAAAGAGATATATTCTTCTTCGGATAAATTAAATAAATTCGTAACCGAAACTTCTTCTTTAGCTTCCATTGCTTGCAAAGTTTCTGTTGCAAACTCCAAAATTTGCTTGTCTTTTCTCAGTTGGAGGATTAACCTCTCTTCCACGCGATCGAAAATAGCAAAAAGAGAAACTTCCGAGGCGATCGCTTCGGAATCTCCCTCTATCTCAAAATCGCTAACTATTTGCCCTTGTTCGGGAACGTGAAGACCTAAATTAGTTTCAGAAAGTTGTTTTTGTATTTCTTCCGTAGTTAAACTAGCAACATCGGAAGCCGGATTTTCTATAGAAACTAATTCTGCCAAATCGGGGAAAGAAACCTTCTTTTTTACCAAAGAAGAAGACCGCCAGCTAATATCTCCAGACAAGCGATCGCTAATAGCATAAATTAACTTGCTCTCTGGGGGTTGAGGCACGGAACCTCCTTCGTAAAAATCTCTACCTCGGGCAGTAATTTGAATCGGAGAATCTGGGGCCGTGCTTTCCAATGTTTGTAACCATTGAAGAGTTTCGATGGTATTTTCTACAAACACCGGGTCTAATTTTAATATTTGCGCCAATTCCGCTTCCGTTGGCGGCGGGACAAATTCAATACTTGCCCTGAGAATAAACTCTTCGAGAACGTTAAAAGTTCGAGGTTTAGTAACTTTAATTGTTACCGGAGTTTGATAGAGGCGATCGCTGAATTGACGGGCCGCCAAAACTGACAAAGTCGGGTTATCATTTTCTATTTTTTCTACCAAGTCGTTTAATTGGGAGTCGATAGATTTAGCCGGGGATGTTGAAAACATCGATAATTTCTCCTCGATTTTGTTGCTGCGAACAAGGAGTTAATTTTAAAGCACCGATTGGTATGATATCTAGTATGAAAAATGTTTTTTCTCGGTTGGGCCGCCGTCCATCGGCATCCAAGCTGCAATAGCGGCCCCAATTGCTTAAGCTAACTAAAAAAAACCGGCTTCTCTGGAGAAACCGGTTTTTTTTTCGCAACCAATTCAAAAAAGAATCTGCTGCTCTATAGAGTTTTGGTTAAATGGTCGGCGGGCTAAAGACTGATTTATGTTTAGTTTTTCTTAAGCTGGTACTCGATCGTCGCGATCGCGCAACGGGCAAATACTACAGCGATCGCCTGGAACTCAACTGCTGGCAACAAGAGGCCTGCTATGGGGCTACTTAGTGTAGGTTGCTAACCCTCATTTCTGCTTCCAAAGCCCGAATCAAGTTTTCATCCCCTTTGCTTCTGGCCACTTCTAAGCGGTGCTGCATTCTTTTTTCCAGATTGGCCTTATGGACTTCATTTAACTGGGACAAGCTTTTTCTTGTATTGTTGTTCATGGTGGACATTCCTTAATTTGATATTGGTGTAATCCTTATGCTTTTAATATAACTTGCTTATGTTGAAATTGCATCCGTTGTTACAAAATCTTCATAAAAATACAAAAATAGCAATTTTTAGTTACATTTTGGCCACATTTTGGCCACTCCATCCCTAGACTGGCCATTTACAAAAAAACGACCGTCCCTCCGGCCTCTCTTTGAAAGAGCAGGAAGGGACAAGAAGGAGAAGAGGGACAAGGATCCCCCGTTCCCCATTAAGTAGGTAGGCAAAAATATTTACATAAAATTATTTGTTATTACCCCGTAGAACAGGCGTCTCGCCTGTTCCTGATGTCTGGTAATTAATTTTGCACGGATACTTAAACAGAATGACGTTTAACGCTTTCAATCAGAGCATTTACATCCTCTTCCTTAGTATCAAAAGCAGTAACAATTCGGATCTTATTAGAAGACTCGCCGAGCCAGCGGTAAAACTTAAAACCATCAGCAAGAACGCCATTAATAACATTTTCTGGAAGTTCTAAAAATAGCTCGTTAGCTTCTACTGGATGAAGCAACTTCACCAAAGGAAAATTGACAAGACCCTTCGCTAATTTAGTAGCCATTGTATTAGCGCGATCGGCATTTTTCAGCCATAAATCGTCAGTAATATAAGCTTCTAACTGCGCGGACAAAAACCGCATTTTAGAAAACAAATGCCCGCTGCGCTTGCGACGGAAGCGAAAACTATCTGCCAACTCCGGCTTAAAAAAGATGACCGCCTCAGCAGCCATAGCCCCATTTTTAGTAGCGCCAAAACAAAGCACGTCAACGCCCGATCGCCAAGTAATATCTGCAGGAGAACAATCCAAACTCGCAACAGCATTAGCAAAACGCGCTCCATCCGCATGTAAATATAGATTATGAGCGCGAGCGACATCAGCTATCTCGGCAATTTGCTCTGGGAAATAAACAGTACCCGCCTCCGTTGACTGAGTTATGCTGACTGCTGCCGGTTGAACGCGGTGGACCACTCCCGCCCCGGCACTTTCCAAAACGGCAGCTAGCTGTGAGGGATCGATTTGACTATCGGTGCCCTGGAGAGTTACCAATTTAGCACCACCAGTGTAAAATTCCGGCGCCCCGCACTCATCGAGATTGATATGAGATTCCTCGTGGCAGTAGATCGCGCCGTAAGGAGGCGTCAATACAGACAGGGCCAGGGAGTTAGCCGCCGAACCGGTGGCTACAGGGAAAACGGCAACCTTTGTCTCGAATAGTTCTGAGAATTTAGCCTCTAAGCGTTGGGTGCATTCGTCGGCACCATAAGGCATAGCTGTTTCTAGGTTAGCAGCGGCTAGGGCCGCCATAATTTCCGGGCATACCCCGGTTACATTGTCGCTACAAAAGTTCATTATTTGTTAATAGATAATAGTTTGACAATTAGTAGTAGATTGCTTGTAGTAATCGCTTTAGCGATTGAGATAGATAAATCGCTAAAGCGATTACTACGAACGAGCGCTACCTCCTTGATTCTAACGCTTTAACTTGCGATATCAAGTCGCATTCAACGATCGGAATAAGAAAAAAGAGGGACCGAATGGCAATACAAGCCAGGTTAGGGGTTGCTACGCTATAGCATTTATCGAATCGGTGAAATACATTTTCGATCCCCCCCAGCCCCCCGCAGAATCGGGGGGATCCGGAAAATGTCAAAGTCCCCCTTTTCAAGGGGGATAATGGTGGATCGATCGGGGTGTACTTCACCGATTCAATAATCGCTATAATAACCCAATTATTAATTATTAATTATTAATTATTAATTGATATGAGGCTTTGGTTTGCTCGATCGCCTCTTGGGCTTGTTCTGCTAGTTCTAGCTTTTGGAGTTGCTGACATATTTTTGCTGCCTTGTCGAAATCGGCGATCGCTTCATTATATTTTCCTAATTCTCTTTCTGCCTCGCCTCTTACATAATAAGCTTGGGCTAAATTGACATCGAACTGAAGGGCTACAGTTTCATCGGCAATAGCTTCTATATAATTTTTCAGCTTCAAATGAACTATGCCCCGGTTGATATAAGTATCGACTTTTTTAGGGTCTAGTTCTAGACTGCGATTGAAGTAATCCAGGGCCGCGTTTAAATCTTCTATATCTAGGTGAATCAAACCGAGATTGTAATAAGCTAGAGGATAGGCAGAACTAAGTTCCAAACATTTTTTGCAGTCGGCGATCGCCCTTTCATAATCTCCCAATTTAAACAGAGAAAAACCGCGATTGTTATAGGCTGCAACGTAGTCGGGATAAATGCGGATAGTTTCGGTAAAATCCTTAACCGCACCTTGATAATCTCCTTGGTGCAAGCGAGCGTTACCGAGATTATTATGAGCTTCTGCATAGTCTGGGTTAATCCGCACCGCTTCTGTCAAATCCGCGATCGCTCTCGGATATTCCCCCCTTCTAAACCAAGTATAGCCGCGATTGTTATAACCCTCGGGATAATTTGGATGAATTTCTAGCGCTTTATTAAAATGATTCATCGCTGCGGAAATATCTTCCATTTTCAAACAAACAATACCCAAATCGTTATGAGCTTGGTAATAGTCAGGATTTATTTCTATGGCTCTTTCTAGATCCGCTGCCGCTTTCTGAAAATTGCCGTTAGCCCTGTAAACATTACCTCGGTTGTAATAAATTTCCGGCGTGTCTGGTTTAAGTTCCATAGCGCGGCTAAAATCTTCTAAAGCGCCATTGCTGTTGCCTAGATCGAACTGGACCGCGCCCCTTTTGACATAAGCATCGGCGCGATCGCTCCGAAGAAGCAATACTTGGCTGAAATCTTCAAAGGCGCCTTGGAGGTCTTTCTTAAAGCGACGCAAGACTGCTCGATTGTAATAAGCATCGGCACTTTTAGGATTAAGGCTCATAGCGCGCTCGAAATCTTCTATAGCTCCGTCAGTATCTTTCATGTCAAAGCGAACCACCCCTCGTTTGATATAGGCATCCACAACTCTTGGGTTGAGCCGCAGGACTTCTGTCATATCTGCCAGGGCACCCTCCAGGTCTCCCTGGACTCGACGGATGACGCCTCGGTTGTAGTAAGTTTCGGCATTATCCGGTTTTAGCTCTAAAGACTTCGTGTAATCGGCAAGGGCTCCATCCTTGTCTCCCAGCTTAAACCGCACAACCCCCATGTTGTAATAGGTTTGAGCGTCGTCAGGCTTATATTTCAAGCCTGAGGAGAAACTCTCTAGCGATCGCTCCAAGTCACCCTTTTCCGCGTAAGCTGCCCCTAAATTGTGGTAGCTTTGCAGTTCTTCTGGTTCTAGCTGCAATGCTTTTTCGAAATCGGCGATCGCTTCTGGAAAGGAACGCATTCTAGCGAAGGAGATACCCCGATTGTTGTAATACCCCGCCTTTTCTGGAGCAAGCTCGATCGCTCCATTAAAATCTACCAAAGCAGTTTTATTATCTCCTCGCTCCTGAGAGCTCAAAGCGCGCTGAAATAATTCCTCGGCTAATTGCTTGCGACATTCTCCGACTTCTTCCGTATATCCTGCCAGTTGATATTCTTCCATCGCTTGCTGCCATTGCTTTTTCCTTTCCCACTCTCTTGCCCTGCATAAGGCCGCTTTTTGGGGGAGATTTGCTTTCTCGTATTCTCTGGCAGCTTTTAGCCATTGCTTTTTCTCCTCAGACTCTCGGGCGTAGTATTCTGCCCTTTTCTCTGGGATATTCATCCAGCAGCGCTTGGCATCTTCCGGGCGCTCCAGCTTTTCCCATTTAGCCGCAGCTAGGGCCCACTGGTTGCTAGCTTCTAGGCTATGTGCTTCGCAGATTTCTTGCCGATGGCGATCCCCTGCTTTCTCCCAGGAGGATGCTGCTTCCTGCCATTGTTGGGTTTTTTCCCATAACGGGGCAGCGTCTTCCCATGCTTCTAATTCTTCAAAAATCCGGGCCGCTTTGCTGTATTCCTGCGTTTGGATAGAATATTTGGCCTGTGCTTGTTTTTCCAAGATTGCATCCTCCGATTTGACAAAACATTCTTTGGCTTGTTGATAAAACTCTGCTTTCATATAATACAGTCCTTGTTTGCGCCACGCTTCCGCGCTTGGCTCTATGCGATCGCTCCTTACTAATTCGGGAATTATAGACCGCAAGCAACCTGTTAATTCTTCTGCTTCCCAGAGTTCGCATAGTTTAGATTCCCAGATATTTAATATTCTGCTAGCCCTAGTAATTGCTACATAAAGCAAATTTAGTTCTAATTGCAGTAGTGGTTTTTCTTTATCTTTGATGTATCCTCCTCGCATTACTTTTTTCCAGAGTTTTTCCGTAGGCTTAAAGAATTCTACTAAAAACACCGTGTCGAATTCTAAGCCTTTAGCTTCTTCTATAGTGAAGACAAAACTAGAATTTAATTTCTTTCTAAATTTTTCTTTATCCATTTCCGTTCGGACCAAGATAGCATCTCCGGGATAGAGAGAAGTTTCTTGTAGGGTTTTGACCAGTATTTCCCCAGTAGCGGCGATCGCTCTCGCTAACTGACCGTAACTGCTATTGGTTAGAGAGCGATCGCTTGTTGTTTCTTTTAACAATCTGCTGCGTATTTTTAACACTTGATTTGCCAGCTTTACCAAACTACCAACGCTGCGAAAGTTAAAATTGAGAGTCTTTTCTTCTACTTCTCTATCGGGGTAAAATTTTTGTTTTAATTCTTCCCATCGGAAACCGCTCGGACCGATCGTTTGATTTAGATCTCCTGCAAATAATAGATTGCCGTCGGCGGGGACCAGCTCGAAGAGAAGTTCTAACTGTAATTCGGTGAAATCTTGTACTTCATCGCAGACGAGCGACTGATAGAGTTCTCCCGGGGTTTCTTTGAGTATTTTAACTGCTTTTCTTACCAAGTCTATTTCGTCAAAGATTTGATACTTTTCCAATTTTTTTTGATACCATTGAGCAATTTTATATAATTCCAATCGCTGCTTGGTGCTGCCCAGGCGCGAGGCAAATTTACCCAGGCGATCGTACTCTTTTTTTGATAAAATGGCTTCATCGACCGATAGCTGTTTTCCTTTGATTATGCTCCTAATTTCATCCCAGACTAAATAATTGGGATATTGTTTTCTTTTAGAATGGGCGCGATACATTTCTGAAAAAACTAGAAAATTAACTTCGTTTTCTTTACTGTATGAATCTCCAGAATTTTCTAATATTTCCAGGCAGAGTTGCCGTATGGTTTTAAATTCAAACAAATTTTCTATTAGAGATTTTTCAAAGATCTCAGCAATCTGAATTTTGCCGTCTTCAAGGAGGCGATGAAACTGTTCTTTAGCATTATTAACTAACAAAGGATTGCCGGCTATATACAAACGCTTTCCTGGCTCCTTATCCTGTATTTTTTGCAGCAAACGATAGAGCGCCACAGTGGTTTTCCCAGTACCGGCATTACCCGATAATAAAAGATTTCCCGAGCGTTTGGCTAGTTCGTATTCTTCAGGAGTTAGTTTTATTTGCAAATCTGCATCCTGTCGGATAATAGCTCTTTGCCACTCTAATTCTGAGTCTAATACTTGCCATTGAATATTGCCTAGCAGTTCGTCTGTAAAATCGGCTGCAATTTCAAAATCGATGGCTTTTATGGCATCAATATCTGTTTTTTCGCCTTCGGTCAAGTTTGCTGTAGCGGCGAAGTTTTTGGTTTCTAAAATCACTTCTACTTCTTCAGCATTAAGCCATTCTGCGTCGGGATTAATTCGCCTCGCTTTCGCCTTTCTGGATACGTCGTCGTGGTCTATACAAATATCTTGTATTGCTAGATAAACCTGCGGTTTACCTGTTTTTGGTTCTGTCGATCGATCGTAGGTGAAAATTAAGCGACTGGCGCTATTAATTCTAGCTTCCCAAACTCTTTTATTAGTGCCTTTTAGCTTTTTAACTCGCAAACCACCATCAAATTGCTGCTCTTTTAATTTGCGGACGCACTCCCAAACTTTTTCTTGCAAATAATTTCCTTTTTGCTCCCGGAGAAATTCGACTATATCTGGATGTAAAACTGCTGGTACGGACATATACTTTCTGACGAGCGATCGCTTTTTTGCACGGCAAGGGCGAGGGGTGCATCGGGGGAATTAAGAAAAGCAATAACTTACTGTTTTTGGGAAGGTTTGTTCTTGGTGGAACGTTGGCAGAAACAGTCTTTAAGCAAATACGAGATGCACCCAATTTTTTCCTCGGTAAAGCCCCCTAGACAGATGGGGCTTTACCCGCTATAATTATCCCTGCTAGGCTTTAGAGCTTTTTATTTGATGATATTCTAACACAATACTCCTATTTTCTGAGGGTAACAGAACTGCTTTCTCTAATAAAGTCCTAAACAGCCGAGCCTGCTGGGGGAGGATAATTAACCTTTATAGAAGTTAGAGAAATGGTATTATACACAACAAAAAAATAGTCTTTGTGGCGCTAGAACTCGCAAACCTAACTAATGGAAAAAATGACATTAATTCTGACTAACGATGACGGCATAGACGCGGAGGGTATTAAGGCTCTAAAAGAAGCTCTTGACGATCGCCACAGCATCGTCGCGGCCCCGCAACAACATTTATCCGGTTGCGGCCATCAAGTTACGACCCAAGGGCCCATAAATGTCCAGCGCCGTTCCGAGGAGGAGTACGCGATCGGCGGGACTCCCGCAGATTGCATTCGCATTGCAATAACACATATCGAGCCGAATGTCAAGTGGGTAATTTCTGGTATTAATTCGGGGGGCAATATGGGGGTGGATAGCTACATTTCCGGCACGGTGGCGGCAGTGCGAGAAGCTGCTTTTCACGGCATTCCTGGCATAGCTCTTTCTCAATATAGAAAAGGCTCCAAACCTGTTAATTGGCAAATACCTACTCGTCTGGCTCGTTTGGTATTAGCAAATTTATTCGATCGCCCTTTAGAACCTGGTTCTTTTTGGAACGTTAATTTCCCCTATTTAGAACCAGAAGAACCGGAACCAAAGATCGTATTTTGCCAACCATCTATCGAACCTTTACCAGTAGCATACCGAGTGGAAGGAGACGACTATTTTTATACTGGCAAATATGGCGATCGCCCCTACTCAAAAGGCACCGATATCGATGTCTGTTTTGCGGGTAATATTGCTGTTACTAAAATAAGTTTGTAAGCTGCATCGGGGGAATGGGGCGCGGATATTCTCGTCTCCCCAGAAACCCGGTTTTTGCAAAAAACCGGGTTTCTTAATTCAATACCTTCGCAACTTTCTTGTAGGTTGGGTGTAGCGTAGCGAAACCCAACATCTTTGTTGGGTTTTGCTACGAAAATGTTGCGCTGTCGCGTGCGCGCTACCTACGAATCGTATTTTTTATTTTGGCGAAGGTATTGTTAATTCCAAATTGCAGCGTATCCAAATGGAGAGGTCTATTGGGAAAATGTCAATTGTTAATTGGGAAAATATTAACTAAAACTTCTTCAAAGAATCTTCACCCAAACGAATAGTTAAATCGGAACCTATTTCACCAATAGAAGCGGCTTCGAGTTTACCAAAGCCTAAAGTATTAGTCAAAGTCTCAGCGGCTTCGAGGTCGCCTCCTTGGACGATAACGGTAGTATGGCGTTCGAGGTCCGGCCAATCTTCGACCAGATAAGCATTATAATAGCCTCCGTCGCGCAGATACTCCATCGCCCGCAGACCCAAACCAGAATCCCCAGAAGCATTTTGAACGGCAATTTTGGCTTCGTAGGGCAACAAATTGTCAGCAAAGGGAGCCTTAAAATTATCGTAAGTAAAAGGGCGGGAGTCGAGATTAAAATATTGATACATGATGCGATCGCGATCCTCTGGCTCTACAATCCAATAACTAGCATAATACTCGTCCGCCTGGCTGGGTCTCCCCGGCAGCATCACCATTTTGAGTTGGTCTTTATCTAACTGCAAAGCAAAATTCACCAAAGCCAAGATTTCCTCAAAACTCAAATTAGTGTCAACATACTTCTGCATCACCCGAACTATACCCGGCAGGCGAGGCAAAACTGCCGGACTGGTAACTCGGTTTTGCAGGGCAGCGAGTAAAAGTTGCTGTCGCTGGATGCGACCGATATCTCCATAAACTCGATCGCGAAATCTAGCAAACTGTTCTGCTTGCTCTCCATCTAGAGTTTGCCAGCCGGCCGCGAGGTCGATTTTTAATTTTTGGGTATTGTCAGTATAAGACATCTTCCGAGGCACGAACGTTTCCACGCCGCCCAAAAGATCGACTAACTCCCGAAAGGCACCGTTGCTCACTCGAACGTAGCGATCGATTTCGATCTTATTGAGAGTATCGAAGAGTACCTCTTCTACCAGAGAGACACCGCCGACTGCGTTAGCTTCGTTAATTCTGGTACGACCGACACCGGGAATGTTGGTTAGAGTATCGCGAGGAATGGAAAGCAAGCTGACATTATTTTCTGCCGGATCGAGACGCAGAAGTAACATGGTATCGCTGCGACCTTGAAATATCTTCGGAGAATCTGGGGAGGCACCGGGTACATAGTCGATTCCCATGACGAGGATATTAACCGGTTGGGACAGTTCGTAGTTAATGCCTTTAAGCCATAAAGGGTTAGAGCCGTCAGTGTCTAAAATTTTGGAGACGAATTCCGGTTCTTCGGGCTTCACTAGGGCTGTAATTGCTCCTAGAGTGGCAGAGGTTGTTGCTATGAGGAAAAATACAAACATCCAAAACAACCATTTCAGTAGTTTGGGTTCGCGGCGAGTCCGCAGTCGGTACGTCATAAGAGTTTTTGGTAATTAATAATTAACATTTTCCCAATTGACAATTCAGTTCTGTTAGAATCAATTGGTCCAATTCATCAAATCGTTTAAAATCCGATGATACCTGTTATTCTTGCCGGTGGTAAAGGGGAACGTTTCTGGCCTCTGAGTCGCAAACATCGACCCAAACAATTTTTATCTCTCGACGGTAGCGGTAAGAGTCTTCTGCAAGCTACGGCGGAACGACTGCTGCCTTTGTCTGACGGTTGGGATGGTTTGTGGGTCGTTACTTCTGCCATGTTGGCGGATGGCGTGGCCCAACAGTTGCCCCAGTTGCCCCAGGAAAATTTATTGGCCGAACCGGAGGGACGGGATACAGCCCCGGCGGTGGCCTGGACTGCCATAGAAACTGCCCGCCGCTACGGAGAGGATGCGGTGGTGGGGTTTTTTCCTGCGGATCATTGGATCGCGCAGCCTGGGGTGTTTCAAAAAACTATTGAGGCGGCGGCTCAGTTGGCGATGTCGGATGAGGCCATCGTGACTCTGGGAGTGCAGCCGACTTTTCCTTCCACTGGTTACGGTTATATCGAACGAGGAGAGGAGGCGGTCCGTTTTGGCGGCTTTTCTACTTATCGAGTGGCGCGTTTTACCGAGAAACCAGACCGCGAGACTGCGGAGGAGTTTTTGGCAAGCGATCGCTTTAGTTGGAATGGGGGGATTTTTGTTTTTCGCGCGGGGGTGATGTTGCGGGAGTTACGGACTTATGTACCTCAGATGATGGCGGCCTTGGAGGCGAAGGGGGCGAGTGCTTATTCGGAGTTGGCGAAGACGAGTATCGATTATGCGGTGATGGAGAAGACGCAAAAGGCTTATGTGCTGCCAGTGGCTTTTGGTTGGGACGATCTCGGAGATTGGAATGCTTTGGAGAGGTTGGCTGAGGGGGATAAGGCTAATGTGGAGTTGGCGACTCATGTGGGTAGGGATACGAAGGGTTCGATTTTTTATGCTACTGATGAGAATGAGGCGATCGTTACTATTGGGGTGGAGAATTTGGTGGTAGTTCGAGATGGTAACGTGACTTTGATTGTTGATAAGGAGCGATCGCAGGAGATCAAGCAGGTTTTGAAGGTTTTGGCAGAGGACTCCAGGTTTAGTGGTTTGTTGTAGGGGGGAACTAATGTCAGATATTTATGTTGTGATTCGCAACCAAGATGGGGTGGCCATGACTTCTGTAGATGGCGAGCCCCTCAGAGTGTTTGTCAGGCGAGATGGCTTAATCTATGACCAGCAGCCTGTTAGTCTCCGACTGGCAGATGCCTTTTTCTATAATTTTCCTTTGGGCAGATGTAGCGTGGTTGCCAGACACTCTCAACTAAGTCCGGTGGAGGCAGAACAAGAAGTTGAACTGCCGGCTAACGTTGCTTTGAGGGTAAGATATATTTACCTCGAACCAGAAAGGTAACTTTTAAAAATTGAAGTTATACCAGAGCGACTGGATACTTAAAACTATGAAATACGCAGTCGATCCAGAATCAATCGAAGCTTATAGAATGCGGGTTTTTATGCTCTCTCAAGATTTGCGCCGGGAAACTAACCCGGAGTTTCGAGCTATGACGGCTCTTTATCTGGCCGAGGCGGCAAGTACCTTGGCTACAATGGAAGTTTTAGAAGCTCGCAAGGGCAGGACAGTGCAGAATGGGTAGAGGCAGAAGGCGATCGCTTTATTCGATACGAAGCAGTTTGGCGAGGAGTTGCTCAAAATGAATGGTTAGAAGAAAATCGCTTACTAATTGCCGAAATACCAGAGAATTTAAAGCCCCGCGAAGTCAATTTAGAAGTAAGCGATAGCGATCGCCAGTTATCTATTGCTTTGAAAAAGTTTAGTAACCTGTAAAAAGGGCTCTATCTCCTGCCCTACCGATGAGTCCTTCTTTTTTCATTGTTTGTGGGTCGTTACTTCTGCCATGTTGGCGGATGGCGTGGCCCAACAGTTGCCCCAGTTGCCCCAGGAAAATTTATTGGCCGAACCGGAGGGACGGGATACAGCCCCGGCGGTGGCCTGGACTGCCATAGAAACTGCCCGCCGCTACGGAGAGGATGCGGTGGTGGGGTTTTTTCCTGCGGATCATTGGATCGCGCAGCCTGGGGTGTTTCAAAAAACTATTGAGGCGGCGGCTCAGTTGGCGATGTCGGATGAGGCCATCGTGACTCTGGGAGTGCAGCCGACTTTTCCTTCCACTGGTTACGGTTATATCGAACGAGGAGAGGAGGCGGTCCGTTTTGGCGGCTTTTCTACTTATCGAGTGGCGCGTTTTACCGAGAAACCAGACCGCGAGACTGCGGAGGAGTTTTTGGCAAGCGATCGCTTTAGTTGGAATGGGGGGATTTTTGTTTTTCGCGCGGGGGTGATGTTGCGGGAGTTACGGACTTATGTACCTCAGATGATGGCGGCCTTGGAGGCGAAGGGGGCGAGTGCTTATTCGGAGTTGGCGAAGACGAGTATCGATTATGCGGTGATGGAGAAGACGCAAAAGGCTTATGTGCTGCCAGTGGCTTTTGGTTGGGACGATCTCGGAGATTGGAATGCTTTGGAGAGGTTGGCTGAGGGGGATAAGGCTAATGTGGAGTTGGCGACTCATGTGGGTAGGGATACGAAGGGTTCGATTTTTTATGCTACTGATGAGAATGAGGCGATCGTTACTATTGGGGTGGAGAATTTGGTGGTAGTTCGAGATGGTAATGTGACTTCGATCGTTGATAAGGAGCGATCGCAGGAGATCGAGCAGGTTTTGAAGGTTTTGGCAGAGGACTCCCGCTTTGGTGGTTTGTTGTAGGGGGAGGCGATCGCCCCTCGATCTTCCAATTGGTTTCTCTAAAATCTACGGTCTATCCGAGACTGGGGCGATCGCTATGCGATCGAACGACTCCCAATTCCCAATTTTTAATAATCCAAAGGCAGGCCATAAGATTCGAGAGTTGCTCTATCTCCCAGAAGTTCTGGAATGGGTGAATCTACTTTTATCTCTCCTCCAGTTAATACTAAAGCTCGCTGAGTGACCTTGCTTACCCAGTTTAAATCGTGGGAAGCTATTAACATAGCCTCCACCGGAAGTCCGGGCAAAATTTCAGCTAAATTACGCCGCCATAAAGGGTCTAAACCGTTGGTAGGTTCGTCTAAGATTAAAATAGAAGGTTTTAATGCCAAAATAGTCGCCAGTGCAGCCAACCGTTTTTGACCCCCAGAGAGTTCGTAAGCGGAACGGTTGGCATCTGCTTCTAAGCCAAATTCTGCTAATAATTGACGCGCCACTTCTTCTGCTTCTTCCGAGGAAGTACCATAATTGAGAGGACCGAAGGTTATATCCTCCAAAATAGTCGGCATAAATAGTTGATAGTCGGGGTTTTGGAAGCAAAAACCCACTCGGCGACGAACTGTTGATAAATTTGCCGTTTCTACTGGAAGATCTTTTATCCAAATTTGACCGCTAATAGGTTCTTTTAAACCGATTAGGTTTTCCATTAAAGTGCTTTTTCCCGTTCCAGTCGGCCCCAGCAACGCTACTCTTTCCCCGACTTCTATATTAAAGGAAATGCCGCGCAATATGGGTTTTTGTTGGGGATAGTTAAAAACTAAATCTTTGACGGTAACTGCTGACATTTTAAAAGTTAGAAATTGTTCGTAGCAATCGCTCTTTGCGATTGAGTTAGTAATAATCGCGTTAATTAGATTCAAAAAATCATAAAACTTCTGCCCCAATAAAACAGACTGCAATAACAAGACAGATAAAAAGACCAGTCGCATCTAACTTAGATTGTTTTTGCCTAGTTTTATTTGGAAGAGCCTTCGCTCTTTCTTCTTTCTTTAATACATGACCGTAACCCCGCAATTGCATTGCTTTATAAATCTGGGTCGAATCTTCATAACTCCGCACCAACAAACTACCAGTAAGCGCCGCATAAACTGACAAATTTCGCCTGCTAAATTTCCTCGGTTCAAAACCGCGCAATTTACTAGCTCTTTGCATCATCTTCAATTGCCTATAAACTTCAAAAAGATAGCGGTAAGATAGCAGAATAATATCCGCGATAATCGGAGAAAGGCCAAGGCGACGCATCGCTTTAATTGTAGTTAAAAAATAACTGGTTCCGAACAGAACAAAACTTGTAGTCATAATTGCCAAAAATCTACTGGCAACCAGCAACGACGCGACTATTCCTTCCTGCCGAATCGTCAAAAATCCTAATTGTAAAATTATAGTTTTTCCCAAAACAAAGGGTAAAAACATAACTATTCCCAATAAGAAAAAGCCCGGATAGCGCAACCGTTTCAGCAGGAAAGATAGAGGGAGTTTAGAGATAGCATAGAGAATCCCGGCTATTAAAAGCATTGCCGGGATTAGATGGGAATTTGTAACGCTGGCAAAAGCGAAGATTAAGGCGATTAAACCAATTAGCTTGTATCTGGGGTCCCATCTATGGATGGGCGAATTTAGATGGGCGTATTCATCCAGCGCAAATTTCATCTCGATATTAAGAAGGTAAAATTTCCGGTTTTACTCGCTGGATAAAACTAACAACCATTGCTGTAAAAATACCCTCAATCACCATTAAAGGAAGATGAGCTAGCATTAAGCCATACATTGCAGTTCTTTCCGTTGCGAGATCCCAATCGGAGGGAATGTTTGTAATGACAAGGAGAAAGAAAATAACTGTAGCCAAACCGACAGCAGTTGCCCCAGCGAAAAAAGCACTAATACTAGATGACATTTTTTCATCCAGCCGCTTTCTAAAAACATGGCGCAGCACAAATATTTGATGAGCTAATAGCGCTGGTACTCCCATAATTATCCCATTGACTCCCAAGGTACTCATGCCCCCATGTCCGAACATTACTGCTTGGAAGAATAAACCTACCAGTATGGCAGGAAAAGCGTAATAACCGAGTACGGTGCCTAATAGTCCGTTTAAGACTAAATGAACGCTAGCCGGCGGAATGGGAATATGAATGGTAGATGCTACAAAAAAAGCGGCTGTGAGTAGAGAAGCTTTAGGAATTTGTTCTTGCGGGTTTGGTTGTTTGTTAATTTCTCTAAGAGAATACCAAGTAGTGAGAGAGGTTATAGCGTAACCTGTAATGCAAACTTGAGATGAAAGAATACCTTCGGGGACGTGCATTTTTGAGCAAAAATATAACAGTGCAAGTTAATAGCAAATTATCGGAAAGGGAGGATCGGTAAATTTACAACAGATTGCCCATTTAGAGTTCTGAATTAGTTAAACGATCTTCTGGATGTTGATGCTTATCTTTCCAGCGGGAGAAAAACAAAGCTGTGCCGATAAATCCCCAGATAACAGAGGCGATCGCTACAACTCTTTGAGGCATTTTATTCTCGCTGCTAGCCTGGGCCAAAATCACGTTTGGTTGTACGCTTTGCTCGTTTGTGGCGAGGGTGGAGGCTTCAGATAAGGCATTGTCAGTGGTATTTAAAGAATCCACAGCAATAGTAACAATGCCACCATGACCGGCCTGACGAACTTTAACTTCCCAATTGCCAGATTTAGAGCTATCGGGGATAAAGCTGAAATTACCTTTCTCATCTGTTTTGCCATCCATCCAGGGAGTAGCGGGGTCGTCTGGGGCATAAACTACTACTTGAGCGTTAGCCATTGGCGTCCCCGAGTCGTAAGTAGCCTGGATTTCGATGGCTGGGGCCGTTTGATATTCAATTTTGGCCCCGTGAGCGATCGCTTTTTCTTGCCAACCTCCCAGACAGACAACCATCAGAGAAAGTATCAATTGCCGTTTCATATTCTATGGTCCTGTAAATGCTTGCTAAAAAATCTTGCCACCGTTTCCAGAGAGCGGGGATATTTCTTAACAGAAAATCCCAAATTGCCCGTAACGACTATTGGCCATCTCCATGAACCATCAGAGATTCGTGGCAGTGGCCCTCGCCGACGTGACCCAAGCTAGGCAAAATAGCCTTAAATTTGTTGTAGTCTGGCGGGGAGAGTTGTTGCTGAAGGGTGACGGCATCTGCCTCCAGCTTGCCATCCTCGGCTAAAGCTGCCAGAGGCGCAAAACCTAAAGCCCCGGTATTAATCTCGTCGTCTGCTGGGGCCTCGCCGTCGCCGAATAAGTGGTCGAAGTGGAAAGTTGCCTCTAAGTCGGCTTTACCTCCCGGTTGGAGAATGCCTTTGCGATCGTCTCCGACGAAATCTCCGCAGGTAAACTGCATCTCTTCATCTATTTTTAGAGTAAAAGGAATAGTTTGGCCGTCTTTGGTGGCAGTGGCGATCGCTACCAGAGAATAACCAGCGGCGGGGCCTCCCGCTGCTTTTGGCATTTTCCACGACAGGGCGTTATACCTGCCGGGGGCTGCCGGGACTTCGGCCACTAAAATCGGAGCTGCGTTTTCGTCCCCCAATGCCAAGTCCACGGTCTCTTCTGAAACCAGTAGCACTGTTTCGAGTGCTTGGGGTTTACCTCCAGTTTCGGCATTATAAGGGGGTTCTGTTTGATAGGCCGTGACTTCGGCTAAGTTGACATAGAGCTTGTCAAATGTTATTTCCCAGCCATCTTTGGAAACAAAGCCTTCTCGCACGAAGTCTTCGCCGTTGGCCTTGATTTGGAGCATTCCTGTATTCTCCTCTGTCGCTGAAGTCTCGGAAGAGCCAAGCAGGATGCTAGAGGCTAGCAGCGCCCAACTCCCTAATAGTAAAACCTGTTTTCTCATGGATATTTTGCTGTGGTGGTAGTCGCCAAGCTCTAGAAAACAGGATTTAAAAAATATTTACAATGGGGTGGGGGGGCATAATAAGCTTATTTAGATTATAGATTTTCTCTACGAAAATGGAGCCGATACACCAGGGATCTATTGGGATAAGTAGCTAAAATTATGAATTCCTTATAAATGGCATCAGCTTTGATTTAGATAATAAACCGATCCTAATTGTCAAAAATGTTAATAGCGACTAGAATATTAAATTGTTGTTAATTCAGCACCCATTTTTATTTAATTATGATCGTGTCTAAAATTCGTTTACTGTTTTTTGCTGGTGTAGCTGCTATACCGATCGCTCTTACTTCCTGCGCCGATCCTCAAGCAACGGGGGGTTACGGTACTACTGTGGAAACTAGCCCAGAACCCTTAGTTACCCCAGTGGTAGTTCCCGGTCTAGCGATCGTCCCAGCCATCAATATTAACACTGCTTCTGAAGAAGATTTAAAGAAATTGGCAGATAAATTAGGGGTTTCTGACTTACCTGAAAAGATCGAGGAAAAGCGCCCTTATGATGATATAAACGAACTGGCTTCTAAAGAGGTCATAAGTCCCGAACAGCTAGATTACATTAAGAACGATATTGTGGTTAAAGAAGCATCGGAAGATTCCGAGTAAAAATCCACTGAAGAATAATTAATCGTTGCCCCAGTGCTGCTTTCTCAATCGCCTCAAATAATTGCAAAAGCCTGTTTGCGGTAGTTTTCAGCACTGGTTTTTAGTGTTAATTTGGTGCTTTAAAAGCTTATTTTAGCCGAATAAGCTTTTGGCGAAACCATGGTTTTACAGAAAGAGAATTGTTATGTACAATAATTAAAGCAACCATTAAACCAAGAGAAAATATGAAAGAACTTGAGAGAGAAAAAGCGATCGATTTGCTCAACACTATCATGGAATTTGAACTGTCTGGTGTAGTCCGCTACACTCATTATTCCTTAATGGTTACTGGACCTAATCGCATTCCCATCGTGCAATTTTTTCAGGGTCAAGCTAATGAATCTTTGCTTCACGCCCAACAAGCGGGAGAAATTCTCACGGGCTTAGAGGGGCATCCGAGTCAAAAAATAGCTCCTATTGAGGAAAGTTACCAACATTCAGTAAGAGATATTCTTCAAGAAAGTCTTAACCACGAGAAAAAAGCTTTAGATCTCTATAAAGATTTATTGGAAACTGTAGAAGATGCTTCTATTTATTTGGAGGAGTATGCCCGCACTATGATCGGTCAAGAGGAATTGCACAATTTAGAAATTAAAAAAATGTTGCGCGATTTTAGTTAGGAGTTTGGCTGGAAGATTGGGAATTAAATTACGTTTAAATAAAAGGTTTAATTATTCCCTTGGCGATCGCCAGTTCTAACATTACACCGGCTGCGGCAAACAAAATAATACTTTCTATGCCCCCTACTGCCAATGGCAATAATTCTGAAATAGGGGGCATTTTTTCTGTCTGAGAAGATAGTCCCAAATCTATTTGGCCGAAAGCTCGCACGAGTCCGAAGGCCAACACTGCCCCGGCCTTGAGTTGAGGATTTGGATCTTGGCGGACGATGTAGCGATAGGTGACGCCGAAGAGAAAACCGCCGATAAAGGCGATCGCCCCCCTAAGCGCTACATCCCATCCCCACGTCTCTATCTGGAGACTTGCTAATAACTCGAACCTGCGGGCCAAGATAAAACTGTTGCCCCAGAGAATGATGCTAAAAGTCAGTAAGGCACAGAAACCTGCCAAAGCACCAGCCTTGAGAGATTCTATCCTTTCTGCGGGACTGAAGTTGGAGGACTGGTGGTTTGTCATATTGCGCTGTTCTTCAAAAATGGCTCAAATTAAAATAATATAAAGTTTGCAGTTGTTTTTACAGTTTTTTAAAAGTAATTATGGACATTCTTTCCTTGGGTTGGGTTTCATTATTGGTACTAATGGCCTTTTCTATTTCAATGGTGGTCTGGGCTCGTAACGGCTTCTAAGTGGGTATGCAAAGAAACCCGGTTTCTTTGAGAATACCTTCGCCATTTTTGCGGAACAATGATAATTCGCCCGCCAGAAACCGGGTTTTTTCAAAAAACCCGGTTTCTTCAATCCCCATGCCGATCGGATATTTTATTTTTGGCGACGTTTAATGTCAAAGAAACCGGGTTTCTGGACCCCGAATTTTCCTAGCCTTCCCTATATCGTTAACGATTAATTATTAAAATTAATAATGCTTCCACCAGAAAAACCGGGATTTGTTTTTAATTTGATTCTCGCATTATCTGCTTTAATATCTCTGAGTTGTAGTTCCATAAAGCTCGATTCTGAATCGGATAAAATTTCCGATAAACCTTTAGAAAATGTAACTGCAAGCAAGCAATCGGAAGTAACGGTTATGCCAGAAAAAGCCCCTACTAAAATTATGCCTTTGGGCGATTCGATTACTGATGGTTATGATTTCCCTGGGGGTTATCGCATTAATCTGTGGAAACAATTGAGCGATCGCGGTTATAAAATTAATTTTGTCGGTTCTCTAATCAACGGTCCTAATTATTTGCCGGATAGAGACCACGAAGGTCATTCTGGTTGGAGAATCGACCAAATTAATGAATATATCAACATCTGGTTAAAAAGAACTCAACCGGATATAATTTTGTTAACGATTGGAACTAACGACATCGCCCAAAATTATCGAGTAAAAACTGCTCCAGAAAGGCTGAACAATTTGATTGATGAGATATTCCAAGAAGTGCCAAACGCGGACATATTAGTAGCTTCTATTCCGCCTATAGAGATGGAAGAACTAGATCGAAGAGTAAACGAATATAATCGGGCGATCGCTGCTTTAGTAGAAAGGAGGCAAAAGGAGGGCGATCGGCTCATATTTGTAGATATTAATAGCGCCTTAAATTTCGACGATTTAGAAGATAGCGTTCATCCCAACAGTCGAGGTCATAGCAAAATGGCAACGGTTTGGGAAGAGGCGTTAATACCTTTATTTGAGAATAGGTAATTAATAATTAACAATTAACAATTAACAATTAACAGCTAACAGCTAACAACTACAAAAATGCTTAAAGCAATTATATTCGATTTAGATGGAACCCTTGTAAATACCGATCCAATTCATTATCAAATTTGGGAAGACATTCTCAAAAATTATGGTATGGATATCGATTTGCCTTTTTACAAAGAAAATATCAGCGGCGGCACTAACGAAGCCATTCTTAATAAATTGTTGCCTCAATTATCTGATTCTGAAGTAGCAGAATTGGCCTACGACAAAGAAGCGAGATTTCGAGAAAATGCTCTCGACCTGCAACCCCTAAACGGACTGTTGGAATTTCTTAAATGGATCGAAGAAAATCAATTAAAAAAAGGCGTAGTTACCAACGCACCGCCAGAAAATGTCGAATTTATGCTAAAAGAAGCTCTCAAATTAGCAGATAGATTTAACCCCATAATTTTAGCGGGAGTAATGACCGCTGCTAAACCGGATCCGGCATCTTATAAGTTATGTTTGAGCGAATTAGGAGTGGGGGCAAAAGAGGCGATCGTTTTTGAAGATTCTCCCAGTGGAATTAAAGCTGCCGTTGCCGCAGAGATTTACACTGTCGGAGTAGCCTCCACCCACGAACCAGAAGCTTTAAAAGCGCTAGGGGCTGCGGAGGTTATTGTTGATTTTAGCGATGGGAAATTATGGGAAATAATCGAGGAATACGATTAAATATCCTCCTCGGACAAAATTTCTGCTTCGCTATCCCCTAGATAAAAATTAGTAACTGGAACGTCGAACCTTTCGCAGCGCAAAGGTTCGATTTCTTTAGTATAAGGATTCCAAATAGCTACCACATTTCGGCGATTTTTTTTGCGCTTCAACTCGCACTCGACGCGAACGGTTTGCAACATAATTACTAACGAACTATGGAGATAAGATTCGATAGAAAGAGCATACTTCTCATCCATTTCTTTCTGCTTGCGTTCTAACTCTTTTTCCGTCGCGGCTATTCTGGTTAGTTCTTTTTCCTTATCTTCTCCTTCGAGACGTTTGCGATAAATTTTAGTATTAATTTCAGTCGCTATTTCTCCATAATAATTCTTCAGTCTTTCAGTATCTCGTTTTTTCTTCCGTTCTAAACTTTTTTTCCAAGGTTCTATTTCTCGATTAACTGCTTTTTTGGCGGTATTTTCAATAATCCTCGAAAGTTCCTCGGAAGAAATAGCGATCGGATTTTCTTCAAAATCTACCTTTATTCTGTCAGTTTCCCACAACAAAGCATCGCCAACATCTACTCCCGGGCATCCAGTAATTCCATTAATAAAAAACGAAGTCATCCCCACCCGTTTTTCGTCGGCAGCAGCGGTATAAGCAATATTACAAAGAATGTAAGGAGTTAAAGCCGGTTTGGCTTCGATAAATCTAATCAAACCATTTTGGGGATGTAAAGAAGAAGCTACCAATTTATCAAAACCGCTAGGTTTTAAATGACCTTCATATTTAATACCAAGGGCAGCTACATAACCAGACTCTCCCAGAAGGGCCTCAAATTTCTCGAAGATCTCGGAATTGTAGGTGACGAAATAGCCCGATCGCTCTTCTGCGCTGGTAGTAAAGATGACGTCTTCTTTCACTTCTAGGGTATCCGCTACTTCTGGAGGTAAGACTACTTCTAAAGTATTGGCAGAGGAGAATTCTGCTAATCCTTCTTTGAGGCTTATGGTTTGTGCGATCGCTGCTAAAATTGCGTTTTCGTTCATTATGTAAAAGTTAAATGTATTGCAAAGTGTCTGGCAGTAATTGTAGGTCGGGCTCCGCGCAGTGGAAATGTAGGTTGGGTGCAACGGAGTGGAACCCAACAATAAGTACCCGTGCAAAATTAATTGGACATGTGGAACAGGCGAGACGCCTGTTCTACGGGGAAATCAAGAATAATTTTATGTAAATATTTTTGCTTACCTGCTTACTATTGTATTCTTGAAGATTTTAACTTTTGGATATCCTTAATGGTCTGGAGGTCGCGTTCCAATTCTTCTTCGTCATAGTTTAGATAGACCCCCATACGCTTTAAAAAAGCATGAGTTTCTAAACGCGAAGATAATTGGAGGAGACGGCGTACTTCTGAAGTAGCGATCGCTCCACAACGGTAGGCATCCGCTACAAATATTTCCAAAAGTCTCTCTTCGACACTACTCCATTCTCCTTTTCTTACGTTCCACCACTTGGTCTGGAATTTCAATCGTAATCTTCATAGAATTTTATTACTTAAATGATTTAGGACTGGAATATAAAGGACTCGCGCTAAATTGCCCCATTGACTACAATTTAACAATACAAGATAATTCTCAATTTATGCCTCAAAATCATCCCCAAAAATCTTCTCGTCAAACTCCCTAATTTCCCCGTAACTTTCCTTAGCTGTTATCAATTGGTTCGCCAAACTATCGAAAGCCGAATCTAAATCGGACTCGGATTGGTTTCTCAACCAAATATCCATAATTGCCTCGCTAAAATCAAAATCATCTCCCACCGTTCCTAAAATCGTCTCGATTTCTCCTACCACTAACTCGAACATATTAATTTTATCGTGAAGAATCCGCAAAACATACTCCTCAATACTCCCCTGGATGCAAAAGTTAAAAATAAACACGTCCTGAGTTTGGCCGATGCGGTGAATTCTCCCAATGCGCTGCTCGATTTTCATCGGGTTCCACGGCAAATCGTAATTAACTATAGCATTAGCAAATTGAATATTTCGACCTTCTCCACCAGTTTCCGAAGCCAGCAACACCGATATTTTATCTCGAAAAGCTTCGATCGCCGCATCTTTTTCCTTTAAAGACATATCTCCCCGAAACTGAGCGACCTCTATCCCATTTTCCCCTAAATATTTTGCCAAATAATCTTGAGTAACTCGATGGTTGATAAAAACCAACGTTTTCTGAGTCGATTTTTTCAACAATTCGAGCAACTGTCTCCCTTTTTCAAATTCCTTGATATTCTTAGCCCGACGCAACAGAAATTTAATCTCCTCGTGTTCGAATCGTTTTTGCACTCCTTTGAGAGAATCTATTAAAGCTGGAGGACTGCTTCCCGCCCGCATTAATAGAGTATTTCTAGTTAATTTATCGAAGCCTTTTTCCTCTTGATGCTGTCGCAAATAAGCGTTAATCGCCCCATATAAATCTACTTCTTTTTTTGTCGGAACTACGTTAATAGTCGAAGCAAATCTTTTCGGCAATTTCACATCTACCAAACTGCGAGTATTTCTAATCGTTACTTCCCGCATCAGTTGGCGCAGTTTTTCGGGATTTTTCGGAACGCGGGCATCTTTGGAATTGACGTACTCTCTTTTAAATTGAGCTTCCGTTTTTAATACTCCAGGTTTCAATAAAGTTAAAAGATTGAATAATTCGATAAGATTGTTTTGCACCGGTGTCGCAGTTAGCATCAGGATGAAACGCTTTTTCAACGCATTTACCAGCTTCCAATTTAGGGTTTTACGGTTTTTTAAATGATGGGCTTCATCTACTACTACTAAATCCCATTCTCTGTCCGTGACGTAGGAGAAGTGGGCTTTATGTTTTGCCGTATTAATAGAAGCAACAATGCGATCGCTACTCAGCCAAAACTCTTCGGGACTTGTTTCTCTTTGGTCCGTGGTAATAGTAGATATAGAAAACTTTTCTTCTAGTTCCAACTGCCACTGGGAGACCAAAGATGCCGGAGTAAGAATTAACAAAGATTTTATCGCCCCCCGGATGAGATATTCTTTGCAAATTAAAGCCGCCTCGATGGTTTTTCCCAAACCTACTTCGTCCGCCAGTAAAGCCCTACCTCCCATTTGTTTGATGACTTTTTTCGCCGTTTCTATTTGATACCAATGTTTGTCTATATTAGTAAGGGCGCTTAAAGCTGCCAGTTGGTCGTAGTCCGCTAAAACTGATAGGTTAAATAGGGCGAGTCTTGCTTCGTATTCCGGGAGGGATGCAACTTTAAATTCTTTGAGGGCTTCAATTGCTGGAGAGGTTTTAAATTGAAATGAAAAATCATTTGTCATATTGGTTTTTTAATTAAAGGATAAATTAATTGTCATACATTTTAAATTGAAAAGTGGGGGCGATCGCGACTTGCGAGCTAGTACCATTAGCTTGCTTGTAGTAATCGCTTTAGCGATTTATATAGATGAAAATCGCTAAAGCGATTACTACGAACAGCCATTACATTTTTCTAATACTCGAACTGCTTGACTTTCTAGATAGGGAAAATCATTAATAAATTCCGATAGACCTTCCTCACCTTCTAAGTAGTCGAAAAAAGTCTGCAATGGCTGCTTGTAGTAATCGCTTTAGCGATTTTTCTCTATATAAATCGCTAAAGCGATTACTACGAACAGCGCCTCCAGAAACCGGGTTTTTATTAACAAAAAACCCGGTTTCTTAATTCTCGCACTGGACGACGGATAACCGGACACTGGAAAACAGACAATTATTAATTATTAATTATTAATTATTAATTGCCGTCAAAACCGCCCGATACCGCACCTGATTATTGCGCACCTTTTCTATAGCCTCGTTTGCCGCCTCCATAGGAAACACCTCCACCATCGGTTCGATGCCAAATTCCTCCGCCACCGAAAGCATCTCCATTATCATCCCCCTGCCCCCAATGGGAGAAGACATAATCCGACGGCGTTTCATCAGCAAAGAAAGTAACGGAATCGTCAAAGGTTCCTCTGGCACTCCCACGATGGAAAAAGTCCCATCAGAATCGAGAAACTCAACATAAGCCTCCCAGTCGATCGCTTTGGGTACCGTACTCAATAAAATATTCAGCGGACGAGAAGGCGCCGGCGGTTTTTCTCCTTTTTTAACAACGATCGCCTCCTTCGCACCCAGCTTGCCGGCAAAATCCGCCTTATCCTCGGAAGTAGTAAAAACCGTTACCCGGTTGCCCAGCTTACTGGCAAACTGTACCGCCATGTGTCCCAAACCGCCCACGCCGATAATACCGATGTCCTGTCCCGAAGTCATACCCGCATAGCGCAAACCAGCGTAAACCGTAATGCCGCCGCATAATAACGGTCCCGCAGCATTCGTATCGATGCCCTCGGGAATGGGGAAGGCAAACCTGGAGTCAGCCGATAAATAATTAGCAAAACCGCCGGCACCCGTGGCTATCAATGGTTCGTTGCGATCGCACAAATTCTCGTCACCCCGCAGGCAGTCGCGGCACTGGAGGCAAGAAGTTCGCTGCCAACCCACCCCCACGCGATCGCCCTTTTTCAGATGAGTTACTTCCGGTCCTATCTCCACCACTTCCCCCACCACTTCATGCCCCGGCACCAAGGGATACTTAGACATTCCAAAATCGTTATCCATCATGTGAAGATCCGAATGACAGATGCCACAAGCCAGCACTTTAATAATGCACTCGTAACCTCGGGGTTCCTCCACCTCAAAACTATAAGATTCCAGGGTTCCCCCTGCTTCTTTTGCTGCAAGCCCTTCGATTTTCATAATTTGATAATAGGTAATAGGTCATGGGTAATTGAGAATTGCAATAGTTTAACTCCTCGCTCCCATAATAAACTGTAGGAAACCTGGAAATAAACGATAAGCTTCTGTTGCCAAAAAGCATGGTCCAACTACTACCTCCGACTTTTTTTTCTTCACTGCATTCCAGATAGCCTCAGCAATATCCTCTGGTTGACTTACCCAACCAGATTTTAATAAAGAATTCATCTCCTCCCGGCGACTTTCTACCTCGGCATCATCCACACCTCGAAATTGCGCCCTTTCGAGAAAATTACTGTTAATAACTCCTGGATGGACGGCGCAGACGTGAATCCCTTTTGGGGTCAATTCCAAACGCATAGTTTCTGTCAACCCAGTTACCGCATACTTGCTAGCACAATAAGCTGTCATTTCTGGTAACGGCATTTTGCCGCCAAAAGAGCCAACATTAACAATACTTCCCGTTTTTCGTTCCAAAAAATGAGGCATTAGTGCTTTAATTGGATGTAAATAACCCCAAAAGTTAGTATTCATTAACTGCTGCCAATCTTCTAAGGAAGTATCCTCTATTGGTCCTGTCATACAGATGCCAGCATTGTTAATTAAAACATCTATTTTTTCGCAAAAACCGATAGCTTTTTCTACTAGCCGTTCTACCTGTTTTGCATCCCCTACATCCGTGGGAACTGCTAAGACTGAATTCGAGATCGATCCTACTTCCTTTGCCGTCGCTTCTAATCTTGTTTCGTTACGAGCAGCTAATACTAGATTGTAGCCTTTTCTGGCAAACAAAAGCGCCGTCGCTCTACCGCAGCCTTGGGAAGCACCTGTAATTAACACTGTTGAACTCATGGTTGTTAATTGTTAATTTTTTGCTTTTATTAGTTCTCTGTTTTATTTTGCTTTTCAAAATTTATTTCTTTCAACATCATTTTTCCCTTCAAACGTGCCACCGCTTGTAAATCCACATTCAAATCTGTTTCGTCAACAATTTCTCCAGTTAAAACCTCCAGTACGTCCTCCAAAGTTACCACCCCAGACATCCCTCCATATTCATCTAAAACCACTACCAAATGTTGGCGCGTTTTCTGAAATTCTTTCAGCAATCTATCCGCTCGAATAGTTTCCGGTACGAACCGAACGTCTCTGGTAAAATCTGCCACTTTTATCTCTCCATCGCCATCTATCATTCCCGCCAATAACTCATGCTTTAAAGCCAAACCAACCACCTTATCCATAGAATCTTCGATAATAATAATCCTACTGTGTTGGGAATTAATAATCTCTTCTTTCACCTCATTCAAAGTGGAATCTGCTCTTAAATAAGTAGTAGCAATGCGAGGCGTCATTAAATTAGCAGCTTTGCGATCGTTCAAGCGAAAAACCCTTTGAATCATTTCCGCTTCGTCGTCCTCGATCGCCCCTTCCTGATATCCTAACCTTGTCAAAAACAAAATTTCCGCTTCGTTAGTTGTTAGCGGTCTTTTACCTCTAGTAAAAGGAGCAGTTACCTTCTCTAAAGCTATTATTATAGGAATAAATAAAAAAGTAAGCCCCCTCACCGGTAAAGCTACGCTTAAAGCAATATTTTCCGCGTAACGTTCCCCCAAAGTTTTTGGTATAATTTCCGCAAAAATGATAATCAAAAAAGTCAAAACCGCTGAAAATATCCCCAACATAGCATCTCCTAAAACAGAAGTTGCTAGAGAACCGATGAGGATGCTGCCAACAATATTAAAAATATTATTGATGATGACAATAGTAGCGATCGGTCGATTAATTTTTTTCCTAATAGCTAACAAAGCTACTGCAGCAGGCTTTTTCGACTGGGCTAGCTGTTGAACTTTGATTAGAGAAACTGACAGTAACGATGTTTCAGTTGCAGAACAGAACCCAGAACCCACAAGCACGATTAAAACTACTATAATTAGTTCCAACATATTATCAATTTTGATTTAGCCGAAGAAGCAACTATTACTAATTATTAATGAAACTTTCCGATCGCCCGCCCCACTGGTTAGTGTGGTTAATTTTAACTCTCGGCGTTCTCGCCATCTCCACCGCCGCCATTTTTGTCCGCTTGGCGAGTCTATCAGCCGACAAAAGCGGGGTTGGATTTTCTCTGGCGATCTCCGCTTCTCGCCTAACCCTAGCTTCCTTGTTGTTACTGCCTGCCTGGCCCAAGATTTCCTGGCAAGCTCTCCAACCAGGGGCTTTAGCATACGCCATTGCAGCCGGAGTTTGTCTGGCATTCCACTTTACCACCTGGACTACTTCCTTATCCTACACTTCCATCGCCGCCTCTACTAGCATAGTCACCACTAATCCCCTTTGGGTAGCCCTGCTTTCCTGGCTTTGGTTAAAACAAAAACCTACCAAGCAAACCATCCTCGGTATTGCAGTGGCCCTCTGTGGCGGACTAATTATCGGTTTGGCAGGGGTTGGTCCTGGCAGCATGGCCCCTAACCCTCTCTTGGGTAATTTCTTGGCCCTTACAGGCGCCTGGGGTGCCAGTTTCTATATTCTTTTCGGACAACAAGCCCAGGCCCGGGGTTTTGGTATTGGCGGTTATATCGCCGTAGCTTATAGCCTTGCCGCCGCCATACTTTTGCCCCTGTCTTTCATCTTTGGCCCCGGCTATCTCGGTTATCCGCCCCCAGTCTATCTTTACCTCTTATTGATGGCATTATTGCCTCAATTGGTCGGTCATACTAGCTTTAATTGGTCAATTCGTTGGATGTCGCCAACGGTTGTTAGTTTGGCGATTTTATTTGAACCCGTTGGTTCGAGTTTTTTGGCTTATTTCTTATTTCGAGAAGTGCCCTCGCCCCAGCTATTCTTGGGGGCATTTTTGTTGTTGTTTGGAGTAGCGATCGCTGCTTTTGGTACGAGAAAAAACCAAAGCAGTCAATCTTAATTTACTCTTAACTATTTTTTAGCTAAGAGCGATCGCTACTCGCGCCCAACATCCCTTAAATCCTTCATAAACAGTCAAGATCGATCTCCTCATAGCAGACATCCTCAATAAGACCGATGTATTTATTATCAAACAAACACAACTTAACCCAAGCAGAATGAAAGTCTGAATCCTCACCACCCCTATTACAAACCAACTTCCCACATGAAGCAGCAGCATTATAGCGCAAATACCACCAATTATCCCAGACACACGCACTTGATTCTTGGGGCGATTTACTCCCACCAAAATTAAGGACTGCAGGCATAAAATCAGATTAGCCGGAACCATAAACGCACAAATACCAACGCAGTTTATTCGAGAAAATTCGGCAATTGTATTTAAGTAAAACATTGGTTAATTCTTTAGTTAATTTGTCCGCTATAACGATCTTAGCGATGGAAATGCTAAGACCGCAGTAGCAGATAATACGGTAGTAGTATTTGCTACTATTTATTTCGCTCCTTTTTTTGGATGGAATCAGTCCAAAAGTTGCTAAACATCATCAGCATCCCTCCTAAGAAGATGACAATTGCCATTCCCGCAGGTATTGCAGTCTGCCAATCAACTGCTTCCATTTTTTCCCTCCTCAGACTAGACTAATCGCATTATAATAATTTTCTCTATTATCCGGGGTGCATCTTAATTCTGGAAATTTTTTATTTTTATGTATGACTTTCGATCGTACCTATTGTTATATTTGTTCGAGCAATTAAAAAAAGCAATAGAAAGGGAAAAACAAAAGAGGAAGACTTACGGATCTAACCCCATCTTTTGACAAAAATTCCACGCACCCTATTGTCCGCTCCCTTTAAGAGTATTACAATTTGTTAAGAAAATTTAAGATTGTTTGATTTTAATTAAAAATGCTGGAAAAAATTAAGATTTTATGTACATCCTATAGGTAGCTACCTCCGACCGCAAATATTACAATCGAAGAAAAGAGAAGTACGGCAGGGAGGCTATAAAAAAGTTGAGGGATCGTCAAAAAAAACATAATGGATATGAACGATAACGAAATTATTAAAGCACAAAAAGAATTCTTAAATAATTGCGAAAAAGAAGCTATTCATCAATCGGGCAGGATTCAGCCCCACGGATTAATATTAGTCTTACAAGAACCGGAACTTAAAATATTGCAAACAAGCAGTAATACGTTAAAATTTTTCGGACTAGAACCAGAATCTATCCTTAACAGAAGCTTGAAAGAGTTTTTAGATGATTACCAGGTAAATAGGCTAATAAAGTCTTTGCAAAATGAAGATTTAAAAAGCATAAATCCAATTAATTTTTGGTTGCATAACGGTCAAAATTTTTTAGTATTTGATGGTATCATGAACCGCGATCGAGGCTTGCTAGTTATAGAACTAGAACCCACACAGTCGCAACATCAAATTCCTTTTTTAGGTTTTTATCATTCGGTAAAAAAAGCAGCTTCCCAGATTCAAAGCGTCTCTAATTTTAATAAACTATGTCAAACCATAGTAACACAAATTAGACAAATTACAGGCTTTGACAGAGTAATGGTATATAAATTCAATCCTGAATGGCATGGAAATGTCGTTGCTGAGGATAAATTAGAAACCCTGCCGCCTTACTTAGGTCTGCAATATCCAGAGTCGGATATTCCGAAACAAGCTAGAGAACTTTATTCTCTCAACTTATTAAGGCTAATACCAGACATTAATTGTCAACCAATTGCCATTATCCCTGAGAAAAATCCTCTTACGAAAGAACCGCTAGATTTAAGCTTTTCTGTTTTAAGAAGCGTATCGAACATGCATATAGAGTATCTCCAAAACATGGGAGTAAGGGCAACTATGTGCATTTCTCTGATGAAAGAGCGGAAACTCTGGGGGTTAATTGCTTGCCATCATTATTCACCTAAATACGTTTCTTATGAAGTGCGCGCTGCTTGTGAATTTCTAGGACAAACAATGTCTTTACAACTTGGTTGGTTGGAAGGCAATGAAGACTACGACTATCGCCTAAATGTAAAATCGATTCAATCTTTGATTATCGAATATTTATCCACAGCAAACGATTTAGTCGAAGCTTTAGTTCGCTCTCAAGGCAATTTGCTTAAATTAGTAAGCGCTAATGGAGTGGCGGTGATTTCCAGAGAAGATTGTTATGTCTTAGGAGAAACTCCCGAAAAAGAAGCAATAAAAAAATTAGTTCAATGGTTAGACAAACAAGAAATAGAAGAAGTTTTTGCGACTGATTCTCTACCAAAAATTTATCCCGAAGGAGAAGAAATCAAAGATTCAGCAAGCGGTTTGCTAGCAATTTCTATATCGTCTGCCCCAAAGATTTATGTTTTATGGTTTAGACAGGAAGTTATTAAAACTGTGAATTGGGCGGGAAATCCTCATAAACCTGTAGAGGCGATCGAGTCTGAGGGTACTATTCATCTGTCTCCTCGCAAGTCTTTCGATTTGTGGAAAGAGACAGTTAAACTAACTTCTTTGCCTTGGAAAGAATGCGAAATAGATGCGGCACTGGAACTGAGAAAAGCTATTGTAAATATCGTCTTGCGCCAAATAGAAAAACTCTCGAAATTAAACGCAGCTTTGCAAAAATCTGAAGCCAGAGAACGGGAGAAATCCCAGAATTTAGAAAAAGCTTTGCACCAACTAAAATTCGCACAGACTCAATTAATTCAAAACGAAAAAATGTCTAGTTTGGGGCAATTAGTAGCGGGGGTTGCTCATGAAATTAATAACCCAATTAACTTCATTTTTGGAAACCTCATTCACGCCAATGATTATATCCAAAACTTGATTCGTGTAATTGAACTCTACCAAGAATGTTACGAATCTCCCCCTCCTAAGATTCAAGAAAAAATAGACGACATAGAACTAGATTATATTCTGGAAGATTTACCAAGTTTGCTCGCTTCTATGAAAATAGGAGCCGATCGCATTAGAGAAATTATTAAATCTTTGCGTAATTTCTCTCGCTTGGATGAGGCGGAAATGAAACAGGTTGATATTCACGAAGGTTTGGATAGTACCTTATTGATTCTGAAAAACAGACTCAAACCCAAGCAAGATTTTACTATTAATTTGCTTAAAGAATATGGCTCTCTACCACCAGTAGAATGCTACGCCTCTCAACTAAATCAAGTTTTTATGAATCTCCTGGCTAACGCGATCGATGCTGTGGAGGAAGCTGCTGCTGGTGGGAACTTTAATGGCAAGGTTTCTTCCACTAACAAACACCTACAACCAACCATTACTATTAAAACAGAAATGATAGGAGAAAATCAGGTATCCGTTAGGATTCTTGATAACGGTATCGGCATGACCGAGACAGTTTCCCAGCAGATATTTGACCCCTTCTTTACTACTAAACCTGTGGGTAAAGGTACTGGCATCGGTTTGGCTATTAGCTATCAGATTATTGCTGAAAAACACTGCGGTAAATTGACCTGCGTTTCTCAACCCGGAAAGGGGACCGAGTTTGTTATAGAAATTCCCATTTATCAGACCGTGGCCCGCGCTGCTTCATAATTAATAATTAATAATTAATAATTAATAATTAATAATTAATATAGCAATCCTAAATAATTTGCGATATTTTAGAAACCGGGTTTCTTCAAGAAACCGGGTTTCTGACCTCCGAATTTTTCATAACCCATTTAGGATTGCTATATAGCATTTATCGCGCTCGGTGAAGTACATCGAGCGATCCCCCCCTGCCCCCCTTAAAAAGGGGGGAGCCGGAACAATTCGCTCGTCCCCCTTTTTAAGGGGGATAATGGTGGATCGATCGGGGTGTACTTCACCGATTCAATAATCGCTATAATTAATAATTAATAATTGAATTAAGCGCGTCCAATTAATGAGAAATTACCTTTTCTCTCGCCCTGACTCCTTAAAAAATTTTCAAATGGTTTTTGTTGCTGCCTCGTGGCTCTTTAGTCCCTCGCGCCTTTGCCCCAAAATTTTTAACATATCTTAATATAAAGGAAAGGCATAAGCACTAGGATTTGAGGAAAAAATCGTGACAGAAACAGAAAACTCCAAGTGGGACGCCGGGCGCTTCGTCAAAACCTTGGCCTATTTTAGGGTCATCCCTTTTATTGGCAGTTGCAGTTGGTTGCAACGGTTGTTTGGCGGCGGTCCCAAACAGAAAGAAGAGACTTCGTCGGTGGTGCTGGTGGCAGGGGCCACTGGTGGGGTTGGCAAGCGAGTAGTTTCGAGACTGGTAAGGCAAGGATATAAAGTTAGGGCGCTGGTTCGAGACAGGAAAAGAGCGAAAAAAATCCTCGGCGACAAGGTTGAAATAGTCGAGGCAGACATCACCATCCCGGAAACTCTCACGCCCCAATTAACCGCAGATGTAACCAAAGTAATCTGCTGTACGGGAACGAAAGTGCAACCAGTGGAGGGAGACACTCCAACACGAGAAAAATACTACCAAGGGGTTAAATTTTATCTGCCCGAAGTGGTGGATGTGCCTGAAATGGTAGAATACAAAGGTATCGAAAACCTGGTGGAAGCAGTGGGGGGGCAACTGAAACAAAACACGGAAAAAATGCTCTTCGACTTCCGACAACCGACCGAAGATTTAAAGGAAACTTGGGGAGTATTAGATGATGTGGTCATGGGAGGTGTCAGCGAAAGTTCTATCCGTCTGGTAGAAAACACTGCCCTTTTTACTGGCAACGTCTCCACTGCCAACTCCGGCGGTTTCGCGTCGGTTAGAACTCGCAACTTCGATCCGCCAAAGAACTTAGGGGGATATAGCGGCATAGAAATGCGGGTCAAGGGAGACGGCAATCGCTATAAGTTTATTATCCGCTGCCAGAGCAAGTGGGATGGAGTCGGTTATTGCTATTCCTTCGATACGGTTTATAATATCTGGACTACGGTTCGCATTCCCTTCGACGATTTGATTCCGGTTTTCCGCGCTAAGACTTTAGAGGATGGCAAACCTTTCGATCGCGCTAAAGTTTATTCGGTTCAATTAATGTTGAGTAAATTTGAGTACGATCGCGCCCTCAACCCCAAATTTTCACCCGGTTTTTTCCAGTTACAAGTCGAATATATCAAGGCTTACGGCGGCGAGGAACTTCCGTTATTTGTGATGGTGAGTTCTGCTGGAGTTACCCGTCCGGGACGACCGGGTTTAAATTTAGATGAAGAACCGCCTGCGGTGAGGTTAAACGACCAATTGGGAGGGATTTTAACTTGGAAATTGAGGGGAGAAGATGCCCTTCGTTCTAGCGGCATTCCTTATACGATTATTCGACCTTGCGGCATGACGGAAGATGCGGGAGGTAAGCGGTTAATTTTCGAGCTTGGGGATAATATTAAGGGTTTGGTCAGTCGAGAAGATATAGCCGATCTGTGCGTAGAGGTCTTAGATATACCCGAGGCAAATCAAGTTACTTTTGAGGTGAAAGCGGCAAAAGAAGGGGAAAAACAGCAAGATTTAAAACCTTTGTTTGCTGCCTTAAATCCCGATGCTGCCAGTTAATAAGATGCGAACGGGCAGTTCCTGCCTGTTCTACTGTAGGACAGGCATCTTGCCTGTCCGATAAAAATCGATAACAGGCATCTTGCCTGTCCGATAAAAATCGATAACAGGCATCTTGCCTGTCCGATAAAAATCGATAACAGGCATCTTGCCTGTCCGATAAAAATCGATAACAGGCAGCAATGCCTGTTTTACGAGATGAAAAATAGATTGAATTTTTTAACGCCCTATTTGTTTTTATTGCCGGCATTGTTAGTGTTGGCAGTGACGGTATTTTTCCCCGCTGCACGCGCATTTTATTTTAGTTTTACCAGCTACGATTTAATCCAACCTCCGCAGTGGGTGGGGTTAAAAAACTTTGAGAAAATGTTGGGCGATCGCTTGTTTTGGCAGAGTTTTTTAAACACCATATTTTATTTAATCGGCGCCGTTCCTATATTAGTTTTTGCCCCTTTAGGTTTGGCGATTTTAGTAAACCAAAAATTGCGCTTAATTAATTGGTTTCGGGCGGCATATTACGCCCCAGTAGTAATATCGATGGTGGTTGCAGGCATTGCTTGGAAGTGGATTTATGCCGAAAATGGTTTGTTAAATCAATGGGGAAGTTTGGCTTGGGAATCGATTTTTGGCAAAAGTTTCAATTCACCTTTTCCTATTCCTTGGTTGACCAGTCCTAACCTGGCACTTTTTAGCGTAATAGCGGTGACGATTTGGAAGGGTTTGGGATATTATATGGTCATTTATTTAGCCGGTTTGCAGTCAATTGCCGGAGAACTTTATGAAGCTGCCGAATTAGATGGCTGCGACGGTTGGAGGAGACATTGGGAGATTACTTTACCTTTAATGAAGCCTTATTTAGTGTTGGTGGGGGTTATTTCCGCGATTTCGGCGACTAAGGTTTTTGAGGAAGTTTATATTATGACCCAGGGAGGACCGAGGAATAGTTCTAAAACTATTGTTTATTATTTGTTCGAGCGAGGGTTTGAAGATTTAGAAATTGGTTATGCTTGTAGCATTGGGTTGGTTTTGTTTTTGATGATTTTGGGGTTGTCGGTTTGGCGCTTGAGTATGGAGCGATCGCCTTTTTTGTAGCAAGGAAGTCATTAAGATTCACCATAGCTCCCTTATAATAGTTTTTTTGCCAAAGTCCAAGTTCAATCTTTTTTCGTCCATTTTCGCTTAAGGGACTTGGTGTTTTATCAACTACCGACTTATTGGGTTGCGTTTCATAGCCCGACCTACAATTTTCCGATAGCTGGTACTTTCAGAATTCCGCCAGTCCCTAAAGTCTCTTCCTTCCGATTGCCCCCTTAAGCATTAAGCGTTCCTTCGACCTACTACTGAGGCGAATACTTAGAAACTGTAGTATTATATCGCAATAATGTCAATATGTCAACTCTAAATTTATCATCCACTTCCTCCCAACCACCTTTAATCCTCATCGTGGAAGACGATAGAATGATGCGGATGCAGGTTCGTCTTGCCATGCAAAAGCTCGGTTATAAAGTGATAGAAGCAGGGGATGGAGAAGAAGGTCTAATGGCCTACACCCAACAAAAACCCGATCTCGTCCTGCTGGATGCGATGATGCCAGTAATGGACGGGTTTACTTACTGTAGTAAATTACACGAACTCGGCGAAGCATACCCTTCCCCAGTCCTGATGATTACCGGCTTGGACGATAAAGATTCCGTGGATCGGGCCTTTGCCGTGGGGGCCACCGACTATGTTACCAAACCGATTCATTGGCCAGTCCTCCAACAGAGGGTAAAGCGTTCCATCGAGTCTCATCGGGCGGCCATGGCACTGCAAGAGCTCGCTAATAAGCTAGAAGCGGCCAATCACAAATTGCAGGAGCTAGCTTCCTTGGATGGTTTGACAGGAATTGCCAATCGTCGGCGTTTCGATGAATACCTGGACTCAGAATGGAGGCGACTGGCAAGGGAAAGTTTGCCTCTATCTTTAATTTTATGCGATATTGATTGTTTTAAGCTCTATAACGATGCTTACGGACATCAAAAAGGAGATGAATGTCTCAAACAAGTCGCGCAAATTATTCAGGAAACGGTTCAACTTCAGGGGAGTCTAGTAGCCCGTTATGGAGGAGAAGAATTCGCGGTTATTTTGCCTAATACTGAGGGTTATGGTGCTTCTGTGATAGCAGAAAAAATGCTTTTAGAGGTGCAAAATAAGGCTATTCGCCACGAGGCCTCTACAGTTAGCAAATATGTTACTATGAGTTTGGGAATTAGTAACGTAATTCCCAACCATGAATCTTCCGAAGAACTGTTAATCGCCATCGCGGATAAAGCTCTTTATAAAGCTAAGTCACAAGGTCGCAATCGAGCTTTGTTTTTGGAAAATATTCGCGAAGTAATTAACAATTAATAATCAAAAATTAATAATAAAAGTCAGGGTGCATAAATCAAAAGTTTAACTAAAATACTTGCAAAAAAATTCTTGCTTTAAAGAGAATAGCGCTAAGATGTATAATCTAAATTTATCGCCTTCTAGCTCGGAACCTCCCCTAATATTAATAGTAGATGACCATCATATTAACCGAAAGCAAATTAGCCTAGAGTTGAAAAAGGTGGGATATAAAGTTATAGCAGCTAGCAATGGAAAAGAAGGTTTAATCGCCTACACGGAAAAGCACCCCGATCTTGTCTTGATGGATGCTATGATGCCAATTATGGACGGCTTTACTTGCTGTCGCAAATTGCAGGAACTTCCGGAAGAAAATCCTGCCCCAGTGCTGATCGTTACTTTCCTTGACGATAACGATTCTGTGAATCGGGCTTTTGAAGTAGGGGCCGCAGACTATGTTACGAAACCAATTCATTGGCCAGTCTTGCTACAGCGGGTCAAGCGATCGCTCCAGCTTCATCAGGCTATGGTGGCACAACAGAAGCTCACAAAAGAACTGGAAACAGCCAATCAAGAATTGAAGATGCAAGCATCTTTAGATGCCTTGACAGGAGTGGCAAACCGCCGACGTTTTGATGAATATTTGCGCATGGAATGGAGGCGAATGGCAAGGGAAAAATTGCCCCTATCTTTAATTTTAGCCGATGTGGATTTTTTCAAGCTCTATAATGACACCTACGGACATCCAGCAGGAGATGAATGTCTCAAACAAGTGGCGCAAGTTCTTCAGCAAACGCTCAAACGTCCTGCGGATCTAGTAGCTCGTTATGGAGGAGAAGAATTCGTGGCGGTTTTGCCGAATACCAGCTTATCTGGTGCTGTTGGTGTAGCAGAAAAAATGCTCTTAGAGCTGAAAGCTAAGGCAATTAGCCACCAGGCTTCTAAAGTTAACAAATATGTTACTCTTAGTTTGGGAGTTACTAGCGTAATTCCTAACAATGAATCTTCAGAAAAAATGTTAATTGAGGTCGCGGATAAAGCTCTTTATAAAGCTAAGTCTGAAGGTCGCGATCGCGTCATTTTTTACGAACCAGAACGAATACTTGAAGCAGTTAAAATTCACAACACAGAGGTTTAAAGTTAAATGCGAATTTTATTAAACTATCCCCTTTTTCCGCCAACTTTTTGGTCTTATAACAAAATACTGGAATTAGTCGATCGCAAAGTATTATTGCCACCTTTAGGCTTAATAACCGTAGCGGCAATTTTGCCTCAAGAGTGGGAGTTTAAATTAGTAGATCGTAACGTTCGCCCCGTCGCGGAGGCAGAATGGGAATGGGCCGACCTGGTAATTCTATCGGCAATGATAGTGCAAAAAAACGACCTCCTAGACCAAATTCGCGAAGCAAAACGACGGGGAAAATTAGTAGCAGTGGGCGGCCCCTATCCTACTTCTATACCTGCGGATTCAGAAGAGGCCGGGGCAGATTTTTTAATTTTAGATGAAGGAGAAATCACCCTGCCGATGTTCGTCGAAGCTATAGAAAAGGGCGAAACAAAAGGCATTTTTAGAACCGCAGAAAAGCCGGATGTAAGCACAACTCCAATTCCTCGTTTCGACTTATTAGAGTTAGATGCCTACGACTCCATGTCGGTTCAATTTTCCCGAGGCTGTCCGTTCCAATGCGAATTTTGCGATATTATAGTTCTCTACGGTCGCAAACCTAGGACGAAAACTCCCGCCCAACTTCTAAAGGAATTAGATTGCCTTTACGAACTGGGATGGCGGCGGGGTGTTTTTATGGTGGATGATAATTTCATCGGCAACAAACGTAATGTTAAGTTGTTGTTAAATGAGTTAAAAGTTTGGCAAGCAGAACATCAATATCCTTTCCGCTTCAATACAGAAGCTTCGGTAGATTTGGCTGCGGACGAAGAGTTGATGGATTTGATGGTGGAGTGTTTCTTCGATGCGGTATTTTTAGGAATTGAAACTCCAGATGAGGAGAGTTTGCAACTGACGAAAAAATTCCAAAATACTCGCGATTCTCTAACGGAAACTGTGGATAAAATTATCCGGGCTGGTTTGCGCCCGATGGCGGGTTTTATTATTGGTTTTGATGGAGAGAAAAAGGGTGCTGCTTCTCGTATTGTGAAGTTTGTAGAGGAAGCTGCCATCCCTACGGCTTTGTTTGGGATGTTGCAGGCCCTGCCGAATACGGCTCTTTGGCATCGCTTGGAGAAGGAAGGACGTTTGCTCGATAGCGGGAGAGAAGATCTCAATCAAACTACTTTGATTAATTTCATCCCCACTCGTCCAGTGGAGGATATTGCCCGGGAATATATTGAGGCTTTTTGGAATTTATACGATGCGGAGGTGTTTTTAGAGCGCACTTATCGCTGTTTCCTCAAGCTGGGGGCGCCCAAATGCCAGCCTCCTGCTAAGTTACCGAGTTGGGTCGATCTGCGAGCTTTGGCGATCGTAATTTGGCGGCAGGGGGTGAAGCGTCGCACTCGCTGGCAGTTTTGGCGTCGTTTGTTTGGTATTTTCAAGCATAATCCTGCGGTGTGGGAGCATTATTTGACTGTCTGCGCTCATAACGAGCATTTTCTTGAGTATCGCTCAATTGTGCGGGATGAAATTGAGGAACAGTTGGCGGAGTTTTTGGCAGGAAAGGCTGAGTTGTTAGGATACGGGAAAGAGGAGAAAATAGAAGAGGAAGAGGAAAGGGAGGCGATCGCTTCTTAAATACAACAATAGACCTCTTGCCAAAATGAATAGGGGGCGGGTGCATCGGGGCTAGGGAGAAAGCCCGCGAATGAAACGCTTTTTGGAACGCGATCTGTCAGTTCGTAGTAATCGCTTTAGCGATTGATATAGATAAATCGCTAAAGCGATCGCTACGAACTTGCTATTTTAATCGTAGAAAAACAACCAACCCTGATAAAACAGAAAACTCGCTACCCAGGCAAGCAATAAAGAAAAGACCAAAGAAAATAAGGTAAACTTCCAAGATTTGGCTTCGTTAAATAAAGTCGCCAAAGTAGTCAAACAGGGAGTATAAAGCAAACAAAAAATGCAAAAACTGTAACCTTGGGCAAAAGTTACCGTCTCGCCAATATAACCGCTAACCGCTACGGAATTCATCCCATAAATAACTGCCAAAGAACCAATTACCACTTCTTTCGCGATAAAGCCAAAAATTAGGGCTAAAGTCAAATAAGGATCCATGCCAATGGGTGCCATTATCGGACTGAGAAATTCTCCTATCTGACCGCCGAGAGTATTTAAACCGATCGCCCCTGGGGGTAAATTGGTGAGAAACCAGACGGCGACGCAGCCAAAAATAATAAATCCCGAGGCCCGGCGCAAAAATTCTTTGACTTCTCCCCAACCTCTGAGTAAAACTTGTTTGGCGGTGGGGAGTCTGTAGGGTGGTAATTCTAAAACGAAGGGTTCGTCGTTTTGAAACATTCCTTGAAATGCGGCGGCGGTGGCGATCGCTGCGATAAAACTTAGCAAGTATAAAGAGAATAAAACTAAGGCGCCGTTACCATTGGGAAAGACGGCGGCGATGATAAAGACAAATACTTGCAACCGGGCCGAACATAAAGCGAAAGGAATAACTAACATGGTAAGGAGTCGTAAATTGCGCGATCGCATCACCCGAGTCCCCATCAATGCCGGAACGTTACAACCAAAACCCATCATTTGCATCACAAAACTGCGACCGTCTAACCCCAACCTCGCCATTAAAGCATCCATTAAATAAGCCGAACGAGACAAATAACCGCTATCTTCTAATACTGCCATTAACATAAAAAATAGTACGATTAAAGGCACGAAAGAAGCCACCGTCGCCAGTCCGTTCCAGATGCCATTAAGAACAAAGTCTCCTACTATTTCTGGGAAAGGTTCGAGGGCGGGTTCGAGTAGAAACTCTTGCAGCCAACCGGTTAAATTATCCATTAAATCTTGGGAAGGCAAACCGATATTCCAAACTGCAACAAACACGAGAAACATTCCTAAGAAAAACAGGGGCAGGCCGAAGACTGGATGCAGCATTACGGCATCGATTTTCTCTGTTAAAGTTATCGCTTTTTCGCTTGGTATTGTTACCGCCCCATTTAACACCGACTCCATCGCCTCGGGGGAAATTTCGCCTTTTTCTTCTAAAGTAGTTTGGATGCTATCTACTTTAACTGCTGGATTTTTTTCCTTTAATTTATCGGAGATTGCCAGATAAGCTTTCATGTAACCTTGTCCGTATTTAGCGCTAATAGCAAATACGGGCATTTCTAAGCGTTGGGATAGTTCTTCGGTATTAATTTCGATGCCATATTTTTTCGCTTCATCGGCCATATTGAGCATTACTACTGCTGGCAAACCGAGGGCTTTTATTTGCAAAGGCAGTCTGATTTGGCGGTCTATTTGGGAAGCGTTGATTACTATTATTACTAAATTGACCGCAAAGGTTTCTAAAAAGGTTTTAACGATTTGTTCGTCGTCGGAAAAACTGTTGAGGTCGTAGATTCCTGGTAAGTCGATAAATTCTGTGTCTTCTGAGTTAACTTTAAGATTTGCCTGCAATAAATCGACCGTAATTCCCGGCCAATTGCCTACGGAAGCGTTTGCGCCGGTGATGCGATTAAAGAATGTTGATTTGCCGGTATTCGGCATTCCTAGTAAAGCTACTCTGGGGGTTTCGGTTTCTGTTGTTGTTAAAGTTGTATTGTTCGGCGAATGACAGGTCATAATTTACCTCTTAATTGTTAATTCTTTAGATATTTAAAAAAGTCTAAATCTAGTTCGTAGTAATCGCTTTAGCGATTTATCTATCTTAATCGCTCAAGCGATTACTACGAACTTTCATTTACCATTTTAACTAAAACCATTTCCGCTTCTTGTTTTCTAATAGCGACTTCTGTAGTAGAACCGATTCTAATATGTAACGGACCGCCAAACCAAGCTTTGCGCAAAACTTTGACTCTTTTATTGGGGGCTATTCCCATAGCTTCTAAGCGGCGGGCGAGGTCTTTTTGGCTGGCGTTGGCTGCGACTTTTTCAACAATAGCTAATTGTTGAGGTTCTAATTGGGCGAGGGTCATTTTTTTGAGGTTTTAATTTACTGCTATTATATACGATTTGACAAATATTAAGAGGGAAAAAATCGTTTTTTTACACGATATGCGGTTTTTAGTCTATATTAGTAGGATGGTTCGCCAGAGGTCAAGGGGCAAAAGGGGAAGACTCCTCGGAAGCTAGGGGCTTGGCGACCTGGGGCAATGGCGCTTTGGCTGCTTAACTGGGGCGTTGGCGAAGCCTTGCGGATGCAACATCGCCTCTACCTCGGACAAATGGACGCCAGTCGGAAGCGCTGAGACTGTTAAAAGTTATTAATTTTGTAATATTACTCGTTAAGTACCAGTGCAAAATTAATTGGACATTTGGAACAGGCGAGACGCCTGTTCTACGGGGGAATAATAAATAATTTTATGTAAATATTTTTGCCTACCTACTTATTTTAGAATAAAAAATTTATGCTATCTTCAGGAGATATTTTAAATAATCGCTATCGTTTAAAGCACATACTTAATAATAATGCTTTGCGACAAACTTGGCTGGCAGAGGATAAAAAAGAGGGCGATCGCGCGGTTGTAAAAATCTTAAATATGGGCGCTTCTTTAAAGTGGGAAGATTTAAAACTGTTTGAGAGAGAAGCTAAAGTTATTCAAGAATTAGACAAATCTCAGTTGCCGAAATATAGAGATTATTTTGCGCTGGATGAAAGTAACTTTTTATTTGCTTTAGTAACGGAATACGTTCCAGGAGTTTCCCTGAAAGAGAAGTTAAAAAAGCGACATAAATTTACTGGGGAAGAAATAGAGTGGATAGCAACGGAAGTGTTAGAAAATATCAATTATTTACACGAACTAAATCCCCCAATTTTGCATCGAGATATTAAGCCTAGTAACCTAATTTGGGGGGAAGACGATCGCATTCATTTAATCGATTTTGGTTCCGTCCAAATACAACCTTCTACTGCAGGGGCAACATTTACGGTAGTGGGGAGTTATGGTTATACGCCCTTAGAGCAATTTGGCGGTAAAGCGGTACCTGCTTCAGATTTATATGCTTTGGGGACGAGTTTAGTACATTTATTAACGGGAGTATTGCCGGCAGAGTTGCCCCAGAAAGACTTCCGCATCCTGTTTCGCGATCGCGTCAACCCCGACATCAAACCAAAATTAATTTCCTGGCTAGAAAAACTCACCGAACCAGGTTTAGAAAAGCGCTTTACCAGCGCGAAAGAGGCATTAGCTTCTCTTCAAGCGGAGGAAGAAAAACCTCCCGAAATGGAGGTTTTTTCTCCGAAAACAGCCTTTGCTTTATCTAAAACGGACCTCCAATTAAAAATTGAAATTCCCTCTAAGTTTACAATTAAATTCATCCATCCAATTAAAAATGTATTTGGTAGAGTTCGCGTTTGGGCGAACAATTGGATGGCAGCTTTACCAGAAGAGAAGAAAAACAAGATAATAGCTGGCGCTATTGTAGCGGGGATAGTATTGTGGTTGTTGCCGGAACAAATATCGATATTTCTAGCGCAAACAATTTTCAGTATTGTTTTAATTCCCTTACAAATGCTGGTCGTTTTTTTACCTGTTTGGGTAGTTTTTTGGATAATATTTTCCAGCCCCGGCGTGGATTATTTCCAGACAGTCAGCCTGTATCTTGATAATAAAAACTTTGAGATTGTCTGGCATTCTTCTACTTCTCCCGATCGCAAACAGGGAGAAATAGCCCAAATTAAAAATATCAATTTAAGCTGCGATCGAGATAAATCTGGCAACTATCATAGTTGTTTGGAATTGATTGTGCAAGAACGGATTATGTTATTAATTCCTAAGCTAACGAGTTATTATGTCGGTCAGCAGTTACCAGAGGCAGAATTGGAGTTGTTAAAAAAAGAAATTTCCGATTGGATTTCTGTTAAGCTGTCGCGTAAGTGGTAGGGATAAAGTATTTGGTGAAACGAGTTTTTTAAACTGGTTTTGCCATAAATTCCCGGTTTGTTAATGTTTTCCATATTTTTTTTACACGACGGGGCGGAGGATTGCTGTATTGCTGAAGCAATGTGTAACTTCACTCAAAATCTCTTAAGTTGTTGAAATTAATTACATCTATCTCGCTTTTATTTAAGTAATTTGCTAGCTTAAAATCATCAGTTAATACTAAATATTTGTTTTTCGCTAAATGAACAATTCCAGAATCGGTTAAGCCATATTTAGATATATTTGACTCTTGAGCTACTAGACGACTTTCGACGTAAAACTCCGACAAACCTTCTTCTTCTATAGTTTTAGCTAATAGTTGCAAGCATTGAGACCGTTCCGGTTCTCCCAGTTGGTTTATTAAACTATTGACTTCTGTCAAAATATTAGGTGTAGTGACAACAGCTACAAATTTAGATAAAATATTGCTCAACAAATCGTAATCCTCTGAAACAAATTGCTGAGTTCGCTTGAATAGAGAAATACGCTTGCGATTAACAGTACCCACAAACAGTAGTAGCAAAATATTAGTATCGACCAATATTCCTTTTTGACAATAACGAGCAAATAAAGAATCGAGATAATGAGTCATATAGCAATCTCAAACAGGTTATGTTTTTTATAGGGGGGCTACGGAATCGCCCCCATCCTATTTTACAAATTTAGAAAAGATTGCTATACCTCTCTAATTTTCATCGATCGCACCTCCCCGGTTTCCGAATCTATTTTAACGATTTTGTATTTTCTGGAAGATGGATTTAATGGAGATAAAGCCATTTGTAATTGATTTACTGATTCTGATTTGACCCTGGGTACACTAAAACCCAAGGTAACAAACCAATGTTTTTCATCCTCAGAAATTTCTACCTCCTCCAGTCTCAAATCTTCGATACTTCCTCCCATCATATCTTGCAAAGATAGTAAATAGTTTTGTGCTGCCCAAACGGCTTTTTTAACGTCAGTTTTCATGGTTTAATCTCCTTTAAAATTCCGGTATTAATAATGTTGGGTTCCGCTGTCGCTTCACCCAACCTACATTTTTTTAGGAAACAGGCGAGACGCCTGTTCTACGGGGAGACAGAAACAGGCGAGACGCCTGTTCTACGGGGAAACAGGCGAGACGCCTGTTCTACGGGGAAACAGGCGAGACGCCTGTTCTACGGGGAAACGAAAATTTGGGTTCCTTTCTCTGCATCCAAACTGTCGCCTGCTTCGGCGCCGTTGTGGAACGCCGCTAAGATAACATCGCAGGTT
>JAXHVR010000036.1:14224-52716 GCA_034189005.1 Cyanobacteriota bacterium | reverse complement strand
TTTCAATCGCTAAAGCGATTACTACGAACTTTCAATCGCTAAAGCGATTACTACGAACTTTCAATCGCTAAAGCGATTACTACGAACTTTCAATCGCTAAAGCGATTACTACGAACTTTCAATCGCTAAAGCGATTACTACGAACAATTGGAGGAATTTTTTATGTTACAAAACAATCTTAACGATATCCAACCTTTTCTCGACAACCCCCAAGAGCTAATAAGTCAATCTATAGAAGTACAACTGGCAGTTGCCAATAAGTCAGCCACTCCCCGCGAACTGCTGGAACTTCTGGTCGCCAGCGAGAACCTGGAAGTCGCAAGGGCGGCGCAAAACCACGTCAACTGGGCGGGGGAGTTGACGGAAGACTGCCACCTGGAGGCGGAAAAACTATTGCGCAATACTAATTTGGGGCAAAACGATCGCCTCGCAGTAGAGTTATTGAAGTTTGCGCCCGTACCGGAATGGTTTCTCAGCGAGTGGGTGCCCCACCATCGCCTCTGTTTGAGTGGTAACTACTTGCCTCGGCGGTGGCGGGTGCAGTTTTTGGAACGTCTGGCGCGGGAACCTTCTGTGGAAGCACGCTTGCGAGCGGCAGAGTCTCCAGATACTCCGGTATCGATTTTGGAGGAGTTGGCCGGAGACTTGGAATTGCCCCTTCGCGTTGCGGTTCGATATAACCCCAACTGTCCGACGGAAACTATTGCTGAGGTCGAATCTCAGCAGGCCATCGCTTCTAACTGGGAAACCGACGCGCAACAGTTAGCCGAATTGGCGGAAAGTCGTTGGAGTTGGGTGCGTTTGGCCGTGGCGCGAAATCCGTCTGCCCCTGGGGAGGTTTTGGAGAAGTTGGCAGAAAGCGATTTTTATCTCATCCGACTGGCGATAGCGCGAAATCCATCTTCTCCAACGGCGGCCTTGGAGAAATTGATGGAAAGCGATCGCGTATCGCCAGGACGAGACCTAACGCTCCGATGGGAGGACAAGTCTATTTTGCTTGCCCTGGCACGACATCCAAATGCTTCGGAGCGGATTTTGTTGGAATTGTTGCCGCGCTATCGCGAGGCGATCGCCCATCGAACCGAACTGCCACTAAGCGTTATCGAGAAACTGATAGAAAAGCCGCCTTTCTACCGCTCCCTTCTCAACCTTCAAAATCTCACCGCAGCCGTCCTCGAACGAATACTCGATCGCGCCGGTTCTTATTATTATGATTCGAGCATTGCCGAACGTCCCCAGGCGAGCGCGAGTCTTTTGGAGCGATTGGCAGAAAATGGAAGTGAATATATGCGGCTGGCAGTGGCAGGGAATCCTAACGCTCCACAAGAGTTGCGAATTCGACTCCTCGAAGAGTTGGTAGCAGATTCCGAGGAGAATATCAAAAGAGCGATCGCTCGCGACCCGAAAACTCCCGTCTATTTATTAGAACGGTTGGCTCCAGAAATTACATACGATGGGATGGGGACCCAGATCGAACGATACCTTGGCGAAACTAGCCCATCCCTGCGTCAAAGCATCGAGGAGTTAGTCGCCACTTCCGGACCTTCCGAGTTAATCTTTTGGTTGGAGCAGGATGAAGTTTTTCGAGAATCGATTTTGCGCTCTTGGGAGCGGGTTCGTCAAAATTTGAGCGCGGAACAACTCCGAATCTTGGGGGGAGCGTGCGATTGGCTTCGCGGATTGCGCCTGCAACAGCCACCGGAGTTGCTGCCGCTATACGGTTTGCTCGCTCTTTTGTCTAAGGCGCTCGAAAGCGAAGAACTTTGTATTTTGCAAGCTCTCGCGGGCAATCCCAGCACTCCTGTTAAGATACTCGAAACTCTGGGGCAAGTTTACCCTCACAGTAAGGAAGGTAATTCAATTTTGACTGCCCTAGCTCGCAATCCCAAGGCTCCGCAGAAAATACTGGAAATTCTGGGACGACTCGATCCTAACATCTTTTATCCTCATTGGTGGGTGCGTATCAATTTGGGGAACAATCCAGCAGTCCCAGAAGCGCGGCGGATAGAATATTTAGAAGAAGCGATCGCTCTCGACGACAGGCATTTTAAAGAAGCGATCGCCATAAACCCCAATACTCCGGCGATAATTTTAGAAAAACTGGCAGAGCGAGTACCGACGAAGCTTTCTTACATCGCAGGCAACCCCAACGCTCCCGTTAGTTTGTTGGAACGAGCCGCCGAGGAAGCAGGCAGCGACTCGACCTGGGAGAGACTGGCAAAAAATCCCAGAACTCCACCGGAACTGTTGGAACTTGTCGCTCTTAAGGCAGACAGTCGAGTTCGAGAAGCACTCTTCAAGCATCCCGCTCTGGAGCCGCGGGCAGTTTATCGCATCGAGTTGAAGTTAGAAGAGCAAAAGCAATACCAGCAAGACCGCCAAAAAATGCTACGGCGCAGCGACAGTCCTTATGCTTTAGCTCAACTGGCTGAGGATGGCGATCGCGATTTCCGCTTCTACGCCGCCCGCAACAGCAAAACACCGGTTTCCGTACTAGAACAGTTGGCAAAAGACCCCGTCGAAGGGGTGCGACTAGAGTTAGCTCAAAATCCCAGCTTGCCTCTGAATTTGCGTCTGAAGTTAACAGACGATCTGAGCTCCCGCGTTCGTATGGAACTAGCGCGGGAGCTATATCGCCAAAAAACTCCGGCTGAAGTTTTAGAGCGCTTGGCTGCCGACTCGTCGGAAAGCGTCAGGGAATTGGTGGCTCAAAATCCCGAAACTCCTTCTTCAGTTTTGGGTAATTTAGCCGACGACAACGCTCGTAAAGTACGCCTTGCAGTTGCAAAAAACCTCAAGACTCCCGCTTCTAGTTTGAGGGCAATCGCTCGTAAAAACCCTGAATTAAAGGAAAAAATGCTTTGGCGCAAACCTTCAGGAAACGAAGAAAGCGATCGCTTCCTTGTCGAACTTATAGAAGAGTTTGCCAGTAGTGCCGACGACTCAATTCGCTACAAGATTGCGGGACATCCGAAAACGCCGATAAGCATTCTGGAGCGATTAGCGTTCGATGAGCATAAATTAGTACGTCTGGACGTAGCGCAACACCCCAATACTCCACCTCGCCTTCTGATACAAATGACGAGTCGCGATCGCGTCACCACTGCCAGCGGTTGCGCTCATACAGTTTCCCATGCCATTGCCGAGCGATCGGATGCCCCTGCCGAAGCCCTCGATTTCATCGCCCGCCAGCCTGTCGATTGGATTCGCGCAATGGCGCTCGGCAATGCCAATACTTCCGCCGAGACCTTAGCTCGCTCCGCTTCTAGCGAGTCTGACGAATGGCTTTTGTGCCAACTAGCAAAGCACCCGAATTTGTCTGACGAGGTGGCGTTACAAGTTTACCGCAGGGAAAACCAAGCCGTACGCCAGTCGCTAGCATCTAACTCTCGCTTGGGTGCATCTATCTTGGAAGCGATCGCCTCCGATGGCGCTGCTGAAGTTCGCCAACAAGTCGGAGCTAATTCCAACGCTCCAGTTAACCTCCTAGAAATTCTAGCGGGGGATTCTGTTGCTGAAGTTCGCGCCGCCGTGGCCGCCAACGCCAACGCGCCAGAGCATATTTTAGAAGGACTCGCAGCCGATGACAAAATCGAAGTCCGTCGGGCGGTGGCTAAAAATCCCGCCACTCCCCAACCAGTCCTCGACTCCCTGCGAGATTTGCTGCCCCCACCCCTCGATCTCGAACTCCGTCCGACTTTGCGCGCCTTGGGGCGACTTTACAGAAAAGAAACCGACGATTTGCCGTCGCTGCTGTCGGAATACGCGCGATCGCCAAAACCTTTCGTCCGCTTCGTCGCTTTGAGCCATCCCTTAACTCCGGCGGAAACTTTGCGAGGAGGTTCCGAGTCTCTCTGGTGGTGGGAGCGTTATGCCGTTGCCGATAATCCCGCCACTCCCACGGAAATTCGGGAACCGTTGATGGAGGATAGCGATAGAATTGTTCGCGCCACCGCTCGATTAACAATTGACAATTAACAATTAACAACTGCCATGAAACTAGAAACCGAACAAATCTTAGGAACCCTAGAAGTCCTCACAGAAGGACGTTTATTATTCTCCACCTCCCAAAACGAGGTATCGTCTTTTACCAGTTTCCTTTGGGAAGAAGCGGAAAAAGGGGAATTTAACTTGCTCAACCTGGGGCGATCGCAAGGCTGGCTCCAACGGACGGATCTCGATGTCGTCGTCGATAGCTGGCAAGCAGTAGAGCAAACCTGTTCTGTGGAACCCGATGCCGAACCGGAGTATTTAGAAGACGAAGAAGACTATAGCCCTGTCGATGAAGCCACCGCAGCCCAGAGGCGCGAAAAGTACCGATCGCTCCTGCAACTGCTCGAAGGCTACCTCGACGAAATCGCCGCTTACAGGTTCGGCCTCCATCCCGCCGAATATTGCTTTGCAGTCGTTATCGGCAAAACAGAAGATGGCGACTGGATTTGCGTCTCTCCTACCGTTGCCCGAGAATTGGAAATCGACGAGGACATCGTCGCTCGCTCTGCGCTGCCCAAACCTGCGGCATCTCGACCTTTGGGAGAGAAAACGAAAGAATTGCGATCGCGCGTCGAAGACATCGCTTCCCAATTGGAACCCCTGACCGTTTTCGGATACTACGGCGGCGGTTACGACTATCGGTTTGAATATCGTCTAGTTTGCGCTGCTGCCACCACCAGAAATATGGCATTGCAGGAAGCCCTCGTTGCTGCCCGAATGTTGGAAACTTATAAATTTGAACGCTGCGAACCAGACTGGGAGGGTCTCTGCGACGATGAAAATATAGAAGACATATCTCGGGGATACGATGAATTGAATCAATTTATCGAACGGTATTTACCCGATATGATAGTTATTCGATGCAGTTTTTGGAATTGGGATAAAGTTTATCTCGTCGGTAAACCTCAACCTGGGGAGTGGGTAGGCTTTTGTTTGGAAATATAATTTTACTACAATCCATAAAAACCCCAGTTTCGTTCCACGCCAGACACAAGTATAATAAGCAAAAAAATCGCGCTTTGCCATTACTACAAACTGAGGAATTAGCCATGACAAACGATATGCAACCCTTTCTCGACAACCCCCAACAGCTAACAACTCAACCGATAGAAATACAACTGGCAGTTGCCAACAACGCAGCCACTCCTCGCGAACTGCTGGAACTCCTAACTGCCAGCAATAACCATTTCGTGGCGAGGGCGGCGCAAAACCACGTCAACTGGGCGGGGGAGTTAAACGAAGACTGTCACGAAGCGGCAGAAAAACTATTGCGCAATAGTAACGATCGCCTCGCAGTAGAGCTATTGAAGTTTGCCCCAGTGCCCGAATGCTTTCTCAGCGAGTGGGTGCCGAGCGATCGCTTGTTGGCAGGAGTCAAAAATCCTTACCTCCCAGGACGGTATCGAGTCAAGCTTTTAGAACGGTTGGCGCGGGAACCGTTTATGCTGCCGCGACTGGAAGCGGCAGAAAATCCAGAAACGCCGACGCCAGTTTTAGAAGAGTTGGCGGGGGATGTCGAATTTCCGGTTCGTCTGGCGGTTCGACACAATCCCAATTGTCCGACGGAAACTATTGCTGAGGTTGAAGATAAGGAGGCGTTCGCTTCTAACTGGGAAACCGACCCGCAACAGTTAGCCGAATTGGGAGAGAGTCGTTGGAGTTGGGTGCGCTTGGCAGTGGCGCAAAATCCGTCTGCGCCGCCACAGGTTTTGGAGAAATTGGCAGAAAATGGTTTTTATCCCATCCAACTGGCGGTAGCGCGAAATCCATCTTCCCCAACGGCGGCGCTGGAGAAATTGATAGAAATTGACGAGCAGTCGATATGGGAAGCTTTGGCAAAACATCCGAATGCGTCGGCACGGATTTTATTAGAACTGCTTCCAGACAGGGACGACCGAAGCTATGAAAAGGAATACTGCGAGAAGATTATTCTCGAAAGAGCGAACTTGCCGGCGGCAGTTATCGAGGGGTTGCTGGAGAAGTCGAATCGATATTACGGAATCCTCAAACAGCCCAATGTAACTCTGGCGATTTTGAAGAAAATAGCGGCTCGCGGAGCCAGTTTGGCGGATATCGCTTCCCATCCAAGCGCGGATGCAACTCTGCTGGAGGAGTTGGCAAAAAAGGAAGATGCCCGGGTGCGGCTGGCGGTGGCTCAAAATCTTAACGCGCCGATGGAACTGCGGGAGCGATTGTATGAAGAGTTGGTGGCAGGGGGTAGCGAAGGTATTTGCCGAGAAATTGCCGCCGACCCGAATACGCCGATTTTCGTGCTGGAACGGATAGGCCAGGGTGTCTTTTACCTAAATTCAAGACACCGCGAGATAGCGTTAGCCTTGGCTGCCAATCCCAATACGCCTGGGAGTTTCTTAGAGTGGCTTAAAACAAAACTAACTTGGTCAGAAGTTTGCCGAGACTGGGGTTTGCGTCTGGCTCTTACTTTCAATCCCACAATTCCAGCAAGCCAACGCCAGGAGTATTTGGAAGAGGCGGTCGCTTCTGGTGGGGAATCCCAACGAGCAGAAGCTTTAGCCAAACATCCTCAGACACCGACATCCATCCTAGAGCGACTTAGCGATCGGGGCGAGAAGATGCTTCGGGCGATCGCCGAAAATCCTAACGCTCAGGTAGAGTTGTTGAGAAAAGCTGCCCTCCAAGCAAAAGATAATATTTATAGGCTCGAACCCGTGGCATCTAATCCCAATACGCCAGCAGATTTGTTAGAGCAGCTTGCAGAGCAATTTATTCCCAAATATTGGAGGCGTTTTTTAAATCGGTTCGAGCAAAGCCACCACAAGTTTCTACAGGCAATCGTGCAACATCCCAATCTGGAGAGGAACGCTGCTTACCGCATTCTACTAGAACTCTACAAGCGAGAAGACAACGCCAAACTCTATAAATACATCGCAGAAAAAGAACATCGTCTCTATCTGCTGGAGGAAGTCATCAAAAGCGGCGATGGCGATGCCCTACGCACCCTTGCCCGCAGGCACGACATTCCGGGTTTTATGGTAGAGCGACTCGCCGAACATCCCTATAAAAGCGTGCGATTTGCAGCGATCGACAATCGCGACCTCTGCCCGGGCTTTCGTCTGGCGCTTACTCGCGACCCCTCTCCTGAAATCCGCAGCGAAATTGCTCGGCAAAATCCATATTACAAAGACCGTCGAGTGCCCCCACTAATATTGGAACGGCTGGCAAACGACGAGTCGGAAATTGTTCGAGAAGTAGTTGCGGAAAACCCCAATATTCCTGTAGGAGTTTTGGCGCAACTAGCAAACGACCCCAGTCGCAAGGTGAAGGCAAAGGTTGTCAGAAATCGCAAGACGCCAGTCGAAATTTTAGAGCGCTTGGGTTTGTCCGAGGGGATTTTTAGCAAACGCAACCCCAAAACTCCAGCAAGGGTTCTCGCCGAAGCGGTGGAGCGTGCTAAGAATAGCGATGCGCTAATCGAGTTACTCAAATATCCCCTCAAACGCTCTTCTCAGATGCCTGCGGAGACTTTAGAAAAGTTAGCTTCTCACTCCAGAAATGCCGTTCGCCGTCACGTTGCGGAACATCCCAACACCCCCGTCAGCGCCCTGGAACTCTTGGCAGAGGATGAAGACTGGAGTACCCGCGTTGCTGTCTGCAAAAACCGGAATACTCCTGCCCGCGTCCTAGAGTCTCTTTTCCAACGCGAAGACCCTTCTGGAGAAGGTTACAACAGTATTTGCCGCGAATTGTTATGCCCCCCGGATACCCCTGCTAGCATTTTGGAAGTTTTAGCGAAGAGCCCGGACCCAAAGATTCGCAGGGGAACTGCTGGGAACTCTAATACGCCTTTAGCTGCGCTGGAAGGGCTTCTGAAAACTGGCTCGGAGGAAGTGCTGCAATCTTTAAGCCGAAATCCGAGTCTGACTCCGCAGTTACAAGCGCAACTGCTGGAAAGGGGAGCCGATGAGGTGCTGGCCAATTTAACACGAAATCCAAGTTTAACTCCAGAGCTACAGAGACAACTTGCCCGACATCCAGAGCCAAATATCCGCTACCTGGTAGTCTATCATCCTAATTCCACCCCCGAACTCTGGCAGCAACTTGCTGCGGATGAGTCTGCCATCGTGCGAGGAGCGATCGCGATTTATCGCAACTGCCCCCTCGCTCTGCTGGAAACCCTCGCCAAAGATGAAGATAAAGAAGTTCGCTCGAAAGCTGCGGCAAATCCAAAAGCTCCAGTTCCCCTTCTGGAGACTCTCAGTCGGGATTCTGCTCCCGAGGTCCGCGCTGCGGTTGCTAAAAATGCGATCGCGCCCCTAGAACTTTTGGAAAAATTGGCGGCGGATGAAGATGTCAACGTCCGCTGGAGCGTCGTCAGCAACGATGCCGCCCCAAGACCGCTAAAAGAGTCGTTGCAAAAACAACTGCTAGAACCTGCAGTTCGTAAAACTAAGACTGGTTTGAGGGGACTCGTGCGAATCTACGATCCAGATGCAGAGGATTTGTCCTCGCTGCTGTCGGAATACGCGCTATCGCCCGTCGATTTAGTCCGGTTCGTTGCTTTGATGCACCCCTTAACTCCGGCGGAAGCTTTGCGAGAAGGTTCCGAGTCTCTCTGGTGGTGGGAGCGTTATGCGGTTGCCGCTAACCCCGGCGCCCCCGCCGAGATTCGGGAAAAATTGATAGGGGATAGCGATCGTATCGTTCGCGCCACCGCCCGCAGGCAATTAAGAATTAAGCGGATAACAGGCAGCAGCCGCGTTCTACGAAAACCTGAAACAGAAAAAATAGCTACCACTTTTGAAATGTTAACCGACGACTTATTTTATGAATCGGAGTTTAAAAGACCTTATCGAACTCTAGTTTTTGAAACTAAAGAAAGGGGGGAATTTAACTTGTTAAATTTGCTCGAATATACTCAAGCGTTTGTTCCTTTAGAACTCGATCGCTTTCTAAAACTTCTCCAAAAAAACCATCCTCCCGAAACCATTCAACAATACCAAAATCTTCTAAATTTGTTACAATTTAATTTATCAAAATTACATTTTTATTCCTTCGACGCTCCAAATTTTTTCGTCCTCGCAGACCCTACTTATTCTCCAAAAATAGAGCGAGTACAAATTCCGATTTTAATAGGTTTAACTCAAAACGGAGAGTGGCTGGGATTAACTATAAAGCAACACAAAGGTTGTAAATCTGCACCGCAGTTTCTTATCCCCAATTTAGAAGCGACGGCAAAAACCGCAGCTTTAATAGATATGATTAGAACTGCTACTTGCCAATTGATTCATAAGACTGAGTATAGAGAAATCGTACTACCGAGCCCTCTCTGGGAAGTTGTTGTTGCTTCTAGCCCGGCAAATGCCGTACAAAAATTGTTAGAGGATGCAGGGTTTTTATACGTTACAAAAATTGGCGATTTTTTGAGAATTAAATCTTGGGAAAAGCCGGGAGAATATTCTTCTTGGAAAGAAGTCAAGGAATACAAGATTAAAGAGTTGATAAATTCTCTTTTGAGCGAAGCACGATGCTATCATTTTTCCTTTTGTCAAGAATATTACAGCATTCATTCTTATTATGCGTTAGGCAAAAATAAAAATGGCGATTGGATGGGGGTCGTTGCTTCTAGCTACTGGACCCTTGGGGGATGACAAAAATCATCAATTTTAGAGCGATCGCTCTTTCCCCGTTTCCTCCCACGCGAGAAACAAGTATAATAAGCAAAAAAAAATCGCGCTTTGCGATTACTACAAACTGAGGAATTAACCATGACAAACTATATCCAACCTTTTCTCGACAACCCCCAAGAGCTAATAAATCAATCTATAGAAATACAACTGGCAGTTGCCAACAACCCGGCAACTCCTCGCGAACTGCTCGAACTCCTAGCCGCCAGCGACAACCCAGAAGTCGCAACGGCGGCTCAAAACCACGTCAACTGGGCGGGAGAGTTAACCGAAGACTGCCACGAAGCAGCAGAAAAACTATTGCGCAATAGTAATTTAGGACAAAACGATCGCCTCGCAGTAGAGTTATTGAAGTTCGCCCCAGTGCCGGAATGGTTTCTCAGCAAGTGGGTGCCGGCGAGTCGCCTCTGTTTGGCTAATAACTACTTGCCTCGGCGGTGGCAGGTGCAGTTTTTGGAACGTCTGGCGCGGGAAGATTCTTTGGAACCGCGCCTGCGAGTGGCAGAGTCTCCACATACTCCGGTATCGATTTTGGAGGAGTTGGCAGGAGATTGGGAAATGCCCCTTCGCGTGGCGGTGCAATATAATCCTAATTGTCCTCCTGATACTGTTGCTTTCGCGGAATCTCAGCAGGCCATCGCTTCTAACTGGGATACGGACCCGCAACAGTTGGCAGAATTGGCAGAGAGTCGTTGGAGTTGGGTGCGTTTGGCGGTGGCGCAAAACCCATCCTCGCCGCCGTCGGTTTTGGAGAAGTTGGCGGGGGGCGATTTCGATCTCATCCAAGAGGCGGTGGCGCGAAACCCTAGTTCCCCGACGGCGGCCTTGGAGAAATTAATGGAAGTTGATGAGGACTCGATGCGGCAAGCATTGGCCAAACATCCCCGGGCTTCGGAAGGGATGTTGTTGTCATTAGTGCCGCGCTATAGTGGGGCGATAGCGAAAAGAACCGAACTGCCAGTCAGCGTTATGGAGAAACTTATAGATGAGAGCGATCGCCAATACTCTCTGCTGCAACAGCAAAACATGACATCGGCCCTTCTCGAACGATTGTTGGAAGGGGCGAGCGAATATCGGCGAGCCGAAATTGTCCGACATCCCCTAGCGAGTGGGAGTATGTTGGAGCGGTTGGCAGAAGATGGCGACGCTAAAGTGCGACTGGCGGTAGCTCAAAATCTTAATACTCCAGAAGAGTTGCGAATTCGACTCCTCGAAGAATTGGCAGGGGGTGCCGACGGGAATATTCGGGTGGCGATCGCTCGCGACCCCGAGACACCTATTAATATATTAGAACGTTTGGCGGGTACTTTTTCGATAGCGGTTTTGAGTTATGAAGTGAATTTGGCTATCGCCCTCGCAGAAAACCCCGCCACTCCCGCAAACTTACTGGAAAGTCTCTGGGGAACTAGCGACGCCCAAACCGACACCAGTACTGCTATTGCCGTTGCCGTTTGCAGCAATCCCAAAGCGGACGGTAGCTTGCTAGAGACTATAGAGCGAACTTACTACCGGGAAATCCAGGTTTCGCGAAAGACTCCCAATGCCGGAACCTATTACAGCAAAGTGCGCTTTGCCATAGCCAACAACCCGGCCGTACCAGAAGCAGAACGGGTGGCGTATTTGCGAGAGTGCGTGGTAACAAATATTTATAGCGCGGAAATCGCCAAAAATCCTAACACTCCCACTATCATTTTAGAAGAACTGGTAGAGCGACGCTCGGAAAAAACCAAGGGTACGAGGCAGAAAAAGGCTCAAACAAAAAACACAAGGCAAGTAACCAGAACTTCTCGTACTTCGTCGAGGTCGGCATCGCCAACCCGCAGGGCTCTTGGTGGCATCGAACTGGCGATCGCCGACAATCCCAACGCTCCGGTCAGCGCTTTGAGGGAAGCGGCGCGATCCACGGACAAGCGTACTCTCGAAAAGCTGGCAAAAAATCCCAATACTCCCCCAGAACTTTTGGAAGAGATTGCACTAAATGGAGACAGGAACCTTCGCGATACTGCGCTGAACGCTCTGGAACCCTTGAGGGCTTATCGCATCGAGTTAGAATGGGAAGAGCGAAAACGGCAGCAGCAGGCCGAACAACTGATGGCGCGGCGTACCCGCCGTTTTTCTAGTTCAACTAAGGCACCAAGCAGCGACAATTGGCTCGCCCGCATCAAGGCGGCGAGCAATATAAAAGCCCGCGTTTCCTTACTGGAGCAATTAGCCAAAGACCCAGATGAAGGGGTGCGAAAAGAGGTAGCAAAAAATTCCAGCCTACCTTTGAATTTGCGTTTGGAGTTAACCGGAGATCGGAGCGATCGCATTCGTATGGAACTAGCGAAAAAGCAATCTGGGCAACAAACTCCCGTGGAAGTTTTAGAACGGTTGGCTTCCGACCGGTCGCAAAGCGTCAGGGCATTGGTGGCTCAAAACCCCGACGCCCCTTCTTCCGTTTTGGAAAAGCTAGCCAACGATACCGCTCGGGAGGTCAAACTTAAGGTTGTCAGCAATCCCAATACCCCCGTGGAAATTTTGGAGCGCTTGGGTTTAGAAGAAGGGATTTTCGATAAACGCAACCCCAAAACTCCCGGAAGCGTTCTCGCGCGGGCGGTAACTCAAATTCGAGACGACAAGAAGCTTGTAGATTTTCTCAGGCGTCCCGTCAAAGGTTCCCAGATGCCGGCGGAGACTTTAGAACAGTTGCTCTCTGACAACTATTGGGTCGTTCGCAACGAGGTTGCTCGTCATCCGAATACTCCACCTAGAATTCTGCGACGGTTAGCAAACGATATTCACTGCGCGATCGCCGTTAGCCAAAACCCCAATACTCCCGCAGAGGTACTCGAACCCTTGCTCGGGCGAATAAAGCCCGACAATCGCTCTTACCAGAATATCTGCAACAATCTCGCATCGCGCCCGGATGCGCCACCGAGTTTGCTAGACTTATTAGCAAGCAACGCCCACGCTTCGGTTCGCAGAACTGTGGCGGGGAGAACTATGACTCCTATAACTGCTTTGGAGCGCTTCGTCAACCAGGAGTCCGATGAAAATGTATTGAAACGGTTAGCCAGTAATCCGAGTTTGACTCCCGAACTCCTGGCGCGACTGGCAGAAAATCCCATACCCGATATCCGCAGCCATCTAATTTATAATACCAATCTGACTCCCGAACTTTGGCAGCAGTTGGCCGCCGACGGGGAGAAGAGCGTGCGAGGGGCGTTAGCCAATTTCGCTCGTTCCCCCGTCGCCTCTCTCGAAACCCTCGCCTGCGACGAGGATACAGAGATTCGACATAAAGTCGCCGCCAACCCCAATACTCCTAAGAACGTTCTCGAAACCTTAAGTCGAGATGCCGCTATAATAGTTCGCGCCACCGTCGCCGCTAAGACCAATACTCCAGAGAACGTTCTAGAGCGACTGGCAGAGGATGAAAAAATCGAAGTTCGTCGGGCAGTTGCAGAAAATCCCGCCACTCCAACACCTATCCGAGAATCCTTGCGAGATTTGCTGCCCCTAGCGAGTCGCAAACTCAGTCCGACTTTGCGCGGGTTGGGGCTAATTTACAACAAGGAAACCGACGATTTGCCCTCCCGGCTTTCTCAATACGCGCGATCGCCCGTGGCCTTGGTGCGGTTTGTCGCTTTGAGGCATCCCTTGACTCCGGCGGACGCTCTGCGACAAGGTTCCGAGTCCCTCTGCTGGTGGGAGCGTTATGCGGTCGCCGATAATCCCGCCACTCCCGCCGAGATTCGCCAAAGGTTGGCGGGGGATAGCGACAGAATCGTTCGCGCCGTTTGTAGCGATCGCTGATTCGATTTACAGAATTAATTACATATCGAACAGGCAAGATGCCTGTTCTACGGGTCAATAAAAAATTGCACTTTAATATTATGAAACCAGAAACCGAACGACTGCTTGGAACTTTAGAAGTTCTCAGCCACAATCCTTCATCTACCCTCTTTTGGGAAACCGAAATTGAAGGAGAATTTAGTTTGTTAAAATTCATGCAACAACAAGGATTTATCAAACTCACCGACCTCGAAGTTGCCGCCGAAAATTGGCGGGAAACAGAACTCCGAGGAACTGCCGGTCGAGAAGATTATTACGCGCCAGAACCGGACTACAGAAATAATTTGTTCGATGAAGAAACTAAAGCTTTTCGATCGGAAAAATATAGCTTGCTTTTGGAAAAAATAGCCTCTAATTTAGAAGAAATTGAAGCATTTATTATCGGTGCCCATCATCTCGAAGAGTATTCAGAATGGAGTCATCCCTACTACGATTTTTGCGTAGTTATTGGCAAAACCAAAGATAAAGATTGGCTTTGTCTCGCACCAAGTGTTTGCAACGAAGTGTTTTACTCTACTGAGAAATATACCCCAAAATCGCAACCAAAATCTACAGAATCTTTTGGAAAAAATACTAAAAAGGTACTTTCTCAAATTCGAGATATTATTAGCGAACTAACTCCGACAATGATGTATGGCTATTACGGCGGCGGTTATAACCACACTTATAATCATCAAATTTTCTGCGAAGTTGCGACTAATAAAGCATCAGCTTTTGAAAAGGCTTTGTCTCAAGCTGGAATGTTAAAAATTACCGATATAGAAGAGGTAGAACATGAGGATAGCCTCAACTCTTCCTCGACTATAAATCCATTTTTAAACTCAGAGTTATATCCCCTTCATGCCTACTACCTGGCTTTTTGGGATATTGGTTACATTTATAAAGTCGGTCAAAATTCCGTAGGAGATTGGTTGGGAGTAAGTTTGTTGTGTGAATTTGAATTTAATCCTTAGAATTTGGGAAAGCGATCGCTCTTTCCCAGTTTCGTCCCACGCCAGAAACCGTGTTTTTCGCAAAAACCCAGTTTCTCAAGACTGCCTGCTATAATAATCACAAAAAGAGGAATTAACGATGACAAACGATATCCAACCTTTTCTCGACAACCCCCAAGAGCTAACAACTCAACCGATAGAAGTACAACTGGCAGTTGCCAATAACTCAGCCACTCCCCGCGAACTGCTGAAACTTCTGGTCGCCAGCGAGAACCTGGAAGTCGCAAGGGCGGCACAAAACCACGTCAACTGGGCGAGGGAGTTGAGCGAAGATTGCCACCTGGAGGCGGAAAAACTATTGCGCAATAGTAATTTGGGGCAAAACGATGTTGCATCCGCAACGCTTCGCGAACGCCTCGCAGTAGAGTTGCTGAAGTTCGCCCCAGTGCCGGAATGGTTTCTCAGCGAGTGGGTGCCGGCGAGTTACCTGGTGCTTGGAGTAAAGAATTCGGTACTCCCACGGCGGTATCGAGTAAAACTTTTAGAACGCTTGGCGAGGGAACCATTTATGCAGCCGCGCCTGGAGGCCGCTGCGCATCCAGATACTCCGGTGTCGGTTTTAGAAAAGTTGGCAGGAGATGTAGAATTGCCAGTTCGCGTGGCGCTGCGGCATCATCCAAACTGTCCTACCGAGGCGATCGCTAAAGCCGAAGCGCAAGTAGCATTGGCTTCTAACTGGGAAACCGACGCGCAACAGTTAGCCGAACTGGCAGAGACTCCTTGGAATTGGGTTAGAAGGGCCCTGGCCGGGAATCCATCTTCGCCACCGTCGGTTTTGGAGAAGTTCGCAGAAGGCGATTGTTATCCCGTCCAACTGGCGGTAGGGCGAAATCCATCTTCGCCAACGGCGGCCTTGGAGAAACTGATAGGAATTGACGAGCAGTCGATGTGGGAAGCTTTGGCAGAACATCCAAACGCATCGGAAGCGATGTTGTTGGAACTGCTGCCAGACTGGGAGGAGATTATTATAGAAAGGGCGAATTTGCCAGTCGGAGTTATCGAGCGGTTGGTGGAGGAGTCAAACCGCAATTATAAGCTTCTCAAACAACGGAATATTACTACAGCGCTCCTCAAGCGAATGCTAGAGATCCGCCCTAATTACAATCCGACGGAGATTGCCAGACATCCCCAGGCAAAGGCTAGCATTCTAGAACAGTTGGCAAAGTACCGCCATCCTTCCGTGCGCTTGGGAGTAGCTCAAAATCCAAACTCGCCCGCCCCCCTGCGCGCCATACTATATGAAGAATTGGTCGCAGTGGCAGAAGACCATATTTGTCGGGAAATTGCTGCCGACCCGAATACGCCGATTTTCCTGCTGGAACGGATAGGCGATCGCCTCTTTTCTCCAAACAATTTCCTGCTTGAAGTTCGTCGAATTTTAAACGCTGAATTAGGCTTGCCAACGCGACTGCCCGCCAACGACGTCCACTATCTAGACAGCGACATTATAGACATGAATTCTATCTATGAAGACGAGCTTCCAGGTCTCTACAAAACTCGCAAGATTTTATCTGAATGCGGAGTAGCAGTGGATGTAGATGCTTTGATGGGGCTGTTAGAAAGCGATTGCTTTTCTGACGATTGGCGGGGCAGTTACATAATAGAATTAAATGAAGAAACCCTCGGGCAGTGGAAAAAATTGCTACCGACAATACCAGAGTCAAAGTTCGAGGACATCAGATCGGAGTTATCGGATATTGCAAGCTACGCTAAATCTAATGTCAAAAATCCCCTCCCGATCGCCGTGGCATTGGCACGCAACCCAAACACCCCTGCAAGTTTGTTAGAGCGGCTTCAAACTAAACTGAATTTACCACGACAGAGGTACTATTGCTATCTAGAGTGGTATTTGTGCGTGGCTCTTGCTTTCAATCCCGCAGTTCCAGAAGCCCAGCGTCAGGAGTATTTGGAGGAGGCTATCGCTTCGGAACGGGAGGAAGCCATATCTGCCCTAGTGGAAAATCCCCTAACTTCCACATCCATCCTGGAGCAACTAATCGATCGCTACGGTCGGATCCAGTCAATCTGCGAGCATCCCAATGCTCCTTTATGGTTCTTGAAAAAGACCGCCCTAGAAGAAGAAGATAACTTTACTACCCTGGAACTGATAGTCTCTAATCCCAAGACACCGCCAGAATGGATCGAGCAACTTTTAGAGAAGTTTGTTCTCCACCCCACCGATTGGAAAAATTTTGTCTATAACCTCAATGGCTCTCGTGAAGGTTTTCTAAAGGCAGCGCTGCAAAACCCCAATCTCGACAGGTTAACCGCCTACCGAGTTCGACAAGAGTTAAAAAAGCGATCGGACACTCTCGAAGTTTACCAATACATGGCCAGCTATCGACAAAAGCGCCCTTATTTGCTGATGGAAGTGCTAGAAAAGGGCGATCGCCATTGCCGCTGTCAGGTCGCCCGCAGATACGATCTCCCAGATTTTATGGTAGAGCAACTAGCCCGAGATTCCGATGAATCCGTGCGATGCGCGGCAGTCGAGAACCGCGACTTGCCTTTAAACTTGCGCCTCGAACTTACTCGCGATCCCAGTCCGAAAGTCCGGTGCGAAATCGCTCGCCAAAATCCATACTACGAAGAGCGTCTAGTGCCAGTTCCAGTTTTAGAACGGCTGGCAAACGACGAGTCGCAAAGCGTTCGGGAGGTAGTGGCCGAAAATCCTAATACTCCAGTAGAAGTTTTGGCGCAACTGGCAAGCGATACCGCTCGCGAGGTTAAACTTAAGGTTGTCAGCAATCCCAATACGCCCGTAGAAATCCTAGAGCGCTTGGGTTTGTCCGAGGGGATTTTTGATAAGGACAACTCCAAAACTCCAGGAAGCGTTCTCGCACGGGCAGTAACTCAGATTCGCGATCGCGATAAGCTGGCAGATTTTCTCAAGTATCCAGTCAAAATTTCCCAGATGCCAGGGGAGATTTTAGAAGAGTTAGCCTCTCATAAATATTGCGTAGTTCGCTCTCAGGTAGCTCGTCATCCGAACGCGCCCGCAAGCGCCCTGAGACTCCTAGCAAAGGATGATTACTCCGCGACTCGGTGTGCCGTTAGCGAAAACCCCAACACTCCTGCAGACGTACTAGAATCATTGCTGAGGCACACAAAACCTGACGATTGCCTCTACGCAACTATCTGCAAGAATCTCGCATCGCGCCCGGATGCGCCACCGAGTTTGCTAGAGTTATTAGCAAGCAACGTCCACGCTTGGGTTCGCAGAACTGTGGCGGGGAGAACTATGACTCCTATAACTGCTTTGGAACGCTTCGTCAACCAGGAGTCCGATGAAAATGTATTGAAACGGTTAGCCGGCAATCCGAGTTTGACTCCCGAACTGCAGGCGCGACTGGCCGAACATCCCATACCCGATATCCGCAGCCATCTAATTTATAATACCAATCTGACTCCCGAACTGTGGCAGCAGTTGGCCGCCGACGGGGAGAAGAGCGTGCGAGGGGCGTTAGCCAATTTCGCTGGTTCCCCCGTCGCCTCTCTCGAAACCCTCGCAGGCGACGAGGATACAGAGATTCGACATAAAGTCGCCGCCAACCCCAATACTCCTAAGAACGTTCTCGAAACCTTGAGTCGAGATGCCGCTATAATAGTTCGCGCCGCCGTCGCCGCCAACAACGACGCCCCCGGCAATATTTTAGAGCGACTGGCAGAAGATGAAAAAGTCGAAGTACGTCGGGCCGTTGCGGAAAATCCCGCTACTCCAACACCAGTGCGGGAATCCCTGCGACATTTACTTTCCCAATCGAGGGAAGCAAAACTCAGTCCGACTTTGCGCGGCCTGGGGCGAATTTACAACCCGGAAACCGACGATTTGCCCTCGCTGCTGTCGGAATACGCGCGCTCCCCCGTGGCCTTTGTCCGGTTTGTCGCTCTGATGCATCCCTTGACTCCTGCGAAAGCTCTCGCAGAAGGTTCCGAGTCCCTCTGCTGGTGGGAGCGTTATGCCGTTGCCGATAATCCCGCCACTCCCGCCGAGATTCGCCAAAGGTTGGCGGGGGATAGCGACAGAATCGTTCGCGCCGTTTGTAGTAATCGCTTTAGCGATTTTTAAGAATATTTCTTCAATCGCTAAAGCGATTACTACAAACTTACTTTAGCGATTTTAATTAATACTTATTTAATCGCTTTAGCCACTGCTACAAATTTACTATAGCCATGAAACCAGAAACAGAACAAAACCTTGCCACTATTGAAATCTTAACCGACGGTTTATCTTGTAGTTCCGTCGGTACCGAACCTTATGGAATTCTCTTTTGGGAAGTTGACGAGAAAGGAGAATTTAGTTTTTTAAAATTTCTGATAGAGGTAAAAGCTTTAACACCTTTAGAAGTAGAGGAATTTCTAGCAAGCCTCCAAAGAACCAGATCGAAAAAGACTTTTCGGCAATACAAAGAGCTAATAAATTTGCTAGAATCAAATTTATCGCAATTACAATTTTATTCCTACAATGCTCCTTATTTATCAAAGCAACACACGAATTTTTATGCCCCCTATGAAAACATAGAGTTTCCTCTAATCATAGGTTCTACCCCACAGGGAGAATGGCTTGCGATCGCTCCCTGGCTATCTTCTAAAACTGGATCGACACCGCCGCACCTTGCTATCCCCAGTCTAGAGCCAACAGCAACTACTGCCAATTTGATAGACAGAATCGAGACCGTCACGGGGAATTTAGCTCGTAAAACTACGCGCCAGGAACTCGGCGAAAACACAAACAAGTGGAAAGTAGTAGTTACTTCAAATCCATCTAATTCCCTAGAAAAAGTTTTGGATAATGCGGGCTATATAAATATTGATGAAATAGATCGTTTTTGGAATGTAGATTTAGTAGAAGAGGCTGGAAACTATTTTTCTATAATAACTCTCCAAGAGTTGAAAATAAAAGAATTTTTCAAGCAACAATTAATCTATCCGCGAGTTTACAATCTCTATTTTTACGGGGGAGAATATCAAGTTCATTATGTACTAGGAAAAAATCGCAAGGGCGATACTTTTTGTCTCTTTACGGATACTTATAGCTGGTAAATAAGAGCGATCGCCAAGCAAATTAATAATTAACAATTTGGAAATTGAGGAATAAAGAATGTCACGAAACAACACTAACCATCGAGGAGAGATAACGGAAGAGTGCCACCTGGAGGCAGAAAAACTATTGCGCAATAGTAATTTGGGGCAAAACGATGTTGCATCCGCAACGCTTCGCGAACGCCTGGCAGTAGAGTTGCTGAAGTTTGCCCCAGTGCCGGAATGGTTTCTGAGCGAGTGGGTGCCGGCAGATTGGTTGTTGGCGGGAGTAAAAAATCCGGTACTCCCACGGCGGTATCGAGTAAAACTTTTAGAACGATTGGCGAAGGAACCATTTATGCAGCCGCGCCTGGAGGCTGCCGAGCATCCAGATACTCCGGTGTCGGTTTTAGAAAAGTTGGCAGGAGATGTAGAATTGCCAGTGCGGGTGGCGCTGCGGCATAATCCAAACTGTCCTACCGAGGCGATGGCTAAAGCCGAAGCGCAAGTAGCATTGGCTTCTAACTGGGAAACCGACGCGCAACAGTTAGCCGAACTGGCAGAGAGTCCTTGGAGTTGGGTTAGAAGGGCCGTGGCTGGGAATCCATCTTCCCCACCGTCGGTTTTGGAGAAGTTCGCAGAAGGCGATTGTTATCCCGTCCAACTGGCGGTAGCGCGAAATCCCTCTTCCCTAACGGCGGCCTTGGAGAAATTGATAACAATTGACGATATGTGGATGCGGCGATCGCTGGCAAAACATCCAAATGCCTCGGAGAGGATGTTGTTGCAACTGCTCCCAACTTCAGAAGAGCGAGACTGCGAGGAGCGAGACTGCGAGGATATTATTGTGGAAAGAGAGAATCTGCCAGTGCGAGTTATCGAGCAGTTGGTGGAGGAGTCCGATCGATATTACAAAATCCTCCAACAGCAGAATATAACCCCGGCGATTTTGAGACGAATGTTGGTTCGCTGGCCTCGATACAACTTCGCGAAGATTGCCCGACATCCCCGGGCGAGCGCGAAACTTTTGGAACGGTTGGCGGGAGATAGCGATGCTGAGGTGCGGCAGGAGGTAGCTCGAAATCTCAACGCTCCACTGGAGCAGTTGGCGGAAGATAGCGATGCAACAGTGCGGCTGGCGGTAGCAGGGAATCCTAATACTTCAGAAGACTTGCGGGTTCGATTGCTAGAAGAGTTGGCAGCAGGTTCGGACGTGGAGATTCGCGCAGAGATAGCTCGCGACCCGCAAACTCCCATCTATTTATTAGAGCAGTTAGCGCCAGAAGTTACAGGAGAAGAGATTTGGATTTTGAAGGCTCTGGCTGGCAATCCCAGCACACCAGCAAGTATACTCGAAACTCTGGGGCAAGTTGACCCCCACAGCAACTTTGGTAATTTGATTTTGACTGCCCTCGCTCGCAATCCGAGGGCTCCTGCAAAGGTATTGGAAGCTCTCGGAGGACTCGAACCAGAAATCTATTTTCAGAATTGGTGGGTGCGTATCGCTTTGGGGAACAATCCGGCAGTCCCAGAAGCGCGGCGCTTGGAGTATTTAGAAGAGACGATCGCTAGACGCGAGGGTCGAGAAGCGATCGCTAAAAATCCCAACACCCCTACTTTTATATTGGAGAGACTGGTAGAGCAAGCTCCCGGTTGGCTTGGTTACATAGCCAGCAACCCCAACACTCCCCTCAGTCTTTTAAAACGAGCCGCCGAGTCAACTAAGAACTCGGTTTTGGAAAACGTGGCAACAAATCCCAACACTCCACCCGCTCTTTTGGAAGAACTCGCTCTCAAGGGAAAAACTACAGTTCGAGAAGCCGTCTTCAAGCATTCGGCCCTGGATGCCTTGGCAGTTTATCGCATCCAGTTGCAGTTAGAGGAACGGGAAAAACACCGGCAAGCTTATCAAACCCTAGTGCGGCATACCAGCATTCCCCAGGCTTTTGCTGAAGTTGCCAAGAGTGGCGATAGCGACGACCGACTCTATATCGCTGGCAGTTGCAAAACTCCCGTTTCTGTAATGGAACTGTTAGCCACAGACCAAGACGAAAACGTGCGACGAACGCTCGCAGAAAATTGCAGCCTCCCTCTCGATTTGCGTTTGCAGCTAACCCGCGATCCGAGCTATGGCGTTCGCGCGTCACTGGCGAAAGAACGATATCGCTTCTCGACTCCGGTTGAAGTTTTAGAAACCTTAGCTGCCGACGAGTCGGAATACGTCAGGGCAGTGGTAGCTGGAAAGCGCGAAACTCCTTCTTCAGTTTTGGAGAATTTAGCCCACGACGAAAGTCAGAAAGTACGCCGCGCGGTGGTAAGGAACCCCAATACTCCCATTGTTATTTTGAAAGAAATGGCTCGCAACAACCCAGAGCTTAAGGAAGGAATGCTTCAGCGCAAACCTTCTGGGAACGAAGAAAGCGATCGCTTCCTAGCCGAACTTCTGCAAGAGTTTGCCAGCAGTGACGACGACTCAATTCGTTACAAGATTGCGGGACATCCGAAGACACCGATAAGCGTGTTGGAGCGATTAGCCTCCGATCGCTTTAGCTTAGTGCGGGATACTATAGCCGAAAACCCCAACACGCCGTCCGAAACTCTGATACAAATGGCGAGTCAGGAGAAGTTGACAACTAGCGAAGGTTGCTTTCATACCGTTTCTAACAAAATTGCCATGCGACGTGATGCCCCTCCCGAAGCATTAGACTTCGTTGCCCGTCAGCCAGTTACTTTTATTCGCCAGGAAACGCTCGAAAATAGGAATACTTCTGCCGACACCTTAGCCTGGTTGGCAGCCAACGAGTCCGACATAAATATTTTGTGCGGTATAGCCAGGCACCCAAACGTCTCTGGCGATGTGGAACAGCAATTATCTCGCCATGAAAACCAAGCCGTACGCGGTTCCCTAGGAGCTAGTTCCTACCTTTCATCTATCTTAGAAACCCTTGCCCTCGATGAAAGTCAAGATGTTCGCGAACAAGTCGCAACTAATTCGAGCGCCCCAGTTAACCTCCTAGAAATGCTTGCCTCCGATTCTGCTGCTGAAGTTCGCGCCGCCGTCGCCGCCAACAACGACGCCCCCGGCAATATTTTAGAGCGACTGGCAGAAGATGAAAAAGTCGAAGTACGTCGGGCCGTTGCGGAAAATCCCGCTACTCCAACACCAGTGCGGGAATCCCTGCAAGATTTGCTCCCCCAAACGAGCGATCGCCAACTCAGTCCGACTTTGCGCGGCCTGGGGCGAATTTACAACCCCGAAACCGACGATTTGCCCTCGCTGCTGTCGGAATACGCCCGCTCCCCCGTGGCCTTTGTCCGCTTTGTCGCTCTAATGCATCCCTTGACTCCTGCGGAAGCTCTCGCAGAAGGTTCCCAGTCCCTCTGCTGGTGGGAGCGTTATGCCGTTGCCTGCAACGGCGCCACTCCCGCCGAGATTCGCGAACGGTTGGCGGGAGATAGCGACAGAATCGTTCGCGCCGTTTGTAGCGATCGCTGATTCGATTTTTAATAATACTTATTTTAATCGCTAAAGCGATTACTACGAACATTTTCCCAATTAACATTTTCCCAATTGATATGAAACCAGAAACCGAACGACTGCTCGCCACTTTAGAAATTCTCTGCCACAATCCCTCGGACGCCCTCTTCTGGGAAACGGAAAAACGAGGAGAATTTAGTCTGTTAAAATTCATGCAACAACAAGGATTTATCAAACTCACCGACCTCGAAGTTGCCGTAGAAAATTGGCAGGAAACAGAACTGCGAGGAACTGCAGATCGAGACGACTACTATTACGCGCCAGAACCAGAGGAGAGAATTAATATTCTCGATGAGGAGACTAAAACTTTTCGCTCGGAAAAATATCGCTTGCTTTTGCAAACCCTAGCTTCTAATTTAACAGAAATTCAAGCATTTAATATTAGCGCTAGCCATCTGCAAAAGCATTCGTGGCAGACGTATAATCACTACAATTTTTGTGCAGTTATTGGCAAAACTAAAGATAAAGATTGGCTTTGTCTCGCGCCAACTGTTCCCAACCAAGTTTTTTACTATAGTTATAAATCTCATAGCCACCCCCAAGCAGAATCGACAGAATCTTTAGGAGGAAATACTAAAAAGTTGCTCTCCCAAATTCAAGATATTATTAGCGAACTAACTCCGACGCTGATGTATGGCTATTACGGTGGCGGCTATGACTACACCTACCACCATCAAATATTCTGCCAAGCAGCGACTAAAAAAGAATTAGTTTTTGAACTAGCTTTATCCCGGGCGGGAATGCTAAAATTTAGTTCCATCGAAAATATGAATAATGACGATAAGCTCAATGTTTGCTTCACATTAAACCAATTTTTAAACTCAAAATTAGACCCTCTCCATGCCTACGAACTTGCTTTTTGGAACCTGGGTTACGTTTATAAGTTCGGTAAAAATTCCGCAGGAGATTGGTTGGGAGTACGTTCGTTTTTCGAGTTTGAATATAATCCTTAAACACGAAGATAGCGCCTCTATAAAAATCGGGATGCTCCCATTACTAGGAGCATCCCGACTTTATTAAAAGGCTCTTTTTTTTAACCTTCTACCGATTCTTCTTGCGCGCCATGCCGCCCGCTAAAGCCAAGCCTACAGCGAACAAGCCAGCCAGACCGCTCGGTTCCGGTACATATACGCGATTTTCATCTTCGTTATCTGGGACCACCGCGACTGTATTGAATTCTTCAGCTTCCTCGGGAGTGGTGGGGATGAGATTGTTTTCCGTCCGCACTCCAAACTGCTCGTCTAATGCTTGCTCTTCAGCTTCAGCTTTCTCGGTCTCTTCCAACCGTTGCGCCATAATTATTTGAGTCTGTTCTGCGATAATTGTATCTTCGATTGCTAGCAGGCGCTCTTCCTTGGCTTCTATTTCCTTATCTTTATCTGCTAAAGCTGTGCTTACAGCATTAAGAGCGGTTTCCTTCTCCTCCAAAGCATCGCTCTTGGCTGTTTGAGCATCGTTGCTAATCTTCTTGAGACCTCCTTCGCTATTGTCATTCTTGATATTGTTATAGATGGAGTTTTCCGCTACGCGACGGCTGTATTCGCTGGCTACAGTCTTGGGCTGACCTACTAAATCTACCGGTCGAGACTTGAGTTTACCGCTGTCGTTATAGTAAAACTCTTTGGGCTGTATGTCTTGGATTTCAGTGCCAATTTGGTTGCCTTCGCTATCGTAAACCGGAACTTCGAGTTTGAAATCGTCCTCGCTGTAAACTTCAGGCTGACCGTTGTCATCCAATACTTTTCGGTCGTCTAGCTTGATGGCTGTAGCTAGCTGTTTCTTGTAGTAACCGTTGTTGTTCTTGGGATTACCTAAATAATTCAGAGCGTCGTCTAAATTATTGTCGTTGAGGTAGTTAATTTGCCGATCCAGTTGGGCAATTTCTTCATTATAGAATTGCTCCCGTTCCTGTTTCTCTTCTGGGGTCAAGCCATCGAGGTCGTTCAGACCGTTCTCGGCGTTTTGCTTGAGAGTATTTAATTCAGAAAGCAGGTTGTTTTTACCGTTGTTTTGGATATCTGCTATCTGTTGGTTAGCTTCATTCTTGTCATCTCCGGCATCGGCAATCTGTCCCTCATATTTTGTAATGTCTGAGTTGCGACGCTTGACGGTGTTCTCGTAGCCCTTAATTGCTTCTTGGCGTTCTTCGTTCGCGTCGTTCTCGAAATCCTCAATTTGTTTGCTAAAGGTTTCTAATTCTTGCTCTTGCTTGGAAGCGCTACCATCTTGCCTTAAGGCTACCCACTCTCCGGGGAAGCTCTCTTGGACGGCTAGCTTTTCTTCCACAGTGAGGTTATTCCACTTGCCGGAGGTATCGTATCCTTGGTCTATTTTATGTTGCTCCCAAGCTTCTTTTTGGGGAGTTAAATCTTCCACTGCTGCATAAGCATCTTTGATGCCTTTGTTGGCATTCTGAACTTTGTTGGAGAGATAATCCTCTTCTGAAGGAATTGCATCCAGGGCTCTTTGGGCAGCGTCCCGTTCTTGTTCTGCTTTGGCAATCTTGGCAGGATTGTTGTCGATAACTTTTTGGGCAGCCTTGACGTCGTCGCCCAGGTCTTCGAGGTCATCGCGGATTCCTTTTGCCTCGAAGTAACCGCTTGCACCGGGGCTGGTTTTAATTGCCGTGTAATTTTCTCTATTGCGAGGCTTGATTTGCTGGTTTTGAATCTTGTCCCGTTCCTCTTCTGCTGTATCTCTAATACCTTGATTGTAGTCGGCTTCCTGTTGCTTGGTATTTGCTATGCCTTGTTGGTTGTCTGCTTCGTCTTGAAGACCGTTTATATTTTGGTCGTAGCCGGCAATTTCTTCCTTCCAGGTTTCGTCGAAGGTAACTCCGGCTTCCCCTGCTATTCCTTCGAGAATTCCTATGCCCTTCGCTTCTCTGGGTGGTAAGAGGGCGTCGATATTGAATTTAAAGCCAAAGACTTGTTCGCTTGCGGGGTTGAACTCGTCGAGATCCAAGCCGAGGGTTTCTAGGTTAGATACATCCACCATCTCGAAACCATCATTTTCTACTTTGGTTCCTTGAGCGATTACGTTATAGCCTTTATTTTTATCGAAATAGTCGTTTTCTAAGCCTAAGTCGCCAAAGAAGTTGTCAACGTCGGAGTCAACTATGTTTGCGTAATTTTGCTGGGTGCTATGACCGAAGTTCTTGGCCCCGACTCCTTTGGCGGAGACGTTCTTATAAAGGCCCAGTCCCCCATCGGCGCCGGAGTCCGCAGAACCTGTAAAGTGAATCCCGGAGAGTTTGCCCGCTTCCATGGCATCTTGGAAGTTGACGCCGCTGGGGGTAAATAATAAGTCTCCGTAGAAAATTTTGTCTAGGTTGCGATCGTAGCCTTCTCCTTCTAGGGAGGTGCCGCCGGTAACTGCCACATAGAGTTCGTTGCCTACTTGCTTCATGGCCATGCCGCCGATATCGTAAAGGCCGCCGTCGGTGTTGTCTCCTGTGGCATCTACGGTGTAGTCCCAGCCGTTGATAACTGGATCGTTTTCGACGACGTGGAAGATTCCGTCGTTATTACATTCGAGGAAGAGCATGAATGTAGAGCCTGCGGTCAAGCTGCCTGCCATGGCTGATGGGGCGGTTAGAGAGAGCAAGCAGGCTGTTGCGGCGGCGGTTTTTAAGGGAGAAAAGATAGATTTGTTGTTTTGGCGTTGGTTTTTGGTTGCTTTAATCATGGTTTTTGTTTTGGTTGGGTTTCTACTTTATGGTTGTATCTTATCTGGTGTTGGTTAAAACCTATTTTGGTTGTAACCGCTCCATTGAACTAGGACAATCTTTTTATAAGCTATCAGACTTTAAATTAACGATTGTGTTTTGAATCACTTTTAGTTATTCAACATTCATAATTTATCGGTGGTAGCTTAGTTAGCAGAAGCTTTGTTTTCCTTGCTTAGGAGGCTTCTGCGCTTTGTTCTTATACTCATTAAAGAGCAATTTTAGGAATTTGCCATCCGCCAAATAGCTGAATTGTTTGCCGGACTGGCTCGATCGCTAGGCAGAAGCAGGGTTTGACTTGGTTAGAGCGTCACTCCGCTTCGTCCTTATCTTCATTAAACAGGATTTGTTTGAATAAGGCATCGGCAAAATGGCTGAATTGTTCGTATGCCTGACTTTTGCGTAGTTTCTTGCGTACTTAGTGGAAGCAAAATCGCGACTGTCGCCGGGGCCAGCAAAGCTTGAAAGGGAGTGCATTTAATCTACTTTCGGTTGTTAGTCTCCAAAGTTCTACGGAGGAAGGAACGTAAACGGCTGCGATCGCTACAACTCCCCAGAACGAGATTAAGTGAATTTAACCGACTTTGAGTTGTTTCTCTCAAGGGTTCTACTGAGATGGAGGTCGCTGGCTGTGACATCGGTTGCCTGGAACGAAACTCAGTGAATGTAACTAAGGAGCCGCTCTCCTTCAAAGATTCCACTGAGGCCCATATCTGCGGTCCCGGGGCAGTAAAGAGCGAAACCTAATTGTAGCCGAAAGAATACTCGATTCTCAGTCCAAGGCCAGAAACCCGGTTTTTGGCCAAAAACCGGGTTTCTTAATCCTTGAGGGGCGCGATCGCCTGTTTCTTCAGTCTCCATACTTTTTTTGACATGACTGCCCTTTTGGCAGACTCGGAGAAATCCCAATGGAACAGGCGAGACGCCTGTTCTACGGGCAGGAGATAAAATTCGCTCTCCCCTTAACTCTGCTCTTCTACTACTGCATCCCACAAGGCATCAATGCCATAGCCGATGTATTCAGAATCTTGGTGTTGTTCTATCCAGCGAGCAATGGCAGCAAGGACATCGCCGGATTTCTTGCCCAATTTGCCCAAGGCTTGTGCGGCGTGCGATCGCACCAAATATTCCTCATCCTCCAGCCGTGCCACCAGGGCACCGAGAATCGTTGGAGTGCTTTTTCCCAATTTGCCCAAGGCTTGTGCGGCGTGCGATCGCACCAAATCATCCTCATTTTCCAACCCTGCAAACAGGGCGTCGAGTACCCTTGGGGTGCCGTGGCCTAAATTGCCCAAGGCTTGCGCTGCGTTCCATCGCACGCGGTGGCTATCATGCTCTAACCCAGCACACAGCAGGGTGTCGAGTACCCTTGGGGTGCCGTGCCCTAAATTGCCCAAGGCTTCCACAGCGCTCCATAGCACGCGATCGTTCCCATCCTCCAGCCGCGCCAGCAGGGCGTCGAGTACCCTTGGGGTGCTTTGGTCCAGTTTGCCCAAGGCTTGAGCTGCGTTCCATCGCACAAAATATTCCTCATCCTCCAGCCGTGCCACCAAGGCTTCGAGTACCCTTGGGGTGCTTTTGCCAAATTTGCCCAAGGCTTGAGCTGCGTTCGTTCGCACCCAATAATTATTATCATATTCCAGCCGTGCCAGCAGGGCGTCGAGTACCATTGGGGTGCTTTTTCCTAAATTGCCCAAGGCTTCCGCAGCGCTCCTTCGCACATAATCGTTCCCATCCTCCAGCCGTGCCACTAGGGTGTCGAGTACCATTGGGGTGCCTTTGCCCAATTTGCCCAAGGCTTGAGCTGCGTTCCATCGCACAAAATATTGCTCATCCTCTAGCCTTGCCACTAGGGTGTTGAGTGCCTTTGGAGTGCTTTTGCCTAATTTGCCCATGGCTTCCGCAGCGCTCCATCGCACAAAATCATCCTCATCCTCCAGCCGTGCCAGCAGAATCGCGATCGCCTCCTCTTCCTCTCCCAAAGCCACTCGATATTTTAACCATCGCTGTTCGTCAAGATCGCCCGATCGCTCTTTCAACAACTTCAATGCTTGTCCCTGGAAGTCAGTATCCTTCATGCCGCAAAGGATTTTTAAAGCCCGATCGCGAACCCTATTACCAGCCCCATCGTTAACCTCCAACTCAACCAACCCCTGCAAAATCTCCCGCGACAGCCCCCCATCTGCCGGCTGCAAATTTGGAGGATTTTCCGCCAGACAACTGCCGGCAAACAACAAATCTCGATGCAACCACTCCTCGTACTCGCTGCCATAATTCAAAATCTCCCGAATAGCCCTCGCCGCCTTCTTCCTTTTCTGCTGCCCCACCAACAGCAACAACACCTCCTGCCAGTGGGCATCGTGGAGATGTTCTCTTATCTGTCCCAACACGATCTCGAAATCGTCCTCGTTATCAGCCTGGTAGTCGATCGCCCGACCGCACAAATATTCCTGAAACGTCTTGTGGGCGAAAGCATAACAATCTTGCCCCTGTTCGTTCAACAAACCCGCCCGGTCGCGCATCAAACCCACCAACCGTTCCGCTTCTTTCTTCGCCTCGAACAGTTCGATCCCTTTAAGACTCTTAATCTCCCGACTCAACTGGGAGATCAACTCGTCCTTATCTATCACCGTCCCCCCTTTACTCTCCCCAGCGCTGCCCTGGGTATGCACCCAAAAAGCCAAAGCTTCCATCAACTGTCGCACGTCCGGCTCGAAATTCAAATGCTGCAACACCGTATTGCTGGTAATTTCTTTATAATCATCCCAATTAATTAACAGCGTCTCCACCGCCCGGTCGTAAAGCTTGTGTCGCTCCTTCGGCAATCTCCCCTGGTAGCGTTGAATCAGAGCAATAATAGTCAGCAACAAGGGATTGCGGGCCAAAAGCATGATGCGGTCGCTCTCCTCCAAGGCCCGGCGCAAACTTTCCTTGCGCCTCTGGGCCTCTAGGGGGTCGGGAACCCGACTGTTATACCAATTGTCGATAAAAAGCTTTATCTTCTCGTCGTCAAAAGGCTGCAACTCGTAGTGGGGGAAATCTTCTGTGCGGAAAAAATCCCGCCTGTACCCTGCGGGGCGAGAAGTAACGATCGCCCAATTCTTCTCGTACTTATGCAGAAAACTCTCGATACGCTTGACGATGCGATCGCGCTTTCCCACCAACGCCACCTCATCCAACCCATCCAATAAAATCAACGCCCGCCCCTCAGCCAACCAATGCTCGAAGAAACCAGCCGGCAGAGGGTCCGCCGCCAAATTGTTTTGGGCAAAATCTCGGACGTATTCCAGCAAACCCGTTTCCTCCGGCAACCTCTCCCAATCTCGTATTCTTATTAATATAGGCAACCAGTCCGTATCCGCCGCCAACCCCAAAGCTTCCGGTTTTTGCCGCGCCAGCATCACCGCCAAATAACTCATTAAAGTAGTTTTCCCCGAACCTGGTTCCCCTAACAATACCGCTTTGTTGCGCGAAGCGTCGCGGTAGAAGAGTTGAGATGCCAGAAACTTCACCGACCCCAGGTTTTGCCATAGCGATCGCTCCCGCTGCTCTCGCATTAATTCTGCTTGGCGGGGGCCGTCGCTTTCTCGCCAAAATTCCCGCTCCCAGTCCATGGAAACAGTGGAGATATCCTCCAGGTCCGGCATCACGAATATTTCCGCCAAGCGATCGGACTTATCCACTTCTTTCCCTGCCGTAGCAATGCCGGCAAACTTAATATCATCAAAGCGTTTTGCCAGTTGCCGGCAATAGTTAATTTTAGCAACTTCAAACTGAATGTAAATGCCAGCCTCTTCGCAATAGCCCTTGACAAAAGACTCCACCCAAGGCTGGAGACTGTTCGAGACGAGATTAATTTTATACGTCTTAGCTTCTCGCTTAAATAACTCCACCAAAATATCCACATCCGGGCGATCGCTATTATTTAAAGGTTTTTGCAATTCTCTTAAAACAGCCGGTTCCTTAAAGAGGCGATCGAGATATTTATGATAATTCTTCCAACCGTCGCTCTCGGCGCGAAAGAATAATAAATCTTGAGGTTGCAGCCCTTTTTCCCATTCCCCCACAGCAGTTATGCCAGCTTTAATTGCTTTATCGATACCGATCGGGTTGAAATATTTGTTAAAGCGATCGGCCACCTTTGGAAGAAGAATCTTCCCCAAACCGCCAGCGATCGGACCTCCGAAAGATATTAAAGTTGCTAGTTCCATATAACAATTAATAATTAACAATTAACAATTATGGCGATTATAGCTTATGTAGCTTATGTAGGTTGGGTGGAGCGCAGGGCAACCCAACAAAATCCTTGGTTGTAGCTACGAAGATGTTGGGTGGATCCCTGCATCTCGTAGTAGCACTGCACAGCTAAAGTGGTGGGTAAAGCAAAAGTTCGTAGTAATCGCTTTAGCGATTCATAGATATCAATCGCTAAAGCGATTACTACAAGCTCGCCTGCGAAGTCGGCCCAGCACTTTAGCAGTGACGAGCTAGTAGGTTGGGCTCTGCGATAGCGCAACCCAACATCAACGGGATCGCAATCCAACGATTTTGTTGGGTTTCGCTTCGCTGCACCCAACCTACGAATGGTATTTTTTCTTGAGGGCGTTGGTATTGTTAATCCTCCCCAAGAAACTACGAATGGGGCAGCCCGAAGAGCAACAACGAACAATTCAAATCTTGAACCGCATCCATAGTCACGTTACTAACCGCCAGTCCGCCAGCAGTGCGACGGCGGATAGAACGCAAGATAACTAAATCCGCCGATGCCGACTCCCGCACGATCGCCCGAGCCACATTGTCATCGCGGATCGTCTTAATCGAAGTCTGGACCTCAAACCCGGAATTAGAAATAATCTCTTGTAACTGAGACTCAAAATCGTTAACCTGTTGGCGGGGCGTCCGGCGACCGCAAACGTGAAGCAACCGCACTTCCCCATTATTAATCTTCGCAAACATCAGCGCCAACTCCACCTCGCGAGCAGTCGCCCGAGTAATATGCTTGAGCGGCACCAACAGCGAACGAAGATTCGTCGGTTCGTCCAGCAACCGCACCACCACCACCGGGCAGTGGCAAGACCAAAACACCTTATTAATGGCGCTGCCAAACAAGCGAGCCCGCAAGCCCCCGATATCGCTCCACCCCATCACGATCGAACTGGCATCCTCCTCCCTGGCAGTGCGACTGATGCCGTCGGATACCTCGTCGTCGATGCGGATTTTTGGTCTCGCTTCCACTTCAAACTCCTTACTCACCTCCACAGCGCGGTCTATCAGTCGTCGGCTCACCTTCAAAGCTTGCCCCACCTGCGGATCCTCCAAACGAGCGCGGGCTTTGGCGATCGCTAAAGGCACGATAATTCCAGACTCGTGGCGAGCGAGCAGGGCCCCCATTTGGATTAAATAGCGCACCGTCGAAGGATTGTAAACCGGAACCACCACTTTGAACGGGCGATCGCTCCTGGCACCCTCACCATCCGGCGTCCCAGCAGCACTCTCGCGCTCCATCTCCATTTTAGGTCGAGGCAAGTTACTAGCGAAAGTAGAAGTCAGCACCGGTCCCAACACCGAAGTTACCAGCATCAAGACGATAACCGCATTAAACACCGATTGAGAAATCAAATCGATCTCAAAAGCCGCCAAAGCCGCCGCCAGAGTCGCCGCCACCTGGGGCAGAGATAGAGACCACATAGTTAGAGACTCGTTCCAACTGTAGCGAAACAGCAGTTTTGCCAGCAGTGCCGCTAGCATTTTCCCCACAAATAAAACCCCCACGATCGCTAAAGTTAGGGGCAAATCCTCCGTAAGGCTCTTAATAAAAGCCGGAATATCTATCAGCAAACCCATACCCACAAAGAAAAACGGGATAAATAGGGTACTTCCCACAAATTCCACTTTTTCCTCCACCGGCCCCCGACCGACCACATCGTTAACAGCCAAACCAGCCAGAAAAGCGCCGACGATTTTATCGACGTTAATAAGTTGCGCGCCCACTGCAGCCAAAAACACTGCCAGCATCACGAACAGAAATTGATTCGTTTCTTCGTCCCCCGTGCGACGGAAAAACTCTCTCCCCGCCCAGTCGAGACCGAATAAAACAGCCGCAGAGTAGAGCGCCAGGGTTCCTAACTGGATCGCCAAACTCGCCGCCGAAAACTCTCCTTGATGGATGGAGACGCAGATCGCCAGCACCAAAAGGGCGGCAATGTCGGTGAAAATAGTCGCGCCCACGGTGACGGTCACAGCTTGGTTGCGCGCGACTCCCAAGTTGATGACGATAGGAAAGCTCAAGAGCGTATGGGAGGCAAGCAGGGAACCGATGAGAATGGACGAGTTTAAGCTAAACCCGAATACCTGCCCCACTATAGCGCCCCCTATGAGGGGGAGCATGAAAGTAGCGACGCCGAAACCTAGCGATCGCTCTTTCGTCTTGCGAAACTCTGCCAGGTCGATCTCCAAACCCGCTACGAACATCAGATAAATTTTACCCGCGTCCGTGAAGAGTTTCATCATCTGCTCTTCCGGGTCGAGTATATTTGCCCCGCTAGGCCCTAGAAGGACTCCGGCGACTAACAAACCGACTAAGCCGGGCAGTCGCAGTCGTTCAAAAATCGGGGGAACGATGAGGGCGATCGCCAGCAGAATTGTAAATTGAATTATTGGTGTATCTGGTAGCAATTTGTTTTAAATTTGTTAATGGTTCAACAATTATTAATTATTAATTATTAATTATTAATTGCTAATTCTTGCTTGTCTTTCTTCTGGGAATTATCGATGACATCTTCCAAAAAAGTTTTAGCGATCACGGAAAGCTGTTTGCCAGCGAGAGAAGCGATGTACCAATGATTTTGGAGCGGGAAATGCTCGACATCAAGCACGATTAGTTCCCCCTTGAGATCGTTAGATAACAAAGCCAGTTCCGATAAGACCGAAATCCCTAAACCGCCAGCGATCGCCTGTTTGATCGCCTCGTTACTGCCCAACTCCAATCGCACTTTCACCGAAACCTTATGCTTGGCCAAGAGCTTCTGGAGCGTCTGTCTGGTACCGGAACCGTGTTCGCGCATAATAAACGACTCTTCCTTCAGGCGTTTTATAGGGATATTGCTCTCCCCCGCCAAAGGATGATCCTGCCTAGCCACCACGACTAAGGGGTTACCCATAAAACGGCGAGCGTTTAAATCTAGGTCTTCTGGCAGTTGGCTGAGAATATAGAGATCGTCCTGATTCTCCAGCATCCGCCTCACCAGGTTGTGATTGTTAGTCACCTCCAGAGAGATATCTATTGCCTGATATTCCTGACAAAAACTGCCCAACAAACGGGGCATAAAGTATTTAGCAGTAGTCACCATTGCCAGGCGTAACTTCCCCTGCTTGGCCCCCTTAAAGTCGGCTATCTTCATCTCGAAGTTATCGAGGCGATCGAATATGTCCCGACAGGTGTCTAATAACTCCTTACCCGCATCCGTCAGATGAACCTGTTTGCCTATTTGCTCGAACAACGGCAAACCCACTGCTTTAGTCAAATGTTTCACCTGAGATGAGACCGTCGGCTGAGTGATGAATAACTCTTCCGCCGCCTTGGTAAAGCTACCGTGGCGGGCCACAGTCTCAAAAACTCTGAGTTGGTGCAAGGTTGCCTGAATCATTGGCCATTCCTCCTACTATAAGTAAAACTTTTGAGACTCATAAGTAATTCCAATCTCAAAGGGGTTGCTTTTGTCATCGATTTTAAAGATATTTTAAGACATAGACATAAGTCAATGAGTCTTTTAATAAACATAGACTTATATCAATAAGAAAAAATTCCTAATAATCCTTTTTTCAATGGCCAAATTATGAAAGTCAAAGTTTTTAATACCATCAATACCAGCAACCTGCGGGGGGACATCTTTGGCGGCCTCACAGCGGCCGTCATTGCCCTACCAATGGCCCTTGCTTTCGGTGTTGGTATCGCGGCAGCGGCCGGAAATCCAGAAGGTTTTTCCGGTGCCCAAGCCGGTCTTTACGGTGCCGTATTGGTGGGACTATTTGCCGCCCTCTTTGGCGGTACCCCAACCTTAATCTCCGAGCCCACCGGCCCGATGACCGTGGTCATGGCAACAGTCGTTACCTCCCTAGTAGCGGCTTATCCCGAGAATCCGGGCCTAGGTTTAGCCTTGTCATTTACCGTGGTAATGATGGCAGGACTATTTCAGATCGCCTTCGGTTTGTTGCGCTTGGGTAAGTACATTACCCTGATGCCCTACACGGTGATTTCCGGGTTCATGTCGGGAATTGGCATAATTCTAATTATTCTTCAGATTCCTCCCTTTCTCGGACAGAAGAATCCTGGTGGCGGCGTTATCGGCATCCTCCAAAACATACCCAACTTTTTAGGTAATATCCAACCCATCGAGGTGGTTTTGGCAGGGATGACAGTGGCTATCCTCTATTTAACGCCGAAATCGGTGACAAAGTGGGTACCGCCACAGTTGGTGGCTTTAATCGTAGGAACTATAATTGCAGCGCTCTTCTTCTCCGGTGCAGGCGTTAGAACCATTGGCACTCTGGGCGAGATTCCCTCTGGTTTGCCTCAGTTGCGGCTGCCGATTTTTACTTTTAGAGAATTTAACATGATGTTCGTCGATGCAACCATTCTGGCTATGCTCGGTTGTATCGATGCCCTGCTGACTTCGGTGGTGGCCGACAGTCTGACTCGGACCCAACACGACTCCGACAAGGAATTAATCGGTCAAGGTATAGGCAACGTCGCTTCTGGTTTGTTCGGGGGTTTGCCCGGTGCCGGTGCAACTATGGGAACGGTGGTTAATATTAATAGTGGTGCTAAGACTGCTCTATCTGGTTTAAGCAGGGCCGTAGTTTTGCTGCTGGTTGTTTTATTTGCAAGCGGCGTTACTAAGGCTATTCCTCTGGCGGTTTTGGCAGGTATTGCCCTACAGGTTGGTATTAAAATTATTGACTGGAGTTTCCTCAAGCGGGCCCATCAAATTTCCCTCAAGGGCGCTGCCATTATGTACGGGGTCATCGGTCTGACTGTATTTGTTGACTTGATTACTGCTGTGGGTGTCGGCGTTTTTGTTGCTAATGTCTTGACTATTGAGAATCTCAGCAAACTCCGAGCTGAGAATGTCAAAACTATTACCGATGCCGACGATCGCATCGATTTGAGCCCGGAAGAGAATGAATTGCTCGATCGCGCTAACAACCGCATCCTCTTGTTCCACCTCGAAGGTCCGATGATTTTTGGGGTTTCTAAAGCGATCGCCCGCCAGCAAACTGCTATGGCAGACCACGACGTTTTGATTATGGACCTCAGCGACGTTCCTCATCTGGGGGTTACTGCTTCTCTCGCTCTAGAGAATGCCATTAAGGATGCTTGCGATAAGGGCCGTCATGTCTTTATCGTGGGCGCGGCGGGTAAGATTAAGCGCCGTCTGGAAAAATTGGGCGTTTTGGATTTGTTGCCCCCGCAGCATTTGTTAATGGACCGTAAGGAAGCATTAAACCAGGCTTTGTTATTGATTAGCGATGCTGCCCCGGCCGATAACCCTAAGAAAGCTAATGACGCTGTCGATTTTAACGAAGCTGTCTCGCCACCGGAAACAACCACAACTGTATCGCCACAAGATCAGAGCGATCGGCCGGTGGTGTAGTTAAATCTCTGATGCTATGGAAGCTTTATGTCTAAAACCAATACCTTCGCCTTTCAGCAAAAATACCATTAGTAGGTTGGGTGGAGCGAACGCGCAACCCAACATACCTTCGCCGTGGAGATGTAAGAAACCTGGTTTTTGGCAAAAACCCGGTTTCTTGCGGGCGAATTAGCATTGCCATCGGAAAATGGCGACGTATTGTCAAAGAAACCCGGTTTCTAGCTGCTGGTTCGCTTCTGATGTTGGGTTGCGCTATCGCGGAGCCCGACCTACAAAGAAAATGGCGAAGGTATTGTAAAACAAAACCCAACCAACACCGATCGCAAATTTTTTAGTTGACAAAACTGGATAATCATTTTTTTCTTAACATTCAAAAGTTCTGGTACAGACCAATTGCTGGTAAACTATGGTAATAGCAACAAGCTATTGCCAACGAATCACCACCAATCGGCGCGATAGGAAGCGATCGCGCTCATCGAAACCATTACTTCCCGCACGCAACGCACCGGGACGGGCGATGCAATCTCAGTGGCGGGTTGACTAGCCGATCGCCCCGATGCGTGGAGCTAGCCACCCAGGATTCGAGGCTAGGCTTACCTACCGTCCTAACCCCTAATATCTAATTAAGGAGGAATTACAACGTGGATTTCTTGTCCAATTTCTTTACGCTCTTCTTGGGGAAGTTACAGTCCCCCACCCTGGGCTTTCTGATTGGTGGTATGATCGTTGCCGCCGTCAATAGCCGACTGCAAATTCCCGATCAGATCTATAAGTTCATCGTCTTCATGCTGCTCATGAGAGTCGGCCTGAGCGGGGGCATGGCGATCCGCGATGCCAATCTGTTGCAGATGCTGTTGCCTGCCGCCTTCGCTATGATAATAGGAATCGCGATCGTGTTCATCGGGCGCTACACCTTGGGCATGCTGCCGGGCGTCAAAATCGTTGATGCCATTGCGACCGGAGGCTTGTTCGGTGCCGTGAGTGGCTCTACCCTCGCCGCCGCCCTGAGCCTACTGGAAACGGAAGGCCTGGAACCCGAACCCTGGGCTGGCGCCCTCTATCCCTTCATGGACATCCCAGCCCTCGTGACTGCGATCGTCTTGGCTAGCGTTTATCTCACCAAGCGGCGCGATGCCGCTGACCAGGATCTCAGCAAGCAGGACTATCGCGGCAAGCAGGGTATTACCGCACGCGGGTATCCCAAGCGCGATACCGAGCGGGTAAAAATATGGCCCATCGTCAAGGAAAGCCTCCAGGGCTCTGCCCTATCCGCACTGATGCTCGGCCTCGCTCTAGGCATACTAACCCAGCCGGAAAGGGTCTATGACACCTTCTTCAATCCCCTCTTCCGCGGCATGCTTTCCGTACTGATGCTGGTAATGGGTATGGAGGCCACGGCAAGGATCGGCGAGCTGCGCAAGGTGGGTCAGTGGTACGCCCTATATGCCTTTGTGGCACCGCTGCTCCATGGGTTCATTGCCTTCGGTCTCGGCATGATTGCCCACCACTTCACGGGATTCAGCCTTCCTGGTGTGGTCGTCCTGGCCACGATCGCCGCCTCCAGTTCGGATATCTCAGGGCCGCCCACTTTGCGAGCCGGTATCCCGTCGGCCAATCCCTCCGCCTACATCGGCGCTTCTACCGCCGTCGGCACGCCGGTTGCCCTTGCTTTGGGAATACCGCTCTTCATCGGGCTCGCCCAGGCCCTGGGTGGCTGATCCCAGACGGGTCGCCGTCTGCCCGCGCTCCCCAGGCCAAGCCATCGACGCGGCGGCTATGTCAAGGTCTGCGTCGCCTCCATTCAACAGCCGTGCGGCCTATCTATCTGGGTCAATAGACCTCTTGCAAAAGTAAAAATAAAATCGTTTTTCGTTACTTTTTCCTTAAAAACTCTTCCCTGTTGCCTGTAGCAATAGTGCCTGTTGCCTACAACTGCCACGAAGTCTAATGACTTCTTCGCTGGCGTCAACGTCCCGCCGGCAGGAAACAAGGCCAGCAAAAAGCCGGGGTCATGCCCCGGCTTTTTTGGTTAGCTCTGCTGGGTTTGGAATCAGAACTTGTGCGCGT
>JAXHVR010000036.1:7447-14124 GCA_034189005.1 Cyanobacteriota bacterium | reverse complement strand
AATGACTTCTTCGCTGGCGTCAACGTCCCGCCGGCAGGAAACAAGGCCAGCAAAAAGCCGGGGTCATGCCCCGGCTTTTTTGGTTAGCTCTGCTGGGTTTGGAATCAGAACTTGTGCGCGTGCAGTACTTCCATCACGTCACAGAGATAGGCGATGCCCGAATAATCGTCGAAAAACTGCGCTGCGACCTCATCCGAAATCTTCACTGCCATATCCCGATTGGGGGTAAGCACCTCGAACTTTATATTCGAGTCGGTGTCGGAAACGATGGGTCGTCCCGACGATCGCACGTTGCGACTGCCTTTACCGCCTGCGTCAACCACCGTATAACCGGTAGCCCCGGCTTCGTCGATGATCTTGCCGATCTTTTTCAGCAGCAACTTTTCTGTGACGATGACTAGCTTGCTGGCTCGTTGAGTCATGTGGGTTACCTCTCGATGGGTGTATTGATTGAACTACATAGAAACTCAGGAAAACGGCAGACCGCACGCTATCGCGCAGCTCCGAGTCGGGCGTTGGGAATACCATCGCGTTCGCGTTCGCGTTGCTCCATAGCGTGCTTGCCATAGTGAGTATGCTACTACCATACCATCGATCTGTCAACAAGAGACGCACTGCTGTACTCGGCGCTGCGAGAAATCATCTAAGTCATTAATAATTAATAATTAATAATTAATAATTAATAATTGTCGGACCTTTCGTCTGGGTGGCGAATTACAGTTAATAATTGTGCTGTCCGCTCTAAAATGTTGGTTATTTGGTACTTAATTTGCTAAAATTAAGTACCGAAGAATCGGTTATTTTTTCGATCTGCATCTGCTAAAGAAATAGAGGAATTGCTAATATATAGCAAGCCGTAGATCGTTCGTGATATTTTAGAAACCCGGTTTCGCAGAAGTTACCGGGTTTCTGGCCCCCAAATTTTTCATAATCCCTGCGCGGATTGCTATAGCAATTCTATTTGAGTCGCGCCCAAAATATTTAGGCTTTTTGGCAATGGGGAATGGGGAATTAACCTAATTACCAAAATCCGTTGGTCCGCTATAACCGGATAACCGGGATAAATCTTCTAAGCGTTGGACTCCAGGATAAAATTGACCGTCAACGGACCAGGTGGGATAGCTTTGGATCCCCGCAGCTTGACATAAATTGGGCTGCGGATTTTTACCCTTGGGGTCGCATTCGATATAACTCAGTTTGGCGACTGCTTCTTTACCGAATAATTGTTTCTGAGTCCGACAAGCAGCGCACCAATAAGCACCGTACATTTTAATATCTTTTTCGGTCAAATGCTCGGCTAAAGCAACATTAGCTGGAGCGGAATTATTTGTTACTCCATAAATATCTACTTCGGCCCGAGGATTGTTAATTGGCGAGTAAACAGCTAAGGTACCGATTAAAGTAACCATCCCGACAATAATTCCTATAAAAATTAATTGTCCGATGTCTTCCCACTCTCGACCGATTAAAGTCAAAATAAATAAAGCTAAAGAACAAATTGCCGACCCAATACAATAAAAGCAAACAGATTTAATAACGGCGACCATTAAATACATTAAATAGCCGCTGAAAATGCTCATTGCCGCCGCCCCAGCAAACATCAACAACCAAGTTTTATCCTCAGCTTGCGATCGCAATCCTTTATTGGACTCGGGGTTAATCAACCAAGGCCCCACTGCCATCGCCCCCATGCCAGAATAAGCTAAAAAACCAAACAGCGCCAGGGGCAAGCCAAACACTAAGGCGTAGGGGCTCTCTAATACCTTATCGCAACCAGTAACCGGACAGGCAGCGAGACCTCCAGTTAGCTTGACTATAGTCAGATAAGCGGTAATAACCGCACCGACGGCAGCGATACTGGCAATAATAAACCTAGATTTACGCTTAATCCAAGGTTGAGAACGTCGTCGCATGAAAACCTCCTAGTTTTTAACTTAACAAAAAGTAACAGTTTCTTTGATTCTATCTCGACATCATTTCTTACGAAAAGCAAAGCCTCTGGGTTTTCGTCCCACGGTCGGCAGTCTCAGGGGAAACAGGCAAGATGCTTGTTTTAGGGCAACAGGCAAGATGCCTGTTTTAGGGCAACAGGCAAGATGCCTGTTCTACGGAAACAGGTAAGATGGCCAGGTATAACGCCGCTATCGCCCGTTGCCAAAGAGGGTCTTCTGGACATTTCTCTTGGGGCAAATTCTGGCCCGGTGTCTTTAGCTGGCCAGAATTTGCCCATTTTCTCAACTATAACCGAATCATTAATAACAATACCTTCGCCATTTTCTTGTAGGTTGGGTGTAGCGTAGCGAAACCCAACAAGAACGTTGGGTTGCGCTGTCGCTCCACCCAACCTACGAATGGCATTTTTTCTGCATGGCGAAGGTATTGTAATAACTAATTATTAATTATTAATTATTAATTATTAATTATTAATTAATAGGCATTACAGATTACAAAAAAAATTTTCATTGCTTATAGCCAAACTCGGAGCCATTAGCTACAATTAGGGGTTGTCAGCCCTTGAAGGCTCAAACGTCCTGGAGATAGATTCAAAAAACCTGACACGGGAGGAAAAGCGACGATGAAAATCACAAAATGGCATCCGATATTTGCTTTGATGGTAGCGCTGAATACTACCATCGTTCCTGGATTATTAGTTAACCAGAAAATTAGACCGGCAGCGGCGCAAACTATCTTTGAAGATATTAAAGAACATTGGGCGAGAGATTGCATCCAAGGGTTAATAGAAAGAGAGATTATTTCTGGTTATTATGAAGATGGAACTTTTCGCCCAAATTCGCCGATGACTAGAGCGGAATTTGCCGCTACGATCGCCCGCGCTTTTCCTAACGCCGAACTGGTGCGAGAAGAGATAAATTTTGTCGATATTCCTACGGATTTTTGGGCGGCAGATGCTATCCAAAAAGCTTATCGCACCGGTTTTCTTTCTGGTTATCTTGCTAAAACTTTTAATCCGACTTTGGAGATAGATAGGGCGTCGGTTTTAATGTCTTTAGTTAAAGGCTTGAATTATCAGGCAAAAGAGTTAGAAATAGAGAATTTGAACGGCATTTTTGAGGATGCTGCCGAAATTCCTGAAGGTGCTTTAGAGGCGATCGCTGCCGCTACGGAACGGGGAATTGTGGTTAATTATCCCGATGTCAAAAAGCTTGCCCCCACCCGCGAAGCTACTCGGGCAGAAGTTGCAGGTTTTCTCTGTCAGGCTTTGGCAAATCCTGCGGGAACTAACGAGGTAATTGTTAGCAATATTCCGAGGGAATATATTGCGCAAATTGGCGGCGAAAATTCTCCCATTGCTAGCGAAAATTCTCCTCCTTCAACTCCATCTCCAACACCTACTTATAACGCGGTGGAGACTGTTCGAGTGGAGAACGTACTTGCCGAAGTGGCTTACGAAAAGGATAATAATACCGATGAAGGTACAAATTTTCGCTTGAAAATGGTTCGCGATGGTGAAACAGTTGTGGAAGAAATGCTTTTTCGATCGGGTGGAGTTCGTGGGGAATTATTAGATTTACAATTGCAGGATTTAGATGGAGATAAAGAGTTAGAGGTGCTGATAGATTTTGCCGCTACTAATAGCAGGATCCCTAAAGGTTCTTATTCTTTTATTTTCGACCCAGTTCTAGGCGCGACGGAAACTCGATATCAAAAAGTAGAACATTATTGGGGCGATTTTAATTACGATCTGACGGATATGGATGAGGATGAAATACTAGAATTTAAAGGAGTAGATGGAAGATTTGCTAATGCTTTTGCTAGTTATACCAGAGATTCCTTTTTGCCATTGCGTATCTGGCAATACCGCCAGGGGAAAATGGTGGAAGTGACTAAAGATTTTCCCATAGAAGTTAATACTAAAGCTTCGGAACTTTGGCAAGAGTTAAACCGACGAATTGCTGCTAATGAGGAAGTTAAAGGAATCTTGGCTTCTTACATTGCTAATAAATACCTAGTCGGAGGAGAGGAGACTGTTTGGAAGTTGGTAGAAAAGCTTTATCAGGGAAGCGATCGCGAAAGCTATTTTGCTAGCGTTCGTCAGTTTCTATTGGCAAACGGTTACAGCCAAAATGAAAATATTAACCCCCCGCCAACCAGGCAAATTCCAGCGGCAACTTCTCCACAAATTAGACCTGACCAAGAAAAGGATACAGCAGAGACGGGGGAGACAAATTCTGAAAACCCAGCAACTACTCCTATTAATAATTCGGAAACTAACCCAGTTGAAAATCTCCGAGAAGAATTAGAGAAGACAATCTCAGAAAACTCCTCAACTACTCCTATTAATAATTCGGAAGCTGACTCGCAGGAAAATGCTCCAGAAGCAGAGGAGATGGAGGAGACAGTTGTAGAAAATATTCCTCCTACTAATAATTCGGAAACTGACCTGGTGGAAAATGCTCCAGAAGCAGAGATGGAGGAGGCAGTTATAGAAAATATTCCTCCTATTAATAATTCGGAAGCTGACTCGCTGGAAAATGCTCCAGAAGCAGAGATGGAGGAGACAGTTTTAGAAAATCTCCCTCCTCTTATGGAAAACGTCCCAGAAGCAGAAGAAGCTAGGGACGAGGAAAATTTAGAAGTTTCTCCTAATGCTGAAACGGGGGAAAGGACTGCTACTGTCTTGGAAGAAAAACCGGAAGAAACAGAAGTTGTGGAAGAGACGGATAAAGTAGCGATCGCCCCTCAATTAGTACGTTCCCTATCCGACGGCGAGAATAACTCGGTCTTATCTTTAGCAATTAGTATTGATGGAGAAATCTTAGCCAGCAGCAGCGGTAAGGAGATTACACTCTGGGAGTTGGAGACGGGGGAACTGTTGCGTACTATGTCCGGTCACGGGGGAGAGGTGCGAACCCTGGCCATCTCTCCCGACGGGGAGGCGGTGGCAAGCGGTAGCGGCGACGGGACCATCCGTTTCTGGAACGTAGAGACGGGGGAATTATTGGATACTATCTCCGACGCGGGATGGGTAACGGCCGTGGGATTTAGCGATCGCGGCGATAAGCTGCTAAGTTCTGCCAACGGACGGTCTCTCCAGGTATGGGATGTCTGGAGGGGGCGATCGCTCTACTCTCTCAACGGCATCGGTCCCATGGCCTTCGCCCGCAACGGCAACCTGGCAGCAACGGGCGGCGGGCGAAGGGCGATCCGGTTGTGGGACGTTCCAGGGGCGCAACTGCTGAGGAATATCGCCATACCGAGTTCGGAAGAGGGCGCAACGGCGATCGCCCTCACCGAAGACGGAAAAACCCTAGTTCACGCCATCTCGGAAAACAGCAGAATTTTTGTCTGGAACCTGGAGGCGGGGGAAATTCGCCATACCCTAGACGGACACGAGGGGGAGATAGATGCCATAGTAATAAGTCCCGACGGCAAACTCCTTGCCAGCAGCAGCGCCGACGGAACGATCGTACTCTGGGATCTCGACAGCGGGGAAATGTTAAAAACTATAGAAGGAGGGGGAGCGATCGTTTTCTCTCCCGATAGCGAAACCCTCATCGGCGTCGGCGGAGATAATAAAATTCAGGTGTGGCGAATTTACGCCCCGTAGAACAGGCGTCTCGCCTGTTTCCCCCGTCTCGCCTGTTTCCCCGTCTCGCCTGTTCCCCCGTCTCTCTTAAAAATTCCAAAAACTAATGACAGAAGAATTACAATTAACCTCCCAAGCAACCGCCACTCGGGAAACTCCAATGGCTTTAACCGCCCTATTCGCCGATTTAGTAATTATCGCTTTCCTCCCCATCTTGCTCAAAGTCAGCGAATACGAAATCAGTCCCGATGCCACAATATTTAATCGCTTCTGGATCGCGACCGTAATTCTGGGGTTGTGGAATGGAGTAGAATTTATAAAGGGGCGATGGTCTGCAAACTCGACTCCAGTCAAACTTTTACCAGACAGCACTAACCTCTTACTGCTGTTGCTAATGGGAGTACTTTCTGGAGGGCAGCAACTACTCTATGCCCGATCGCTTACTCAAACCACCGTTGCTAACTCCGAGGTTTTGCACAGCCTCACCCCACTGTTTACTACTTTAGTTGGATGGACCTTCCTGGGTCAAAAGTTCGATGGCCTATTTTCGATCGGGATAGCGATCGCCGTTCTTGGCTCCATCGCCCTGGCGGCTAACGACTTCTCCATCGCCCTAGATAAGCTGCAAGGTGACGGACTAGCCTTAGTTTCTGCTGCCTTCTGGGGGGGATATCTGATGGTAACGGAAAAACTGCGAAGTCAGTTTAGCATTAGGGCGATCGCTACCTGGAACTGTTTGCTAATAACCTTTTTTACCCTGCCTTTTGTTCTGGCGGGTGGCGAGGGACTATTTCCCCATTCCGAGACCGGTTGGCTAACCCTCAGCGCTCTGGGTATTAGCGCAATTTTCACTACATTTTTAATAACCTATAGCCTCAAACGTTTATCTTCTGGGTTAGTGGCGACGATCTTGCTGCTCCATCCGGCAATTACTGCTATGCTGGCTTGGGGCATTTTTAATGAAACTCTAAGTCTGCTTAATTTGTTAGCATTTGTAGTTATTTTGTTTGGGGCGTACTTAACGACATCCAGTAAAGCAGGAGTCAAAGAGACAGAAGAGTAAATTCGGGAGTATCTCATATTTGTACAAAAACCAATATTTAAAAGATCCCCCGTAGAACAGGCGTCT
>JAXHVR010000036.1:0-7347 GCA_034189005.1 Cyanobacteriota bacterium | reverse complement strand
GCCTGTGGTTCCCGTAGAACAGGCGTCTCGCCTGTGGTTCCCGTAGAACAGGCGTCTCGCCTGTTAGTTTAAAGGTTGGCTCCAACGCAGAGCGAACCCAAGAAAGATGTTGGGTTCGCTCTCAATTTGGAAAATGTTAATTATTAATAATTAACTGATTTAACCGTTCCGCCAGAACCCCGACACCGGGTTCGCGCAGAATCTCATAATGGTCTCCAGGAATGGTATAAACTTCCTGCTCTCCGGCAGCTAAAGAGCTCCAACCTCGCTCTGGGGCTTCGTCGCTTGCAGAAAACAGAACCGTTCGACCCGAATAAGGCAGAGGTCCATAGTCGTACATCGCTTTGAGGTTAGCTTTGAAAACCTCGAACAACCGACCCATCTGCTCCATACCGATATCTGGCGGCAAGATATTTAGACGTTTTGCTTCAGTTAGGATGCGACCCAACTGTTCCTCTGGTTTGAGTTGCTGGAGTTGGCTGTCGGAAATCGAGAACTCCGAGCCAAAGATAGCACCGAGGTCGTTCGAGAGAGAGTTCGTTATAAAAGCATCATCCATTTCTTCATGAGGAGTTGTTGGCGCGTAACTATCGATTAAAGCCAGCAGGGCTACTTCCTGCCCCGATGCTTGCAACTGCCGTGCCATTTCCCAAGCAACGACACCTCCGAAGGACCAACCGCCGAGATAATAAGGGCCATTGGGTCGAACTGTTTGTATGGCTTCGATGTAGCAAGCGGCCATCTCCTCTATGGAAGTTAGAACACCCGGAGATTGCAATCCGTAAAAAGGTCGGTCCTGTCCGAGATGGCGGGCGAGGGCGCTGTAACACAGCACGTTGCCTCCCACTGGATGCACGCAGAAAAATGGCGGCTTCTCTCCGGCCTTCTCGATGGCGACTAAGGGGGAAATAGCTTGAACGTCGGCGGTAGCGTTCAACAAACTGGCTTGGTTTTCGATAGTCGGTTCGCTAAAGAGAGTTGCCAGAGGCAGATGAGTGCCTAACTGTTGTTCGATACGAGCCATCAAGCGAACCGCTAACAGGGAATGACCGCCTAAGTCGAAGAAGTTGTCTCGGACTCCGAGGCTGGGGATATTGAGAACGGACGACCAGATTTGTACCAGTTGCAGTTCGGTGGTAGTACGGGGGGTTATCGCTCCTCGCACTCCATCTGCATCGGGTTTTGGGAGGGCTCGGCGAGCGGTTTTGCCATTGGGAGTTAGAGGTATTGCCTCTAAAAACACGAAGGCCGAAGGCACCATGTAGTCGGGGAGTTGGGTTTTGAGGAAGCTACGCAGATCGGAGGATGTCACTTCTTCTTTACCAACGACATAAGCAACGAGGCGCTTGTCCCCTGGAATGTCTTCGCGGACGATAACTACAACTTCGCGCACTTCTGGATGTTGAGTTAAGGTTGCTTCGATTTCTCCGAGTTCGATGCGGAAGCCTCGGATTTTTACTTGGTTGTCGATGCGTCCGATAAATTCGATGTTGCCATCTGGAAGATAACGGGCTAAATCTCCTGTTTTGTAGAGACGCGAACCTGGTTCGTCGCTAAAGGGGTTTTGTATAAATTTTTGCTCGGTTAATTCCGGGCGGCCCAGATAACCTCGGGCTAACCCTGCACCGCCGATGTGGAGTTCGCCCGGTACGCCGATGGGGACGGGTTGGAGATGGCGGTCTAGAATATAAACCTGTAGATCTGGAATCGGCAAACCGATCGGGGTACCCTTACAATTGAGAGCCGAGATCGTCAACGGGCGATAAGTAACGTGGACCGTGGTTTCGGTAATCCCATACATATTAATAAGTTGAGGAGAGCGATTCTCCTGCGGAGACGCTTCGCGAACGCCATGTCGCTCGAACCAGGATTCCAGACTCTCGATATCCAAAGCTTCTCCCCCAAAAATTACATAACGCAGATGGAGAGGCTCTTCGGTTTTGACAAACTCCTCGACTTGAATTAACTGCCGGAAAGCCGAGGGGGTTTGATTGAGAACCGTGACTTTATGTTGGCAAAGCAACCGATAAAAGTCCTGGGGCGATCGCGAAATCCAATAAGGCACCACAACCAGACACCCTCCGTAAAGCAACGCTCCCCACATTTCCCATACGGAAAAGTCAAAGGCGTAGGAATGAAATAGAGTCCAAACATCGTTGCGATCGAAAGAAAACCAGGATTGAGTTGCTGCGAACAACCGCGCTACATTATCGTGTTGAGTTAATACGCCTTTTGGTTTTCCGGTGGAACCGGAAGTGTAGATGACGTAGGCTAGAGAGTTTGAGCTAACGGGGGTTGTCAGATTGCTTGCAGTCTGCCGCGCGATCTGCTGCCAGTCCGTATCCAAACAAATCGTCACATCGCCAAGGGAAGGGATTGTAGATTTAAGGGTTTCTCGCGTTAGCACGAGCGGAATTTTAGCGTCGGTCAGCATAAATGCCAATCGCTCCGGTGGAGAATTGGGGTCTAACGGCACATAAGCTCCACCTGCTTTGAGAATCCCCAACAATCCTATTACCATTTCAAGCGATCGCTCCAAACAAATCCCTACCAGCACTTCCGGTCCCACTCCCAAGCTTTGCAAATACCGCGCCAGTTGATTTGCCTTCGCGTTCAACTCCCGATAAGTAAGTTGCTCGTTCTCAAAAACTACTGCCACGGCATCTGGAGACCGTTCCACCTGTTCCTCAAACAATTGATGGATGCACTTATCCCGGGGATACTCCGAAGCCGTATCGTTCCATTCTACTAACAATTGATGTCGTTCTGCTTCCGCTAGTAACGGCAGTTCGCCAACGGGGGTTCCTGGGTTGGCGACTATTCCTTCTAGCAAAGTCTGAAAATGCCCGATCGCCCGACGGATAGTTGCCGCATCAAACAAATCGCGACTGTATTCCCAATATCCAATTAATCCCGCTTCCGTCTCCTCCATGGACAAGAACAAGTCAAACTTGGCTCTCGCGGTTTCCATCTGCAACCAAGTAAAACTCACCCCGGGTAATTCCAGAGGTTCCATTGGTGCGTTTTGCAGGGCAAACATCACCTGAAAAATCGGCGAGTGCGAGAGACTGCGTTCTGGTTGCAGTGCCTCCACCAACTGCTCGAAGGGTACGTCTTGATGGGCGTAAGCGTCTAAGGCTGTTTGCCGTACCTGTTGCAATAATTCTGAGAAACTGGCATTGCCTTTAAATTTATCTCGCAACACCAGGGTATTGACAAAAAAGCCGATAAGTCCTTCTATCTCGCTGCGGTTGCGATTGGCTATAGGCGTTCCTACTACCATATCTTCCTCGCCGCTATAGCGATAAAGTAATGTGCCAAACGCTGCAAACAAAGTCATAAACAGAGTCACACCCTCCGATTTACTGAGGCGCTTTAGCTGTTGGCTCAACTCGCTGCCAACCTCGAAAAACTCTTTACCACCTCTGGAACCTTGCACCGTCGGGCGAGGATAGTCCGTCGGCAGCTCTAATAACGGTGGCGCCCCCGCTAACTGCTGCTTCCAGTAAGAAAGTTGGGGCGCGAGGATTTCCGCAGTCTCAGGTTGCCGCTGCCTGCTGGCAAAATCGGCATATTGGATCGCAAGCGGTCCTAAAGGCGACGGTTTCCCCAGAACGGTTGGCCCATACAGCGCTTCCAACTCGTGGCAAAATACCCCCGTTGACCAGCCATCGGTAATGATGTGGTGCATCGTTAGCAACAGCACATAGTCATCTGGGGCGATCGGCAATAAATTAACTCGCAGCAATGGACCGTTTGCCAGGTCGAAAGGTTGCTGCCTTTCTCCGGTTCCCAAACGCTGCACTTCTTTTAACCGTTCCTCTGGTGGCAAATGTTGTAAGTCAACAACCGGTATTTCAAGCTGTAGTTCCCGGTGAATTACTCGAACGGGAGACCCGTCTAGCGATCGATAGTTCGTTCGCAAGCTCTCGTGACGGCGGACGATTTCTTGCACCGCCCCCATTAACGCTTCCACTTCCAAGGAACCCGATAGACGTAAAGCCTCTTGCTCGTTATAGGTGACGCTGCCCTCCTGCAATTTGTCTAAAAACCACAGGCGTTGTTCTGCGAAAGATAAAGGCAACTCTCTATCTCGCGACACCGGTTGTATGGGAGCTAATTTTTGGCGGGTTGCTCCTAAGATAAGCTCGCCAAATTCTGCTACCGTCGGCGATTCAAATAACCGATGCAGCGACATTTCGACTTTAAAAGTATCCCGCACCCGCGACATCAATTGAGTCGCACCGATGGAGTCGCCCCCCAACATAAAGAAGTTATCTAATACTCCCACCTCGTCGATCTTCAATACTTCTGCCCAGATTCCTACGAGCATTTCTTCCGTGGGAGTTCGCGGCGCTACCAGTTCCACATCCAGAAGCGGGCGAGATTTATCTGGGGCGGGTAGGGCCCGTCGGTCAACTTTGCCGCTGGGACTTAGGGGCAATTCGTCTAAGACGACAAACGCCGATGGCATCATGTACTCGGGCAGTTTTTCCGCTAGGAAACCTCGCAACTGAGGGATTAATTTGCCCCCATCGCTACTGGTGTAAGGTATGTTAGCGTAAGCATTCCAAGGTTGGAGTTGGTTTTCTTGAGGAGAAACTGTTGCGCGATCGGCAATAATATTAGTATCCTCTCGCACGAAGATAACGTCGTAACAGCCAAGGGTGCCATTTCCAGACCAAGTAACGCTAACCCGATAACCAACCTCCGACTGCAACTGCCACCAGTCTTCGGCTTCTATACCGAATGGGGTAATAGAGGCGCGAAGTTCTCCTGCGGTTTCGGGACATTCGCTACTTGCTAACAATTCCACTGCCCGCAGGTCTGCTGAAACCCTGGCGTTGGGAACTTCGGTGACGACGAGCATTTCTGGGGAAGTTTCTAACAGTTGTTGGCGAACTGCAGCTACGCTTAAATTATCCTGCTGCCAGTTGAGAAATACTGGGGCGGTTGTCGGAGTGGAGGCTTTTTTGCCTAGATGCAAAACGACATCGTAGCGGAAGCGAGTCAGTTCGTTTTGGTAACGCCCGCGCTTGAGTTGAATTTCGACATGAGTTATTTGGGGTAAATGCTGCTTGAGGGCGAGGAAAAATTCCGGATCGACGATTAGTCGTTGTTCTCGTCGGAGGCGATCGCCTATCTGCTGCTTTAGTCCTTCGACGGAAAGAGACCCAGGGGCTCGATATAACTGCACCGATGTATGGAATGCCTCCAACAAGGGCAAACTCAGCACGTCTCCCAGGAAAATTTGCCCCCCCGCTTCGACTAACTCCACCGCAGTTTCTATAACCCCTACCAAATAATCAATACTGGGGAAAAACTGAATTACCGAGTTAGATATTGCCGTATCAAAAGACTCGCTGACAATCTCTGCCAACCCATCCGCCGGAGTCTGACGCAGAGTCACCGAGGCGGTTAACAGGCCTGATGCGGTTAACAGGCAAGATGCCTGTTCTACATAACGAATGGCTTCCCCAGAAAGATCCGTGGCGTAGTAATGCTGGCATTTTGGCGCGATGCGAAACAGCAGCAAACCCGTCCCGCAGCCTATTTCTAACAGTCGATTTGGTTGCAAAGACAAAATCCGCTCTACCGTAAAGTCAACCCACTCTCGCACCTGTTCTGGGTCGAGGTCTTTCCCGGTATAAGAATCGTTCCAGCCGCCAATATGAAAGCTCGCGTCCTGGGCTTCATCGGGTTGGATGTAAGCCTCATCCCAGATTTTTTGCCATTGTTCGGTCTGTTTGGATGCATCTTCCGGGTTTGAGGTGGAATTCCCAACTATATATGCAACCAGACGTTGGCGATCGCTTACATCTTGCCGTGCCGCGACCACGGCTTGTTTCACATCGGGGTGTTGGTTTATAGTTGCTTCGATTTCTCCGAGTTCGATGCGGAAGCCGCGAATTTTTACCTGATTGTCGATGCGTCCCAAGCATTCGATGTTGCCGTCTTCTAGGTAACGGGCGCGATCGCCGGTTTTGTAGAGACGGGAGTTCGGTTCGCTGCTTATGGGATTTTGTCTGAATTTTTCTGCGCTTAGTTCCGGTCGATTTAGATATCCCCGCGCCAAACCGGCACCGCCAACGTGCAATTCTCCCGCTTCGCCTTGCTTTACTGGTTCTAGGTTGCTGTCGAAAATATAAATTTGGACGTTAGCAATGGGTCGTCCGATCGCCACTGCCCCGACCTCTGGTAGAACTTGGTAGAGAGTTGCCCAAACGGTAATTTCCGTGGGACCGTAGAGATTCCAGAGGGAGCCGCATTTTTCTAATAATTCCTCCGCCAACTCCCTCGATAAACTCTCTCCAGTGGAAATAATTGTCAGTTTTTTGCTACCTTCCCAAGCTGCGTCTAGCAGCATTCGCCAAGTTGCTGGAGTCGCTGACATGAGTGTAGGTTTGTGTTTGGTTAGCAACTCGATTAATCCTGCGGGGTCTTTAGTTGCTTCGCCACTGGCAATAACTACCCGCCCTCCGACGGTTAAGGGACCGTAGATTTCCGGTACGGAAACGTCGAAACTTATGGTAGTAACGGCTAGGACGGTGTCGCGATCGCCGATCCCGGGAGAAGTGGCGATCGAATGCAATAGGTTAACTACGGAACTATGGTTAATTTGAACGCCTTTCGGTTTCCCGGTGGAACCTGAAGTGTAGATAACGTAGGCTAAGTTTTCGGAATTAACGTTACTATCAGGATTTTCCCGACTTTGTTGGGATATCTTTTCTGTGTCGTTATCTAAGCTAACTAACTTCTGAGAAGGCGCTGTCAAACCCGATGCCAGTTTCTCTTGGGTGACGATAATTGACAAAGCGGCATCTTCTCTCATAAAAGCCAAACGCTCTTTCGGATAAGCCGGGTCCAAGGGCACATAAGCCCCGCCGGCTTTGAGGATTCCCAGCATCGCTACTACCATGTCCAAAGAACGTTCCACGCAGAGGCCCACTAACACTTCGGGCCCGACTCCCAACCCTTGCAAATAGCGGGCGAGTCTATTTGCTCGTTGGTTCAATTCGCGGTAGGTGAGTTGTTTTTCTTGAAAGACTGCCGCCACGGCATCGGGCGTCCTTTCTACTCGTTCTTCAAATAACTGGTGGATGCACTTGTTCCGGGGATACTCAGTGGCAGTATCGTTCCCCTCGGCTTTTGTCAGCATGATTTTTTCTGCTAAACTTTCTAAATTAACACGTTCCATCTAGGAGTTAATCTCCCCAGAAGGAATATGTCAATCTTAAGGAGCGATCGCTTTTTCGTCAAGGGGTATGGATCGGCATCGGTGCCTAATGCCCGTTTTAGATAATAGCAAAAACTAATGACAGAAGAATTACAATTAACCTCCGAACC
>JAXHVR010000035.1:46430-53756 GCA_034189005.1 Cyanobacteriota bacterium | reverse complement strand
GGGTTGTGTCGATCGCCTATTGGTGCTTGTTTTTTGTACCAGCCATACCAGTCTTGATAGCTGCGAATAGCGAGCCAGAGTAAAAGTAAAGCAATTAAGCCGCCCTGTTGTGGAGCGTCGAAAGCAAAAATCACCAGAAAAATGCAGAGGACATCTTGAAAAAAGATCAGCCAAACGGGCAAACCCCGCAGTCGATAAAACCAGCCGACTTGCACGAGTTGTAAAACTAGGGCTAATAAACCTCCCACCAGACCAATGAGCCAGACTAGCCATCCTTCTATTTCGGCAGCAGTTTCGGCGATCGTCATCCCCATAATCGCTCCTGCTATGGGACTAAAAATAAGTTGGACAATTTGTAGGAACCTTTGTCCTAAAAGTTTTTTTGAAGCAAATAATTCAAATAACGACCAACTTACTAAAACTCCCACCACTACTTGAGGGGATAAACGAGATAAATAAGGGACGCTCGACCACAGGTCTTCTCGCAATAGACCTATTACTAACAGGGGCAAACCTATTCTAATTCCGGCTGCTGCTGATGCTGAAAGGGCGGCTAAAAGCTCGATCATAATTTAATAATTATTACTTTAAAATTAGAGTTATGGCTGCTGCTGATGCTGTTAAAAGGACGGCTAAAAGCTAGAGCGCAATTTAAAAATAATGGTTAGTTAATGTCTATTTTACTGTTAAAATATCAATTTTTGCTGAGGGGGACAACCAATTTAATTATGTCTCAATAGATTTTTTGAGTTGTAACTTTTACTTAACTACCGAGAAATTATCAATGTCAGATTCTTTATTTGCCGATGCCAGTCGCCGTTTAGAAAAGGCCCTCAAATACGTTTCTCTTTCTGAGGATACGAAAGAACGCCTCAAATATCCCAAGTCTTCTTTAATGGTCTCCATTCCAGTCAGGATGGATGATGGTTCTTTGCGGGTTTTTCAAGGTTATCGGGTTCGTTACGATGATACCAGAGGTCCGACTAAAGGAGGAATTCGCTATTATCCTCAAGTTTCCCTCGACGAAGTTCAGTCTTTGGCTTTTTGGATGACTTTTAAATGCGCGGTTTTAAATCTGCCTTTTGGAGGGGCGAAAGGTGGCATTACTGTGAATGCTAAGGAATTGTCCCGGATGGAGTTAGAACGTTTGAGTCGGGGTTATATAGATGCGATCGCCGATTTTATCGGTCCGAATTTGGATATTCCCGCCCCAGATATGTACACCAACCCAACTATTATGGGTTGGATGATGGATCAATATAGTATTATCCAGCGGCAATTAAGTCCTGCCGTGGTGACGGGGAAACCCGTTACTATTGGCGGCAGCGCGGGGCGGGATGAGGCCACTGCCATGGGTGCTTTTTTCGTTATTGAAAATATCTTGCCGAGGTTTGACCGTCACCCGGAAAATACTACTGTTGCCGTTCAGGGTTTCGGTAATGTAGGGGCAGTTTTGGCGGAACTTCTGTGCAAAGCGGGATATAAAGTGGTGGCGGTCAGCGATTCTCAGGGCGGAATTTATGCTAAAACTGGTTTGGATATTCCTAGCATTCGCCAATATAAGGATTCTAATAAGGGCATTCAAGCTGTCTATTGCAAGGATACGGTTTGCAATATTGTCGAACATGAGGTTTTGAGCAACGAAGAACTTTTAGCTTTAGATGTTGACGTGTTAATTCCTGCTGCTTTGGAGAATCAAATTACTGAGGAAAACGCTCATAATATTAAGGCAAAGTTTGTCTTTGAAGCTGCTAACGGTCCTACTACTTCAGAGGGCGATCGCATTTTGGAAGAACGGGGAATTAAGGTATTTCCAGATATTTTGGTCAATGCCGGAGGGGTTACTGTTAGTTATTTTGAATGGGTGCAAAATCGCAGCGGACTTTATTGGAAGTTAGATGAAGTCAACGAACGTTTGAAAGAAAAAATTATTGAGGAGACCGAGAGTATTTGGCAGATTGCTGAAGAGTCATCTATTTCGATGCGTACTGCTGCTTACGTTCATGGTTTAAATCGCTTGGGAGAGGCGATTAATGCTAAAGGCACTCGGGATTATTATCGCAAGAATTAATCCAATATAGCAATCCTAAACACCGTTGTGTCCAAAATTTTACCGCTTTTAGGCAACAGGCAACAGGCAACAGGCAACAGGCAACAGTTTTAGAGTTTTTTTCTACTTTTTAACTTTTTACAACCAATTTAGGATTACTATATCCCAAAAATTAATAACTAATTGTTAATTGTTAATTGTTAATTGTTAATTTACCCATTACCAACAATAAAGTATGAATAGCGATGAATTAATCCAGCGCTACCAAGCTGGAGAAAGAGACTTTTCCAACGTCGAAATCCTAGAGTTAGAACTGAGCGATATCGACCTTAAAGGTATTAATTTCAGTTCTGCTAATCTGAAAAAAGCAAGTTTCAAGAACGTTTCCTTGGACGGTGCAAATTTTAGTAATGCTAATTTAACCAACAGTTATTTAGAAAATACCTCCATAAATAACGTCAATCTAACTGATGGTAATCTATCTTACATCAAAGCTGTAAATTGTTCCGGGGACGGCGCAAATTTAACCAACGCCAATCTAAAAACAGCAAAATTTGAAGGAGTATCCCTAACTGGGGCTAATCTAAATAATGCCGTTCTTATAAACTCTGATTTTAAAAACGTTTCTTTGGTTAAAGCCAAGTTAAATAATGCCAATTTAGATGGGATAAATTGGGAGAACATTAATTTAACTAATGCCGATTTAAGCGACACCGGCTACGACCACAGCGTTATCCTAAATTCCAATTTAGTTAATGTCAAATTATGTCGCATTAGCTGCTTTCAATCGACTTTTGACAATTGCAATATGAGCGCTGTCGATCTTAATTCTAGTAGTTTTAGCGAAGTTACATTTTCCGGTTGTAATTTGAGCGATGCCAATTTCAGTCAGACTACTTTTTATGACGTTTATGTAGATGGCTCAAACCTCACTAATGCCAATTTCAGTAAAGCAAATATTAAAGCCATGTCCGGTTGGGAGGATGCTAACTATACTGGCATCAATTTTGAGAATGCTATTTATTACGACCTCGAAGATTTACCTCCAGATTTAGATACGGAGGAAACTGAATTAATCTTTATCGGTGCCGGCACGGATCTAAGCGGTAAAGATTTGAGACATTTAGATGCCAGCCAGTTGGAGGCAGAATTAGCAGAAGCTAATTTTAGCAATGCTAATTTGACTGGCGCAAATCTCGAAGAGTCCGATTTAACTGATGCTAATTTTAGCAATGCTAATTTGCAAGATGCTAATTTAAGCGGATCGGATTTAACTAACGCTAATTTTACCGATGCCAATCTGGAAAATACTGATTTGGGTTATGTCGTTTTCTGCAACACGATGATGCCAGATGGCAGCGTTAGAGATGACGATGCGTAGAACAGGCGTCTCGCCTGTTTCCTGTTTCCTGTTTCCCCCGTAGAATAGGCGTCTCGCCTGTTTCCTCTTTCCTGTTTCCTGTTTCCTGTTTCCTGTTTCCCCCGTAGAACAGGCGTCTCGCCTGTTTCCTGTTGAATGAAAATCCATAAGCTTCGCCCCAAACCGCCGCGACAATCTCGCGATCGCTAACAAACCCGGTTTCTTTAAGATAAGAAACCGGGTTTTTGAGTAGTTCGAGACAAGAAACCGGGCAACTTTTACCAATACCAACGCCTGCGCCCGATCGTAGGTTGGGTGGAGCGATAGCGCAACCCAACATCAACGGGAGCACAATCAACGATTTTGTTGGGTTTCGCTGCGCTACACCCAACCTACTAATGGTATTTTGTCTTTTGGCTAAGGTATTGTTTAACAAAACCCGGTTTCTGAAAATTAAAATCTAGCTAAAAGCGGCGCCGCTTCGGTCGTAGTTCAAACGGAAAGTGGGATGAATTTTCCCTTAAATGTGGTTAGAAAATTTCCACTTGCTGGTATCGACTCCCACTTGGGTTGCCAGACGATTTAACATGGACTCTTCCCGCTGTCCGATCGCCCGAGTTTTACTTAGCATCCGATACCGAGCTAATTCTGAAACTGGTACGGTTGCTTTTGCTGTCTTAGCAGTTTCGCTGCTGGCTGCGGGATTAGTAGAATAAGCTACTCCGCGATATGTCAAGTTATGAGTCGGCATCAAAACAGGAGCTGCTTTGAGATTGCGGAACCGACAATCTACACCGCGATATTTGCCGGTGGCTATTCCTTCTTTTGCTTCTACTGCAGGGGGGTTGTATTCGTAGGTAACGCCGCGATATGTAAGTTTCATAGCTTTCGCCTCCATTTTGTGAAATTTGGTGAGGCGCGTTCCTTCAGGAAAAAACTATTCCCTACTTCCGTCTCTCTCAGTAAGTCCCATTAGCTCGGCTTCGATTTGAAGTCTGGCGAGACTCCTGTCGAGAAAGATGAACGTTTTTTTGCTTTCTGTATTCATTGTTACAGTTTTTTCCAAAAGTGTCAAGTAAATTGAAGGTTTTTTTGTAAAAAAAAATCGCCGAGGAATTGGCCCTCGGCGTTGGCTAGGAAATATGGCCTGATTTTTTTAGTGGGCCGAACCGTTACCGTGATATTTGTCGGTATTGTAGAAGCCGTTTTTGGTGCCGAAGAACAGGCAGCTTATGGTAAATACGACTGTGAAGCCGATTAAAATTAATTTGACATCCATTCCTGGGACTCCTTTTATTGATGAATTCCAATCGCATTGTAAACGCTGACTGGCTGAGTCGCCCATCCACTGAGGTTGCCCCGGATTTAATTGGTTGCTATTTGGCCCGCAAGCTGCCGGATGGGAGGGTTATCCGGGGGGCGATCGTCGAAACTGAGGCTTATGGCCCCGACGATCCTGCCTGTCATGCTTCCCGCAAGCGCACTCCTCGAAATTCGGCGATGTTTGGCCCGCCGGGGACGATCTATGTCTATCTAATATATGGAATGCATTATTGCGTCAATCTGGTGACGGATGCGGAGGGAGTCCCCAGTGCGGTTTTGATTCGGGCTTTGCAGTTGGAGTCTTTGCCAGAGCCTCCACCGTCGAACCAGGGCGAACGATCTTCTAAAAAATCGAAAAAAAACAACCTATCGAGGATAGCGGCAGGTCCGGGCAAACTCTGTCGGGCGCTGCAAATTGATTCTAGTTTTAATAATCTGCCTTTAAGTCGCGATCGCTCTTTGTGGCTGGAACGTCGCAACGAAGATTTCCAGCAAGATTTGGATCGGGGGGCATTGGCTTTGGTTCAAACCACGCGCATCGGCATTTCCAAGGCTGTTGATTTTCCCTGGCGCTGGTATTTGGCAGATTGCCCGGCTGTGTCTAAACTCTAATTTTTGTTTTGTTGAATAAATAGTCAAGCGTATGGGCGAACGACCCCTTATAGACAATAGTGTAGCAGGGAAAATCCTTTTTGACAACCCCCATTTTCTCTTCCGCGCGGAGGGAAAATTTGTAGCGATCGCTTTAGCGATTTAATAAAGATTTAAAAGTGTTGTAAGCTAGAAATATAAAGGAATATTGAGCTTGGCTTTGTAACTAACTTTATGGGCTAGCAATGAGCTTTTAAAATGCGTGCAAACTGAGGAAAAATAACCATGAGTATTACTTTTTTTGAACCCAACAGATCTGTTGCCAGTCTGACGATGGCAGAATTGGAAGCTTTTATCAAACAGACTATCGAGCAAAGCGATCGCTCCCGAGAATCGAGCGTCATTCCATCACATATTATTTTAGATGCTCCTTTTGATGAAACTGCCGTGCCCTTTTGGGAAATTACCAGTGCCCTTGCTGCTGAAGTGCCCGATGAAATATGGGCAACAGTTCCCGAAGATGCCTCCGAACAAGGAGCTTAATTGTAGATACTTTCGGCGCGGAGGGAAAGTTTGTAGTAATCGCTTTAGCGATTTAATCCTATCTAAATCGCTAAAGCGATTACTACGAACTCATTATGGTTTTTGAATAATAGTCTCCACCATTCTTCGCTTAACTTTTGGGTCGATACCGATTAAGCGGATATAATCGTTGGGACGTTCTGCCAGACAATTTTCTATGGCAGCGATCGCCTCTTTCTCTTCAGTAGCATCCAGAGTAAAAGCACATTTCCAAGAACCGGTTTTAAAACGGCGGCGATCGGCGTATTCCAAACCAACGCGATAACCCCCAGCTAAAATTTGTTTTACCTGCACGACGGCATCCGAACTTAACAAACCACCAACAACTGGAAGGTTATTTTTCTCGTAACCATTATCCGTATTTAATTGAGGAGAAACAGCAGCGACCTTTGGTGGTGCCGATGACATTACAGTTTCAGCTTTTTGAGACTTGCCAAAAAGACGAGATTGATGGTATTCTTCAACCAACTTCAACTCGCGGATGCGGTTTTGTTCTCCCACCATTGCCCGACCGAGTTCTATAAGATGAGACAAACTAAAATTAACTTTAGTAAATTGTGGAAGACTTTCAGCGCTATTGACCAAACGTTTTGAAACTTTTTCTATGCCTATTTCCCGGATAAAAAGACTGATTTGTTCGTCGTAAAGGCGACCGCGCAAAGCGCTAAAAAAGTCGATCGCTTGGTTAGAGAATTCATCGATTAAAACTTCAATATCCCGGGGAGAAAGTTGGTTAGATTCAAAAATACCCGCCACAATATCGATCCGTTCTTCTCTGTTTGGTTCCCAGAAAAACTTCTCCATGCGACCGTCTCGAATTAAAGGCGCGTAGAGAGTGGAAAAGTCGTTACCAGTAACAATAATAGGCACTCGTTTTAGAGGAGTTTCATCGTAACTGCCGGGTAACTGAACGTTAGTCGGATTATCCGCAATATTCATCAAAGTGGCGTTAACCATTTGAGTATTAACGGTGTATTGAGTGCCGCTATCAAATCTCCCCGCCCCGGCATCTAAGTCATTAATAAATAAAGCACACATTTCGCCGCGAACCTTAATTTGTTCCGATGCTTCTCGATAGCGCAGGCGAATTAAGCGCGAAGGATCTCCTGCATCGGGACTTTCTAATTCCCCTGCGGAAATGGCGACCGGTTCAAACCCCATTTTTTCAAAAACTAGCTGACATTGAAAAGTTTTACCTTCCCCTTTGCGACCGTGTATTCCTAAGATTAAGGGGGGGCGGACTCCTGGGATATTTAAAAAGTTTTTGCTGATATGAACTGCTAGTTTGTCGAGAAATCTGTGGGAGACGTTGTAGGGCATGACAATTAACAATTAACAATTAACAATTAACAATTGAGTACGTTTTATTATTGAAATATAAAAGACCCAGCTTCTTCGAGAAACTGGGTTCTTAAATAAT
>JAXHVR010000035.1:0-46330 GCA_034189005.1 Cyanobacteriota bacterium | reverse complement strand
GTGGGAGACGTTGTAGGGCATGACAATTAACAATTAACAATTAACAATTAACAATTGAGTACGTTTTATTATTGAAATATAAAAGACCCAGCTTCTTCGAGAAACTGGGTTCTTAAATAATGATTAAAAGTTTCTATAGAGATATGGACTGTCGAGAAATTAACTTTTCAAAATGAGCTTGAGTTTGGTGTAACATTTGCTCCCTGGTGTCTTTAGCGGTATCCAAGGATGGGACTAAGTTGCGAGCTTGTAAGGTCATGTGGAGTTGTAGGTCGGCTACATACTCGCTGACATCTTGTTGTAAAGAACAGGATGGGTAGGATTTAGTCTGCACGTTCATAGCGTTCTCCTTATCTCAAATATTTTAATCTGTACTAATACTCATAGAAAATATCATGGATCGATCTTTGGTTGCGATTTTGTAACAAAGCTTAACGTTTTACCCCGGAAATTTTAAAATTTTTTTACATTTGAGTGGGCCTTGGCAGCCCAGAAACCCGGTTTTTGGGAAAATACCTTCGCCATTTTCTTGTAGCCATTTTCTTGTAGGTTGGGTGGAGCGATAGCGCAACCCAACATCAACGGGAGCATAATCCAACGATTTTGTTGGGTTTCGCTTCGCTGCACCCAACCTACGAATCGTATTTTTTCTTGAGGGCGTTGGTATTGTGGGAAAAACCGGGTTTCTTAATTACAATACCTTCGCCCTAAAACTTGTAGGTTGGGTGTAGCGTAGCGAAACGAACACGAAGATGTTGGGTTGCGCTGTCGCTCCACCCAACCTACGAATGGTATTTTTTCTGCATGGCGTTGGTATTGTTAATTAAGGAAAACTAGGAGGCGATCGCTATTGGTTGATTCTTAGCCTGTTCGGCCTTTAACTGAGCCAATTGGCCTTCGATTTCATCTCGAACGATTTGGCGATACTCAATAAAATGCTCCAGGCTAGCGCAATTAGTCAAATAACTAATAACTCTACCTGGATTGTGCCTGATAATAGAAAAAAGTTGAGCCCAAAACTGGAAACGAGTATTGCGCTTAAAGCCATTGCGCCAGCAAACGATCGCCAAAGCCCTAATCTCCACTAAATTTGGCATCCGAAACTTAGACTTATGAGGTTGGGGTTTTCTGAGCATACACTGGCGATAAACTCGGGCTAAATAACGTCGGGGTTCGTACAATTCCCAAAAACAACTAATATAATCGTTAGCCAACTCTTCAATGGAGCGACTTGGAATAAAATTAGGCAAACAAGTTTGATTCCCGCCCGGGTCTTCGACGCTATCGAGCAAGCGACCTTCTTTTTCCAACCGATGCCACAGAGCAGTATTAGGCAAAGCCTGAAGCATACTGAAAAATGCTACAGCGATCGCCGAGTTCTCCACAAAATCTACAATACGCCGTGCCGATCCTGGTTTTTCCCCATCAAAACCGAGAATAAAACCAGCCATCACCCGCAAACCAGATCGATTAATAGTCTCCACCGCTTCCAAAAGAGGTTTGCGAGTATTTTGGAACTTTTTAGTAAGCTTCAAACTATCCTCATCAGGCGTCTCAATGCCCAAAAAGACCGAGACAAAATTAGCAGCAACCATTAAATCAAGTAATTCCGCATCCTCAGCGAGATCCACGGAAGCTTCTGTCAGCAGAGTAAAAGGATAACCCCGTTGTGCCATCCAAGGAATTAGCTCTTGGAGCAACAGCTTAACATTGCGCTTGTTACCGATAAAATTATCATCCACCAAAAATATGCTGCGACGCCAACCGAGGTCGTAGAGAGTTTGGAGCTCCGCCAGGAGTTGTTTGGGAGTTTTCGTACGAGGCTTGCGTCCGTAGAGAACGATAATATCGCAAAACTCGCACTGGAACGGACAGCCTCGGGAAAACTGCACGGCCATATCTAGGTAGGCATCTAATTCCAGGAGATCGTATCGGGGAATGGGTGTTTCGGTGACATCGGGTTTTTCGCCGTTGGCGCGGAAGATGCCAGAAGTTTCTCCTCGTTCTAAGGCCTCCACAAATAAAGGAAGAGTAATTTCGCCTTCGTCTAAGATTAGAAAATCTGCCCCAGCTTCTAGGGCCGGTTCCGGGACGGAAGTGACAAAAGGCCCGCCGACGGCTACCAATTTGTCCCGCCGTTTGGCTTCCCGGATTAAGTGGACCTGATCTTGTTGTTGGACGATCATGCCGGAGATGATGACGACATCGGCCCATTGCCAGTCAGCTTCGGGGACATCCCTAACGTTGCGGTCTATTAAGCGAAATTCCCAGGTTTGGGGCAAGATGGCGGCAACTGTAATCAGACCTAGGGGGGGTTGAAGGGCTTTGAGGTCCATCAGTTCTAGGTTTTTTTCAACTGACCAAAAAGATTTAGGAAATAGTGGATATAAGAGTAAAGCTCGCATGATTGTTGGGATTAATCTGATGCTTTCAAGTTAATTACCTCAGTATAACGGTTGGATGTTGGATGTCGGGATTTTAATTTTTCGATGGGGGAGAATTAATAATAAATTGGCGATCGCTGCCTTTGGGGGAGACTACCGTTTACAATTGGTATTGCAGGCATTCAATTCATACTTTTTGGTTCAAAAATATTGTTTTTCGGGGGGAATCGGTCCCACCAGGGAACTAAAATCAATAGGGTATATTTAATTTAGCAAAACCTCAACTATGACAGATTTATTAAATACAATTTTCAGCAAGATGGCAGAACAAAATGCCATAAATTTAATCAAAAGAACCCCTCATATAGAAGCCATACAAGATTTTTTTTTTAAAACTTTATTGCAATATTATGAAAAAACAGAGTTAGGTAAAAAATACCAACTGAAAGAGATTAAAACAATCGATGAATTTCGCCAAAGAGTTCCAATTTCGCGCTACAGCAGCTACAAACCCTACATAGATCGAATTGTCAACGGAGAGCCAAATATTTTAACTCCCGAACCACCGAAGTATATCAACATAACTAGCGGTACGACCGGCACAGTCAAAAAGATTCCCGTTACCAAAATGTTTCATAATAATATGCAGTTAAACACTCTGACTGCTTTAGGTTTTTTGAGCAAAAGTTTGCATGGTCGGGGATTAAATTTTGGCAAAGTATTAATAACAAACTGCCAAAATAAATTAGCAACAACCCGGGCTGGTATCGAGTCTGGTTGGTCGGGAGCGAATTTATTACGGAATTTTAATAGCTCCTATAAAAACTTTTTGGCTAATCCTTACGAAAGTCTCCATATTGACAATGATTTTGCTCGCAATTATATTTGCTTGCTGTTTGCTTTGCAAAATCCAGAGATGAAAGGTTTGGGCGGCAATTTTCCGATGTTTGTTTTGCGGTTGTGCGATATTTTAGAGCAATACGCAGAAAGTTTTATTGAAGATATCGAAAGGGGAAAAATTAATCAAAATTTAGAATTAGAACCAAAAATTAGAGGGAAATTAGAAAAGTTATTGAAACCTTCTGCCAGTTGTAGCGATCGCCTCCGCAATATCTTAAAAACAGAAGGCAAATTAACTCCCAAACGAGCTTGGGAAAATTTATCGTTTGTCATAACAGCCCGTGGTGGAACTTCTGATTTTTATTTAGCTCGTTTTCCAGAATATTTTGAAGACGTACCTATCTTTGGAGGAGTTTATTCTTCAGCAGAGGGCTTCTGGGGCATTTATCCAGAATTAGACAGAGATGGTAGCCTTTTAGCAATTACCAGTAACTTTTTTGAATTTATCCCCAGAGAAGAATGGCAAGAAGAAAATCCAAAAACTTTACTTGCTTCTGAAGTTAAATCTGGAGAATTTTATCGCATCGTCACGACAAATTATAACGGTTTTTATCGTTATGACATTGGCGATGTGGTAGAAGTAGTAGGTTTTAACGAAAAAACTCCTTTAATAGTATTTCGCTATCGCCAGGGAGAAGTTTTGTCTTCTATCTCAGAAGAAACTACTGAAGGTCATGCCCTTTCGATCGTGGGAGAGTTGAGTACGGAATTTGGTTTATCTCTGAAGGATTTTTGTATTACTTTATCTGCGGATGATTTTCCACCTCATTATTTGCTTAATATCGAATTAGCTGCTGGCGATCGCCTTAATAATCCAGAATTATTTTTGCGTCAGTTCGACGAAAAACTGAAAATAATTAATTTGTCTTATGGAGTGAAACGCACTTTAGGAATTATACCACCGCCGCGCTTGCGCATTTTGGAGCCTGGGAGTTTTGAAATTATCTTTCAGCGGGAAATAGAAAGGGGGATTCCCGAGTTTAAATTGAAGTATCCTCATATTACTAAATATAGGAATTTCTTGGCTGGATTAAATGTCTTAAAAGAGGTTAGGTTGCCGGAAGAGAATAATAACTAAAGAACTACTCAACCCCTAGTTAATTAAGGAAACTGGTGATAAAGTTGAACTATGATGTAGTTCAACTCAACCAAGTCAACTGGCGGAAATTTTTGCGCCACCGCAACCCCGTAGCCGCTGCTTTAATGGCTAAAATGAATATAGCCATTCGTAGGTTGGGTGGAGCGTAGCGTAACCCAACAAAATCCTTGGTTGTAGCTACGAAGATATTGGGTTCCAGGGAGGTCCGCCCAACCGTTCGACTAATTACAAGCATTTAGATTTAAGAAACCGGGTTTTTTTGACGATACCTTCGCCAAAAATTAAATATCTTATCAGCATTGGGATTTAAGAAACCCGGTTTCTCAAAGAAACCGGGTTTCTGGCAGGCGAATTATCATTGTGCCGCAAACATGGCGACGTTTAATGTCAAAAAAAACCGGTTTCTGACGGACGAGTTAGTCTAGAATAAAATGGCGAAGGTATTATTAAAAACATCTGGTCGATCGCCCTAATGCGAAAACGCCTAAAGAACCATCGTCCCCAAATACTTTTGGCAAGACTACAATAGAATCAGTTTAACTATTATCAAACAAGCTTATGCCTTCATCAAATAATCAAGATTTTTACACTTGGAAAGGATATCGTTGCGCCTACGAATATTATCCTGGGCGGGAGAATGAAACGGATGAAACTTCCAATATTCCTTTACTGCTTTTGCATCCTATCGGAGTAGGATTATCTAATAATTTTTGGCATCGTTTTGGCTCCGAGTGGCGAAGTCGTAATTTCTCTAATCCTATTTACAACCCCGACCTTTTGGGTTGCGGCAGTAGCGATATGCCCGGGGTAGCTTATTTCCCCGAAGACTGGGCGCGACAGTTGCAATTTTTCTTAGAAAATGTGGTGAAAAAACCGGTTATAGCGATCGCTCAAGGTGCCGATTTACCGGTGCTTCTTTCTCTAGTTGAAATACAACAAGAACCAAACTTTCTTAAAGGCTTAATTTTCGCAGGGCCTCCTTCTTGGGAAGTCATAACTACTCCTAGTTCGCAGCGGAGTCAAAAAATAATTTGGAACCTGTTATCCTCTCCTTTGGGAAGTGCTTTTTATCTTTACGCCCGCCGCCGTCAATTTTTAAATTCTTTCTCTGTAAAACAGTTATTTGGCGATGGGAAAGACGTGGATAAAGAATGGTTGGATACTTTGGAAAAGGGGGCAGTTAATCTCAAAAGTCGTTATGCAGTTTTTTCTTTTTTAGCAGGTTTTTGGCGGCAGAATTATGAAGAAGCGATCGCCTCGACCTCGCAACCCACTTTAGTTATTTTCGGAGAAGGTGCTTCTAGCATTTCCCGAACTAAAACCACAGAAACTCCCCAAGAAAGACTCGATGCTTATCTCAAAAGATTGCCTCGCGGGGAAGGTTCGATTATTCCAGGACGCAATGTTTTACCCTACGAGTCTCCCGCTAAATTTGTAGATGTGGTGGGAGAGTTTTATCAAAAGTTGTCCTCGCAGACGGGCCTGCGGCAGCCCGGGACCGAAAAAGAGGCCGATAAGTAAGTAATTAATAATTAATAATTAATAATTAATAATTATTGGACTTCTATCCTCAGAGTGGCGGACGGAGCGTTAATGCAGCAAAAAAGAGGGAAGGCCAGGGTTATAGTTCCCCAAAACTCCAAAGCCCAACTAATTGCGATCGACCCAGAAAGCTTCTTAAAAATGGTATCCGAGTCCGACGCAACCAACGCCGCCATCTCCCATCCCACACCCCAAAGGCTCCTAAACGATCTAAAGCGATCTTAGGTATTCGGAAAAGTTTGTGCCATAATCTATGCTAGTCCAATTGCCCATCGACCAATAGCGGAGAAGATTGAATTGTGGAAGTCGTTCAAGAATATATGCAGGGTCTTTACGACAGTGGCCTATATCCAGACCACTACATCTGCCACCAAAAACGGGGAAATTTAGTTGAAATTGAAGAAGAGGCCACGGGAGTTAGGCGCGAGGTTTTGACCTTCTGTACCAACGACGTTTTAGGTTTGGTCCAGTCGAAGGCAGTCAAGCAAGCAGCCATTGATGCCATCCTCCAGTACGGCACCTCTAATAGTTCTTGTCCCACTTTAAGCGGTCGCATCGACCTCCATCGCCAACTAGAAAGAGAAATTTCGGCCTTCAAGCATTTACCTCATACCCATCTATTTCTTAACGCTTGGATGGCAATGCAAGCTTTAATCGATGGTTTCTGTCATTTCGCCGCACCAGTGCGGGGCTTTCACAACGACCGAGAAACTCTGATAATGACGGACGTTCTAAATCACGGCTGCATCGTCTCGGCGGTGGTAAATGCGGGGACTCGTTCGGGTAGAGTTTTTAGTCACAGCGCTAAAGTTAGGGTCAAGCCTTATCGCCATTGCGACGTTGGAGACTTGGCGCGGAAGTTGCGGCGCTATGCCAAGCCTGGCGATCGCATTATGCTGGTTTCCGATGCAGTTTTCTCCATGGATGGAGACCTCGCCCCCCTCCCAGAGATACTCGACGTCTTGGAAAATTATCCGGGTAGCGTTGTCGTTATGGATGAGGCTCATGCTTCCGGGGCGATCGGAGCTACTGGCGGGGGAATTTACGAACACTTCGGAATTAGGCCCCAAGAAGTTCTGCGTCGCGGTATGGTTCCCATTATTATGACTACTTTTTCTAAATTTGCCGCCTCTGCGGGAGCCGCTATTAGCAGCCATACCAAAGAATTAACCGATCTGTTGGACGTCTGCCCCACCTCCATCGGCACGATTTCTCTGCCCCCGCCTACCACTGCAGCGGCCCTGGAAGCCATCCGTCAGGTACGCCAAAATCCAGAAATGGTGGAAAAGCTCCAAGCAAATACTCGTTATTTGCGATCGCGCTTTATCGAACACGAATTCGAGGCTATCGGAGAAACCAACGTTATTCCTGTAATTTTACCCGAAGAAATCAATCCCAAGCTTTTTTCGACCCAGTTAATAGAAGAGTACGGTCTGTGGGTTTCTCCTATTTGGTTCATTGCCAAACCAAGAATGCGAGTAGTTGCCAACGCCCTCCACACCAAAGAAGATATGGACCGTCTGGTGGCGGCGATGGTGGCTACTCGAAATGCTTTGTACCGTCCGAAAACGATGGTAGCTACTTAAATTTTGGTAATGGGTAATGGGTAATGGGTAATAGCGTTTTCGATCGCTGTTTATTTACCGCTACTCGATTTTTGATTATTTATCTCTCCCTAGATGGAAACTATTAACTTTGTATTGCCGGTATTGAGCGCGATCGCCCGACGCGCCCGAGCAAATTTTGTCGCCAAAACCAAGCAAATAGATGCCGTACAAGAAGAATTTTTGCTAAAATTGCTCGGCGCCCATCAAGATACGGAACTAGGCAGACAATTCGGACTCCCTGAAATCGATAGTATCGACCGCTTTCGGGAACGAGTTCCCATCTTGCCCTACAGCAGCTACGCGCCTTACACGGAACGGATCGCTCGGGGCGAAACTAACGTTCTCAATCCCGATCCAGTAGTTTATATCAATCTAACGAGCGGCTCCACTGGCAACCAGAAGAAAGTACCGGTCACTAAACGCTTCCACAAATCCTTAATAAGCGCTAACTTGGCATCCATAGGTTTTGCCTTCGATGCCTGTGCGTCCCACTCCCGACCGGACAGGAAGTTAGAATTTGGCAAATTATTAGTCACTAACTCAACGCAAATTCAAGGTCGGACTGACGGCGGTATCGAATACGGACCCGTGACGGTGGGCAGCTTGCGTCGGGGTCAACTGCTTTACCAATTAGTGCTGGCAAGCTCCTACGATACTTTAGCGATCGCCGATAGCGTAGGGCGGCACTACGTTAGTTTGCTCTTTGCCTTGGGGGAACCGGGGGTGCGCTCGCTGGTGGCAAATTTTCCCATGCTGGTTTTGCGGACTTGCGGCTATCTAGAAAAATACGCCCCAGAGCTGATAAACGATCTAAAAAAAGGAGCGATCGCCCCTTGGGTGGAACTAAAACCAGAACTTCGCGCCAAACTGGAACGACAGTTGCGCCCCAACCCGAAACGGGCGAAAGAATTAGAAGAAATTCTCAAAGGCGAAGGCAAACTCACCCCCAAACTCGCTTGGCCGAATTTATCCTTCGTTACCAGCGCCTTTGGGGGAACTTCGGATTTTTATTTCGAGCGTTTCCCCGATTATTTTGGCGACACTCCGAGATTTGGCGGTATTTTCGGAACTGCGGAGGGGCATTTCGGCATTTATCACGACTTCAATAACGAAGGAAGCATTCTGGCCATCGACAGCGGCTTTTTTGAATTTATCCCAGAGGAGGAGTGGGAGGCAGAACAACCAAAAACGATAATGCCTGCGGAGGTAAAGACCGGCAGGCGCTATCGTATTTTAGTAACTAGCTACAGCGGTTTCTACCGTTACGACATCGGCGACGTGGTGGAGGTGTTGGGTTTTTATGAAAGCACGCCGATAATAGTATTTCGCCACCGACGGGGCGGGTTGCTCTCCTCCACTACGGAGAAAACTACCGAGTTTCACGTCACCCAGGCGATGCGGGCCTCGTGCCAAGAATTTAAGCTGGAGTTGGAGGATTTTTGTATTGCTTTATCGGCAGATGAGTTTCCAGCGCGGTATTTGGTGAATGTAGAATTGGCAGGCGATCGCTCCATCGAGAACCCGAAGGCTTTTTTAAAGCGTTTCGACTATTGGTTGGCAGAATTTAACAACCCTTACGGCACCGTGCGATCGAGCGAAGTGCCACCGCCCCGACTGCAAATTTTAGCGCCGGGAAGTTTTGCCACTGTTCGCCGGCGACAGGTGGAGAAGGGGATGTCCGATTCTCAATTGAAGTTTCCCCATATCAGCGAAGAGCGGAAATTGCTCTCGGGGTTGACGGTGGTGCAGGAAATAGAATTATAAAAATGAGACCGCAACGCTAAAATAACCCTCTCCCAGCAAGAGAGGGCCAGAGGCACGAGTTATTTAACTCAGCGGAAAAGTTTTTGAGGGAGCATCTCAGAGAAAGCAAAAATAAAATATTCCTATTACCCATTACCTATTACCCATTACCAAAAATCGTTCAGTTTTTGGGTTTCTACAAAATTGAGATGCTCCCGTTTTTGAGCCACATTCCGACTAAGCCGCTACATCGTTAAACAGCTCGAATATTTGGTAGCAAAACTCTTTAAGTTTAGCAGCCGACTCCGGCGCGGGTTCGGTAGCGCCCACAAAACCCCAATTATCCACCGTTGATAATTTCCATTGTTGGCCCCGATGGTCGTATCCCGCCGCTTCTACGCCGATGGCCCGCCGATAAGCTTCTAGTGGGTCTTGATAAAATCTGATCTGAACCAAAATACACCGACTTTGGAGCAACCGGCTTCTGCCGGGAAAGTGGAACCCAATATCGATAGAATCTGGATCCACCAATTCCCTGGTCTCTGGGTCGTTCGTCCAGGGCTTTAGATCTACCCTAACATCGGGAAAATGGGACTTAAATAAATTGACAACGGCAGCAATTTTGCTAGCCAGTTGGAAGTTATTGGCCTGTTCTGCGGCATTCATGGCTTTATGCCTCCTCAAAAATAGAGTCTGATTAAGATTAATTACCTAATTTAACCAAAGATTAAAAATTGTTAGCTGCGGACATTTGGCGGCTATAAGCAGCAAAAATGCTTAAACTTAATTCAATTTTAATTTTTACGATGGCCAATTATTGGCTAAAATCTGTCAGCTACTCTTTAAGTAGTCGTGCAAAATTAATTGGACAGAGGAAACAGGCGAGACGCCTGTTCTACGGGGAAATAAAGAATCATTTTATGTACATATTTTTGCCTACCTACATTACTTCGCTCTCCTTGGGGGCATCCGACTCTTCCACCGCAGCGGCCAGCACCTGGACCCGAGCAAATCTCAAACCGCTAATCCCCTGCAAAGGTTCCACCATTCCCATTTCTATTTTTTCTTCAACCCAACCCTCGCGAGCCAAGTAATGCAGATATTGGCGATACTCGTGCCACTCTTCCTCCGTGGAATAAACCACTGCTAACATTCCCGTTTGAGTAATTCGGTCTTTAGTTTCTTTATCGATCGCTTTATCAATTCGCTTTTTCACTATTTCATAGCGAATATCCCGAGTACCCTTAACATCAAACAGTTTTTCCGTGCTTTCATTATGATAAATGTCTATAGTATTATTTTGTACAAAAATCAGATGAGCGACTTTAAGCATACCTTCAGAATCAGCCTCTAACCTCATGGCTGTTCTGGCACAATCGCAAACTGCGCGCAGTTGCTCGTAACGCAGACTCCGCAAATGAAAAAGGGTAAAGTTATCGTTTATAGATTTTCCCAGATAAATAGTGTGGTCTATACCATCGCTTGCCTCAAAGTCGCAGTGGTGGGGGATAGTTTCCTGCATTAGATCTTGCCAAGACTCCCAAGTTGCTTGGAGGTTGCTATTAATAATGTTGAGCATGTCGTCGTAGCGATCGCGAGCTTTATAAACCGAACCCTGTTCGTTATCGCAAGCTGCCTGATAAGCTTCCACGGCCGCTTTAGCTACCTCTCCAGAGCGAGCAAAAAACTCAAAGTAAATTTCAAAATTGTCCCGGAGATACTCAACAGCAGTCACTTCAATATCGACAGTAATTTTGTTTTTTAACTGTTCTACATACTCGACTAAATCTTCTCTGAGCCTTTGCCCCAGACCCGTTTTGTTGCACTGGCAAACAGCATCTACTACTGCTAGAGCTAATTGAAATTGTTCTATTAAATCCTTTTGGATGGCCCTGTTGCGTTCGATGGAGGAACCGCGAATATCGGAAATGCCGTAGAGGGGATAAACCTTGTCAAATACTATAGTTTCCGGCGGCAAGCCCAAACTGCGACGTTCTGCCTCTTGCACGAAGCGCCATTCCACCGCCGGATGAGTGTTACGGATATTGGTAAAGCGCTGTTGGATGGTCTGCCGAAGGGCAGTTATAAGTGCCGGAGTAAGGGTTTGTGCCTTTTTGCGATCTGCCGCAGAAAAGCTTCCCGCGCGATCGCCTGTCAATCCTACCATGCCTAACAATTGCGGGTTGCCATTACCGTTACTGCTGTTGCTGGCATTAACTACCAGAGGAATGAGTAACAAAGACCGAACCCCTATTTGCTTTAAATATTCCTCGCACTCAGTTTTAGACTCGCGCCGCAAGTCCGGTACATACCATACTCTATTTGCCTCGACCGCCCCCATAATTGCCGAGTCCTCCAGAGAGGACTTTGAGTAAACAATAGGCTTATTAGTTTTAGTAAGATATTCGCTGCCGATGAATAAATTTACTTCATAACCTTCGTTCCGCAGCAGGATAATATCCGTCGCGCTAAAGAGCGATCGCAACCCTTCGTGGATTTGCTCGAATTTTTCTGGTATCATTATCGAGTCGCGGTCTATCAGCAGTTGCGTCAATCTTTCTATTCTTTCTCTATCGCTCGCATCTAACCCTTCGAGCAGAAGGAGCCCTTCTATTTGATAATTATCCAAGCGCAATTGTTCGGCTAAGATTTCTAACTGTAGGGGCTCGCTCGACCAAGCTTCTCGCTCTGCTGCAGACATTAATTTTATCTTAAAGTCGGCAAATTCATCTAACTTTTGGTCGATACGAGTAACTTTTAAATTCTCCGATTTAAGCCAGAATTCGATATAACGCCATTCTCCATTTACGGAATTTTTGACGCTAACAATTGCCGACTCATCCAACAGTTGTAGATGCTCCGCTTCAAAACGATATTGTTGCTCTAAAACCAGTTTTAGAATATGACGGCGGTACAATTGTTCGATAGCTTTAGCGTCCCATTCTTTGAATAGTTCCTGCAATCTAGTCCCGATTTCTAGATATCTATTATTGTCGCCTTTATTTTTTTTACGACTGCTGGCGTTGGCTAATCGACTGAAAGCTTGGTTGAGATAACGGATGCTGAAGGTTCCCGGTTCGATAATAGCCATAGCTACCTTGCTATTACGGCTTTGGAATTCAAAGACCGCTTCTTGGCTTTGTTGCCATTGTTTTAGTTGTTCGATTCGATCCCCGCCATCGGGAATTTCTTCTGCTAATGTTTGCAAAAGCTGTTCCATCTCTGCTCGATTTTCCAAAGGGACTATATTGTTTTCTATTACAGAGGTATCTCTGCCTGGCAAGGCTTTTAGAGAATTATTATTTTTTTTATCTGATATGGTTCTCGAACTTCTGCTCATGGCTGCTGCACCTGGTAATTTTTGTTTTTAAAAGTTATTTATAACCATCAAGGCAAAGTCTCAACAAAGGATTTTTCATTACTTATTTATTCAAAAGTAAGGATTCTGCAAGTTCTCAAATTATGAATCGATTATAACCCTTCTGGCACTTCGCGGGTTTATCCCCTACAGTGCCGCTATTATCTTGACAAAAATACAACAATATAGTAATGAGAAGGTGGATTCGACAGAGCAATGTTGCGTCCGCGTTGCCTATGCAACATCGCTCAAGCTTTGTAAGTCCAAGGAAAATGTTCTGTTTAATTAACTAGCAGCACCAGACAATCGGATGCAAAATAGGAAAGCTGTATTTTTAAAAAACTTAAAACTTTATTTAGATTTCCCAGAGATATTGGCGATGGATGCTAGGAAAAGCCAAATTGCTCCCCACCGAGTCTATTGGCAGCCAACTAAGTTGGCAAAAATTGTAAAAAACAGCAAACTGTTCTAAAATAGAACACCACAAGCTAGCCAAAGTCCATTTATGTTTGAAGCCCTCGCCGATCGCTTAGAAGGAGCCTGGAAGAAACTACGGGGCCAAGATAAAATCTCAGACTCCAACATACAAGAGGCTCTCAAAGAAGTTCGTCGCGCCCTATTAGAGGCAGATGTAAACCTCCAAGTAGTCAAAGATTTTGTAGCAGAAGTAAGTACCAAAGCTAAAGGAGCAGAGGTTCTTAAAGGAGTGCGCCCGGACCAGCAGTTCGTCAAAATAGTCAACGACGAGCTAGTAAAGGTCATGGGAGAAACCAACGTCCCCTTAGCCCAAGCCGAAAATTCCCCCACCGTCGTCTTAATGGCAGGGTTGCAAGGAACAGGTAAAACAACGGCCTCGGCCAAACTAGCCTTACATTTGCGCAAAGAAAACCGCAGCGCCCTGCTGGTAGCAACGGACATCTATAGGCCGGCAGCCATCGACCAGTTAGTAACCCTGGGCAAACAAATTGACGTCCCAGTGTTTCAACTAGGTACCGGTGTAGATCCAGTAGAAATAGCCCGTCAAGGACTCGAATATGCAAAAGCAGAAGGCATAGATACAGCGATCGTCGATACCGCAGGTCGCCTGCAAATAGACCAAGAACTCATGGCTGAATTGGCCAACATCAAAAAAACCATCCAGCCAGACGAAACTCTGCTGGTGGTAGACGCCATGACAGGTCAGGAAGCAGCGACTCTAACCCGCACTTTCAACGAAGAAATAGGTATTACAGGGGCGATACTGACCAAACTGGATGGAGATAGTCGCGGTGGGGCGGCCCTCTCGGTGCGGCGAATTTCCGGTCAGCCCATCAAATTTGTCGGGGTAGGGGAAAAAGTAGAAGCCCTACAACCCTTCTATCCAGAAAGAATGGCATCTCGCATTCTCGGAATGGGAGACGTCCTAACCCTGGTGGAAAAAGCTCAGGAAGAGTTCGACCTGGCCGACGCCGAGAAGATGCAAGAAAAGATTCTCAGCGCAGAGTTCGACTTTAACGACTTCCTCAAGCAAACTCGATTGATGAAGAATATGGGTTCCCTCGGCGGAATTATGAAATTAATTCCGGGAATGAACAAAATGAGCGACGACCAGTTACAGCAGGGAGAAACCCAACTGAAGCGGTGCGAGGCAATGATTAATTCCATGACCCCGCAAGAACGTAAAAATCCGAAATTGTTGGCATCCTCGCCCTCAAGGCGGCGGCGGATAGGGAAAGGTGCGGGTTATACTGAAAATCCAGAAAAAGAAGTAAGCAAACTGGTAAGCGATTTCCAAAGAATGCGATCGCTCATGCAACAAATGGGCCAAGGAAACTTCCCGGGCGGTGGAATGCCGGGAATGGGTGGAATGCCGGGAATGGGTGGAATGCCGGGAATGGGTGGAATGCCCTTAGGAGGCAGAGGCCTACCAGGGGGCCGTGGGAAAAAGAAAAAAAAGCAAAAGAAGAAAAAAGGCTTTGGCCAGCTTTGAGCGGCAGGAAAAAAAGGACAGAAAAAGAATGGATCCAGCAGCAAGTGCCCCCAACTCCATTTAGCCCGATGAGTTACTTACAGAACGCTGCCAAATTCCCACCGAAAGAACAAAGAAAACAGCTTACAATCGAAACATCCAAACAGGAGTATATGGGATTGAAATGATCAAACTGCGATTGAAACGATATGGCAAAAAGCGGGAAGTCAGCTACCGGATAGTAGCTGCAGTTAGCACTTCCCGTCGCGATGGCCGTCCATTAGAAGAACTAGGCTTCTACAACCCAAGAACAGATGAAACGAGGCTGAACGTACCCGCGATTGTTAAGCGCCTGAAAGAAGGGGCCCAGCCAACAAATACCGTGCGTGACATACTGAGAAAAGCCAATGTCCTCGAACAATCCCGAACAGGAGTACAATTCCAATCCAGCACAGCAGTTTCCGACGTCGAATCCACGGAAGGAAATGCCGACACCGAACCCCAAGCAAGCCCCGACAACGAATCAAGTGAGGCCCCTGCCAATACCGAAACCGGCGAAGTCACAGGAGACATCGACACCGATGGAGACAGCCCCAGCAGCGAGTCCGACGAACCCGCAGCCGTCAGCTAACCCAGACTATGCAGGAATAGTCAGGTTATTAATAGAGCCTTTTTTGGAATCGCCGGAGTCTTTACGAGTAGATTGCGAAATACATCCTCGTCAAGCGAAAGCTTGGATAAGATTGGCCTTTGAAGAAGTAGAAAAGGGGCGCGTTTACGGTCGCGGAGGGCGTAATATTCAAGCAATTAGGACAGTGTTATCCGCAGTGGCACAATTAGCAGGTCACTCGGTTTACTTGGATATCTACGACAACAATCCAGATAGTAACCGCTCCTTTGGGTCCAGAAACGATCGCGATCGCAGGCCCCCGGGACGGCCTTCCCCTAGCAAGCCTTCGGGCAGAGCCCGTCCTAGCGTCGGCACTCCTCAAATTCGCTCTAGAGGTTGACAATAGGAATAGGAGTGCATCCCACTTTGCCAATAACTATTTATTCATACTCATAACTAATACTGGAAACAAAACGGTGTTTGAAAGTAGTAGCTATGAGTATGAGTTATCTAATTGGCAAATAAGTAGGTAGGCAAAAATATTCAGACCCCGGATTTCCCCGTAGAACAGGCGCTTTGGCCTGTTCCAGATGTCTAATTAATTTTGCACTGGTACTTATGGGATGCACCCAGAACGCGACCTTTGCCTAATAAATAACCCAATTGGGAAATTGTTAATTGGTAAAACAGACATCCTGCCCGTTATCCGCTCAATTGTTAATTGTTAATTGTTAATTATTAATTGTTAATTGTTATAGGATTGAATTGAAAACTGCTAAAACTGTCGAACTGCCAAATATAGATAGCGCCATCGCTCTTTCTGGTTATCGAGAAGAAAATATTAAAACTCTCGCTAGACTAACAGGCGCGGATGTGGTAATGCGCGGACAAGAGCTATTAATCGCCGGAACCGCAAATCAAGTAGAGAGATGCGAGAAAATAGTGCGATCGCTCCAACGCCTCTGGAAAGATGCCAAAACCATAACCGAGGCCGACATCGCCACGGCAGTTCGCGCCCTAGACACCAAACGCCAAGACAACCTCAAAGAATTACACCAAGACGTTCTTGCCACAACTAGACGAGGCCAAGAAATCCGCGCCAAAACCTTTCGTCAGTCGAAATACGTCCGAGCCATTCGCAAGCACGACCTCACCTTCTGCATCGGTCCTGCTGGTACTGGCAAAACTTTCTTAGCAGCAATAATAGCAGTTAAAGCCCTATTAAATGACGAATTTGAACGACTAATATTAACCCGTCCGGCAGTAGAAGCGGGGGAAAAATTAGGCTTCTTGCCAGGAGATTTACAACAAAAAATTAACCCCTATTTACGCCCTCTCTACGATGCTCTCTACGAACTAATCGAGCCAGAAAAAATGACAAACTTGATGGAAAGAGGCATCATCGAAGTAGCACCTTTAGCATACATGAGAGGTCGCACCCTAAACAACTCCTTCGTCATCATGGACGAAGCTCAAAATACTACCCCCGCCCAAATGAAAATGGTATTAACTCGCTTGGGTTTCCGTTCTCGCATGGTAGTAACTGGAGACGTCACTCAAACAGATTTGCCCTCAGATAAACAGTCGGGATTAGCTTCCGCAGTGAAAATTCTGCGCAAAGTAGAAGGTATTGGCTTTTGCGAGTTATCCCAAGCTGACGTGGTGCGACATCCTTTAGTACAAAAAATAGTTGCCGCTTACGAAATACACGAAAAATAATTGGGATAGTGGGTAAGAAGTAGTTTGTTCGTAGTAATCGCTTTAGCGATTTAGATAGGATTTGTCTTAAATCCCTAAAGCGATTAGGGAGTAGCAAAAAAATAAAGTACCAGTCCCTTGTAGGTAGCGCGCGTGTGAAACGCAACCCAACATCGGTATGTTATTAAATTGCTAGTCCCTTACTACGAAAAACATCTAAAATCCTTGCTGCGTTCTGGCAAAGTCACTACATCTTTACCACTACCCTAAAAATTAGGGAATGGGGAATTGAGAATTGGGAATAAAAAATTGGTCGGATATGGGAGAGGTTTGAGAGAAAGTAATAACAGAAAGTAGTTAATAAATGGAAACAATATTCAGAGGTCAGAATGATGAATTTCTCTATAAAATCCTCAAAATCCTCTTGGGTTAGAGCAGCGAGTATTGCTTGTCTGGTAGGGGTGGTAAGTGCGGCCTGCGGCACTCCTTCAGCCCGCAACAGCAATATCCGAAAATCAGAAACAGGAGTAAAAACTGAACTCCAAAATACATCGTCCCAAGGAAACATATCGAACACTGCCGGAGGATCCGTTAGCACTAACGTCGCTACGGGCATAAGCAACAACGCAACTGCGTCCGCCAACATCGAACCCCCCCAATTTTGCGTGCTAAATCAAGCCAGAGTTTCCGACCCCGATCCTCCTCTAAACGTCCGTAACGAACCAAACGTGAAAACTAGCGAAGTAATTGGCACTGTTGACAACGGTCGGTTTTTGTCGGTAAAAGACGAGAAAAATGGCTGGCTGCAAGTTAGTTATCAAAGTTCGGAAGCAGAGGTTTCCGGGTGGGTCGCGAAAAATCGTACTGAAACCACTTGTAATTATAAAAAGCAGCAAATTAACTTCCCAGAAGGCGGGGGTAGCGTGCAAATTAGCGATCGCCATATCGGTGCGGGTTCTCACGAATATGTTTTTAACGCTTCTGAAGGTCAGACTTTAACCGTTACCGTCAAAAAAGGTGCCTTGCCTTTCATCCATCCTCCTAACGATCCAAACCGCCAACAAGACTTAAGCGGTGGCGGTCACTATACCCCGAAAAAAAATGTCACTGTAGAATTACCCGCCACGGGAGATTATTTATTGACGTTTGATTCTAATTTTAAGGGATATGATTACGACATCTTAGTTGAATTACAATAAGGCCATCAGTTGAGGAATGCCAATTCCTTTCCCCAACTTTAAAAAAGGCATATTTAAGGTATGCTAATCAACGAACTTGATAAATAAAAAAACCCAGAATTAAAATATGCCAAGAACTCAAAAAAACGATAACTTCATAGATAAAAGCTTTACGGTAATGGCAGACATAATTCTCAAAATCCTGCCTGCCAAGCAGCAAGCGAAAGAAGCTTTTGCCTATTATCGCGACGGTATGTCGGCGCAAGGGGATGGAGAATATGCGGAGGCTCTAGATAACTACGAGCAAGCCCTAGAACTAGAAGAGGATCCTATAGATCGCAGCTACGTTCTCTATAACATAGCTTTAATTCATACTAGCAACGGCGAACACGATCGAGCATTGGAATATTATTATCAAGCATTAGATAATAACCCTCAAATGCCGCAAGCCCTGAATAATGTTGCCGTAATTTTCCACTACAGAGGAGAAGAGGAAAAAGAAAAAGGAGACTTGGAAGCTGCCGAAGCGATGTATGATAAAGCGGCTGAGTATTGGAAACAAGCAATTAGTTTCGCGCCCAATAATTACCTCGAAGCTCAAAACTGGTTAAAGACTACTGGGCGATCGACAAAGGATGTATTTTTCTAAAATGCATCTCAATTAAAGCCAAGTTAGCAGATAAAATCGACAAAAGAAATGATAGACATAGAAGAAGTAAAAAAAGTCGCCAATCTCGCGAGATTGCAACTAACACCAGAAGAAGAACAAGAATTTACAACTCAGTTAAATAGTATTTTGGATTATTTCGAGCAACTGAGCGAATTAGACACGGATAAAGTAACTCCAACAAGCCGGGCAATTAATCTCAATAATATTATGCGATCGGATGAATTAGAACCTTTTCCTAATCGAGAAGAAATCTTAGCTTGCGCCCCAGAAACCGATGGAGAATTTTTTAAAGTTCCCAAGATTCTCAGCGAAGAATAAAGTTGATTTTAGGAATCGGGAATAAGGAAAAGGATATGTAGGGGCAAAGCATTCGGGCAGTAAATTATTAGTAATAGCATTAATCTTTCTGTCCGAATGCTTTGCCCCTTGCTTGTGTTTAATATTACTATTTTTTATCCCACTTTACAAGTCGTTTAGGATTTTTAGAAAATAAATGAGTAATGCTATTCTTTTTCAGCAGATAGTTGAATATGTAGAGTCTCTTTCTACGGAAGAGCAAGATTTATTGTTTGAATTGATTCATAAGCGAAGAGTAGAACAAAGGCGGAGTGAAATTGCTATAAATTATAGCGAAACTTTAGAAGCAATGAAAGCTGGAAGAGCCAAAATAGGAACTGTTGCAGATTTACGGGCAGATTTTAATAATTTAGATGAGGAAGAATGAGAGTAATTTAGCATAATAGTTTTCGCAGAGCGTTGAGGCGAGTTGTTCGTAAAAATCCTCAGTTAGAGGAAAGAATATTTAGTATTTTAGAATTACTTGAAGCCGCACCTTTTACTCCATCTTTGAAACCCCATAAATTGAGCGGTAAATTAGATGGTTGTTGGGCTTGTTCGGTTGCTTATGATTGTCGAATTGTTTATAGTTTTGAGCGAGATGCTGATTCAGATGATGAGATAATCTTGCTAATTGATATTGGTAGTCACGATGAAGTCTATTAAACAATACCTGGTTTCTTAATCCTTACATTAAGATGCACCCCACGCTTACTAATTAGGGGCGGCACGAATAATTGGTTGCTGGAGGCAGACGCGGGGACGCGGGGACGCGGGGACGCGGAGATGGGAGGAAACTGGCAACGGCTTCGACCATTTTATGTGAAGAAATTTTCTTAAATTTCAGCCGAAAATTTCCCTGTTTTGAGGCAAAACTAGCCAATAACTAGGAGATAAATTGAATCTAAAAAGCTTAAGAGTATTAGCTGTCCTGACTTTCAGCTTTATTCGTGCCGCCCCTAATTACTTCTTTTTTTCATAATGAGTTGACAGTAGTATTTGAGTTTGTAAATTAAGTTTGTAGTAATCGCTTTAGCGATTCATCTATATGAATCGCTAAAGCGATTACTACAAACAGTCACTCCCATTTTATTTACAAAACCCGCAAAATACTGGGGATGCTATCAACTATCCCTTGGGAATTAATTTCCTCAATAGCTTGTCGGAAATTCCCCTCTCGAACGTCGTGGGTGACAATAACAATTTCTGCTAAATTATTACTTTTCCCAGTCTGAACTACAGACTCCAAACTAACATTTTTTTCGCCGAAACAAGTACCGAGTTTGCCAATTACCCCCGGAGTATCTTTAGTTAAAAACCGCGCGTAAAACCGAGTTACCAGTTCCGACATAGGCGCAATTTGACAAAAATGTTGGTGAGTGCAACTTAACAAAGGATGGGGGATAGGTTCGGTTTCAGTTTTGAGAATAGCAGCGATACTCATAATATCTGAAACTACCGCACTAGCAGTAGGGCCGGCACCGGCACCGGGACCGAAAAACATTACCCGACCGATGGGTTCTCCTTCTACCAAAATAGCGTTATAAACATCGTTAATGCTTGCTAAAGGATGAGTTTTCGGAACTAAAGTAGGATGAACTCTAAGCTGTAAGCGATCGCTATTAGAGTTGTTTTCGCTAGTATCTCTTTGGGCGATCGCTAATAATTTTATCGTAAAATCCAGTTTCTCCGCATAAGCAATATCCGCGGCAGTAACTTGACGAATACCCTCGCAATAAACATCCTCTAATTTAATCCGTCCGGCAAAAGCCAAAGAAGCCAAAATTGCAATTTTATCCGCCGCATCCAACCCATCAACATCAGCAGTGGGATCTGCTTCGGCATAACCCAAGCGTTGGGCATCGGCGAGAACTTCCCCAAAATCAGCACCTTCTAGCTGCATCCTAGTCAGAATATAATTAGTAGTGCCGTTAACAATGCCGATAACCGTATGGATGCGGTTAACTCCCAAAGATTCCTTGAGGGGCTGAATGACCGGAATGCCCCCGCCCACGGCAGCTTCCAGCATGACATAAACCCCTTTCTCGTTAGCGGCAGCGAAAATTTCTCCCTCATAGCGGGCCATAACCGCTTTATTGGCCGTAACGACGTGTTTGCCGTTGGCGATCGCTTTAAGAATCAGACTTCTAGCAGGTTCCAAACCGCCGAGAAGTTCTACGACTATATCGATTTCCGGGTCGCTAACTATTGCTTCTAAATCTGTTGTCAGGCGGTCTGGAGGTATTTTGACATTGCGGGGTTTGGAGATGTCGCGGACTCCTACCCGATAAATGTCCAACTCTTTCAATAACGAGTGACGGCCTTCTGGAGCAAGCAAAATTTCCGCCGTGCCACCTCCGACGGTACCCAACCCTAACAAACCAATCTTAAATCCCATTGCTCCCATCCTTATCCGTTAAATTTTTCATAAAAACTCTGATTCTTACCATTTTACCAGAAAAGAAAAATGTAAGGTGTTTTGGGAGCATCTCATATTTGTAAAAATAAAATATTCCTATTACCTATTACCTATTACCCATTACCAAAAATCGTTCAGTTTTTGGGTTTCTACATTCCCCCGATGCTCCCGGTGTTTTTAGGTAATATACTTCTTCTGGCAGTCGGTAATAGGTAACGGGTAATAATTTGTAAGAACAAAGTAACGAGCCATTAAAAATTAATAACCATGAAAACTTATATCAACTTTGCAGGTTTAACAGTAGGACTGGTAATTATTTTATTACTAGCATTTAGCGTTCTTCAATTGTTGCAAATTCCCACAGGTAATTTTCTCGACTGGGTAATTGGTGGTGCTACTTTTTGGTGGCTGTTGTTAATCGTTACGGTGCCTTGGAATATTCATTTTGAAGCTAAAGAAGTTTTAGCAGAGGCGGAAGAATCTCGCAAAAAAAATATAAAAGTTGACGAGGAACAAGTTAAATATGTAAACGCTATAGCTAAAAGCTCTTTAATTGCAGCTATTGTCTTACATCTGCTCTCTACCATAGGGCTTTATGCTTTAGCTGTTTTGGGAATCAGCGCGGTGGGTTACGTCGGTTCTGCGGCGGCTTTACTATTAACTATTCTGCGTCCTGCAGTGCGACTTTATCAATATTTGGCGGTGCGTTTGTCGATGATTCGGCGCGAATTTCAACATCCACGGGAAGATATCGCAGAACTGCGAAGTCGGTTCGACAATTTGGAAATTAAGCTCGGAGAAATCGAGGAAAGATTAAATCTTCAAAACCCTAATTCTTGGGCGGCAATGCAGGAAGATCGCCTGGAGAAAGCTCAAAAAGATTTAACTCGTTTGGCAACGGCGGTCGAAGATTTAAAAGTTACCAATCAAGCGGAACATTTACGGTTAGCTAGGGAGGCGCAAAGTGCCATATCTCAATTAAGCGCCGACGCAGAATTTCTCGATCGCGTTCGGGAAATTATTCGCTTTTTTAAAGAGGCGTAATTGGGTGCATCTCAAGAATGAAGAAGACCAAGAATTTGACGCTTCTAGGCAACAGGCAACAGGCAAGAGGCAACAGGGAAGAGAAAAGAGAAAAGAGATTTTTAGTAGAAAACAGTATTTTTGCTTCGATGAGATGCTCCCGGCGTAATTTAACAATTAAAAAATTGCTTTTACTTTTCGCTCATCCCATCCATCCTTTCCCTAACAGATAGCCGAAACAAAGAACGAAGCAGAATAAATAATCCATAAGCCGATACAGCAAAAACAGCGATCGCTCCTCCCAAATACCCCCCATTTAACAACACCGAACCAGACAAAAAACTAAATCCAGTTACCGTCGAATAAATGAGACTTTTCAGCGCTAAATTAATTCTTTTCAAAAGGCGATCGCTCTCTAAAGTCCGCACCCGAAACTGCAACTCTCCATCCTCTATTCTTCTTTGCAAGCTCTCGATTAAAACCTCGCTTTTACTAGGCTGCTGCAACTTATATTTAATAAAATTGCGAGTTTGTTTTGCCAGTTCCCCAACAATTCTACCCCGGCGCCCTGAAACAGTTAAATTTTTCACAAAAGGTTGAGCGCAAACCAGCAAATTATATTCAGGGTCCAAAGCTTTAGCCACTCCATCCAAAGTCGTCAAAGACTTCAAAATAAAAGTCATCTCAGCAGGCAAGCGAAAAGGTTGTTGCTCGAACATAGCATAAAGTTCGTCCTTTATCTCGTTAAACTCATAAAAATCAATTGGTTTTTCTATAAACCTTTCCAATAAAAAAGCAATCAACCTTCGCACTGGCATCATGTCTGCAACGGGTTCGATTAAACCCATCTCTATTAAAGTTTCTAAAACCTCATCATCGTCCTTCCTTAAAACCGCAAAAAAAGTTTTAATCATCGTGTCTTTTGTCAAGCCTTTCACCTCACCCATCATGCCAAAATCATAAAAAATAATACCCCCAGTAGTGGGGCTAACAGCCAAATTCCCAGGGTGAGGGTCCGCTTGAAAAAAACCATCTAATAACAACTGTTTGAGGTAACAACAAACCCCTATTTGATTTACTTTCTTAGGATTAATATTAAATGATTCTATGCGAGGGCGATCGTCTATCTTAATTCCCGGTAAATACTCCAGGGTCAAAACCTTCTCTCTAGTAAATTCCCAGTAAACCTTTGGTACTAAAATCTCTGGATAATCCTTAAAATTTTCGCGGAAGCGATCGGAATTTTTTCCTTCTAGAACGTAGTCAATTTCTTGAAATAAAATAGTAAAGAACTCATCATAAATAGCATCTAAATCGTATTTTCGCGTCCAAGAAAAATAGCGCTGACAAAAGCGCATAACCTTTCTGACTGCCTTAACATCGAGCTCGAATAGCTTTCTCAAACCCGGACGCTGGACTTTCACCACAACCTCTTCCCCAGTTTGCAGCGTCGCTCTATGTACCTGTCCGAGACTTGCCGCCGCCAGGGGTCGTTCTTTAAAATCTCTAAATAATGTATAAAGGGAGCTATTAAGTTCGGATTCTATAATAGCGATCGCCTCAGTGGTACCAAAAGAAGGCACGCTATCCTGCAAAGTCGCCAACTCGTCCACATACTCTTTTGGTAATATATCCGCGCGGGTCGATAAAGACTGCCCTATTTTAATAAAAGTCGGGCCCAAGTTGAGCATAGTTTTAACCAACCATTTCGCCCGCTTTCTTTTAGTGGATGGGGAATTGTTCTGCCAGAGATTATCCCACCACAAAAAGAACATAAACTTCCCTGCTGCACTAAAAACATCTATTTGTCTTGTCAGAGGAGAATATTGAGTGCGTTGCCAGCGCAGAGGTTTGGGCCCAGTTTTTTTCGCGAGCATATTGTTGCATATTTATCCACCGCCATTAATCTTAACTGGGAAATGTCCGATCGGGAATTGGTGGCAAGAAGTAATTAATAATTAATAATTAATAATTAATAATTGGGTATCCACGCGCCATAAACGGTTAATTGTTGCCGTTAACACGTTTGTTTGTTGGCATCCCCACATTTTTTAACGAACATTCCGCGCAAGCGCGACTAATTAAATGGCCTTTGACTAGACGTAAACTCGATCGGCGCCCGATGGAATCTTTGCTCTACCATTTCTCTGCCTCTTCTAATGCGTATTGGCTGTATCCAGCATAGACTTCGGTCCTATCTGCTGCGATTTCGTAGCGCGGGTATTGCGGCGACACTGACTTCATTAATTCCGAAGCCTCCTCCCACTTAGCAGCTACCTCCAACCACTCCTGGCGAGAACGAGCAATTTTACCCGCAGCATTGGCTTCCTGGGCCAGTCGTACCGCTTTAGCAAAAGTTTCTTTAGATTTGGCCAAACTATCTTCATTATTTTCTGAAGTGGTAGTACCAAGGGGAGAAGGCTCTGGAGCAAGCTCGTTTCTTGAAGCTTGAAGGCGATCGGGGCCTTGTAAATTCAGCCAATTCGATAGCAACCCGCCCAAGGCAAACATAAAGAGGGTCAGAGAAATGCCAGCGATCGCTCCCAAGATAAACTGGCCTGACAAACGGTTGGCGATCGCGTCTTGGAAAAAGTTTGGCTTGGCCAAAGTAATAGTTTGAGACCAGAGCAATTGATTTTCTGCATCCCGGCTAATTTCTTCCAACCAGAGCAACTGCTGCTCTCGGACGATCCGACTGTTAATTTTCACCCGATTAATATTGCGAGGTGAAATCTCCTGCAAAATCTGCCGGACTTGCTCCACTAAAGCAGACTGTTCCAATTGCTCTGCTGAAGGTGCTTCGCACAAGAGATTCAAGATACCATCGACAAAAACTGCTCTGGTTCGGACTCCCGTATCGGCTAGCTTTTCATTAAGGACTTGGATAATCGCTGCCACGCCGCCTTGGCGAGCTTGCACGAGAATGTCATCTACCTTTTCTACCATTGCCTTTCGCTGCAATTGATTGGCGGTTAACATAAGCTGTATCTTATTTTCCTAATTTATCTGAAATTTGAAATCGGGAACGAAGAATAGGGAATTGCAAAGAGCCAATGTCCGGCCACTTCCCAGACAGAATGACAAAATGCCCAAAAATGTGCGCAATTGCGCACAAAATTTGACCTTCACTGGGTCCATCTTTAAAATGTGCGCAATTGCGCACAAAAATTGACCTTCACTGGGTCCATCTTTAAAATGTGCGCAATTGCGCACAAAAATTGACCTTCACTAGGCATCCAGTTAAGCCGTTCCCGATCGCAAGACCCCCATACCCATACCCCATTCCCATGTTAGAATTTGCCAAATAATCCCAGGGCAAACAGGACATTATTTTATGGTTAAATCCCTTAAAGGCAAAATTTTTGTTGTCGATGACAATATTGACACCGATCAAATTATTCCCGCCGAATATCTGACTTTAGTTCCTTCCAAACCCGATGAATACGAAAAACTAGGCAGCTACGCCATGATAGGACTGCCCGATCGCCACGGCAAATTTATTTCTCCAGGGGAAATGAAGACTGCCTATCCTATTATTATCGCAGGAGAAAACTTTGGTTGCGGTTCCTCCAGAGAACACGCACCGATCGCCCTGGGTGCCTCGGGAGTTCGGGCAGTCATCGCTCAATCTTATGCCCGAATTTTCTTCCGCAACTGTTCCGCCACTGGGGAATTGTATCCCTGGGAGTCATCCGATCGCCTCTGCGACATCCTCAAAACTGGCCAGGAAGTCACCATTGATTTTGAAAACAATCTCTTAATCGAGCATTCCCAAGACAAAACTTATCAGCTTAAATCTCTAGGAGAAGTCAGACCAGTAATTGATGCAGGCGGTCTTTTTGCTTATGCTCGTCAAACAGGCATGATTCCATCTTAAGTCAATTAACAATTAATAATTAATAATTAATAATTGAGGGAAAAGTCCGGGAGCTTTGTTCTGCCTTGCATTCCCCTTTTTCCTCTCTTTATTTTCTTATGGTTATTTATTGCGACTCGATCTTAAGTCAGGATAGAACCAGTTTTTCTTACTCATATAGCAATCCTAAATGGATTATGAAAAATTTGGGGGCCAGAAACCCGGTTTCTTCAAGAAACCGGGTTTCTAAAATATCACGAATGATTTAGGCTTACTCATAGCAAAGCTGCTGCCAGATACAATCTCGGCAGCAGCCAAAAGAAAAAATAACCCTTCCTAGCCTTAAGTTTCCATAAACTCTTGTATCTTGCGAGTCATTTTATCTACAATTCCCTCGGAAGCTTTAAACTCCGCTTCCTCTTCTAAACGCTTAACAGTCTCCTCTGGCAGATCGAGAAGAGCGACTAATTTTTTATAAGCGATCTCCTCATCTTCATTAATTTTTGCTTCCTCGGGAGTCCGAGAACTACAAGCAATTACCTCATAACCTAATTGCAATACCAGTTCTTTTTCTTCCTTGGTTGTTAGTTTAGGAATTAACTCCTCCAAGGGGATATTTTGCATCATATAATCCCGCAGTTCTTGTTGGAGTTCTAACTGTCGATCGCCCTTAGCAAACAAGCTACTAAATTTCTTTAGCATTAAGTCCACTTCTTCCGTAGCTAGTTGCCCGTCAGACCATGCCATAGAAGCAACTATCCGCAATAGATCCATCTGGCGGGGGGTAATTGATGGTGGTGGTGGTGGTGATACCATAGGTTTCTCCTCTAAATTGAGCAACGGCAAAAACTAGAATTTTGAATTCGTGCTTGCCAAATTATCTTTAGCTGCTAGATAATTGAGTTCAATTCTACTCCTAACCATCCATAAAAGTTCTCTTTTTGTTGGGTGGAAGGTTTTTTAACCGGTACAACTTTGTAGTTACTCGGAGGACTAGGAGCCAGAGCAAGCTGACAAGTTCGCAGTTCGTCTTGATGGAAGAAAGTTACTTCTATAGTTTCTCCTGGATCGTAGTCTTTTAGGCGTTCGCTCAATTTGTCTGCGCTTACCCTAAAACCATCAATGGCCAGCAGTTGGTCTCCAGCATCAATTCCCGCTAGCTGTGCCGGACTTGCCGCCTCCACAAAATCGATTGAATTTTTTCCTTTTTCCCCCGTGACTTTCCAACCAACGTAGGGAGTTTTATTCTTTTCTTCTTTGAGAAACAATCCAAAAGGTTCGAGATAATCGTTCAATGGCAATTCATCCGTACCATTTATGTATTTACCATAGAAATCGTCCAAATCCACACCCGCCACAGATTCGATTACTTCTTGCAATTCTTCTGGGGTATAGCCTATCTCTGGTTTGCCAAACCGTTCCCACATTTGCACCATTACATCATTTAGGGAGCGCTTATTTTGAGAATTTTCTCTGATTAATAAATCCAGCATCAAAGAAATAAGCGACCCTTTTAAATAATAGGAAATTTGGCAATTATTACTATTAGCATCTCGCCTATATAGTTTAATCCAAGCATCCCAGCTAGACTCGCTTACTGGTTGCACCTTTCTGCCCGGCGTTGTCTGTACTTGAGTAATTTCTTTACTCAATGCGAGTAAAAAAGTTTTAGCATTATAAATTCCCGCTCTATAGGGAATTATTAAGTCGTAAAAGCTAGTCGTTCCTTCACAAAACCAGAAAGAAGGGGTGTAATTTTCCGCATCGTAGTCAAATACTTCTAGTGCTTTTGGTCGGATGCGCTTCACGTTCCACAGATGAAAAAATTCGTGGGCGACTAATTGCATGAAGCGATGGCGTTTTTCTTTATTTTTAAAACCAAAGCGGGGATAATTAAGAGAGCAGCTCTCTTTGTGTTCTAAGCCTCCATAACCATTTCCTGATAGATGTAATAGGAATAAATAGCGATCGTAAGGCAGCCCGTTAAATATTTTGGCTTCTTCTTCAATAATTTTTTGTATGCCGGGAATTAGATTAGCTGGTACCGCGTTACCTTGTCCCCAAATTGCTAATTGATGAGATTTTCCCCTGACTTCAAATTCGTATAATTGATGGGTGCCTATTTCAAATGGGCTATCTACTAAAGTGTCAAAATCTGGTGCAAGAAAAGTGTTAGAGCGATCGCTTATTTCAGGCAAAGTTGTAGTTACTTTCCATTCGGGTTTGGGCGGTACTATTGCAATCTCAATTTGCTCTTTTTCCGCTCCAGGAATATAAAATAACAGTGCCGCACTATTAAAATAACCATGACTGTTATCTAAGTGATTGGTGCGCACTGTTAATTCGTTGGCAAATATGCGGTATTGTACCGTTATTTCTGTTGTTTCTTTAGTTTCTATTTGCCAGTGATTTTTACTTACCTTGCGCCAAGGCAAGGGGCGATCGTCTTCCCCATAAGCGCAGAAGTCTTGAAGGTGTTTTGAGTATTCTCGTATTAAATAAGAACCAGGAGTCCAGACTGGCATTTTTAAATCAAGCAACCCGCTGTTTGAGGAGGTAGGATACAGCTTTTGTATGTTGGCGCGCAAACTTACTTCAAATAAATGGGTAGCCGGCTGAGGCATTGCCACCTTGTATTGAATGGCCGAGCTGCTTAAAGATGGTAGAGGTGGAGCGGTTTTAGTTTCAGTCATGGTTATTAAGAATTGCTCTGGAAATTGATAATTTTTGCATTTAGCACCCTTAATTAGTTTTTTATAGAGTTAGTTTGAGTACATCTCATATTTGCCAAAAGAGTCAAGAGGTCAGGGAACTACCAAGAAAGCACCAAAAAGCGATCGTCGAGCGGTTAGTTCGTTTCAGCCATTGAGACCCACCCGTCAGTTTGGGAGTTAATTCAATTTATTTATTGACTTGCTAAATGGGTTAAATGTTTAGTATTTATTAATTGAATTGTCTGCCTTTCTGTATTAATTCTTAACCAGCGTTTTGATTGGAGTTTTTCCATTATTTTGCTAGTTTCTTCTATTGTTATATCTGTTACGTCCGCTAAGTCTTTGTATGGAATATTAAAGATTTCGGTAACTTTTTCGCTTTTGACACCGTAATTTTCTGCTAGCTCCACCAAAGTATTTGCTAGTTTTACAGCCGGAGGCCGATGACGAATTTGAGACCGCAGGTTTGTTTGCCTTAAGCGTCTTACCATTAGTTGGAGCATTCTATGGTGAAGCTGCGGGTCTTTGAACAAAGTTTGGATAAATCTTTGGGCCGATATACTGATTAAGCGTACAGGTGAGAGAGCAATCACGTCATTAGACCTTGGGGACTCTTCTAAGATAGCCATTTCCCCGAAAAAGTCTCCTCTGCCAATGATTGCTAAGGCGATCGCCTTTTCTTCTGATGGCCTACGCCTTACTTTAACCCATCCCGATACCACAAAATAAACAGCATTGCCCCAAGCATCTTCCATTAACACCACTCTATCTGGTGGGTACTCATGTTTCACTGCCACCGACAAGAGCCATTCCAAGGTTTCTGGGTTTGCTCCTTTGAATAGGGGGAAAAGCTCGCTGAAAGCTTCTGTTTGCATGAGATTTTCTGTTGTGGTATTATTTTATTAAAGTTTGTAACAGTCAACAGGTTCGTTTGTGACTAGACTGCGATCGAAAACGCTCTCTAAAATAGTATTTTTTTGGCCAGCAGCCATCAAAAACGCCATAATAAATAGGAAACTGAATTTTTCCCAGAGCGTGTCTTAAATTTATTTGATTTGGCGTTTTTTAGCCATGTCCCTGTTGATGTTTGCCTATAATTTAATTTATCTTACCACTTGGTTTGATGTTTGCGCCTTTTTAAAAAGGCAAGATTAAAAAGGCAAGATTAAAAAGGCAAGATTAAAAAGGCAAGATTAAAAAGGCAAGATTAAAAAGGCAAGATTTCAGAATAGTTTTTTAAATTTTGTTGCCTTTAGGCATTTTTTCCAATAAAAAAACGGGTTAACCCGAGTGTGGTTAACCCGCGAGCTTGGGAACGCGCAACTAAATTACTTTTGAACTACTAGCTTAACGTTGGCGTTTTGCAGGCCGCGCTGCTTAACTGCGGCTAGAGTTTTGTTGACTGCGTACTTCTGGTTGATGGAGTTGATCAGTTCGGTCTGATTGTGCTTTTTCGCAACGCCCCAGAGGTCAGCGATCAAGTCATAAGTACCATCGCTGTTACAAGACCAACCGAGATCGTACTCGCCTTCGAGAACTGCTACTAAGTCTGCACGAACGCGCTGGCCGTTATAGCCGCGAACGTCGGCATTAGTTTTTACAGAGATTCCCAAATCGCGCAAAGAAGCTTTCAGGATTTCGGCTTCGGAGATCTTGGTACGCAGAGTGCTGAAATGAGACATTGGTATCCTCCTAGTGGATTCAATACGTTTAACAACAACGGTTTTTGGGATTTTCGCCGCTAGCCTTAATGGCTTTGCGCTTTTATAAGCTGACGGCTTTTTGTTTTTTGGGAAACTGCTAGCTTAATGGCTAGCCTTTGCTCCTGTTTGGACCAGGAGAAAGCTTTTAAGACTCCAGTCTTTGATACTCGGCGACTGAAGCTGCAGCAGGCCGCGCTCGCTGTTGTGCCCAATTCCGCAAGGCACTGACCTGTTCTGTCATGGTCTTGGACAGCGGCTGTGTGGATTTAATGGCGGCAATTATATCTAGCTGCGTAAATTCTCTATCTTGAGCAAACGCTTCATACATTGCAGCGATGATTGCTTGCTCTATTTCTGCTCCAGAGAAGCCTTCGGATACTATGGAAAGTCCATCTAAATCGAAGCGATCGACTTCCCGGCGTCTTTTGAGCAAGTGAATTTTGAAAATATCTTTGCGTTCTTCTTTGTCTGGCAAATCGACGAAGAAAATTTCGTCAAAGCGACCTTTTCTGAGAAATTCCCCTGGCAAACGTTCTACCCGGTTGGCAGTTGCCATTACAAATACTGGGGAGTTTTTCTCTTGCATCCAAGTGAGGAACGAACCAAATATTCGGCTTGAGGTGCCTCCGTCGGAGTCGGCAGAACCTGTACCTCCGGCAAATGCTTTATCCAACTCGTCTATAAATAGGATGGTTGGTGAAATAGATTCGGCTGTTTTTAGGGCGTTGCGCAGGTTAGCTTCCGATCGCCCTACCATAGAACCGTCGTAAACTCGTCCCATGTCCAACCTTATTATGGGCAGTCCCCACAAGCGAGATGTGGTTTTGGCTATCAGGGATTTACCGCAACCCGGTACTCCCAGGATTAACATCCCTTTCGGTTGGGGCAAGCCGTATTCTCGGGCTCTTTCTGTAAAAGCGTTCGACCGCTGTTTCAGCCAGCGTTTTAGCTCTTCCAACCCTCCCACGGCTTCGATGGTTTCGTCTTCTTCTATGTATTCGAGGATGCCATTGCGCCGAATAAGCTGTTTTTTCTCTGAGAGAACTATGTCAACTTCTTCTTCTGTTAGGCGTCCTGCTGTGACGTAGGCTTTGCGATAGACTTTTTGTGCTTCGTCTTTGGTCAGGCCCAAGGCTGCTTTTAGCAGTTTTTCCCTGGTTTCCGTGGTTATGCGACGGCTTCGAGTAGGCTCTAGCTGTCGCGATAAGACTCTATCTAGCTCTTTCATGTCTGGCAGGGGGTAGTCCAGAACTACTACTTCTTTTTCTAGTTCTATCGGGACATTCTGCACTGGGGACATCAAGATTATGGTTTTGTTTGTCCCTTTGAAAGAGGCGATCGCGTCTCTTAACCACCTTGTTACTGGCGGCGAATCTATAAATGGATGTAAATCCTTAAAGATATAGATGGCTGCACTGCTGTTAGGATCTCGCTGCCTTATTACCCATTCTATGGCTGCCTCTGGTGAGACTGTGTTATGTTGGGTCGCTTGCCTGCCCTGGCCGTACTCTACTATCCCGCGAGTTACTGTCCACACAAATACTTTCCGCTGGGGCTTGGCCTGAGCTATAGCTGCAATTGCTTGCTCGGACCTATCTTCCTCGGGCGTTAGCAGGTAGATCAGAGGATATTGAGCTTGGATTAGAATACTTAGTTCTTCTTTCATTTTCCTCGATCGATCCAATAGACACGATGCAATCTTTTTCGTTCATCCGTTCGCGTTGCTTTTTTTGCTTCCACGAACGCGAATGACTTGCTTTTTTGCGATTTGGCTGCCTTTTTTTGCCCTAAGTTTTTGGCCCCTAGTCTAGTATCGATTGCTTCTCAGTATTTCTGCTTAGGATATTTTTTTAAGTAGGTAGCATAACTTTGTTCTGCACAATACTTAAATAACCCAGACAAATCCCGGCAAAGCCAGATTGACGAAAAGCTGACGAAAACGTTTCAATCTAGGGGGTCTGCCCCTACTAGAAAACCGGCGTAACTTTGGGTGCAGCCCACCCTATATTGGGACAGCACTAACGATCCTAAGACCTGAGCTTGAGACTTAATCTTGAGACTTTTGAGACTTAATCTTGAGATTGAACTGGCTGGTTTTAGCAGGGAACTAATTCTTCTTCTCCTTGCCCACCTGTGCCGGAATTTATCTCTACCCGAGTTCTAGGCAGATTTTCTGTGTCTGCTATGATGCCGGGTTGATTTTTTAAAGATACCAGTTCTCCTTCGTTCATAAAGAGCGAGCTCGTACATTCTGGACAATTATATACCCGGTGGGCCTGTCCGTAAGGCGAGCCTATCTCGTCAACTACTTCTGGGTTATCCAAATAAAATACTATGGCCCTTTGCGCAATTGATGACATCGGTTCCCCGCCTACTGCTGCTCGTATCTTTAGCTGGCGATGCAGTTCTGGTGGAAGATATAGCGTAACTTTTTGCTTGTCTTGCATATGACAGTCAACTTGTTTACCCGGGTATGTATCCTACCTTAGCTATTAAATTTGGAAATGTCAAGATGTTAAACCGCTTTAACGCCTAAATTGTAACATTTCTTTACAATTACTGAAATTGAGTTAGCGCTTAAATCTGCTGAATTGATTGTCTGGCTAGGTTTTTAAGCTTTATTGCCCCCGAACGACAGATTTGTCTCGATCGTGAATTTTCGAGGGAGCGATCGCAAAATGGCCTTATGAAGCCTGAAAAATGGCCTTATGAAGCCGAAAAAAGTCCTAAAAAGTTGTTTGATACTATAAATTAGACTAATGGTATAAATTTGGGGAATTAATACTGTTGCCCCCGGCCCTCGGACAGCAACTTATGCTGAGAAAGGATGTTTAGGGACGAACCATGAGTTATTAAGCGATCGCACGATTAATAATGAAGAATCATCTGCTGAAACTAATTTTCGGATTAACTACAGGAGTGGTGCTGTCGAGTTGCAGTTCGACTAATTCTATGGAGTCGAATAATTGGAAGGTCTATAGCAACGAACGTTATGGCTATCAGTTTCCTTATCCCAGTAATTGGTTCGAGGTCAGAGCAAGCTCAAATGCAGACGGACAGACCTTCCGCCATCCCCAAAATCCTGCCGTTGAGATGAGAGCTTGGGCGGGCTATGACCTGTCAAATTCTATAGATATAGAAGAAACTCAAGGCACCGTGGCCAGAAACTTCACCACCGAAAAAGGATTGCCAGGGGAATTGAAAGTAAATATTGGGCAAGAAACAAGTTCTATGACCTTGACATTCATCGAAGGACAAGTCCAATATCATTGGCAAGCAGAAGCTCCCAGCCAAGAGTTTGACGATTACTATAAATTCTTTTATTACGTTGCCAGTCAATACGATGTTGAAGCTTCGAGGGATGGCAAAGCTCGGTAAATTCTCGGTAAATTGATGTTGCCCAAATATGGTTTGGTGGCATCGAGAAAATTCTCGATCGCCTGCTGTGTTGTTAAGATTTATACTAAACCTGTCCAAATTTAGAGTCAGACCAGTGCTTAATGGCTTACGATCCTTCTAATAATGCCGGACCCAATTCCGGGACTGAAATACAAATCAATCCTAATAACCTACAAGTCCGCCTTAAAAGTGAAGAGGGAAGACTATTGTTGCTATTGCCACCAGAAACAGGCAATACTGAGTCAGAAACAATACCTGCCGCAAGCTGGCCGGAAATTTGGCAACAACTAAAACTGAGATTGAATGCGGGAGAAAGTTTTTGGGAGGCAAATACAGAAGTAGAGGTAGTGGCCTTCGATCGCCTGTTAGATGCCCGCCAGCTACAGGAGATTGAAGAAGCCCTTGCAGAGGCCCAACTTCAACTAAAGCTAATTAATACCAGCCGTCGCCAAACAGCGGTTGCCGCTGCTACTCTAGGTTATTCAGTGCAACAAGGCTCTGCTGCCATTGGCCAAGAATCAAGCTCTAAAGAAAAGGGCAAAGCTCTAGCAGAACCTCTATATTTAAGAACGACGGTTCGCTCGGGAGTTGAAATTCGGCATCCTGGTACGGTTGTAATTTTGGGAGATTTGAACCCTGGTGGTTCTGTAATTGCCAGAGGAGATATTCTGGTGTGGGGTCGTTTGCGCGGAGTAGTTCGCGCCGGGGCCGATGGCAATAGGGGGAGCGCGATCGTGGCTTTACAAATGGAACCTCCTTTAATTAGGATTGCCAATTTGGTAGCCAGGGGGCCAGAAAAACCACCAGCGAAGTTTTATCCCGAGGTTGCATACATAACTAATAAAGGAATTAGAATTGCTAGACTTACTACCAATTTAATGAAAACGCTTAGAGGGTTGAACTGATAAAGGCGAAGTGGAAGTTCGCGCTTAAATTGCGCGGGATCTAGTAAGTAATTAATAATTAATAATTAATAATTAATAATTACTTAGGATCGGGTATGAATGCTGAATTGCCGTTAATACCGGTCCAGCGCTCGTTCTAAATTTTGTTCAATTTATTTCACCTCACTACTTAACTGCGTCCCCGTCAAGTCATTTATAGAAATAGAGCGGATAATCTAAAATCTAAATTTACAGCTATTTATGAGTAGAATCATTGTTATTACTTCGGGTAAAGGAGGAGTGGGCAAAACCACCTGTACGGCTAATCTGGGTATGGCCCTTGCAAAAAATGGTCGCCAGGTAGTTGTTGTGGATGCAGATTTTGGGTTGAGAAATCTGGATTTGCTGTTGGGTTTAGAAAATAGAATCGTCTATACGGCCGTGGAAGTTCTCTCTGGGGAGTGTCGGTTGGAGCAAGCGATAGTAAAAGATAAACGCGAACCTCGGTTAGTGTTGCTGCCGGCGGCTCAAAATCGGATGAAAGATGCGATCGCTCCCGAACAAATGACCCAGTTAGTAGATATGCTGACTTCCAAATACGACTATATCCTGATTGATTCTCCAGCGGGAATAGAGGGTGGATTTCAAAACGCGATCGCCCCGGCAAAAGAAGCTGTAATCGTTACTACTCCAGAAATTTCAGCGGTTCGAGACGCCGATCGAGTCATTGGTTTGTTAGAAGCTAACGGCATCAGGCGTATTAGTTTAATAGTCAATCGTATCAGACCTCATATGGTACAAGCTGATGAGATGATGTCTGTAGAGGATGTGGAAGAAATTTTGGCTATTTCTCTAATAGGAATCGTACCAGATGACGAAAAAGTAATTATGTCAACCAACCGGGGAGAACCTTTAGTCTTATCGGAAACACCTTCCAATGCTGGAATAGCCTTCGATAATATTGCTCGTCGTTTAGAAGGAGAGAGAGTAGAATTTCTTAATCTAAATCCAGTTAAAGAAGGCTTTTTTGGTAGATTGCGCAAACTATTCTCCGCTAAGATTATTTAATGGAGGGCTGTAGGAAATCTTCACCTGCTTTTGTATTAAAACTAGACAAAGTTTTAACACTGGATGAGAAATTAGGTTTGGCAATGTTCGATCCAAGAACAAAACTCAGCGAATAAAATAAAGTTTTATGTTAAACGAATTTATAGACAAATTTTTTGGGCGGAACACTCAAACCAGCAGGGCAGAAGTAAAAGAACGTCTAAAACTGGTTATAGCCCACGATCGCTGCTCTCTCAACCCACAAATGGTGGAACAGATGCGCTCAGAAATTTTGGAAGTTTTGTCGAAGTATGTAGAAATTGATACAGACGATTCGGAGTTTTCTCTAGAGAACAACCAAAGAAGTACGGCGCTAATTGCTAATTTGCCCATTAGACGGGTTAAAGCGGACTCGGAAATTGAGACGGGTTAAGTAGTTAGGGAAAATAAATCGAACAAAATTTTCTTCTCGGGAGGGGGTTGGGGGTCTTTCCAAAAAGTCTCCTGGTAGGGGTGATTCGCGATCCGCGCGCCCTACCTACATTTAGAGTCGAATTGGAGCAAGCTTGCGTAAGTCGCGATCTATAGTCCGATCGGACAGGCAAGTGTAAGTCCTGTTTACAAAATATTTAATCAAGGAGAGAAATATGGCGCGAAGTAGTTTGGAGAATATAGAACTTGTCGTGCGCGCGATCGCCCAAACATCTATTGATAATGAAAAATATTTTACCGAGTTGGATGGTGTGGTCGGTGATGGGGACTTCGGCACCTCCCTGGAAAGCGGCTTTAGTGCCATTTTGTCACAATGGGACAAAATAGATCGCAGTAGCGGTGAGAGTTTTTTGCTCGGATGTGCCAAAATTATCTCCAGAAATATTGGCGGCACTTCCGGTTCAATTTGGCGGGCTGCTTTTCGCAGTGCTGGTAAGAGCATTAGCGGTAAAGAAATGCTGACCGGCGAAGATGTCGCGACCATGTTTCGCGCTGCGGCAGATGGAATTATGGATCGCGGGGGGGCGAACTTAGGGGACAAAACCTTGCTGGATGCCTTAGTCCCAGGGGCAGATGCTTTTGAGCAAACGATCGCCAATGGTGGTAATACTCAAGAAGCGATCGATGCAGGGGCCAAAGCCGCGCGAAAGCAGGCAGAAATCACGAAAGCTTGGGTCGCCAAACGAGGTCGCGCATCTTACACGGGCGATCGGAGTAAAGATACTTATGATGCTGGGGCAGTAGCCGTGGCTGTGATGTTTGAGAATGTCGCCACTGCCTGGAGGAAATCTTAAGGATCTTAAAATCATTTCTGACTCAGAATTAGCAACCAATGATTTTAAGATAGATCTGACTTATATCAAATCCGTTTAATCGCCCTAAAAAAAATCGAGCTTCCCGTAGGACAGGCGTCTCGCCTGTCCATACCAGGGAGGGGTGGACAGGCGGGACGCCTGTCCTACGGGTGTTTCCAAATTGTGGGTGTTTAACCGGATTTGATATTACGCAAGCAGGGAAATTCAACTGACCCCACGAGTAGGGTTGGCTTTTAGGCAAGCCTACTCGTGGGGTCGTAAGTAATAATAGATCGGAGGAAAAAAATCAATGAAGAAATTTGTTAATAATCCCAAACAATTTGTTCCCGAAATGCTCAAGGGAATTGAGCTTGCTAATCCGGGTAAGGTCAAATACGTCCCCGACTACAACCTGATTATGCGAGCCGATGCTCCCAATGACAATAAAGTCTCGATCGTTCAGGGTTCCGGTTCCGGTCACGAACCAGCCCATGTAATGATTGTCGGCCAGGGGATGCTTGACGGTGCCTGTCCGGGGGATGTCTTTTCGGCCCCGCCAATTGATTATGTGGTCGAGTCTTCCAAACTACTCAACTCAGCCAAAGGGGTGTTGCATATTGTCAACAACTATACGGGCGATCGAGCAGCTTTCCGCGATGCCGCTGAAGAATTGGAAGATGAAGGTATTACGGTAAAAACTATTTTTGTCGATGATGATGTAGCGGTTAAAGACAGCCTCTACACTGTAGGTCGGCGTGGGGTTGCTGGCAACTTTTTTGTCATCAAAGCGGTTAGCGCAGCGGCAGAAAAAGGCGCTTCTCTAGATGAATTGGTCGCTCTAGGTAATCGGGTCAATGATGTTATCCGTTCAATGGGGATGGCGTTGACTGGCTGCACTCCCCCAGCTAAAGGCGAACCCATTTTCACCCTAGCAGAAGATGAAGTTGAAATGGGTGTCGGCATTCATGGGGAACCGGGTCGGGCTCGGGAAAAACTAACCAGCGCCAATGAAATAGTCGATGGAATGCTGGAAGCCATTCTCACCGATGCCAAGCCAATATCAGAAACCGAAACCGCTGCCCCAATCTTTAATAATGGGGATGAAGTGGCGCTGATGATTAATGGTTTAGGGGGTACGCCAATTTCCGAACTTTATCTGCTGTATGGCTATGCTCACGAACAGTTGGAAGCTAAAGGTATCAAGGTGTGGCGCAGCTATGTGGGGGAATATTGCACCTCATTGGAAATGGCCGGGATGTCAATTACTTTATGTAAGGTGGATGATGAGTTGAAAGACTTGTTGTTGGCACCGGCCGAGATTCCAATTCGGGTATTTTAGAGATATAAAATGAAGAAACCGGGTTTCTATGACAATTTTGGCAACCAGAGCGAAGATTTTTTAAAGAATACCCGGTTTCTGTCGGCTCTGGTACGCCAGAACAGAGATATTAAATCAAGAAACCGGGTTTCTATGACAATTTTGGCAACCAGAGCGAAGATTTTTTAAAGAATACCCGGTTTCTGTCCGATCGCCCATCAAAACGGATGCTGGGACTCGTAGTTTTGCCAAGGCAATCCCATGGTTTTCTATAGTCCTCAAACTGCTAACCGTCAGACTCCGAGTCGGAGAAATGAATTGACGATCGAATTAAACATACTTTTATGGAGTAACTTATGATATCGACCAAATCTTTGCCTTTGAGTTGGGAAGAACTACAAGAACTCGCCACATTTGACCGAGATACCATTAACGGACCAACGAATTCCCAAGCAAGATTGCGGCTGTTTGGACAAGCCGAATCAGATGTGCGAGTTACTCTTTATCGCGATCGTCATGCTTGGTGTCCTTATTGCCAAAAAGTATGGCTGTGGTTAGAGGAAAAGCAGATTCCGTACCGTATCGAGAAGGTAACTATGTTCTGTTATGGAACTAAAGAAAAGTGGTACAAGCAAAAGGTGCCTTCGGGGATGCTTCCTGCAGTAGAACTTGACGGTCAGTTAATTACAGAAAGCGATGATATCTTATTAGCATTAGAAGACGCATTTGGCCCATTAAATCGGGTGGGAATGCGCGATCGCCGAGCCCTGCCTCTGCGCCAGCTAGAACGCCTACTCTTTCGCGGCTGGTGTACTTGGTTGTGCTACCCCACGCGATCGCCAAGGGACGAACAACGCAGTCGAGAGCAATTTACCGCCATCGTGGCTCAAGTTGAAGCAGCTCTGGCCAGTACTCCAGGACCTTATTTTATGGAAGAATTTGGTATAGTTGATGTGGTTTTTACTCCATACATCGAGCGGATGAATGCCAGCCTCTACTACTACAAAGGCTATTCATTGCGGGAAGAAAACCCAAAGCTCTCTGATTGGTTTGATGCTATGGAAACCCGATCCACCTATCGAGGGACACAAAGCGATTTTCATACCCATGCCCACGATTTACCACCGCAAATGGGCGGATGCTATCCTAACCAAGAATCTCAAACTGAGATTAATCAAAAACGAGTCGATTGCGGTCCTTGGTTCGGATTACCAGATGCGATGTATCCAGAACCAGAAACGTCTCATTCGGAAGCTCTGCACCGGGCGATAAAGCATCGTCATAATATCATTCGCGTTAATCCAGCGGACGATAGCCTTTTTGATGAAGCCTTGCGTTGCGCTCTGACTTACATGATGACAGGAGAACTCTGTCTGCCACCGTCTGCTTCCGATCCAGCCCTGCGCTACCTGCGCGATCGCATTAGCGTGCCGAGAGATATGTCCATCTATGCTGCAAAACGACTGAAAGAAGCATTAGAAACCACGGCAGCCCTATCTGGCGATCGCCAAGGAAGACCCATTCCGGTGCGCGATCGGCGCGATCAAAATCCCGCTGATTTCGACAAAATTTAACAATGGAGTAGGAGTTCCCCTCTGCAAATCTTGGATTGCAGAGGGGATGAGAGGGAACCCCGAATTTCTGAGCTGCCACCATCTCGGCAATTGCTTTCCTCTGGCACTTTTTAGTGTGTTTGGTGTTTGTCTCATCAGCATGGACTGTTTTTAGTGGGAGTATAGCAAGCGATCGCAAAACAAAATGTCTGCGATCGCAGCAGGTAAACAACTAGCGCATCACGATAAAGCTAGCAGGGATAAAGTCTCATCTTCGTAAAATAATTCAATCGCGCTAAACTCCCGACGCAGCAAATTTTCAACTTGTGATGTCGAACAGTTTCCAAGGCGAAGCCAAATCACTTTCGGTGGATTTCCAAATACCAAACTCAGATCGTGCATATCAGCATCTTTCGAGACGATGATTAAATCGGTGTTTTTTGCATAATCCCAAACGATAGGGTCGATTGTCGCTTTCATGCCCACATCTCGAACGTGAAGCGAGTTTGGGAAAAGATCGCTCAAACGGTTTGGTAATTTAGGCGATAGATTTTCATCAAAAAGTAATCTCATACGGACAATGGGGCAGTCATAAATCGACGCTCGCGGTCAGCAGCATAAGCAATGCAGGCTTTTAAATCTTCTCGCGTCAGATCGGGAAAATCGTCTAGTATTTCTGCTTCTGTCATCTCGGAAGCTAGGTACTCCAGGACTTCATAGACTGTAATACGCAAGCCACGGACGCAAGGCTTACCACCACGTTTTTCAGGCTCAACTGTAATGATGTCTCGGTAGTTCATAAACTGGCTTCACCCCCTTCATCTTCCAACTCTAAAACAACATCTTCATAAATAGCATTTAGCGATAACGCGATCCCCAAACTCATCAACTCAATCGTATCACCTTCACTGTAAGGAATGAATCGCCACTCTCCAACAGCATCCCGCCGAAAAATCTCAACCGTTTTGGTTTCAGAACTCACTAAAACATATTCTTGTAGGGTTGAGAGACGACGGTACAGGGCGAACTTACCACCGCGGTCGTAAGCCTCCGTACTCGGAGAAAGTACCTCAATAATGACGCAGGGATAGCGGATGAATTGTCGGGCGGTACGATCGCGATCGTCGCAGCTAATACTAAGGTCTGGATAGGTAAACGGTCCCTCGTCAGTAATGCCCACCTTGGCATCAGAGTTACGCACCTTGCAGCGCCCCCGTAACGGTTCTCGTAACAGGCTTGCCAAATTTAGGGCAATATCTGCATGGGGCAACGTTCCCCCTGCCATCGCAAACACTTCCCCATTAAAATATTCGTAGCGTAGTGCTTGTTGGACTTCCCATTCCAAATATTCCTGTGGTGTTAAGCGGGGGACAAATCTGGCAGTAGCTTGTGTCATGGCATATTATCCAAAAAATATGTTTATATTTTAGGCGATAGATTTTCATCAAAAAGTAATTTCATGGGGATAACGATCGCCAAGCTGTTCGGTTTAGCACAGGGCTAGGCACAGAAACATTTAAGGATGAGCCTACGTTAATCCTGTGGTAGGTTCGCGCTTTGTTAACACACCTTACAGAATTAAGCTAGATTGGTTCCGCAAAGGGTTTTCGTGCGTTACGCAGCAGCATAAATTATCTATCTACTAATAAGTAATTTATGCTCGCTAACTCTACACGATAAGCGCTTGTGTTATTAGACTATTGGTAACGCTGTATTAAATTACACTGCTCCCACTGCTCGTACCTTATTGCGTGCTCTAAATGGTATATAAGTGATGCTTGATTTCTTGCTGGTCTGGCATTCACTACCACGCCATTCGGATGACGACACTGTAACCTGCCCTCTCGATTAAGCATCACATCAACTACTGGTAAATTTGGTACGGTTACTGCTGAGGGTATCTTCAGGAATTGTCTTATTGGAGTTAACTGAGCGGCAAATACCTCCAAGGAGCCAATCATTGTCGATACCTTCTGCCGATCGCACATACTCCAATCTATTGGATTTTGGTCGTAGCAATTTCTTGGTGTGGGAACATGACAATGCTGAGAACAATACAGACGAATCCCAGAAGTATCTAAGCCTCTAGTTCCGGGGGGAAGCGCACCTCGTAGATGTCTAGTTGCAAAGCCTTCTGTTATATCCCAATCCTGCCCCACCGCGCTCCTAGCAATATTCATCGCTTCTGCGCGGCTAGCCATACTTGTGAATAACATAATTACAATAACTATAGTCAGGATTATCCGCTTCATGAGCATAATCTCCTTTTGTTTCTAACTTTCGCTGGATCTCAAACATTTTTGCTTGATGCCCGTACGAATATAGTAACCGATCGCCCCTCACCCAATCCACAATCGTTACAAAAATAAACAAACTTCAGATTAAGTACCCGTGCAAAATTAATTAGACATATTGAACAGGCGAGACGCCTGTTCAACGGGCAAATCTTTGTCTAAATATTTTTGCCTACCTACTTACTGGCATCTCTCTGGCGGAACGTTTGAGATAAGCTCCTTGCCCCAGATGCTCCAGATTGGGATAACAACTCCGGTAATGCGCCTCGCTGACAAACAACCACAGAATGCGAGTACGCCGATTCTGAGGCGGCTCGGGGCAAGGAGCATAACCATCAGTGTAAATAATCAGACCATCGTAATCCCGGTGTTCTTCCAGATAGGCCAAAACAGGGTCAAAATTAGTCCCGCCTCGTCCCGTTAACTGGACTTCCCGCCGGGCCCGACGGAACGTCATCGCGTCAGTTGTAATCTCAGCATCAAATTGAATGACATCGATCGCCTCCACGCCATAATTAAAAAAGCGATTCACCACCGAAAACCCCTGCCGCAGTTCCTCCGTCCCCATCGAGCCGCTGACATCAATGGCAAAGAGCAATCGGGTGGTAAACTCGCGACGACTGCCCATATAGTCGAACCCATAGCGGCGATTCGGTTTCATCCGGGTTAGCCTGCGCTGTTGGCTGAGGATAGAGGTGCGAAACTTGCGCAAAACCGCCCGATAGTCCAGCTTGGGGTGCAGATTTGCCAATATCTGTTCCCGCAGCTTGCCCCCAATGCTGCCCCAACTCTCATTAGCTTGGGCCATTTTTACCAGATCGTCCAGGCGATCGCTCAACAATTCATCTCGATCCCACTGGTTAGTATTTTCAACACCGCTCAAGCTTGGGTCCGTATAGACCGAGAGGAGAACTGGGGGGCCATCGCCCTTGACTAGGGTTGTAGCCGCCATCGATTCAGACAATTCAGATTCAGCAGCGGGAGACATGGGGGCCACTTCGCCGGTCTCTAAACCCCCTGCTCTGGTCTCTAAACCCCCTGCTCTTAATCCAACGTTTGGGGTTTCAGAAGCCGGACTGGGGGTTGGCCCCGTGGGGGACTGTCGATCGAGCAATTGGTGGTAGTAGAACTCGAAGAATTGTTTGTCATAGCTGCGATCGCCAAAGACATCCCGCGCCCGAGGAAACGGCAGCTCGGTTTGCAAATATTCTTGGAGCGTTAAATTGCTGGCAGCATAGCTAATGGCCGAATGAGCTTGGCGGCGACTGTAGGGGTGTTTCAGAAGAATCCGTAGAGCTTCAAAGCGCAGGGTGGCTTCCAGGTGGCGATCGCTCAACTGCTCGATAAACTCCGGATTGTACTCAATCCTGCCCCGTCGAACGCGAATGGTTTGAATGCGTGGCTCGCAGACCAAAGCGTGACTGGTCCAGACAGCCAGCAACAGTGGCTCGACAAGCAGCCACTTTTCCACAATCCGAGCAATGCGGTGACGGGCGATCGGTTTGGTTTTCATATCGCATTTTAAATAGTCCTGCAAAATAAACAAAAATTTGGGGATACCCACTGGCCTGTCCTAGTTATAAATTAACCGTTTATAGCGCGTGGATACCCAATTATTAATTATTAATTATTAATTATTAATTACTTAAATAGTTTTGGCGGCAAAAATCTCTGCGGCGCTCAGTTGCAATTCCGGGAAAGCCAAAGACTCAATCCTCTCGTTTCCGGTAAACAGCGTTACCTGATACTCCCCATCCACCAGTTGGTAAACAGAGAGAGTCGGTTGTTTGGGATTGCCGATAAACCGCCGACCGCCTAAACCCAGATAATCCACAATCCAGTATTCGGGGATACCCATCAGTTCGTAGTCCCCGACTTTCCTCAGATAATCATCTTGCCAGTTTGTACTGACAACCTCGATCGCCAGACGCACAGAATCTCCCTTGGTAATAATCGATTTTTTCTGCCAACGGGGTTCGGAGACCAGTTGTGCTTTATTGAGACATATAATGTCAGGTTGGTAGCCGGATTCGTCATGGATTGGTTTCAGCAAGCAATCGCCGGGAATGGCCAAAGGTAATTGCAATCGGCGAATTTCAAAATGGAGTTCGCCAGCAATAAAACCGATAACAGCAGAATGTTCTCCAGTTCCTAAAGGCATTTTTACTATCGCTCCATTGCGTAGTTCGTATTTATCGGTTGCGTTTTCTGGATACCAGTCAACAAATTCATCGAACGATAGGGGGGTGGTTAGAGTCGAAATCATAGTTATTCAGTACGATAAGACAAGAAAGGGTTTGGGGAATAGAGAAGGATTTGGGTTCAAACCTCGATCGCTTCCAAATACTCCGACAAGAAATCAATCAGATCCATCGATTCAGCGACAAACCCCATGGCATCGCTAAATTTGGGGCCTTGAACCAGGGAGGAAAAGTGGGCGATCGCCTCCTGTTGTTTGGCCTTACGAAGATACTGGAGATATTTCAACAGATTCTTCCGGGCATTATCCGCTTTTTTTTCGGGGCAACGCCCGGTATTGAGCCAGAGTAAAACCCGTTCGTTCAAACTGGCAAAGTCTTGAATCTCCAGGTCTTTAAGCTGTTTGGAATGCTTAGAATATTGTAATAGGAGTTGCTCTGGCCCCAGACCCCGTTGGGTGGCGAGGCTTTGCCGAAAGGCTATACTGGCCCGACTCCCCACCATACCAGCAATCAGTTTGAAGTGAATCTCCTCCAGCTTTGTATGGTGGCGAACAAAATCCGAGACTTTTGCCCAAGCGCGGCGATCGGGGGTTTTGATGAGGCCAGCGGTGGCGATCGCCGCATCCGCATCGGGATTGTCACCATCAAGATACTCTGGATGCTGTTGGATAAACGTCAGCACCCGCGAATCGATATCCTGCCCGGCAGCCCAGAGCAGCCAATCTTCCACCGTCGGCACAAATTCGTAGAGATTGAAGCGCGACACCAGAGCCGGATCCAGCTCCGTCAGTTGATATTCTTCCCCCGCATTGACCGCAGCAATGACAATACTGCCAGAGGGTAGGGGTTTACCTGCCAAAGTTTTGTTGAGGGTCAGGTCTTGAACCGCCTGCAAAATTTCGGGGCGGGCCCGATTAAGCTCGTCCAGAAATAGCACCACCGGGCTATCGGGGGCAGGCCACCAGTAGGGGGGTAAAAAAACTGAACGGCCTGTTGTCTCATCTTTATGGAGCAAGCCAATCAAATCCCCCGGATCGCTCATCTGACCCAAAAAGAAGGGGATGACGGGCAGGTTCTGGCGCTGACGGTAGAAATGGCTAATAATTTCTGATTTGCCAATACCATGCTTGCCCACCAGGAGGATATTTTGCTCCGGTGGGGTCAGTTCCAGAACTAGATAGAGTTCGCGGGCATCTATACGAATCATTTAACAATTAACAATTAACAATTAACAATTAACAATTAACAATTAACAATTAACAATTAACAATTAACAACTAATACTTGGCGATCTAAAAACGCCAGCTTCATCGCTCGCTAGCCATCCAATTATTAATTATTAATTATTAATTATTAATTACTTAACTATAAATCCTCATGACGAATCCAGTCAGAACGGCGATAGCCCCGCTTGATATGGGTTTTAAAGCGAACGCCGCTGTTGTAAGTTTCGCGCAGAGCCTCAATTGCGGTTCGCAATTTGGGTAGCACCTCCTTAAACTGGTTAAAGGGAATCAAAATAGCAAAGTAGTCGTTGTCAGACAGACGAACAATCAGCTT
>JAXHVR010000034.1:48228-54476 GCA_034189005.1 Cyanobacteriota bacterium | reverse complement strand
ACAAACAATCGCTAAAGCGATTACTACAAACAATCGCTAAAGCGATTACTACAAACAATCGCTAAAGCGATTACTACAAACAATCGCTAAAGCGATTACTACAAACAATCGCTAAAGCGATCGCTACAAACCTTCTATCGCTACAAACTTTCTATTGCTTTTTTCAAAGACTTCAAATTAATCAGAATATCCTCAGCCAAAGGACTCGAATACATCAACTGTCTCAGAGGATAACAACTAAAAGCTTCCCCTGGCAAATAATAATGTTCCAATCCTAATTGCTGGCTGATTCCCCAATAATAGTACCTCAAATAATGAGGGGCAACAAACTCAATAATTTTTGTCCCCGGCTGACAGAAAATAATATTTGTCAAACCGCTGCCATGAGGCGCAACGATAGTTTTAGCAGCCGCAAACAGCGCAATTTGGTTTTCTAAAGACATCGATTCCGGCGACACCGTTATAAACCCATATTCGCTTAATAATTCTTGGACTTCCCCTTCATTTAAAACTCGTCTATATTTAGCTTTTTCCCTACTAATATAAATCCGTTCTGGAAAGCCTTTTTTAGACCGTACCTTTGGAGTCAAAAATAGATTTCGGAGGAAGTTTAACCCCCACGGTTGCAACCAACCGAGATGGCTGCCGAAGGAAGGTACGATTAATTCTTCTGCTTGGATATGGGGATGGCGATCGCTTGCCAAAACCTTCTCTGGGGGTACGCCCAAAGCTGCCAAAGTTTCTTGTTGAAATGGAGATTTGTAATTATTAACCACAAACCAATCTATTTCGTCCAACCTTATCCCCGCCCGCCGCAATATTTCTATCCGAGGCAGCAGATCTACCATCCAGTGGAAATAAACGTTCCCCGACAGACTAGACAATATTGCTACTTTACCATCTATCCGTTCTACCGGCGTCCATTCTTCCTTACTGAAGGCCAGATGTTGAGTTGGATCGTGTTTTTCGCATCCCGGCAGTTGCCCCGGATAGTCTCTGGAGACATCTGCCAGCAGATAGTCATCTGGAGTAATTATGGCGATCGCGTGACAAAGCATCCAGTAGCTTTTCTTCGGCATTATCCAAGCCCTCCCCCCCGGAACCTTGGCCACAAATGTTGGCAAAGCCGAAGCCCGTAGAACAGGCGTCCCGCCTGTTCCCCCTAGCGTCCCGCCTGTTCCCCCTAGCGTCCCGCCTGTTCCCCCTAGCGTCCCGCCCGTTCCCCCTACAGTTGCAGGTTCCCCGTTGCTTTCCCCATCAAGGGTTTCCACCTCCGACCTCAGCTTATGCAAACCGTCCCCTCGATAAACTGGTTCAAACCACCAATAGATCCGCTTCAAACATTCCCCACAATTAAGGCCGTGACATCCAGGCTTAGAAACTATCGGGATCGAAGCTACCTCAATGGGATCGAAAAGACGTTTTCTTTCTTCTCCGGTTCCCCCGTATCCCTCTCCCCCTCCTTCCAAAGGGGCGCTGGCGGGGATAGTTACAGTGGGGGATAAAGAAACGGGCAAATAATTATTAGAATCGATATTTGCAGCTTTTATCCAATCCTTTGTAGATAAATACAAACCCCGGGGATTTCCCTTTACCGGGGCAGTTTTCTGCTGTTTAACCCCATTTTTACTATCTGCTGTTTTATAAAGTCTCTGGTCTTTTATTCGTAAATTTTTCTGCTGCCATACCTTACCATAATACTCTAAAGCCAATTCCCACTTTTCTTCTTTTTCTAATGCTTTACCTAAATTAAAATAAACCGTCGCTATATAATTTTCTTCTTCGCTTTTCGGAATAAGTATTAAACTCATTTGATAAGCTAAAATAGCCGCTTTGTATCTCTGTTGTTTGACTAAACTATTCCCCAAACGCCAGCAAGCATCGAAATTATGAGGTTTAATTTGTAAAGCTTTTTGATAATAAAACTGGGCATTTTCATAATCCCCATATTCCATAAAAACGTTAGCAAATCGAAAATAAGTTTCCGCCAAATAACTTAAAGTCTTTTGCAACTCTTCCGCCGACATGGCATCATCATATTTAAGCACCCCTTCAATAAAATTCATGCAAGCCAGTTTAGCTAAATCTAGTTCATCTGGAGTAGAACAGGCGTCTCGCCTGTTGCTTAAAGTAGAACAGGCGTCTCGCCTGTTGCTTAAAACGTCTCGCCTGTTGCTTAAGGAATTTCCCCCCTGTTCCATAACCGAACCCCGACAATAATAACTAACAAAAACACTGCCTGAAATAGCTTTTTGCCAACAAGCGATCGCCTCCTTTAACCTCCCCACTGCCACCAAAGAAACCCCCAGATCGCTCCAAGCCAAAATATCGTTTGGTTCTATTTCGACAGCTTTTTCCAAATACCCTACTGCTAATTCCTGTTCCCCCATACTTTGCAGGACTTTACCTAAATCGTAACGGGCTGCTGCTAAATCTGGTTCTAATTCTATAGCCCGAAGGTAATGAGCGATCGCCTCTTGTTTCCGTTCTTCTTTAACTAAAACCTCCCCCAAATTCAGATGCAATCTCGCCCAATCTGGTTTAATCTTTAATCCTTTTTCATAAACTTCTATCGCTTCATCCGTTTTACCTAATTGAACTAAAACGCAGCCAAAATTATTGTAAGTATTCGCATCATCGGGCTTTATTTTTAGTAGTTTGTTATAAGTATTAATAGAAGCTTCTAACTGTCCCAGTTGGTGTTGGAGAAGACCTAGATTAAAATAAGCATTAGTGTAGTTAGAGTCGAGTTCTATCGCTTTTTCGCAGTAATTTTTAGCAACCTCTAAATCTCCTTTATTGCTAAAAATAACGCCCAAATGACCGTATAATTCCGGCCAATTCAGTCCCAGTTGGATAGCTGTTTGATATTGAAAAGCAGCCTCGTCCCACCAATGTACGTCTTTATATAATTGACCCAAATAAGCCCGAACTTCGGCAAAATCCGGTTTAATTTCAATCGCTTTCGTGTAAGCCTCCATCGCCTTCTGGAGGTTGCCTCTCCCATAGAATACTTGCCCCAAAATTTGGTAAGCTTCAGCACAATTAGGTTGTTGGTTTAAAATTTTTTGGCAAGAGACAATAGCCTGACTCAATTTCCCTTGAGTCAAGTAGGACCTAGCTAATTTCAGAGATTCTTCCAACAAAGTTAATTTTAAAAAGAAATATGTTTCCCCCGTAGAACAGGCGTCTCGCCTGTTCCCCCGCCGCCTGTTCCCCCCGTAGAACAGGCGTCTCGCCTGTTCCCCCGCCGCCTGTTCCCCCGCCGCCTGTTCCCCCCGTAGAACAGGCGTCTCGCCTGTTGGCCCCCGAGATGCCTATTCGCTGCAACTCGGCAAATCTTACTCGTTTCCCATTCCCCAAAAAAAACTATTATCCCCCCAAACCAGGGAGGATAATAGATAGAATGGCTGCGTAAGAGCAAGCCATTTTCAGGATAGTTTGACAACCATCGTTAGAATATCTCGAAATCTCCAGCAGTTAGATTGGTACCAGGATCGACATAAGCGATCGTGGTTTCATCACCCGTACCGGGGGTAGCGTTGTAGTAGATGAAGCCGCTGTTTGGATCGTAAATGATTGACGCTGTTACCCCGCTGCTTCCGTTAGGCGAGAAGTCTTCAACAACAGCAAAGTCAGCCTCAGCCAAAGCTCCACCTGCGAGATTGAAGTCAGAACCCCTCAGACCAATACTATCTCCTTCACCGGAGTTAAAGTCAGTGAGGGTGTCAGTACCGTAGCTGCCATTTGGGGAATATAGGAAGAAGAAGATATCTGCTCCTTCGCCACCGGTTAACACATCGTCGCCCTTGTCGCCAGAGAGGACGTCATCGCCAGTACCGCCGATAACGATGTCGTTACCTTTACCCCCTCTCAAGGAGTCGTTACCCTCGCCGCCGTCTATGGAATCGTTGCCTTGACCGCCCAGGATGGTGTCGCTCTCGGAACCGCCCCCTACGACGTCTTCGCCTCTGTCTCCGTAGAGAATATCAGCGCCAGCGCCTCCTTCGACGGTATCGTTGTCTTTACCGCCCCTTACACAGTCATCCCCAAGACCGCCTACTAAAGAATCGTTGCCCTGGTTGCCTTGTACGGAGTCGTTGCCGGTGCCGCCAACTCCCGTGTCGGAGCCAGTACCCATAAGGAGGTCGTCGTCGCCGCCACCCGCTGCTACCAAGTCGTCCCCTGGAAGTCCAGCCACGATATCGTCCCCGGCCGTGCCGCGAACGCGATCGTCGTTGTTACTTCCGATTAAACCCCTCCCGCCTCCGGCTAGGGGTTGGCTTACGTTTGGTTGGGTCTCTGTGCCTGGTGGAATTACTACTTGAGTCACTTATTTACCTCTATGCTTGTAAGATGTTTACGGGTTTCTGTTTGGATTTTTTTGTAGAAACTAGATTCTGTATAGATGACCTTTTTCGTTCTGTTTATAGTTTTTTTTAGGATTTTTCAACCCTTTTGACTATGGACTTCACTGTTTTGGTGATGGTTCCCCAGAACGACACTTTTAAATTTTCCGATTTGTTTTTCCCTTATCGGGAACATCAAGCCAGAAACTTTCTGTTATTGCAGATACATTTTTTCAAAAATATCTGCTACGGTCTTTATTTTGTTTTTTCTGGTTTTGGCTTTTGGCCGCTACCTTAAGAGCTTTATTGAGGTAAGTTTCCCCACCAGCAGGCTCGGTCGAGTGCTAGTTTAACATAATATCTTTGCTTGTCAACAAGATTCTTTGAAAAATCTCTAGTTTTTATAACGAATTGAGAGACAAAGGAATTTTTTTGCCCCACCAGGAAGGCTTCCAGCTTCTTAGAATCAGCTTTTTTAGATACTTGGCGATCGCTTTTTAAGGAAGCATAGAGGAACAAAGGCAATATCCTTTCGTCTTATAGTCGCTATTAATTATTTTTATAACAAAAAGCTTGCTTTTTAAGAGAAAGAGTGGTATTAGCTGGAGCTAATTACAACGACGATCGCCCCGTGCGGGTTGAAATCCCTCGCTATTAGTGCTTCCGGGTAAGCTACACTTTTCTATTAGCTAAGAAGCTAAGTACCCGTGCAAAATTAATTAGACATATTAAACAGGCCACACGGGCCTGTTCTACGGGGAAATCCGGGGTCAAAATATTTTTGCCTACCTACTTATAGCAATCCGTGCAGGGGTTATGAAAAATTAGGAGGCAAGAAACCCGGTTTCTTCAAGAAACCGGGTTTCTAAAATATCGCAAATTATTTAGGATTGCTATAAAGTAGATCGCTCCTGGTGCAATTAACGGTTCTGATGTTATGGAAATATGGTATCCCCAAGAAATTTTGGCAGAAAGCGGTGTAAGAATTACTGAAGCCGAACGAAAAACAATACTAGCAAATATGCCCCCACCAGACTCGGACGGTCATATTTACGCGGATGGAGTTTTTGAAGGGGGTGGAATCCGGGGAATAGCTTTCTTGGGGGCCTTACGCTGCTGCGCCGACTTGGGACTGCGCTGGCGAAAGTTGGCTGGGACTTCTGCGGGTGCCATTACTGCAGCCTTCATGGCTGCGAATTTTTCCATAGACGAGCTCGAACAAACTCTTGGGACTCTGGACTATAGAGGCTTGTTCCTAGGAAAAAAAACCAGTCCCTTCATTTTTAATGGAGACCCTTCTAACGATTTGCAATTCCCCTGGTTGATGGTTTTGTCTCTGGCGATCGCCAGGCAAAACGGACAGTATTCTTTAGAGCTATTTCAAAATTGGCTAGCACAACAATTGTCGGCTGGAGGAATTAGCACTTTTGACGACGTGAAAGACAGAAGTGAACGCAAGGACTTAAAGGTAGTGGTTTCGGACGTGACTCGCGGTCAGATGTTAGTTTTGCCAGACGACCTATCTCTTCCTTATAGCTCCGACGAACCCCCTTTGCTCCAACAGCTTGCTTTAAATAAGCCAGAGGATTTTTCCGTGGCCGAAGCCGTCAAGCTGTCCTTGAGCATTCCTTTGTTTTTTAAACCGGGAGAATTGGGTGGTTCGGCCATTGTTGACGGTGGGGTTCTCAGCAATTTTCCTTTATGGATTTATGATGTTAAGCCACCGGGTATGGGGAGAAAAACCCCCCGCTGGTTTACTTTTGGCTTCCGTTTTGTTGATGCCACCCTCAATCAAAAATATAACGTTAAAGGGCCTCTAAGTTTGATGAGCGCTACGATTAGAACTATGGCAGTGGCCCGCGATCGCTACCATCTCCGAGAGGCAGACAGCAACCGGGT
>JAXHVR010000034.1:10678-48128 GCA_034189005.1 Cyanobacteriota bacterium | reverse complement strand
ATGCCACCCTCAATCAAAAATATAACGTTAAAGGGCCTCTAAGTTTGATGAGCGCTACGATTAGAACTATGGCAGTGGCCCGCGATCGCTACCATCTCCGAGAGGCAGACAGCAACCGGGTGATCGAAATCGATGTTAGCGAAGCTAATGTCACTACCACTGAATTCAGTTTGTCCCCGCAAAAAAAGCTCCAACTTTATTTATTAGGATACAAATACACTAAAGAATTCTTTCTTAGTCCCTCATTTAGTTGGCCCCAACACCTCATCAGTCGGGGCTTCTCCCCGGAAGGCTTATCATACGATAGCGATCTAACTGCTATGGGCTAATAGACTTCGTGGCAGTTGTAGGCAACAGGCACTATTGCTACAGGCAACAGGGAAGAGTTTTTAAGGAAAAAGGAACAAAAAACGATTTGATTTTTACTTTTGCAAGAGGGCTAATATGTCGGCCTTTGGACATCTCGAAGAAATCTAAAATTTTAATTAATTTCAAAATTAAGTTGTCAAAACCTAAAAATATCTGTTATAGTTTTTAATTGTCACCAAGGAGAGGTGGCTGAGCGGTTGAAAGCGGCAGATTGCTAATCTGTTTTACGGTAGGTAACTCCGTAACGAGGGTTCGAATCCCTCCCTCTCCGTTATTTAAGCAATGTTTAAGCAGTATTAAAGCTGGTTTTCCATAGTCTTAACAAACTCTTGGGAGATAAAGGGCAAAATCTCTTCATTGTTGCTATTGGCCTTACCTTCCATAAAGACTATTAATAAATAAGGAAGCAAGCCTGGTAATTCAATATAGGCCGCATCGTGACGCACTTGACCCGTCCAACCGGCCTTAGACCATAACTGGGCAGACTGGGGCAGTCCTCCACCTAAAAAACCAGTCACCTGGTTTTCGGGCTCCGCTGCTAGTTCTTCTGGATCCAGACTGCGCTTCATCAGCTTCATCATTGCTTGGGATGCGGCTGCGGAAACTGCTCGGCCTCCGACTATACTGTGGAACAAACGAGCAACGGCCCGGGCAGTCAGCATATTCCGATTTTCAAACATTTCTCCTAAAAAGGCCCGCTCCCTACCATAAGGGCCTTCGCACCATGTTTTTTGATTGACGTTGATTTTGTCTAATTCAGGCCATTTAAGGGACTGAAAGTAGCGGTTGACCAAATTCCGCTGATATTTCCAGGTTTGAAACGGCCCGGAGGAAAGTTCGGGGCCGCTGGTAGTTCCAGTTAGGGCATCGACTACTAAACTGGTGGCATCGTTGCTAGAGTCGATTATCATATCTCTGACCCCCCGTTCTAACTCGCTAGAGGTTTTGAGCATTCCTTTTTCTAACCATTGGTAATAGGCTACTAAGTAAAAAAGTTTGACTATACTGGCAGGGTAGATGCGTTCCTCGCCGCGATCGCTCCAACCTCTAATGGAACTCTGGCCGTTCTGGCGATCTGCAGGTCGATCGTAAACGATCCAGGTTATGGCAATTTGTTCGGGGCTTAATTGCTGAAATTTTCTTCGGGTTGCTTCTATAATGCTGCTGCCGAGGGTTTTTAATGTTTCGTCGGTTTGAAAGAAGGTCATAAGTAATTAATAATTAATAATTAATAATTAATAATTAAGGGAAAATTGGGGATTTAATCGAGAAATTAGAAAAGATGCAATATCGGTGCAGAGCTAATGTCAATATTTATGATTCGCCTCAATGCCATACTCTGGCAACTCAAGCTGCTAAGGGACGATATTTAGAAATTCTCGAACCAACGGGAAATGGCAAGGGTAGCGATCGCTCGGCCTCCATGGTTCGCCTCTGGGAAGATGATTATCCAGGTTGGTTGCTAAACTCAGATTTGGACAAAATCGAGCAAGCTCCCGCTCCTGGCAAATTTCCTATTTTGTCTGTAGAGGAAATTAAAAATAGATTACCATCCGCTATCGCTTTTACTTACCAGGCGATGAACGCTCCTAATTATTATCTCTGGGGAGGAACCGTCGGGCCTAATTATGATTGCTCCGGCCTCATGCAAGCTGCTTTTGCCAATGTCGGCATTTGCATACCCAGAGATGCGTATCAGCAGGAGGCTTTTACTGAAGGTATTAATACCGAGCCTATTAATCTTGACAAAAGAGACAATCTGCTGTACCTTATCGAGCCTGGAGATTTAATTTTTTTCGGCCCGAGCGAAAAGGCTACTCATGTGGGATTGTATCTGGGAGATGGACGTTATATTCACAGTTCGGGCAAAGAGGAAGGTCGCAACGGCATCGGCATCGATGTTTTGTCGGAAACCGGAGACGAAGTAAGTCGGGGATATTATCGCAAACTGCGAGGTGCGGGTAGAATTATTAAAAGCTATCAACCAAGTTGTTCGTAGTAAGGGCTTTAGCCCTTGCGAAAAGTCTAATTTCAAGCGCTAAAGCGCTTACTACAAACCCAAGCGCTAAAGCGCTTACTACAAACCCTTAATTTACCTATTAATTAATGAAAAAAATATTGTCTCTCCTGAAGCCATATTTGCGCTGGTTCGTCTTAGGAGGGACGTTGTTTTTTTTAGCCAAAGCTTTAAAAGATAATTGGCAGCAAGTAGCAGAAATTAGAATCGATGGGAGGGGAGGAATTTGTTTGGCGATCGCCCTAACCGTCACCATAATTGCTCACCTCTGGTCGTCAGTGGTATGGTTCTCTATTCTCAAAGAATTTAACCAACCAGTTAAAATTAGCTGGGCTATTCCAGTTTATCTCAAAACCAATATTGCTAAATATTTACCCGGCAACGTTTGGCATTTTTACGGTAGAATTTCAGCAGCAACCAAAGCAGGAATATCTGTCGAAGTTGCCATGTTGAGCGTTTTATTAGAACCGTTATTAATGGTAGCTGCGGCTTTAACAGTTGCTTCTATCTGCTATCCGCAACCTAGTTTTGCTTGGCAGCTTCTGGGTTTGGCAGTAGTATTAATTGGAGTTCATCCCAAATTTTTAAATCCAGCAATTGCTTTTGCAAGCTCCCTCAAGTTTAAAGATAAAAAATCTACAGAGCCAGTTTTTGCTCTCAACAAATATCCTTGGCGAATTTTGCTTGCAGAAATTATATTTGTGGGGATTAGAGGGACGGGATTTTTGTTAACTTTAACAAGCGTAACAACGGTAAGTATAGAGCAGATTAATATTTTATTTAGTGCCTTTTGTTTGGCTTGGGTTTTAGGTTTAATAGTTCCAGGTTCTCCGGGGGGAGTGGGAGTATTTGAAGCTACGGCGATCGCTCTCTTAAAAAACAATTTTTCAGCAGGTATTCTTCTAACTGCCGTAGCATTTTATCGTCTGGTAAGCATTCTCGCAGAAAGTTTAGCTGCCGGTGTTGCTTGCCTGAATAAAAATGCTGTGGCAGAATAACATTTGCCCGTTATTTTGTACGAAAAAAACTTATGGATGCTGCCTTCGTTTCGCCAAAACGAGAAATAGAAGAAAGATTAACTGCCAACCAACCAGAAGTATCGGTGGTAGTGCCAATTTATAACGAAGTGGAAAGCATATTACCTCTGCTAGAAGCGATCGCCACTACCCTAAAAGCAAGCAATCTCAGTTACGAAATTATCTGCGTGGATGACGGTTCGGGGGACGGTTCCACAGAACTGCTGAAAGAACAAGCCGCCCTTCGCGACGACTTGCGGGCCGTACTTCTGCGGCGGAACTACGGTCAAAGCGCGGCCATGTCTGCGGGATTTAACCATGCCAGAGGGAAGGCGATCGTAACCTTAGACGGCGACCTCCAAAACGACCCGGCAGACATTCCTTTACTCTTGGCGAAGTTAAACGAAGGTTACGACCTAGTAAGCGGTTGGCGCAAAAATAGAAAGGATAATCTCAGTCGAACCTTACCTTCAAAAATTGCTAACTGGTTAATCGCTAGAGTCACTGGCGTAAAGTTACACGACTACGGTTGTTCTCTCAAAGCTTATCGGGCCGAACTCGCGGCGGATGTCCATCTTTACGGCGAGTTACATCGGTTTTTACCCGCTTTGGCATTTATTGAAGGGGCGAGAATTACGGAAATGCCGGTGCGCCATTATGCCCGGAAGTATGGCAAGAGCAAGTACGGTTTGGGGCGGACTTTTCGAGTGTTGATGGATCTGCTGACCATCGCTTTTATTAAAAAATTCCTCACTCGCCCCATGCACGTTTTTGGGTCGATGGGAGTGCTGTCGATGTTTTTGGGAACGGCCTTCTTGCTCTATCTAACCTTCCTGAAATTAGCCTTTGCTGAGGATATTGGCAACCGTCCTTTATTAATTTTAGCTGTTTTGCTGTTTTTGACCGGGGTTCAGTTATTCAGTTTTGGTTTGTTGGCAGAGGTGATGATGCGGACTTACCACGAGTCCCAGGGAAGGCCGATTTATCGCGTCCGAGAGGTAGCGGACAATCTTCAAAATTTAGATGGAGGAGAGTAGGTAAATATTTGGTTCCGAAACTCTCACCTCCGAAATTGAAACGCATTTTAGCAAGACAAAAAGCTTTACAAAAGGGAAAAAGGATGATAAAATTCATAGCGTCTAAAGTTATTGTCTGACCCAAAAAAGATGAAGTTGCATAGGGAGCACGTCACCTTTGAGGCGAACCAAGAACTTATCGCTTTTAGGCAACAGGCAAAGAGTGCTACAGGCAACAGGGTAGCAGAGTTTTAAAGTATTTTTGCAAAGATGACGTGCTCCCAGTTGCATATCTATGAGTTTAAGAAAGCTCGGTAGGCAGGGGTTCGTATTGTGCAAGCTGAAATTTAATTGGTATGAGATGATAATACTGTAGTTACCTAAATCATTAATTAGGAGAGGATTGATATGTCTGACGATCGTTTTGTAGAAGTTTCTTCCTATTCCAAAGAAAGTTATGGCATTGGTGCAACCACGCGACAAGGTATGCTAAACTACGGCTATGCCTTAATGATTATAGCTGGTGGCGATGGTGAAGTATCAGAAGCAGAGATGAATTGGTTGATAAATAATCAAAAAAAGTTTGGCGTTCCAGAAGATATCATAGAAACGTACCACCACTACGATTATAAAAATGGCGATTTAGAATCTTTGTTACCTGACATCGTGGTTGATATAGACAATTGGGAAGCCAAACCAAACCTGCTTTATCATGCTATTCAAATGTGTTCGGCTGATGGGGTTTACGCAGATGAAGAACGTGCCAAAGTATTAGAAGGTGCAAAATTATTAAAAGTCTCAGACGAGATTTTGTTAACTATTCACGCTCTAATTGAAATGGAAAATGCTGTTACCAAAATGCGTAAAGCTATTTTTAATGTGAAAACGTTATAGGAAAGGCCAATTTCTCGCGTCCGAAAGATGCCAGACAATCTTCGAGATTTAGATTAAAAGGCCTGGCAATTTTTGGGAACCATTGGTTCCCATTTTTAGTTTTTGGGCGCTGAGGAAAGAGCGTGAGCCTTGGGAAATTCAACCGATTAATTTGTTGTCGGTCAAAACTTAACAATCTGTAACACAATAAAGAAATAGAAAACTAATCTATGGCCAAAAAGTGAAAGTATTTAGCTCCCTCGACCCCCAGACGCGACGCAACTTGACGATTTTATTCATCTCGGGTTTGTTTTTCTGGTGCGGCATTACTACCTTGCTCGGTACCGTACCCCTCTACGTCGAGTCTGTCGGCGCCACCAAACAGCAAATTGGTTTGGTCATGGGTGCTTTTTCCCTGGGACTCTTGCCATCAAGGATTTGGTTGGGGCCCTTGGCAGATAGTAGAGGCCGCAAGTTGGTTTTAATCGTCGGCTGCATCGTCGCTGCAACTGCACCTATTTGCTATCTCTTCGCAAACTCAGTACCTCTGCTAGCGGTAGTCCGGGCTTTTCACGGCATTAGTATTGCTGGTTTTACTATCGGTTATAGCGCTTTGGTTGCAGATTTGTGTCCGGAAGGCTCTCGCGGGGAATTAATCGGCTACATGAGTTTGGTCAACCCCATCGGTACTGCCTTGGGTCCTGCTTTTGGTAGCTTTATCCAAGAAGGGGCCGGTTACGTTCCCTTATTTGTTACCAGCGCCGGTCTTGGGGCCTTAGCTTTGGTTGGCGTTTTTCTCATCGACGAACCCGATCGCTCCCTCGCACCACACAAAGCAGGAACCACCGAAGCCGATCGCCCCCAAAATTTCGGGCAAATCTTGTTCGGTCGGGCGGTGTTGGTGCCGACTGTTGTGATGTTGGCTGCGGGTTCAATCTTCGGCACGATAGTTGCTTTCTTGCCTTTGTACCTTAAGGAGGCGGGGATGGGCGTTAGCGCAGGTTGGTTTTTTAGCGTCGTGGCGATCGGTAGTTTTATGGTTCGTTTAATTACCGGCCGCGCTTCTGACAAGTACGGACGAGGAGTATTTATTACCATCGCTTTAACCTGTTATTCTCTCTGCGTTTTACTGCTATGGCAAGCTAATAGCAGCAGCGTCATTTTACTGGCTGCTTTGTTGGAAGGTTCGGCGGCGGGGATAATTTTTCCTAGCATTATCGCTTTGATGACCGACCGCTCTTCTGCCAGTGCCAGGGGTAAATTTTTTTCTGTTTGTATTTGTGGCTTCGATATGGGAATGGCACTCGCCGGTCCGACTTTTGGTTTAGTGGCAGAACAGATGAGTTACAGAAATATGTTTGCTGCTAATTTGGTTTTAGGTTGTTTGGCGATCGCTGTTTTTTCTACCCTCTCCAGCAATAACTTGTCCCGTTCTCTGAAATTTGCTCTGGGTCGGGCTAACGATAGTTATGCGATCGAGCGCTCTTAAGGCCGTTTGTTTTTATAAAAAAAAAGCGAGATGTTTTTTCAATCAAAACATCTCGCTTTTAAATTTGTGTTAACTTTTTGTGTTAATTTAACGGGCCTGGAGGGATTCGAACCCCCGACCTCATGGTCCGTAGCCACGCACTCTATCCACTAAGCTACAGGCCCCTGTTTTTTGTTTGCAGTAGAATCATTTGTTATTCACCGCACTAAAAAATAATCATAACACAATTTCTGAAAATGACAAGTAGTTTTTCCAATTCTCAGAAAAATTTAACTCATTTAGATAAAGATGGCCAAATAAGCATGGTGGATGTCTCCCAAAAGGCCCCTACTTTGCGTCAAGCGATCGCTGGAGGCCAAGTTAGGATGTTACGAGAGACGTTCGAGGCCATCGAGGCGGGGAATGCCCCCAAAGGAGACGTGCTGGCAACGGCCAAATTAGCCGGAATTATGGCTGCCAAGCAAACGGCCAATTTAATACCTTTGTGCCATCCGCTGCCCCTGTCGAAAATTGACGTTCGCCTAACCCCGGACCCAGACTTGCCTGGATATCAAATTCGGGCAGAAGTCAAGACTAAAGCAGAAACAGGAGTAGAGATGGAGGCTCTAACGGCAGTTTCGGTAGCGGCATTGACTCTCTACGATATGGCGAAGGCTTTGGAAAAATCGATCCAGATCGAGTCTATTCGGCTTTTGAGTAAGACTGGAGGGAAGTCTGGAACGGTAAATTTGCCCTGACGGAATTAAGAAACCGGGTTTTTTTCAAAAAACCCGGTTTCTGGACTATATTGAGGAATGTCAGTTCGTAGTAATCGCTTTAGCGATTCATAGATATCAATCGCTAAAGCGATTACTACAAACAAGCTAGCGATTTCAAATAAGTCCTAACTAAAATCGCTAAAGCGATTACTACAAACCACGCTAAGGGAATTAAGACGCTGCGCGTTAATAACTATCGTCGCCAGTAACAGTGCGCATTTCAAGCTCGTGGTTGGCATGGTTGAGCCGATCGCTTATCGCTTCCTTCCACTCTGGAGTCACTTCTGGACTTGCCAGAACATCTTGAGCTTCCTCTCGATAGACGGCGCTGGTAACAACATCTGCTTTTTTGTCAAGCATTTTGAGATGGTCGTAAACAACTTCTGGAGATGGTTCTGTCATTTTTCCACTAAGAGTTAATAATTAACAACGAACAATTAACAACTAACGGTCGAAAACCGTCAATTGTTAAGTAACAACCAACAACCAACAACTAACAACTAACAACTAACAACTAAGTACCCGTGCAAAATTAATTAGAGATATGGAACAGGCGAGACGCCTGTTCTACGGGCAAATCCGGGGTCCAAATATTTTGGCCTACTTAGCAATTGTTAATTGTTAATTGTTAATTGTTAATTGTTAAGGCAGATCGGTACTGCCCATGAGGTAGAGGTCGCACTCGCGAGCGACCCCGCGACCTTCGTTAATCGCCCAAACCACCAAACTCTGACCCCGGCGGCAGTCGCCGGCGGCAAAGACCCCGGGAATGCTGGTGGCATAATTGCCATGCTCGGCCTTAACATTGCTGCGGGCGTCGCGATCTAGTCCCAGAGAATCCAGCAAGGGTTGTTCCGGGCCGAGGAAACCCATGGCTAATAGAACTAACTGAGCGGGAATCACCTTTTCCGTACCGGGAATTGGCTTAGGAATAAATCGACCTTGCTCGTTTTTCTCCCACTGGATTTCTGCAATATGAATCGCTTTCACCCGACCGTTTTCGTCGCTCTCGAACTTACTCGAACTGGTAACATACTGACGCGGATCGCCCCCAAATTTGGCGGCGGCCTCCTCCTGTCCGTAGTCCATCCGATAGATCTTCGGCCACTCCGGCCAAGGATTGTTAGGAGCGCGAGTTAAAGGCGGTTTGGGCATAATTTCCAATTGTACGACGCTCTTGCAACCGTGCCGGATGGAAGTTCCCACGCAGTCGGTGCCGGTGTCGCCGCCGCCGATAATTACCACGTCTTTACCCTCTGCCGAGATAAAGCTGCCGTTTTTCTGGCGATCGAGAACTGCCTTAGTATTGGAAGTCAAGAACTCCATGGCGAAGTGGATGCCTTTTAATTCCCGTCCTTCGATGGGGAGGTCGCGAGGTTTGGTCGCCCCAGTACAAAGAATGACGGCATCGAACTCCTTAAGCAATTCCTCAGCCGGCAAATCTTTGCCTATTTCAGTATTGCACTGAAACTTAACGCCTTCCTTTTCTAAAATGTCGAGGCGACGCCGGACGACTTTTTCTTTGTCGAGTTTCATATTGGGGATGCCGTAGGTCAGCAAACCACCAGGGCGATCGGCTCTTTCAAACACCGTCACCCAATGACCGACTTTATTAATTTGGGCGGCGGCGGCGAGACCGGCGGGCCCGGAACCGACGATCGCTACTTTTTTCCCGGTACGTTTCGTTGGTGGTTCTGGTTTTATCCAGCCTTCGTCCCAACCTTTATCGATTATCGAACATTCGATGTTTTTAATCGTAACCGGTGGATTGTTAATCCCCAACACGCAGGAACCTTCGCAGGGTGCGGGGCAGACCCGACCTGTGAATTCGGGGAAGTTGTTAGTTTTATGGAGGCGATCGAGAGCTTCCTCCCACAACCCGCGATAAACCAGATCGTTCCACTCGGGAATGAGGTTATTAATCGGACAGCCGCTCGCCATACCGCCGAAGGTAGTGCCGGTATGACAAAAAGGTGTACCGCAATCCATACAGCGAGCGCCCTGGGTGCGGAGTTTTTCGTCGGGCATGTGTTGGTGGAACTCATCCCAATTATGAATGCGCTCTAGCGGTTCTAAGTCCGCCGGCAATTCGCGGACGTATTCAATAAAGCCTGTTGCTTTTCCCATATTTTGTTCTCCTCTATCAATTTATATTTTTGTAGTAGCGCATCTCAGTTAAAGCTTAACTTTTAACGTTCGCTACCAACTGAGCGACTAAAGGTTTTTCTGTTGCCAAATTACTGACACCCAACACGGAAAAACCTAACAAATTACCCTCTTCATCCACCCGTTCCATAATGGCATCGTTGTCTGTTTCTCTCATGTAACCGGGTCGCTCCGAGAAGAGAACTTCCATAAAATCCCCTTCTTTATCATACCACACTTTTACGCTAGAGGCCATACTTTTTCTCCTTTTTTGATTTTGTCTGTGAAATAAGCAGTTAATACGAAAGCGTCATTTTCTAAGTATTTCACAACAACACATAGCCACTTATCGCCTATTAGAGTTCCCGTGTAATAACGGTAGCTTAAAAGAACGGTTTCATCAGTTCTCGATCGCCTGACTTCTTCTGGGTTTCTTAGGGTTACGTCAATCTCATCCTCCATTCCAGACAATTCAGGATGTCGTAAAATGTGTTCTAACCGTTCTTCTGTTAATCGTACTTGACGATCTCGATAATCTATTAATGTCTTCATTATCGTCTGCCAACTAACTCTGATGAAGCGACGGTAGCGTAAGGTGCCAGGAAGCACCCTACTAGCGCCATAAAGCCTAAAAGTGTGGACCGACTTCGCAGGCTAGCTTGTAGTAATCGCTTTAGCGATTGATATGGATGAATCGCTAAAGCGATTACTACGAACTTTTGTTCTACGCTAACTTCCGCCGATCCGGGCGACATCGCGGCTGTTTTCTTCAAAAGCAGCATTGAGAGCCTCGTCGCCGCTCAAACCAGATGCCAGCGCTTTCTTCACTGCCAAGAGGACGCGCTTGTAATCTCGCGGCATCACCTTGACAAACTTCGGCGCCATTTCGTCCCAGTTGGAGAGGATGCGGGAACCCTTCGGGCTCTTCGTGTATTTGACGTGGTTCTCGACCATCTCGCGAACCGTCTCCAGATCCTCCTCGTCCAGAGCTTCGATATCCGACATCTCCGTATTGCAACGGGTCGCGAAATCCCCCTTCTCGTCCAGAACGTAGGCAATACCGCCGCTCATACCAGCGGCGAAGTTCCGCCCGGTGGAACCCAGGATGACGACTTTGCCGCCGGTCATATACTCGCATCCGTGGTCTCCCACTGCTTCGACTACGGTATTCACTCCAGAGTTGCGGACGCAGAACCGTTCCCCGGCAATACCGCAAATATAGGCTTCGCCAGCAGTAGCGCCGTAGAAGGCGACGTTGCCAACGATGATATTGTCCTCTGGTACGAAGGTCGAGACTGCTGGAGGATAAACAATTATCTTACCGCCGCTGAGTCCCTTACCGATATAGTCGTTGGCTTCTCCTTCGAGTTCCAGGGTGACGCCTTTGGGAACGAAGGCGCCTAAACTCTGACCGGCGCTGCCTTGGAAGTGCAGATGTACGGTGTCTTCTGGGAGTCCGTCCCAGTGGCGCTTGGTTATTTCGTTGCCGAGGATCGTGCCGACGACGCGGTTGATGTTTTTAATCGGCAGGGTGGCTTTCACTGGTTCGCCCTTCTCGATCGCCCCCCGACACAGATCCAGCAGCACGGTCAGATCCAGAGACTTATCCAGTTCGTGGTCTTGAGGAATCTGGCAGTAGCGCCCGATTTCCGGCCCCACTTCCGGCTGGTAGAGTATTTTAGACAAATCGATGCCCTTAGCTTTCCAGTGGTCGATCGCCTTCATCGACTCCAGCATATCCGTCCGTCCGACCATTTCATTGAGGGTGCGGAAACCGAGTTTCGCCATAATTTCCCGGAGTTCGGTAGCGATGAACTTCATAAAGTTGACCGCGTACTCCGGGTCTCCGGTAAATTTCTCCCGCAGTTGCGGATCCTGAGTGGCGATGCCTACCGGACAGGTGTTTTTATGGCAGACGCGCATCATAATGCACCCCAGACTTACTAATGGTGCGGTGGAGAAGCCAAATTCTTCCGCACCGAGTAGGGCGGCGATCGCTATATCGCGACCGGTTTTCATCTGACCGTCTGTTTCTACTACCACCCGGCTGCGCAGGTTATTCAAAACTAGGGTTTGGTGAGTTTCCGCTACTCCCAATTCCCAAGGCAAACCTGCGTGCTTGATAGAAGTTTGGGGCGAAGCGCCGGTGCCGCCATCGAAACCAGAAATTAGGATGACGTCGGCATGAGCTTTCGCTACTCCAGAAGCAATGGTACCCACTCCGGCTTCGGATACGAGTTTGACGTTGATCCGAGCTTCCCGGTTGGCGTTTTTCAAGTCGTGAATTAACTCCGCCAAGTCTTCGATGGAGTAGATGTCGTGGTGGGGCGGCGGCGAAATCAGACCTACGCCGGGGGTTGAGTGGCGCACTTTGGCGATGGGGGGATAGACTTTGCGGCCTGGAAGCTGTCCGCCTTCCCCTGGCTTCGCGCCTTGGGCCATTTTTATTTGGATTTCTTTGGCTTTGGATAGATAGAGGCTGGTTACGCCGAAGCGACCGGAGGCTACTTGTTTGATGGCGCTGTTTTTGGAGTCGCCGCGTTCGTTGGTCCAGGTGTAGCGATCGGGGTCTTCGCCCCCTTCGCCGGTATTGGATTTGCCGCCGATGCGGTTCATGGCGATCGCTAGAGATTCGTGGGCCTCCTTAGATATGGAACCGTAGCTCATTGCCCCTGTTTTGAAGCGTTTCATAATCGCTTCGATGGGTTCTACTTCCTCGATGGGTATGGCTTGGGAGGGCTTGAACTCTAGCAGGCCGCGCAGGGTGAATTTCTGCTGGTTCTGCTCGTTGAGCATGGCAGAGTATTTCTTAAACAGGTCGTAGTTGCCCTGCTGTACTGCCTGTTGGAGGGCGTGGATCGCCTCCGGGCTCAGGAGGTGTTTTTCTCCATTTTTGCGCCACTGATATTCTCCGCCTACATCCAGAGCGTGTCCGTTGCTAGGACGGTCTGGGAAGGCTCGTTCGTGCCGGCGGATCGCTTCTTTGGCGATGGTTTCGATGTCGCCTCCTTCTATTCGCGATGCCGTCCAGGCGAAGTATTTATCGATAACGGACTGGTTTAAGCCGATGGCCTCGAATATCTGGGCGCCGCGATAGCTGTGCAGGGTGGAGATGCCTATTTTGGAGGCTATTTTGACTACGCCTTTGGTGGCGGCTTTGATGTAGTTTTTCTTCGCCGTGGCAAAGTCCACGTCTAGGATGGAGCCTTGCTCGATCGCGCTATTGATGGTTTCGTATGCCATATAGGGATTGATAGCTCCGCAACCGTAGCCGATGAGTACGGCGAAATGGTGTACTTCTCGGGGTTCGCCGGATTCTAGGACGATGCCTGCTTTGGTGCGAGTGCCTTGGCGGATTAGGTGATGGTGCAGGCCGGAAACTGCTAGCAGGGCTGGAATTGGGGCTTTCTCTCGGCTGGCACCGCGATCGCTGAGGATGATGATGTTGCTTCCAGAGGCGATCGCCGAGTCCGCACTGGCGCAGAGTTCTTCGATCGCTTTTTCCATCCCCGCGCTGCCGGCTTTCGGGTCGAACAGTATTGGCAGGGTTGCCGATTTAAAGCCCCTCTCGGATACATACTTTAGTTTCGCCAATTCTTCGTTGGTGAGGACCGGCGTTTTTAACGAGATTAAGTGACAGCTTTCTGGTGTGGGTTCGAGCAAGTTGCCTTCGCGACCGATAGTTGTTTCGGCGGAGGTGACGATGGCCTCGCGGATGGAATCTATTGGGGGGTTCGTCACTTGAGCGAAGAGTTGCTGGAAGTAATCGTATAGCAGTTTGGAGCGATCGGACAGCACTGCTAGAGGGGTATCGGTTCCCATGGCTCCTATTGCCTCGACTCCGTTTTGTGCCATCGGGGTCAGCAGCACTCGCAGATCCTCGAAGGTATAACCAAAAGCCATTTGCTGTTGGAGTACGTTCTCTGGTTCTATCTGGGGCACTTCCTCTGTTGCTTCTTTTAGTTGAGAGAGTTCCACCAATTGCTCGTCGAGCCATTTTCCGTAAGGATGTTCGGTGACGATCTGCTTTTTGATTTCTTCGTCGGCTACGATCCTGCCTTCTGCCATGTTCACTAGGAACATTTGTCCCGGTTGCAACCTTCCTTTGAAGGCGACGTTTTCGGGTTCTACGGGCAACACCCCTGCTTCCGATGCCATGATTACGAGGTCGTCTTTGGTGACGATGTAACGGGAGGGGCGCAAACCGTTGCGATCTAGTACCGCCCCGATGACCGTGCCATCGGTAAAGGCGATGGATGCGGGACCGTCCCAGGGTTCTATCAAGCAGGAGTGGTATTTGTAGAAGGCTTTTTTCTCCTCGCTCATGGACTCGTGTCCGGTCCAGGGCTCGGGGATCATCATCATGGCGGCGTGGGGGAGCGATCGCCCTCCGAGTGCGAGCATTTCCAGTACGTTGTCGAAAATCAAGGAGTCGCTACCGTCCATGTTAACTACGGGCTTGATTTTCTCTATATCTTCGCCGAATAGCTCCGACTGGAAGAGGGACTGCCGGGCGTACATCCAGTTGATGTTGCCGCGCAATGTATTGATTTCGCCGTTGTGGGTGATGTAGCGATAGGGGTGAGCCCGCTCCCAACTGGGGAAGGTGTTGGTGCTGAACCTGGAGTGTACCAGGGCTAAGGCCGTCTCCATATCTGGGTCTTGAAGGTCGGGGTAATAGGGCCCCACCTGCACCGGCATCAGCATTCCTTTATAGACGATGGTACGGGTTGAGAGGCTCGACGGATACCAGTAGCGATCGACTTGCGCCTGGCGAATTTCTTTTTGAGAGCGCTTGCGGATGACGTAGAGCTTGCGATCGAAGGCTGCATCGTCGGCAAATTCACCCACGCGCTTGATGAATACTTGTTGCACGAAGGGTTCGCTACCCCGCGCTGTATTGCCCAAGGATGAGTTATCCGTCGGCACGTCGCGCCAACCGAGAACTTCTTGACCTTCTTCTGCTACGATTTTTTCAAACAGCCGGCGGCTATTTTCCCTGGTGGCAGCGTCTCTGGAAGCGTACATCATGCCGACGCCGTATTTTCCTGCTTCTGGCAGTTCTATGCCTTGTTCGGCCGCTGCTTTTTGGAAGAATTTGTGCGGCATTTGCATTAAAATACCTGCTCCGTCTCCCGTGTTAGTTTCCGCGCCGCAGGCTCCCCGGTGGTTGAGGTTGACGAGGATGGTTAATGCTTGTCCTACTATTTCGTGGGATTTCTTGCCGGACTTGTGAACTACGAAGCCTACGCCGCAAGCGTCATGCTCGAACTGAGGATCGTATAGTCCTTGTTTTGCTGGTATTCCGTTTGCTCTCATCTATATACTGTCTCCATAAATGTACTAAGGTTCTAACTTGAGAAAAGCTAAGTATCCGTGCAAAATTAATTAGACATCTGGAACAGGCGAGACGCCTGTTCTACGGGCCAATCCGGGTTCTAAATATTTTTGCATACTTAACTTCCTAACTTTAATCTAATAAATTTATTGCTTTTTGAGTTTATGTTTAGTGAATTATTGCTACAAAAATTATGTCGAGCATTGACTGGGCAAATAGCTCGGCGGACTTTTGTCTATTTTTGGCAATATAGCATTGCTTCTAGTTAAGTTGGACTTAGCTTCAGTAAATTTTTGTTAACCATTTTTACTCATAGCTAATTTTGTATTTTTTCACGAGTTCGATTAATTGTTGGATTTCTTAAGGAAACGATCGCAATTGACTTATAACAGTCCCGACCGATAATCCCGTTGTTTATTTTATATTTATTTAAGATTTTCCCAAAATTGATGTAACTCTGGTAGTTTTATAGGGCTTAAAATTATCTCATAAGTTTTGCCTGGGGGTGGAATTTCTTAAGGAAGCGATCGGGATCGCTTTCGATTCCCAAAATGCAAAATCCAAAATACAAAAGTTATTTGGCCGGGGCGAATTGGTCCGAGGGAAGGTTTGGGAAATTATGTCTTTAGTTGCTTGGGGGCTGTAGCGCGGGGGACTAAAATATTCCTAAAGTAAATAAGGATCGAACAGTTATGCCTCCTCGTTGGCCCCGCGAACCCGATAGAAACGACTCTGCTTTCAGGCTTTTGGACGATCGCATGAATTTTGCAGTCCATGTGGCCTTTTCTGCTGCCTGTAATTCAGGTATGTGGTTTGTCCACAATTTCCAGAAGGCCACATGGTCTTGGACCCCGTGGGTAACTGGCATCTGGTTATTAGTGTTGGTCGGACATGGCCTTTATATTTTCGCGATCGCCGATTATTCACCAGAGACCAAAGACGCTGGATGATGTATTTTTGCGATCGCTCGCGATAGCGAAGCAATCTCAAAGATAGTTTTTTCGTTTATCGCGCGTAAGTAGGTAAGCAAAAATATTTAGAGCCAGGATCTGCCCGTAGAACAGGCGTCTCGCCTGTTCCTTATGTCTAATTAATTTTGCACGGGTACTTAACTCCTGAAAGGAATTTGTAAACTTTTGTAAAAAAAAGTGGTTTTAGGCGTAAAAAAAGCTGCCTCTCCCTAACAGAACTTATAAGAGATAGTTAAGAGGAGTAAGACAGCAATGATCCAACAAAAACAAAAAATCTCATGGGCAGTGCTTTTATCCCTGCTGGGAATTTTTTCCGCCGGACCAGCTCGGGCCTACACCTTTACCAAGGTTGCCGAGACCAATAACTACTTTTCTACCTTCGGCCGGGGACTATCCGAAGGTATTTGGCCTTATGGCACTCGCAACGAATACATCCAACCTTACCAAAACGGCTTTTCCATCAATGAAAATGGGGAAATTGCCTTTTTAGGAAATCTCAACTCTGGAGGCCAAGTTCTCTTCCGGGGCGACGGCGCACGTTTGACCCAGGTAGCCGAAACTGGGGGAATTTTCCAAGACTTTGCCCAGGGAATTTCGATTAACGACAGCGGAGATGTCGCCTTTCTGGCAAATCTAGTCGCCGGACTTGGTAGCGGCATCTTTGTCAATGACGACATCAGCAAAGATCCCAAAAATGCTGCTGTAGGTAATATTAACCAATTCGGACAAGGACTTTCCATCAACAACAGCGGAACCGTCGCATACTACCAGCTAGAAGATATATACACCTGGAGCGACGCTAATGGCAAGACTAACCTGACCGGGTGTAATGGATTGGTAGGAACTCGACCACCCGGATGCGCTATCATCCGCCAGCGTCCCTCAATTAATAACGGAGGCACCGTTGCCTATTCAACCACCCACGGCGTTTTAACCAGCAACGGTCCGACAATTACCGATACCAACTTATTTCCTGCCCACTGGTTCATGGATCCATCCATCAACGACCTGGGACGGGCGGTGTTTCACACCCACTTCTACGGGTCCGGACGCGGAATCTTCACTAGCAACGGCACTGGGGACAACGATTTCATTGCTGGCAATACCAATCCGTTTACATGGATCCAAAGTCCTTCCATCAACAAAGGAGGAACCGTTGCTTTTCTAGCAGACTTACCTACAGGAGACCGAGGCATCTACACCGGACACGACCTAGCTGCCAAAGTAATCGGCAAAGGCGATATCCTGAATGGTTCTCTGGTGACAGACCTTTCCGTTGACCGGGAAAGCATCAACGATAAAGGTCAGATTGCTTTCTGGGCAAAGCTGGCCAATGGCACCGAAGGTATTTTCCGTGCCGATCCCGAGGCAGGAGATTCTCAGTTTAATCCTCTGCTACCAGATTTTACAGTTGGAAGCCTTTATAAATTCCGGGACGAGCATCGCTATAAGTGGTTCGATCCACCATCTGCCTACGGCTTTAAATACACGATGGTTGAGGACTCTTTGTTTACTTCCATTCTGAACTTCCCCACTGGTTTTGACAATCCTTTTACTGTTGTGGTTGGAGACACTATTTTGGGTGAGTTTTCTCCGGGTGAGAGTGTAGATTTTGTCGATCTACTAGGTGGTGGGGTTAAGGAATTTCTGGTAACGGGTTTAGACGTTGACCCAGCGGATCCTACTGTTTTCCCAATTCAACTTGACTTCAATACTGAGACGGCGAGTTTTGATATGCTTGCCCTGGTCAACAAAGACAGCGAAGATCCTGCTAAGACTCCCGAACCCGGTTCCGTGTTTGGTTTGTTGGTCTTTGGCGCGATCGCTTCTAGTACCGTCCGCAAGCGTCGCCATCGTTAGTAAAGGTCAATGGACGGTAGTGGCAGTGGTAGGCAAAAGGCCAAAGGCAAAAGGAAAGAGATTTTGAGGAAAAATAGCTCCAAAAAGATTGGACTTTTATTTTTGCAAGATGTTTATACTCGACGCAGCTAGAAAATGCCCTTTTTCTGACTTGAAGAAAAAATTCAACATTCTCTTTTTGAGTATGAGTGGGAGTATGAAGATGAGTATGGTTTGGGCAATTCCTTCCCTTGCCGAGTATAGTAAAATTAATAGCGATTGATGGCGATGGCTTACTTCTGAGTATCATAGACGCGAGCGATCGCGTCTTTTGTTTGCCCAAAGTCACGATTACCCATTACCCATTACCCATTAGGATTTTCTTATGGCAACCAGCAACAGCGAAGCAATTGAATCTTTAGCGGCCGAGATAGGCGAAAATATCTATATGGATATCGCCAACTGGCATCTATATTTGGGCGATGCCAAATTCCATACGGTTTTGGCGGAGCAAATTTATCCGATGTTAAGCGACGGAGTACCACCAGAAAACCAAGTCACCGAAATGCTACAAGGTATTTCTGTAAAGTTGGGCGAAGGCAAGCGCGAACTTCCTCTAACAGATTTGTTGCCCGCCAAATCTCAAAGTCGGTTGATGGAGATTTTGGAAGAGTTTCAACGGGAAATGTAAGGGGATAAAAAAGTAAATTTTCGGCATCGGGATGCTTCTGCGAGAGTGGGGGCATCCCGATTTTGCATTGAACTACAGATAAAGCAGAGTGCATAAAGTCCCAAAATACTGCCAATAGAATAAGTAGAAAGGTTAAAGAAGCTGTTGGCCAACTCGCTTCTCCTTGGTAAACAACATACTTAAAGGGGAAACGAATAATGAAAGGTAAAAATTGGGTTGTATCTCTGCTTGCGGTAGCTGTTGTTCTGCCGATGGCTGAAGTTTTGTTAATTAATATTGAAGATAAAAATGCCAGTATTTTTGAGGCTGAAATTGAAACAATTGTCAGCAGTGATGGCGAGGAAGAAACTTGTGGAACCAAAGATGGTTTGATTCCCTGCCCGAGTTAATAATTATTAGTAAGTAGTGTATCTAGGGTTCGTAGTAATCGCTTTAGCGATTCATATAGCAATCCTAAATGGGTTATGAAAAATTCGGAGGCCAGAAACCCGGTTTCTTCAAGAAACCGGGTTTCTAAAATATCGCAAATTATTTAGGATTGCTATAGATAGAAATCGCTAAAGCGATTACTACGAACAGTTACCACTACCAGTTATTTTAAAGCATTTAAGTGCTTGCTAGGAACTTCTGGATTTTCAGACAATGACAATTGCAAGCGCTCCCTTGCCATACCGATCCAAATATCCTCATCGGGGTTTTCTGGTTTGGCATTTTTCAAACAAGTTTGCCATTCTTCAATTGCTGCTTTATTATCTCCAATACCTTCATAAACTTGTGCCAAAAGACAGCGGGCAGGTGCGCGATCGCTATCTAATTCAATTGCTTCCTGAAGGTGTTCTAAAGCTTCTAGATAGCGACCTTGTTTGAGTCTTGCCCAACCGAGGTTTTTTTGTAAGGAATATGTGATGCGATCGTCGGTCGATCGCTCCAAACCTTCCAAGAGTAAATCTACAGCATGAGAGTAGCTTTTTAGCTTAAGATAGAAGCGACCTAATTGAGCGTAAGCAGCATTAAGGCCTAGCTTTGCAGATCTCAAATATTGTTTTTTAGCACATTCTGACTCTTTAAATTGCTCGCAAATTATACCCAAAGTGTAAGGAGCGGCTTGATTGCTTGGATCGATAAAAGTTGCTACATTCAAAAACGATTTTGCCCGGGCAAAATCTCCTTTTTGATAGCTTTTAAATCCATAATTATTGGCATAAATAGCCAGTTTAGGTAAAGTCAATTGCGAAGTCAACACAAATCCTAATCCAAAGAATAGTAAAACTGCAAAACGCGATTTTTTATTCGTATATCTTAAGCCGTTTGACTGTTTTACTGCTGTCCGTGCGGGAGGATAATTAAGAGTTGAATTAAGTTCATCTTTGTTTAATAAATCTTGCCAGCTAGGAGGCAAAACGGCTGGATTTTGGCAAATAACGGGCAACCAAGTAGCGCAGGGATATTTGTTTTCTAAATCTTGCAATTTTTCGCGTGCTTCGCGCGCTGCTAAATAGAAAGATTGACCGCTAGAAAAACTGGTGAGAAAATGCTTTAAAAACTCTTGAGCCACTAAGTCTGGTACTAATTCCCGCATGACGATAGTTTGAGGAATTTGTAGGTCGTCTAATTGTTGGGCTAAACCCAAACCATCGCAAGAATTAAAAATACCTAGCTGAAGACCGTTATCTACTGCTTTGCGCAAAGCATACCAAAGTTCGTTAACGGTTAAGCTATCGGTGTCGTTGAGATAAATTTTGCCGACCTCGCCTTCTGTTTCGCTATGTCCGGCAAAGAAAATGATATCCCAAGGTTGGTTCCAGAGGCGATCGCTAATATCAGACCGTTTCGGTTCTACCAGAAAGACTATTTCGGCGTTTGGCAAACTTTCTAATAACTCTCTGTCTTTCTCGATATCGATATCTTCCGCGTGACCGAGAATAGCTAATATTCTAACTTTATTAGAAGTATGAGAGCGAAAAGAGAAGGAGGGTTGATGATAATTCAGAGGGCTGAAAGCAACTTCACTCCGGGGATAGCGACGAACAAAATCCCATAAATGCCAAGGTAGTTTTTGTAAGCTGTTATCTTGAGTGCTAATTAACAACCTGATGGGTTCTTCTGGGTTTAATTGTTCTCGCAGGCGGGTGTCGATATCGCGGAATTGTTCCGATCGCAGCCAGGTATTGAGGCGATCGCTTAATTTGTCTGCCGATCGGCGACATTCATCGATGGAGGTAAGACTGCGGCGACGGTTATTATAATGGATGCGTTTTGGTTTAATGCGAGCAGGGGCACCCACTGTACGATAATTTGTTTCCCAATGTTGTTTTAGGTCGGTTACTAATTCTTCGCTGGCGGGGAGGTTGCCTCTTACTTCTGTTCGAGGTCTCTCTCCGTCGCTTCCCACGGACATCGCGACTCGAAAACCCCCTTCGAGATACCCATCTAGTTTGAGGGTAACTAAATTACTCATAATTTCTCCTAGGTTTTAGTATAATTTGTTACATTTTTATGACAAATGAGGTTTGAGGGGGCGATCGTTCTGGATGTCACGTTCGCCGCTCGAAAAAAATTTATTTTTAATAGTAACATATCTTTTGTCTTAAAAACTATTGAAATAAACCGTAAGTATCTTTCAAAGGGACAAAGTTGCGACTTTTTGTAAAGTTTTGTAACAAAAATAGAATTTTTGCGTAAAAAATTGAGGTCTCTCCCTGATAGATCTTTGGGGGAGTCGGTCTTAAAATTTGAGGTAAATTGGCCAGGGCCAAAGAGAGAAATTGAGGTTAAGAATTGATGGCCTGGTGGCGATCGCCGGATAGAAATTAGAAGTAACGGCGGGCCTAGTTAGTAGTAAGATTAGTTTTGAACCTAATTCGAGAAACGAGGTGTACGAGCAGAATAATTTGCCTTGCTAATTCGAGTAAGGGAGGGGAGAGGTGCATCGTGGGAATATATCCCGGTAACGATCGGTGGGTTGCTTCGATTTCCGAGAGCGATCGCTCTCCCCGATTATTTCCCAAAAATATTATAATATCAAAATTAAACGAAACTAAATTGTCGTCATGCTAGTAGAATTCAGCGTAGAAAATTATCGTTCGTTTCTCAAAAAACAAACTCTTAGCCTCGTTGCATCAGAAGATGAGGTAATGCTGGATAGTACGTTTGCGATGCCAGGTTCTTCAGATATGCGCCTAGTTAAAAGTGCAGTGATTTTCGGTGCAAATGCTTCGGGAAAAAGCAATTTATTGCAGGCAATATCCACTCTAAAAAAAATTGTAGTAACTTCGGCATCAAGAATGCAGCAAGGCGATAAATTCGACGACCTGCAACCATTTCGATTAAATTCTCAATCCCAAAAACAACCAACTTCTTTTGAAATTATCTTTTTTCAAAACCAAATTCGCTATGAATATGGAGTCGTATTAGACCGAAACCGGGTATATGAAGAATGGTTAATAGCTTTTCCCGAAGAGGAAGAACAAAACTGGTTCGATCGCAAATACAATCGGGACAACCCCGAAGCTAATAATGGTTATGAGTGGTATTTTGATGATAAATTGCAGGGGGAAAATGAAATTATTAAAAAATTTGTCCGTCCTAATTCTTTATTCTTATCTCATGCAGCCCAAAACAATCATCCTCAGCTAACAGAAGTATTTCTCTGGTTTAAAGACAAATTAAACGACATTGACTGCGATGATGAATATACTGTAGCTAGAATGTCTGAAGATTTTAATTTTCGCGATCGCGTTGCTAATATGCTCAAACAAGCAGATATTGGCATATCAGGTATTAAAATTGAGGCGGAGGAGCAGTCTATACCGGAAGAGTTAAAAACTCTGATGAGCAGAATTAAAAAAACAGTAGGAAATTCAGTGCAAATCGAGGGAAAAGTCGAGGCTTTAAGTCCTCTATTTAAGCACCAGATGAATGACTCGGAAGAAAAAGTATATTTTTCTATGGAGGAGGAATCGGATGGAACGCAGCGTCTTTTCGATCTAATCGGACGTTGGATCGATATATTGGATGAGGGAGAGGTATTAATTATCGATGAATTAGATAGAAGTTTGCATCCAGTTTTGTCGAGAAACTTGGTGCAAATGTTTAACGATCCAAAAATTAATCGTAATAACGCTCAATTAATCTTTGCTACTCACGACTCTACACTCCTAGATGTAGAAAATCTTCGTTTGGATCGAGTATGGTTAGTTGAGAAAGACAAGAAAAGTGCGAGCAATTTATATTCTTTGCTGGAATTCAAACCGCGTGAAGATGAAAGCTTGCAAACGGGTTATTTGTTGGGTCGATATGGTGCCGTTCCTTTTATTGGAGGACTGAAGATTTAATTATGGCAAAAAGAAGGGGAAAATCTGGCAAGAATCTTCGTCGCATTCCTGGTGACACTCTAGGAAGAGACTTGATTTTAATAGTAGTTGAAGGAAAAAAAACAGAACCTCAATATTTTGAATCGATGAGACAAGAGCTTAAACTAGCTACGGCTAAAATTGAAATAGTTTCTGCATCTGGAGGGGATCCTTTAGAAGTTGTGGAAAAAGCTCAAAAATGCGTCAACAAAAAGAAGTTTGAAAAAGTTTTTTGCGTTTTCGATTATGATAATAAACGCGACAAATATGAAGCTGCTCTAAAAGCAACGAGAGATTATAATTTTGAAACGCCGATTACATCCATACCCTGTTTTGAGTTTTGGTATTTGCTGCATTGCCGCTATAGCGATCGCCCTTTTCAAGATTGCAATCAAGCAACAAAGGAAGTACAAAAAGAACTCCAGAAACAAGGTATCATCAAAACTAACGAAAATTATCAAAAAAAGCTGAACTTATACGAGTCCTTAAGACCGCAACTACAGAAAGCGATCGCTTTCTTCGGAAAAATTAATAAAGCGACAAGAGGAAGAAAGCGATCGCTTCCCTAACCCGCAAACAAAAGTGCATATTTTAGTTCAATATCTGCAACAGCAGAAAAGCTCAATCCCACCAAATTATTCACCGAATGGGTAATATAGCAATTCCATTTGATTCGGCAAAAATACCCCAGTGCGTTCTAAAATGTACAAATCCCCCACCCATCGCCCTAGACCTCCAATTCGTTTTTAGCAGCCATGAGATAATCTGGTATCCAGAAAAAATCCATTGACATCATAATAGCAACCGGCATGAAAATATCAACTTTTTTCCCGCCGAGGTTAGGGGGGGGCAGCAACCCAAATAGTTCGTTATCCTCCGCGATCGCTGCGAGTATTTCCTCGATATTCTCTATAATTTGCTCGGGGCGCATGCAGTGGATGGCTGTGTCGTTAGCGTAATAATCCTCCTCATCTGGATTGAATTCCGAAGGTTTGAGATCGTTCAATAAGTAATCCAAACGCTCGAACTCGTCAATGGGAACGATCGCTGCTACTTCTTCTCCATTTAGTTCCACAACAATCCGTTCCTTCTCTACCATTACCCGCCTAATTATTTCGACTAAATTCTCTTTAACTTCGTCGTCGCTCAAACGACTATATCCAGGATTTTTATTAACAGTTTTTGGACTTATTTTGGGTTTCATTCTCTCTTCTGGCGTTATGTATTCTTCAGTAATTACTCGGGTGTATCTCAATTTTGAATAAACCAGATAATTTGACGCTTTTTGGTAATAGGTAATAGGTAATAGGTAATAGGAATATTTTATTTTTGCAACTATGAGATGCTCCAAATTACTCGTTCCATAAAAATATCGATCCTAAAGAGCTAATAAAAATAATATTACACTATAAAACATAAAAAACTACCAGATATTGCCAAGCTTTTTGTAGTCTTTATAACTCAATATCCCCCGTCGTAATTTGCTGCTCAACTCCGAAGAAAAAGCTTGGCTAATTTCTATTATGCTATTATAATAGGACAAAATAGCTGAAATAAGAAGTCGCAAAGCCATGAAAAGCCAATTTCTCGAACGTCTCCAAAGCCCCGATCGCCCAGTCATCGTCTTCGATGGGGCGATGGGCACAAACCTCCAAGTCCAAAACCTCACCGCCGAAGACTTTGGCGGCGCAGAATACGAAGGCTGTAACGAATACCTCATCCACACCAAACCAGAGGCAGTCGCCACAGTCCATCGCGGGTTCCTCGAAGCGGGGGCCGATGTAATCGAAACCGACACTTTTGGAGCCAGCAGTTTTGTCTTAGCAGAATACGATTTAGCCGATAAAGCCTATTATTTAAACAAAGCCGCCGCCGAACTCGCTAAAAGCGTTACTTCGGAATTTTCGACCCCAGAAAAACCCCGTTTTGTAGCCGGTTCCATAGGTCCTGGAACTAAACTCCCTACTTTGGGTCATATTGATTTTGACACTTTAAAAACAGCTTTTGCCGAACAAGCGGAAGGACTTTTCGACGGCGGCGTTGACTTATTTCTAGTCGAAACTTGTCAGGACGTTTTGCAAATCAAAGCAGCCTTAAACGGCATAGAAGAAGTATTTAATAAAAAAGGCGATCGCCGCCCCATCATGGTATCCGTAACCATGGAATCTTTCGGCACCATGTTAGTCGGTTCCGAAATTAACGCCGTAGTCTCAATTTTAGAACCCTACAAAATCGATATCCTGGGATTAAACTGCGCCACCGGACCCGATTTAATGAAAGAACATATCCGCTATTTGTCGGAAAATTCTCCCTTTATCGTTTCCTGCATTCCTAACGCCGGTTTGCCGGAAAATGTCGGCGGCCAAGCTCATTACAAACTGACGCCAGTCGAATTAAAAATGGCATTAATGCACTTCATCGAAGACTTAGGAGTGCAGGTTATAGGCGGCTGTTGCGGTACTCGCCCGGGGCACATTCAAGCATTAGCAGAAATTGCCGCAGAGCTAAAACCAAAAGAGCGAACTTCCCACTTTTTGCCCTCGGCAGCTTCCATCTACAGTTCCCAAACTTACGAACAAGAAAACTCGTTTTTAATCGTCGGCGAAAGGCTAAATGCCAGCGGTTCTAAAAAGTGTCGAACAATGCTCAATGCTGAAGATTGGGATGGGTTGGTTGCTTTGGCCAAATCCCAAGTAAAAGAAGGGGCGCAAATTCTCGATGTTAACGTCGATTACGTCGGTCGCGATGGGGTCAGAGATATGCACGAGTTGGTATCTCGCCTAGTAACTAATGTTAATTTACCCCTGATGTTGGACTCGACAGAATGGGAAAAAATGGAAGCTGGTTTAAAGGTTGCCGGCGGTAAATGTTTGCTCAATTCTACTAACTATGAAGACGGTGAAGAGCGCTTTTTAAAAGTATTAGGATTGGCAAAAAAATACGGCGCTGGCGTAGTTATCGGTACCATCGATGAAGATGGTATGGGACGGACTGCGGATAAGAAATTTGAAATAGCCAAACGGGCTTATAATGCTGCGATAGAATACGGAATCCCCGCCCGCGAGTTATTTTTCGATACTTTAGCTTTGCCAGTTTCTACTGGTATTGAAGAAGACCGGGAGAATGGAAAAGCTACTGTAGAATCCATTCGTCGCATTCGGGAAGAATTGCCTGGTTGTCATATTTTGTTGGGTGTTTCTAATGTTTCTTTTGGTTTAAATCCGGCGGCGAGGCAAGTTTTGAACTCAGTATTTTTGCACGAGTCGATGGCGGTGGGATTGGATGGAGCAATTGTTAGCGCCAGTAAGATTTTACCGATGGCAAAAATTGAAAAAGAACATCAAGATATCTGCCGGGATTTGATTTACGATCGCCGTAAATTTGACGGGGATATTTGCGTTTACGACCCCTTAACTAAGCTGACGGAGATGTTTGCCGGGAAGACGACTAAGCGCGATCGCTCCAACGATGCAAACTTACCCATCGAAGAACGTCTCAAACAACATATTATCGATGGCGAACGTATCGGTTTGGATGACGCTTTGGCAAAGGCGCTAGAAACCTATCCACCCCTGGAAATTATCAACACTTTCTTGCTGGATGGCATGAAAGTCGTCGGCGAGTTATTTGGTTCCGGGCAAATGCAGTTACCCTTCGTGTTGCAGTCGGCCCAAACCATGAAGGCGGCGGTGGCCTATTTGCAACCGTTTATGGAAAAGGAAGAAGCGGGGGAAACCAGCGCCAAGGGCACGATGGTTATCGCAACGGTTAAGGGCGACGTTCACGATATCGGTAAAAACTTGGTGGATATCATCTTATCCAATAACGGTTATAAAGTAGCGAACATCGGCATCAAGCAACCAGTGGATAATATCATCGCTGCCTACCGCGAACACAATGCCGACTGCATCGCCATGAGCGGGTTGTTGGTGAAGTCAACGGCCTTTATGAAAGATAATTTGGAGACCTTTAACCAAGAGGGCATCTCGGTGCCGGTGATTTTGGGCGGGGCGGCCCTGACGCCTAAGTTTGTCTATAAAGACTGCCAGAATGTTTATAAAGGTCGGGTGGTTTATGGTAAAGATGCCTTTTCCGACCTGCATTTCATGGATAAGTTGATGCCGGCGAAGGCGGAGGAGAAATGGGAAGATTTCCAGGGATTTTTGGGCGAGTTTGCTGAGGAAAACGGTAACGGTCTCGCGGTGGAGGAGAAACCGGAGGCGGAAGCGGAGACTCCGACGGATGCCGGACCGGCGGAACCAGTAGAAGTGGATACGCGGCGATCGCCCGACGTGCCCGTAGATATCGATCGCCCCGCCCCGCCATTTTGGGGCAGTCGCATTTTGGAATCTGAGGATATGCCTTTCGAGGACTTGTTCTGGCATTTAGATTTGCAGGCGTTGTTCGTGGGGCAGTGGCAGTTTCGCAAACCTCAAGGGCAGTCGCGGGAAGAGTACGATGCCTTTCTGGCGGAGACGGTGGAGCCTATTTTGAAAGAGTGGAAGGGGCGAGTTGTGGAGGAGAAGTTGCTCCATCCCCGGGCGGTTTACGGATATTTCCCCTGTCAGTCGGAGGGGAATACGTTGTTTGTTTACGACCCAGAGGAGATTAAGAATGGGGGGCAACCGACGACGCCGATTAAAACTTTTGAATTTCCGCGCCAGAAGTCGGGGCGCAGGTTGTGTATCGCGGATTTCTTCGCGCCGAAGGAGAGCGGGGTTATGGATGTTTTCCCGATGTTCGCGGTGACGGTGGGGCAGTTTGCGACTGAGTTTGCTCAGAAGTTGTTTGCTAAGGACGATTACACGAATTATCTGTATTATCACGGCATGGCGGTGCAGACAGCGGAGGCCATGGCGGAGTTGTTGCACGCTCGCGTTCGGCGGGAGTTAGGTTTTGGCGCTGAGGATGGGGATAATATTAAGGATCTTTTGCGCCAGCGCTATCGCGGTTCGCGCTATAGTTTTGGTTATCCTGCCTGTCCGAATTTGTCGGATCAGTTTAAGCAGTTTGAGTTGTTGGGGGCGGACCGGGTCGATATGTACATCGATGATAGCGAACAGATAGTGCCGGAGCAATCTACGAGCGCTTTTGTGGTTTATCATCCAGCGGCGAAGTATTTCAGCGCCTAGATTTTGTGTGGGGCGGGCATTTTGCTCGCCCTTTCAGCTATAATATTATCATCATCAAAAAAACGGAGAAGAATATGGGAATAAAAACTAACAATAATGTGCTGCTATCCTCAGAAACAATTGTGGAAATTAAATTTCAAACTCAACACCCAAACGCAGTTAAATCTATTATTAAAAGTGCGTTAATAGCTGCCGTACAATCGACCGAAAACGGCATTAAAATGACACAGCAGCGACTAGATGAATTTGAGAGTAAATATCAGCTAGCAACCGCAGAATTTTTGGACAAATTCAATAATAACGAACTGCCTCATTCGGGTGATTTTGATGAGTGGATTGGCGAATCGAGAATGCTGGCACATTTGGTAGATAAAAAAACCAAAATACAAGGGGTGAAATTACTTGATTGAAGCATATTTCGAGGAAATACGGGATATTCTCGAATCTTTAACGATCGTAAGGACTTTTGAGATTTACTTCCAGAAACGAGACATCGACGAAGGGTTTATTCGAGGCAACATTTACTTTGTAAATGGCTCGATCTTTCACTTTCGTGAATTTGTCAGCGTTCAAACAATAACAGAGCGCAAAATGTACTCTTATCATTATATGGATGCCTCGAATAATCTTATTTTTCGTTATGACAATGCCGAACATCACCAGGAGTTAAATTTGCCTACTTTTCCACATCACAAGCATGAAGGAAGAGAAGATAATATCCTCTCCTCAAACGCTCCCACTTTTGCAGAGATTTTAGAGGAAATACAAAGAATGTTGGAGTAGCGATGGCTTCGCGGTCCGGAGGGCTTTTCGCTTTTTTAGCTGTTATAATATTTTTATCCGTTACCAAAAAGGTAAATATGAACGAATTAAGGATTAAATGTAAGCATCCAGAGTGGTTAAAACGATCGATCGAGGATGCCATAAATCATAGGTTTAATTCTCTTAAAGATGGCATCGAAAAAACGGAAAAACGCCTCTATGAATTTGAAGCTAAATATCAATTATCTACGGAGGAGTTTTTGCAGCGATATCGGAATGACGAGTTTGAGGAAACTTTAGAATTAGATGAGTGGATAGGAGAGGCTTCCATGTTAAAAAGACTCCGGGAAAAGTATGAAAATTTGGGAGGAATTGAGTTTGTCAGTTGGTAGTGCTAAAGATGTAGCGATCGTTCGTAGTAATCGCTTCAGCGATTCAGATCCATAATAAATCGCTAAAGCGATTACTACAAGCACCTTACTTAATTTTTAGCGTGCAACGGGCACTTTATTTAATTGGAAACAGACCAATCTAAAACGTACTCTTCTGTAAGGTCTTTCCAAAGCTGTTCGTGTTTGGGGCGTTTGGCTTTTGATTTAGTTTTCGGAGGCTTAAAACCAGTAACGCCAGCTTTAAATTCATACTCTGAATAAAAAGGGCGGTTTTTGAGAATATCCCCTACAACTTTGGGCAAAGTAGCTTCGCCTATTCCCGGTACTAGAAATAGTTTTGCTTTAAGCGATCGCTCCTCTTCGATATTAACAGATAAAGTTTTGTCGGGAACGACATGACTTTGTATTTTTTCTGTCTTTTCCTCCAGACTCTTTAATGTTTTGCTCGTGGCTTCCATGTGTTTGAGCAAAGGCATTAGATCGACGCTTGCCGTCGGCAAGTTACCGCCACCAGTTTGACTTGTTTGAGTTAGGAATTGTTGCCCCTTAATAATCTGCTCTTCGCTTTCCGGGGAACTATCGACCTGGATGCAGTAAATAACTTTTTGTTCCGCTAGTTTAGTAGCTTCCAAAATAGCTAAACCATCAATTAATTGATAATCGTGAGTGCTAATTTCCCGGACATAAATAGGCAGCCAATTGCGCTGACTTTCGCGAATTAGCGGCGCAATGTTTTGGGCGATCGCTCGTTCTTTATCGCTCAAATCTCGATCGCTACTAACATTTTTAGTCGCTGTTGTGATTAAGCGTCCAATATCTCTCGTTACCATGATTAAAACCTTTATATCTTGACACCAAAAATAGAATTAGTTAGCTCGGTAAATGTTTCGGCAGCCTTACTATTAGGGTCGCTATAAACAACTGGCTTGCCTTTTTCTACAGATTTAGCAATTTCAGCATAGTTACGAACTATACCATAATTTTCGCTGCTAGGTATTCCGACTTTTTCGGCTAGTTTTGTTTTAATAGAGTTCGCTGCAGTGTTTACCGTACCAATATTTTGAAATCGAGTATTAATTAAATAACCCATTATTCCTGGGGGAATAGGCGAATCATTCAAATTCCAGCAGCTTTTTTGTTTAAATTCCCAGACTTTCTCTGAAGTATTACCCCGAGAAGGTTCTGGGTTTAAATATATTTCTTTAAGCCTTTCTACTCCTAAAATAGAAAAGTTAGAATTATCCACTACTGGAATTATTATATCCACAGCACGAGCCGCCATTTCCGCAACCCTCCAAGCGGGAGAAGCATCTATCAAAATGTAGTCGTAAGTGTTGTAAAAACCTTTTTCTAAAAACATTTTTAGTGAAGTTAAGCGATTAGGAATATTTATCCCGTCCTCGACATCAAACATTGAAAGATCCCCGGGAATGACATCCACTTCGTAATCTACGCTTTTTACTTCAAACTTTTTAGTTCTAACAAGCTGACTCGGATTTATTTCATCAATACCATTAGCGACATCGTACAAAGCATCAAAAATGGTTACTGGATTTTGATACTCTGTCATATCTTGAACGCCGAACATCGGGTTTAAGTCACCCTGTAAATCGAAGTTGATTATTAAGACTTTGTATTTTTTAGCTAAAGTAGCGCCAATATTAGCAGTTATCGTAGTTTTACCAACCCCCCCTTTGAGATTCCAAAACATCATAGTTAAAGCTTTTATAGGACTTTCTAAATGAGCTTTAATTTCAGCAATAATATCGGAGATACTAATCGCATAAATATCCTCAAGAGGAGTTCTGGGGATGCAAATATTTTTGTGTCGTTGAAAAAACTGTATTTGTAAACCATTAGTTGCCATACCAAACTTAGCTTTAGAGATGACCATTTGCTGCTGAACTTCTCGAATGGCATTGTTAATTAAGTTTCCATCAACTTTTTTGTCTTCAACTACTAAAAAAGGCGGTCCTAGATCTACTGGACTAAACCAGCAAGAAAAATCCGGTCTAACGGTTTTATTTTGACCCTTGAAAAGTCCGCTAAATGACTTTCCTTGAGAGTAATTGCCAGGATTAAGACCAAGTTCTTGCAATAAGGGCGATACAAACCGTGCCTCTAAATCTGCTTCGGAAGTTCCGGGAGGAATAGTCTCTAGTATCTCGTTCCAGTTTGTCATTATATCTCTTCTTCGATCGTTACGTTAGGATTGGCTGAGTAAACCGATCTATCTTACATTAAGCTAACGTCGATGTCAAGGAACGATGCATCTTGTAGGGCGGAACCCGACCTACTAGCACTGCACAGCTAAAATTGTGGGCAGACTTCGTAGGCTAGCTTGTAGTAATCGCTTTAGCGATTTATAAATATGAATCGCTAAAGCGATTACTACGAACTTTTGCTTTACCCACCACTTTAGCTGTGCTGCACTACTACTTGTTCAGAAAGTTGCTGAGTATCTGCGCAAAATTAATTACATCAGGAACAGGCGAGATTTACATATTGAACAGGCGAGACGCCTGTTCTACGGGGAAATCCTGGAGCCAAATATTTTTGCTTACCTACTTAATTAGACATATTGAACAGGCGAGACGCCTGTTCTACGGGGAAATCCGGGGTCCAAATATTTTTGCTTACCTACTTATATTCGCGATCGCCCAGAAACCGGGTTTTTTCAAAAAACCCGGTTTCTTAAATCCTAATCAAACCTCGCCAACAACAAAGTTAAATCGTCGTCGGCGCGCTTTGTCACCCGGGGCGATCGCAAAAATGACTCTAACTCTTCCCTTGCCTCTTCCCCATCCGTCACTTCCGCCACAAATTTAAACAAAGGTATAAAGAAAGGATCGTGGGGCAGCCCGATGGGCATTTTCAGCGCTAACATTTGCAAGCCATCGGAGAAAATCGCCAGATGGGCTGGTTTGCCTCGCCATACCTTCACCTGGGCTTCTTCCAAAGCATTCTCGGAAATAAGAAAAGTAGTTTCGTTAATATGTTCTCCCCGCTGGGGCACCGTTAGGGGGAAAATCCTATCTTCTCTATCCCCCACCACAGCGGCACCGTCTCCTACCTGTGCCGCCGTTACCATCTCTGGCGTGGCTACTACCAATATTAAAGTCGTCGCGAACTCTCGCGGTTCCAATTCTTGCATTACCGACTCTGCCTCAATAGCCAGCCGGGCAGCCTTGAGGGCATCCAGCATCAGGTCGTACCATGCCTCATCGTCGGCAACTAGATCCGCTTTGTGCTTGGAGATAGTTTCCACGGCCGCCCCCACCGCTATATCCGCACCCACATTTCCCATACTTGCCGAACCGGCACCGTCGGCAACGGCTGCTACTAACATTTCTTCTGGGAGAAGTTCCCAGCAATTCGCATCCTGACAGGGTTGCCCTCGTTTTTCGTGGCTGGTGCCTGCTACTGATGCCGATACTACTCGCCAGCGATCGCTCATAAATAGTTAGTTGTTAGTTGTTAGTGGTTAGTTGTTAGTTGTTAATCGTCTTAAACTGTTCCCCATCCAGGCGGTGGTAGGGCTACTTGTTCGTCAACTTTGGAATGAGAAACTCTCTGCATGCTGGCAGAAAGCCATAAAAACATTTCTCTAAAATCCAAACCGCGCAGCCTAACTGGAGTTCGCTGCACTATTTCCCCCAAGCGATCCATATTGGCATTTTCCACTCCCACGGCGAAAAAGGCAACTTGCTTGTTGTTTTCTTCTATTTGGATGCGATCGCCTGCCTGCTTCACGACTCGATCTGCTTCTCCCTGGGGCTCGCCGTCGGTAATCATAAATACCCAAGGCCGATAATAAGTGATGCCGTTGTTGCGGTAGTCCGATTTTCGCGAGGCGATCGTGTCTAGGGCTTTGCTTATAGCAGAGCCCATGTGGGTTTGTCCCTGGGCCGTTAGAGTGGGGGGCTCGAATTGGTCTGCTGTTATGAAGTCTTGGACGATTTTTACTTGATTGTCAAATGAAATAATCGCCACTTCCACTCGTTTTTGGGCCAGGTCGTCTGTTACCAAGCTATCTCTAAAAGTTTCTAAACCCTCGTTTAAGGCTTGAATGGGTGCCCCCGTCATGGAGGCGGAGGTATCTAATAGCAAAACGCAAGGGCAACGGGGCTCGGGGTTTTCGGCAAATTCTACCGCTTCGTCTAATCTCATCTTGATGGTTTTACCAGTGTTTCGGTTTTTTTTACTACTGCCGTCTATTTTACAATTAACAATTAACAATTAACAATTAACAATTATTCCTTCTTTAATAGGTTCTGAAAAATTCTGGCTCCAGAAACCCGGTTTCTTTGACAATACCTTCGCCATTTTCTTGTAGTTTCTCGTAGGTTGGGTGGAGCGATAGCGCAACCCAACATCTCCGTAGCACAATCCAACGATTTTGTTGGGTTTCGCTACGCGAGCGCGCTACCTACAAATGGTATTTTTGATTTTGGCGAAGGTATTGTTTGAGAAAAGTGACGTGCTTCGCGTTACATTAATTACTACCTATTAGCGCCATAAGCCTAAATTTGTGGGTAAACTTCGTTGGCTTGTTCGTAGTAATCGCAAAGCACGATTCATAGATATCAATCGCTAAAGCGATTACTACGAACTCTCGGCGATTCATAGATATCAATCGCTAAAGCGATTACTACGAACTCTCGATTAATTAGCGTCTAATTTTAGGTCGCGTTCTTCTTCTTCACCCCAGCGTTCCAACCAATCTCCATCTACATCTTCCACATACAAGTTAACATGATCTATGCCAAAAGTTAACCTATCGTTCTGTAATTTCTGTGCTGCTTGTAAAGATTCCCATACTTTTTCTAACCGTTCTTTGTCCGAAAAAGTGATGCTTTGTATTCCCATAGTTTTGACTAAAAATCTCAGATATTCGCGAACTAAAACAACTCTAAACTTTCAACAAAAATCTAGCAAAAGCTAAATTTAATGTATTTCTCTTCCTGAAGATGATTGCTGTTATGCAGGACTACATTGACTAATCGATAGACAAATTCTTCCTGCCCTGGGTTATAACTAACAAAAATTCCCCGTTCTATTTGCCATTGTTGTAGTGTATCTTTCCATTCATTATATTTGTTTTCGGAAAATTCATCGGACATGGTAGTTAATTGAACGCACAAAGGCTTTCCGGTACTGCTACTGCTTACTATTACATCGGTTGCCATTGACAAATCTGCAATATACCGATGAACTACAGTACCTTCGCGACTCGCTACCAAAGCCGCAATAGCTTCTATCAATTCGGCATCTTCTCGGTCGAATTCTCCAGAGCGTAACTTTTGTTTCCAGATATAAAATCGCGAATCGTTTTCATTAAACCATTTGGGAAAAAGAATTTCATACCAATATCTTACTGGGGATGGTAGATGGTTTAGAAACAACTGTCTTTCTTCTTCTGTTAAAGATTTTAGGTTCAGCCAAAAATCTGCGTCCCCTATTAATTCTAACAGAAATGCCATTAGAACATTTTTACGCATTAACAAACCTGGCCTAATATCTTTAATCCATCGCCTTACCTCTTCTAACCTTTGGGCTAACCCAGGTTCTTCTGACGAGGCAAGCCGACTCAGTTCTTTTAATTTAGGCTCTATGTCATTTGCTTGCAAACAATGTCCCCCTTATAGTCCTCCTAGCAGACTAAAACACTCATTTTAGATTATAACATTTTTGTATCATATTTTATAGTTTTGCGCAATAGTCTTTAAAAATATTCCCTCGGTAAGAGTTTTCTGGGGAAAGATGCGATCGCCTTTATTCTCAACCTTCCAACTAAGCCTGCGAGCAACGATCGTTTTCTCAAACGATGTAGCGATCCTACGGCATGACTACTCGTTATGAGTATGGGGTCAAATTCCTAGGGGCAAAGGCCGATCGAACAACTAAGCCCGAGAGCCAATGGCAAAGGCCAATTTTTTGCCCGCAATTAGATTTAGCGGTTGACTAATAAAGCTTAATATGATAAGAGCGATCGCCATTTATTAAAAATAAATCTCTACCTTTGCGACAAAACTTAAAACAATCTAAAGATTTCAAGAAAGGTTGAGGAGCCAAAATAGTTATTAAACAGTAACGTGGATTACAAATTAACCAATATGTCGCAAGAAACCATAGAATCAATACTCCAAGAAAAACGACTCTTCGAGCCATCGGCGGAATTTTCGCAAAAGGCCAATATTAAAAGCCTGGAAGAATACAAACGACTGTACGAAAAAGCCAAAGCCGATCCCGAAACATTCTGGGCAGAATTAGCAGAACAGGAATTAGACTGGTTCGAGAAATGGGACGAGGTGCTAGATTGGCAGCCTCCTTTTGCCAAATGGTTCCTCAATGGCAAAATTAATATCTCCTACAATTGCCTCGATCGCCACCTCAAAACCTGGCGTAAAAATAAAGCGGCCTTAATTTGGGAAGGGGAACCGGGAGACTCTCGCACCCTAACCTACGCCCAACTCCACCGCGAAGTCTGCCAAATGGCCAACGTCTTCAAACAGTTGGGAGTGAAAAAAGGCGATCGCGTGGGCATCTATATGCCGATGATTCCCGAAGCGGCCATCGCCATGTTAGCCTGCGCCCGGATCGGTGCGCCCCACACAGTAGTTTTTGGCGGTTTCAGCGCGGAAGCGCTGAGGGATCGCCTGGAAGATGCGGAGGCTAAGTTAGTAGTAACTGCAGATGGCGGTTGGCGCAAAGATGCGATCGTTCCCCTCAAGGAACAAGTGGATAAAGCACTGGCAGCAGGTGCCCCAAGCGTAGAAAACGTGCTAGTAGTAGAACGCACGAAACAAAAAATCCAGATGGAACCGGGGCGAGACCATTGGTGGCACGACCTCCAGGCCGGTGTTTCGCTCAAGTGCGAGGCCGAACCGATGGATAGCGAAGACTTGCTCTTCATCCTCTACACTTCCGGCACTACGGGCAAACCCAAAGGAGTAGTTCACACTACCGGCGGTTACAATCTCTATACCCACGTTACGAATAAGTGGACTTTCGACCTTCAGGATACGGACGTTTATTGGTGTACTGCCGATGTAGGCTGGATTACGGGACACAGCTATATAGTTTACGGTCCTCTCTCCAACGGCGCGACTTCTCTGATGTATGAAGGGGCACCGCGTTCCTCTAACCCCGGTTGTCTCTGGGATGTGGTAGAGAAATACGGCGTTACGATTTTTTATACGGCACCCACTGCCATCCGGGCCTTGATGAAAATGGGAGAGCATCACCCTAACGCTCGGGATCTATCCTCTCTGCGGCTGTTGGGCACTGTGGGGGAACCGATCAACCCGGAGGCGTGGATGTGGTATCAACGAGTTATTGGCGGCGATCGCTGTCCGATAGTAGATACTTGGTGGCAGACGGAGACGGGGGGCTTTATGATAGCGCCGCTGCCGGGGGCAACTCCGACTAAACCTGGTTCGGCGACTTTGCCGTTTCCGGGAATTATTGCCGATATCGTCAGCCAGGAGGGGGAACCGGTTGACGGCAGCAGCGGCGGTTATTTGGTAGTTAAGCATCCCTGGCCTGGTATGATGCGGACGGTTTATAAAGATGACGATCGCTTCCGTCGCACTTATTGGGAATATCTGCGTCCTGCCAGTGGGGAGTATATTTATTTCGCCGGCGACGGTGCCCACCGGGACGAGGATGGATATTTTTGGATTATGGGTCGGGTGGATGACGTGATTAGCGTTTCCGGCCACCGTCTGGGAACTATGGAGATCGAGTCTGCTTTGGTTTCTCACGAAGCTGTTGCCGAGGCCGCCGTTGTTGGCAAACCAGACGAGGTGAAGGGGGAGGATGTTTTTGCTTTCGTCACTCTGGAGGGCGATCGCGAAGGGACTCCCGAGTTGGAGAAGGAGTTAAAGCAGCACGTCGTTAACGAAATTGGCGCTTTGGCCCGTCCGGGGGAGATTCGCTTTACCGACGATTTGCCGAAGACGCGATCGGGCAAGATTATGCGGCGGTTGTTGCGCTCTCTGGCAGCCGGTGAAGAAATTGCTGGGGATACTTCGACTTTGCAAGACCGCAGCGTTTTAGAAAAGCTGCGCGGCGGTGCCTAAGCCTGTAGTATCGTTCTACTAAATCTCGTTCGTAGTAATCGCTTTAGCGATTTAGATGGATTAAATCGCTGCTAGTAGTATCGTTTTTGCAAGACCGCAGCGTTTTAGAAAAGCTGCGCGGCGGTGCCTAAGCCTGTAGTATCGTTCTACTAAATCTCGTTCGTAGTAATCGCTTTAGCGATTTAGATGGATTAAATCGCTGCTAG
>JAXHVR010000034.1:3121-10578 GCA_034189005.1 Cyanobacteriota bacterium | reverse complement strand
TAGTATCGTTTTTGCAAGACCGCAGCGTTTTACAAAAGCTGCGCGGCGGTGCCTAAGCCTGTAGTATCGTTCTACTAAATCTCGTTCGTAGTAATCGCTTTAGCGATTTAGATGGATTAAATCGCTGCTAGTAGTATCGTTCGAGCGTAATCGATTTAGATGGATAAACATCGCTAAAGCGATTACTACAAACGGGATAAACATCGCTAAAGCGATTACTACAAACGGGATAAACATCGCTAAAGCGATTACTACAAACGGGATAAACATCGCTAAAGCGATTACTACGAACGGGGTCCGAACCCTAAACCCCCCCAACCCTATTTTGTTGCGATATAATAGACTTGAACTCGACTGACAAACAAAACTAATATGCAACGTCGTTTATTGCCTTTAACGTTTATGGCTGCCACCTTGGCAAGCTTGCTATGCTGGCAAATTGGGGGAAAAGCCTCGGAAATAACCCCGCCCCCAGACTCTAATAAACCGGCTACTGCCCCCACCGCTACTCGGGGTGGAGGTAACTGTTCGAGTAAGGAAAACCCGCTAAAAGCGATCGCCCCTAATGGAGAGTTAGTTACTACCACCGCAGATTATCCGACTTTATTATTCTATATTCCAGAAACCACTGCGAAGGAAGCAGAGTTTGTCATCGTAGATGGAGATGGAAACTTTATTTATAACGCTCAACTAACCCTGCCTAGGAAACCGGGGATTATGCGTTTGAACCTTCCCCCAGACACTGCGGAGCCGATAACAGAAACTGGAAATCCTTATCGGTGGGAGTTGGCGCTTATTTGCGACGAGACAGATAGGGGAGGGGATGACTTGGTTGGCGGGGACTTACAGCGAGTGCCCCTAAGTCTGGAAATACAGAATAAATTGCAACGGGCAAATAGAAACGATCGCTTCTCTCTCTACCAAGAGGCGGGGTTGGAATACGAGGCGATCGCCGCTTTAGACGAGCTACGTCGCGAAAATCCCCAAGACGAGACACTCCAAAGTGCTTGGGAACAGTGGTTGAAAGAAAGAGGCTTGGAAGACTTGGTGGGAATGCCCGCCATCGGCGATTAATCCCCATCCCCCGTAGGACAGGCAGGATGCCTGTCCCACGAAGAAACAGGCAGGATGCCTGTCCCACGAAGAAACAGGCAGGATGCCTGTCCCACGAAGAAACAGGCAGGATGCCTGTCCCACGAAGAAACAGGCAGGATGCCTGTTCTACGGGGGATCGACCTACAACCTACAACCTACAACCTACAAATGCAAATAATCGTCGAAGGTTGGCGCTTCCTGCCGCACTCCTACGCGATCGCCAATCAATTTCAGTTATTAGAAACGATCGATCGCCCTTCACTAACTATCTTCCACCAGGATATGCCCTACGCCAGCAAAACCTGGCAACCAGTGGAGAATCTATTCGACCCAAAAGCGGAACTCGCCCTCAGCCAAATTCCCAACCCATCCCCCAACCAAGAGGCCGATGCAACCCTGCGAATGTACGCGCCCCTAAACCTCGCGCCTGCGAAGACTCCGAAAACGGCAGTCTTCGGCTGTACCGAATGGGGCATCCTCACTAAATCTATTATTCGAGGCATGGGGGTTTCGTCTTTGGGAGAAGCCCACGCCGACACGGATACCGTTATCGTTACTCCTTCCCACTGGTCGCGGGATGGGTTTATCCGCAGCGGCGCCGATGGCGATCGCGTTGCAGTGGTTCCTCTGGGAGTCAACCCCGCTATTTATCATCCCCTGGCCCCAGCAGAAAGAACGGCTTTGCGCCAGAGGTTGGGTATTGATGGCTATTTTGCTTTTCTAAATGTAGGACTGATGTGCAACGAGAGTCAGGGGGTGGGGCGGTTATTAAAAGCTTTCGCGACGATAGTGGATGGCCACCCAGATGCCCGCCTCATTCTCAAAGGTCGAGATGCCCTCTTCCCTTCTAAGGACTCGATCGCTAAAGCCGGTCAAACTAATCTCACCGATGCCGAGATGGATAAAGTCAAGTCGAGATTAATTTATGTCGGGGATACTCTGTCTTTCGCCCAACTCGCCCAACTTTATCAAGCTGCCGATGCTTATGTGTCTCCTTATCTGGCGGAAGGTTTTAATTTGCCTGTTTTGGAAGCTGCCGCTTGCGGTTTGCCGGTCATCTGCACTCAGGGCGGCCCCACCGACGATTTTATTCATCCCGAGTTTGCTTTAGCGATCGAGAGCAAACTCGAAACCGGTTCTACAACCGATGGCGATAAGGTCTGGTTCGTAGTGCCAAAACAAGACCGTTTGGTGGAGTTGATGGAGGCCATCATCGAACAGCCTGGTTTGCGCGATCGGGCCCGCCGCGCAGGCCCCGATTGGGTGGGCCAGCATTTTACCTGGGCTAAAGCGGTCGATCGCCTCTTAGATGTCCTCGGGCCTTCTAACCACAAATTAAGCAGGCCCGCTTTTGAACCTCTGATCCTTTAGGGTAAAATTAGACTTTAGCCCAGGGCTCTTGCTTGGGGTAATAGATCTAAGACGACTAAAGTCGTTACTACGAACCTGCCTACGAATCTCGTACGGGCAAGATACGAATTACTAACAAATAGAAAACATCATGCAATCTACAACTATTAAAAACGAATCGGCAACCCAAATGGATGCTCCCAAACAAGGATTGCCCGTGACTATTATTACCGGTTTTCTCGGTAGCGGTAAAACTACTCTACTCAACCATATTCTTTCTAACCAAGACGGCGTAAAAACTGCAGTTTTGGTGAACGAGTTTGGCGAAATTGGTATAGATAACGAATTAATAATTGCCACCGACGATGATAATACTATGGTGGAATTGAGTAACGGTTGCGTTTGCTGCACTATTAACGAGGATTTGATTAATGCAGTTTACAAGGTGTTAGAGAGACAAGAAAACATTGATTATATGGTAGTAGAAACTACGGGATTGGCAGACCCTCTTCCGGTGGCATTTACCTTTTTAGGAACCGAACTTCGCGATTTAACTCGCCTCGATTCTATTATTACTCTGGTCGATGCTTCTAACTATAGTTTGGATTTATTCAACAGCCAAGCGGCATACAGTCAAATTGTTTATGGCGACGTGATTTTGCTCAATAAAGTCGATTTAGTTGATGAAGCAGATGTGGATTTATTAGAGGTTAAATTGCGGGATGTTAAAAAGGATGCTCGGATTATGCGAACTAAAAATTCCCAAGTGTCTTTGCCATTAATTTTGAGTGTTGGTTTATTTGAGTCGGATAAGTATTTTCAAGTTGAGGAAGAAACCCACAGTCACGAAGAAGAACATCACCACCACCACGAACATGAAGGGGAACATCACCACCACCACGAACATGAGGGGGAACATCATCACCACCACGAACATGAAGGGGAACATCACCACCACCATCATTCCGACCATTTAGAAAATGATGGTTTTAATTCTCTTTCTTTTCAGAGCGATCGCCCCTTGTCTTTGCGGAAGTTTCAAGATTTCTTAGACAATCAATTGAGCGAAAATATCTTTCGCGCTAAGGGCATTCTCTGGTTCCAAGAAAGCAAAAAACGTCATATTTTCCACTTAAGCGGCAAGCGCTTTACCATAGATGATGATGATTGGAAAGGTCAACCTACAAATCAGTTGGTTTTAATCGGTCAAGATTTAGAAACCGATAAACTGCGGTCTATTTTAGAGAATTGTCTGGTATAGTTAGTTGCCATCGAACAACCTTGTTTGTAGCGATCGCTTTAGCGATTTAGACCGATTTTATTTGAAATGGCTAAAGCGATCGCTACGAACAGCTACTACTAAAAAAACAAATCATGCGGGTTATCGTCCAGCGAGTCACATCTTCCCAAGTAGAAATTGACGGTAAGATAGTAGGTAAAGTCGGCAAAGGATTAAATCTATTAGTAGGCATAGCGAAAAACGATACTGAGGCTGAATTAGATTGGATAGTTCGTAAATGTCTCGCTCTTCGTCTATTTCCCGACCCCAATAGCGATGGCGATCGCTGGGAAAAATCGGTTTTAGACATTAACGGGGAATTGCTGGTAGTGAGTCAATTTACTTTATACGGAGATTGTCGCAAAGGTCGTCGGCCTTCCTTCGATCGCTCTGCATCTCCTCATTTGGCAAAAGACCTTTATAATCTGTTTGTAGAAAAGTTGCGATCTAGTGGTTTGAAAGTAGAAACTGGCGAATTTGGAGCGATGATGCAAGTTTCTATAGAAAACGACGGTCCGGTAACTTTGATTTTAGAAAAAGAAGCGGGTTAATTATTTTCAATAATTTGCGGTTTGACTAAACTAAATACAAGGCAAAGCTTAGGGACTGAAACAGTTTCTATAAAAAAAAATTACCGCAAAAAAGCTTTGTTCGGGGTGCATCTCAGATTTTTTCAAATAAAATTTTGGTTGAAATATAGCAATTATTAAATGGGTGAAGTACATTAGGAAATATCCCCAGCGCCCCCCTTTTTTAGGGGGGATAAATATTCTTTGAATCCCCCTTAAAAAAGGGGATAATGCAGGATATAAAATGTACGTCAATGATTAGATAAATGCTATAAAAATCGGTAAATTTTGGGTTTTCTTCAAAATTTAGATGCACCCCTTTGCTCCAACATCTGAAAACTACCATTATTTATCTGGATAACCGAAATTAATGCTCGACCAAAAACTACAACTACAGCTAAGAGATAGTTCCTTAGATCGGTTAAAATATCTCGAACCAATACGACCTGAAATTGTGTGGGAAAAACCATCCTTCATCACTCCTAATGCCTCGGAGGTTGACGAAGTAACAAAGATAATAAACGATCGCATTAATAGCATTGACGCTCGTCCCAACCGTCGCGCTGGCGCTTATCCTTATTATCTATTTCATCCTCCCGGTAAGCCCATTTTGGGAACGATTATAATGTTTCATGGCTTCGGCGATATCCCCGATAGAATGTCGCTGCTGGCGCAATCTTTATTTAATAACGGCTTTAATATTTATCAACCTTGCATCGCCGGTCATGCCTTTATTCCTCCCGAAATATATTGGCCCAAGGCACGGCTAAAACCAAAGATAAGTTTGTTTCTTAAAAACAAGATCGAAAAAGACCCAGTTTTTCAAAATTACCTAAGCAATATAGAAGGCAATTTAGATAAATTCAACGGTCCGACAGCCAAAGAGCAAAAGGTTTTAATGGAGCGTTTATTGAAAATAGAACCGAGATTAGAGGATTTGTTTTGGGCGATCGAGAGAGAGAGCGATCGAGATTTTTACCGCTATTTCAACAGCGAAAGTATTAAATATTTAACAGATGCTAAAGCCCGTTTGGCAGAATTAGCAGCAATGCCAGGGCCGATTTATGCCATAGGTTTATCGGTGGGTGCCACTGTAGCATTAGCCCTGGCAGCAACGGAACCAGAGAGAGTTAAAAAAGTGGTTGCTTATTCCCCTGTATTGAAGATGTGCGGACGAAAATTGAGTTGTTTTTTCCATGTAGCAGGCTTGCTAAATCTTAAGCTAAATGTTTGTGGAGAAAATTTATATGCTCCTATTGAAGGGTTAATAGCAGGAGCCCATCTTGGTAGTTTGGTTACGAGTTCGCAAAAAAGGAGAAATTTATGGAAAGTTCCTACTTTTTTCGTACTTACAGAAAATGACGATTTAGCAGATATTGAAACAAGCCAAAAGTTTATGGAAGGAATGGGGGGTAAATGGAAAGGTCATCGATGTTATGTTTATCCCAGCGCCAATTTAGTGCCCCATCAAATGGTAGATCCCAGAAGCCCTAGTAATGGCATGAGCAACGCTTTTTGGCGCAATTTGTATAGAGAAACTAGGCGTTTTCTTCAATATGGAGATATTAAAGAGGAGAAGATGGGTTGTTTGGGTTGAGATTTATAGTGGGAACACGTCACCTTTGAAGCTTTCCCAAAAACCCACCCCCTTTTGTAGAACAGGCGTCTCGCCTGTTATCCGTTCAGTTGTTATCCGTTCAGTTGGAACGTTGGCAGAAAAAATTAATTGACGCTCGCGCTCCGTGCTGCCTGCCAAGCTACCTGCCATGCACCCGGAACGGAAAGTGGCCAGAAAGCTTCTAGGACGGTTATTGACAAAAAGGAGGTGCGGTAATTGCTGTCTTTCTCTTTATCCAAGGCGATCGCTCGTGCTACCATCTAATAAAATAACTATGACTGGGATTGTCAAACAACAAGCCTGGCGATCGGCAAAATAACTTAGGTTTGCCTAGCTAATATCAATTAATAATTAATAATTAATAATTAATAATTGAGGGAAAGGTCCGGAATCTTTGTTCTGCCTTGCATTCCCCTTTTTTCTCTCTTTATTTTATTATGGTTATTTATTGCGACTTGATATAATAGGTTGCCAAAGCGTTACTAAAAACTAACAAATAAGTAGCGGTAATTGCCACTTAAGTGCAAATCAATTAAATAAAAAATACAAGAAAAATGGGATTTTTTGATTCGGAAATAGTGCAAGAGGAAGCCAAGAAGCTGTTTGAAGATTATCAATCTTTAATAGCCCTTGGTGGCGACTACGGGAAGTTCGATCGCGAAGGTAAAAAACTTTATATAGAGCAAATGGAAGCGATAATGGACCGCTATAAAGTGTTTATGAAGCGCTTTGAATTATCCGAAGATTTTATGGCTCAAATGACTGTCGAACAGTTAAAAAGCCAATTAGGACAATTTGGCATGACTCCACAGCAAATGTTCGACCAAATGCACTCTACTTTAGAGCGAATGAAGGCAGAAATTGAAAAAACAAAGTAATTGTCAGTTGTCAGTTGTTGGTTGTTAGTTGTTAGTTGTTGGTTGTTGGTTGTTGGTTGTTAATACTGCTTTATTAGTAAATAGACTATAGCAATCCTAAATAATTTGCGATATTGAAGACAAACCCGGTTTCTTGAAGAATACCTTCGCCACTTTCTTGTAGCCACTTTCTTGTAGGTTGGGTGTAGCGTAGCGAAACCCAACATATTTGTTGGGTTTTGCTCCCGTTGATGTTGGGTTGCGCTGTCGCTCCACCCAACCTACGAATGGCATTTTTTCTTTTGGCGAAGGTATTGTTGAAGAAACTTTCAGAACCCCTGCACCGATTGCTATATCAATCCAATTGAGATGCACCAACGTTCCAACTAACAAGCAACAATTATAGCATTTATCGAATCGGTGAAGTAAATTTTCGATCCCCCCCAGCCCCCCTTAAAAAGGGGGGAGCCGGAACAATTCAAAGTCCCCCTTTTTAAGGGGGATTTAGGGGGATCGATCGGGGTGTACTTCACCGATTCAATAATCGCTATATCCAACTTCTAAGGTTTGGAAAACTTAGAAGGAAGGGGGAAATATTCAACCGGCAAACCGCTCATAGCGCGACGCATAAAATCGCGCCAAACGGGAGCCACTGTGCCCCCCCCAGTAGCGCCGTAATAAAGAGGCTT
>JAXHVR010000034.1:0-3021 GCA_034189005.1 Cyanobacteriota bacterium | reverse complement strand
TGGAAAACTTAGAAGGAAGGGGGAAATATTCAACCGGCAAACCGCTCATAGCGCGACGCATAAAATCGCGCCAAACGGGAGCCACTGTGCCCCCCCCAGTAGCGCCGTAATAAAGAGGCTTGTAATCATCATTACCCACCCAAATAGCAGTAGAAAGCTGTGGAGTGTAGCCTACAAACCAAACATCCCGTTCCGAAGAAGTAGTACCAGTTTTACCAGCGGCCTGACGTCCGATTTGAGCTTTCGTCGCGGTGCCTCGTTGAATAACTCCAGTCAAAACGTGATTGAGAGAAGCCACCGCCCATTCATTGAGAACCAACTTAGGCTTCGGCGTATTATCGAGCAAAACATTACCGCGAGTATCCGTCACTTGGACGATAAAAGTAGTATCCGAATGCCAACCGTTGTTAGCAAAAGTAGCATAAGCCCCCGCCATTTCTAAAGGTGTCAGATCCACCGACCCCAAAGGCAAAGAAATCACCGGTTCGATAGGGCTTTTGATACCCAGAATGCGGCAAACCTCAATCACTTTATTAAGTCCCACTGATTGACCGAGCTTCACAGCAGGGATATTGAGGGATGACTCCAAAGCCTTACGCAGAGAAACACCGCCAGAAAAACCGCCACCATAATTTCTGGGAGTGTAATATTCATTGCCATCGGGATAACTAATAGGGCTGTCCATAATACCAGAATTTGGCGTATATCCACCCGAAGCAAAAGCGGTATAGTAAACAAAAGGCTTAAAAGCAGAGCCCGGCTGGCGTCGAGCTTGAATGGCGCGGTTAAACTGACTGCTCTTGTGATCCGAGCCGCCGACCATTGCTTTAACAAAATGAGTGCGAGGATCCACGGCGACTAGAGCCAATTGCCCCTTATCCCAACTGCGATAAAGACCCCGGTAATAAAAAATCTCGTGCCAGGCAGTGACAGTTTCCTCTGCCATCTTTTGGAATTTGGTGTCAATGGTAGTTTGGATGCGCATTCCACCTTTGACTACTGCATCCCGACCAAAACGTTCGGTTAATTCCTGAACCACTGCTTCGGTAATGTAGGGTAATTCGCTCTTGCGAAAAGAGGTAATTCGACCGACTAAAAGCGGTTGCTTAAGAGCGATTTCTTCTTCTTCGGGGGTGATCCAGCCTAGAGTCCGCATCCGGGCTAAAACAACGGCTTGCCGAGTTTTGGCATTTTTATAATTAATAAAAGGACTGTATTGCTCTGGTGCGGGAATCATGCCCGCCATCACGGCGGCCTCTGCCAAGGTTAAGTCTCTAGCTGACTTATTAAAATAACTTTGAGCGGCTGTTTCCGCCCCGTACAAGTTGTGGCCCCAGTAAATTTGATTGAGATATAGCTCTAAAACTTCTTTTTTAGAGAGAATTTGCTCCAGACGAATGGCTAAAACTGCCTCGGCAGCTTTCCTGCTAATGGCTCTTCTTGGAGATAGAAATAGGTTTTTTACTAACTGCATGGTCAGGGTGGAACCACCTTCTACGGTTTCGCCCTGTTCTAAGTTGGCGACCATTGCCCGGATGATGCCGATGGGGTAGATGCCGGGGTGAGTGTAAAAGTTGCTATCTTCGATCGCTAGGACGGCGCGTTTGAGGTGGGGAGATATTTCGTCGATGGGAATTACTTCTCGGTTGGCCTCGTCGTGGAGGCTGGCTAGGTGTTTGCCGTTGATGTCGTAAATGTGGGTTGTTTCTGAGGGGACGTAGCTTTCTAAAACTCGGACGTCGGGTAAGTTTCGGAAGCTGATGGCCAAACCTACGAGACCGCCTGCAACTACGGAACTGGTTAGCATGGTGATGCCGAGGATGGTTCCTGCGGTTACTTTACTAACAGATTGGACGAAGTTAAAGACTGGCGTGGGGTTTACCGATCGCTTTTGCTCTTTTCTTCTGATTGCGTTGCTTGACACTTTGACCTCTTTTGCTTAACTAGATTGGGTTATTTGGAAGTGCTGATGCTTTGCTGGTTGATGCCTGGGGGTAGTGTTAATCTCGATCGATGTTTTCTGTGGGATAATTTCTGGATGTTATCGGAGTTTATCCAAGGCGTGGGAGCGCCAGACAAATCCATCTTAAAAAAAATAAGCGATCGCTATGGCAAATAATGGCCATCAAACTTTTCCTACTATGACTAAAAGGTAAACCGAAAATAGAAAATGACTGATAATTTTACATGGCTAAAGCGGGGTATTAGCGAAATTTTTCCCGATCGCCCCGATTCTGAAGACCCAGACGAAAATTTGCTGCAAAGATTGACTAAAACAGATCGACCTCTGCGAGTAAAGCTGGGCATCGACCCTACGGGAGCCGATCTTCATTTGGGACATACTATCCCGATGCGCAAGTTACGAGCTTTTCAGGATGCGGGACATACTGCAGTGCTTATCGTAGGAGATTTTACCGCAAGGATCGGGGATCCGACAGGTAAATCTAAAGTCAGACGTCAGTTAACCCCAGAAGAAGTTGCTGAAAATGCTAAGAGTTATCTCGATCGAATCCGTCCTATTCTGGATTTCGACACTGCGGGACGTCTGGAAATTCGCTATAACTCGGAATGGCTTTCTAATTTAGATTTGGCCAAAATTCTGGAACTTTTGGGGACGATGACTGTGGGGCAGATGCTGGCTAAGGAGGGATTTAGCGATCGCTACGAGCAGGAGAGTCCTATTTTTCTACACGAGTTCCTCTATCCGCTGATGCAGGGTTACGATTCTGTGGCGGTGGAGGCTGATGTTGAGTTGGGCGGCAACGACCAAAAGTTTAATATTGCTGTGGGGCGAGATTTGCAAAGATTTTTTGGCAAGAGGCCCCAGTTTGGTTTGTTAATGCCGATTTTGTTGGGGACTGATGGAGTTCAGAAAATGTCTAAGTCTTTGGGCAATTATGTGGGTTTGTCGGAAGATGCTTTGACTATGTATTCTAAGTTGGAAAAAACTCCCGATTCTCAGATAGAGGAGTATTTTGAATTGCTGACAAGTTTACCTCTAAATTCTCTGCCGGAAAATCC
>JAXHVR010000033.1:38844-55444 GCA_034189005.1 Cyanobacteriota bacterium | reverse complement strand
ACATTTTCGATCCCCCTAAATCCCCCTTAAAAAGGGGGACTTTGAAATGGCTCCCCCCTTTTTAAGGGGGGCTGGGGGGGATCGCTCCAGTCGTACCTCATACATTCAAGAATTGCTATAGTTGTTAATTGCTCATCGGCAACCTACCCATTTCATCCCTTTTATGGCTTATTAAATCCCTAAAGCGATTACTAAAAGTTCGTAGTAATCGCTTTAGCGATTGATAGATATCAATCGCTAAAGCGATTACTATAGCAATTATCGCGCTCGGTGAAGTACATCGAGGGATCCCCCCCTGCCCCCCTTGAGAAGGGGGGAGCCGGAACAGTTCAAAGTCCCCCGTACATGAAAACCTTCTTCCTCTGGCCTCCCCCTTTTTAAGGGGGACGGGAGGGGGATCGACAGGGGGACCAACGGGGTAGCCGTCGGGTCTGCTTCACCGATTCAATAATCGCTATACGAACTAGATGCACTACTACTTTGAGGTTCGCACGCGCCAAACCTACTAATGGTATTTGGGAGCATCTCATCGAAGCAAAAATGCAATATTCCTATTACCCATTACCGTTTTCCCCATTACCAAAAAGCGTTAAATTCCTGGCTTTATTCAAAATTGAGATGCACCCAAGGTATTGCTAAATAAAACGACTCTTAATACCAGCTAACCCTTGATAATTATGTTGTTTTAAAACCTCAGTATAAAGCCGTTCCAACTGAGTAATATTGCGACTTAAAGTGTAGCGTTCCAAAACCCTTTTACGGGCCTTAATTCCCAAAGCAGTTGTTAACTCTGGGTTGTCGCGAAATACTGGCAATAAAGTTTCTAATTGACCCGTCACCTTTTGAGTATCCAAAATTACCCCCGCCCCACCGTCTAAAACCTCGCCATCCGCACCGGCATCCGTAGCAATGCAAGCCAAACCGCAAGCCATCGCCTCCAATAAAGACAGAGATAATCCCTCTACCAAAGAAGGTAAAATAAAGACATCAGCCCCCCGCAAAATTTCTATTCTGCGCTGTTCGTCAGCGACAAAACCCAACCATCTAATACCATCATCATCCGTATATAAAGTCTGCAAATAAGCTGCCAAAGGACCGTCGCCAACTATTATCAAACGGCTGTCGCTGCCCATCTGAGAATTTTTCCAAGCCTTCAGCATGGACTCGATATTTTTAGCTTGAGAAATGCGCCCCAAATATAAAAATATTCGCTTGACATTGAACTCTGACTTAACATTAGAAACGCCCGGACAATATTTATCTATATCTACTCCATTCGGAATCACGGCTACTTTTTCCGCAGGAACTCCCAGTCTGACTAATAAATCTTTTTGAATTTCAGAAAAGATAATAACGCGATCGTAATTAGCTAAAAAGGGAGCGTACAATTGATAAGCTAAAAATTGAGTCCCCGACTTAATATTTCGCGGTTTGCTATCAAATTGAGCGTGAAAAGTAGCTACCAGAGGTAAATTTAATTCTTGACAAATTTCTGGTAATAAAAAATCCAAAGGAGAAAGGGTAAGAGATGCGTGTACCAGGTCGGGTTTCAGGTCGTCGAGAGCATCAATTAAGACCTTGCTAGATTTTAGACTGGGAATGGTGTAACCCTGGGAAAGGTACAAACAGGGTAAAGACACCTCCTGACGTCCCGGCCAACTATCTACCTCGCCGTCTTCTGGGGCAAAGTGAAGAAAGCTGACCTTATGTCCTCGTTCTAACAGAGCGTTAGTAATTTCTCTGGAATAGGTGACGTTGCCACAAAATGGGGATTTTTTTCCAAGCCAAGCTATATGCATTCGGGTGAACCGGCAGTTATTTACGAAAACTCTTAGAGGAAATATACCAGTTTAAGACACCGGCCGCCAAAGCTAAACTGGCCAAAGTTAGTAATCGTACGGGCAATTCTACTACTCCAGCTAATACCAGAGGCAAATGAGGAGCAATATTAACGGCGTTATTTTGAAGGCCGAATACTTTCCCCCTCATTTATTCTGCGGTTTCCGCCAGGATAGTAGTTTGCATCGGCACTCCGATCGAGGCTCCAAATATTCAAAAGAAAGCAATTCAACCTACAGCCCACCATAATTGTTCGCTCAAGACCCATAGGCCGATTAAAGCAACTGCCATGCCCGCCGATCCTACCACGCTCAGTCGAACATTAGACAGCCAGTGGCCGAATGGACCGATCGCTCCTGCCCCAATGGCCATCCCTAAAGCTCCTGCCGCTCATAAATAGCCAAACTCTTAAGCTTCTATCCCAGGCAGCCTTTCTCGGAGCATCGGGGGAATGAAGAGAACCAAGAATTTGACCCATGCATGTTAGTTGTTAGTCGTTAATTGTTAGTTGCCCAACGTTCCAACTGACCGCGTTCCAAAAAGCGTTAAACTTTTGGTTTTATTCATTCCCCCGATGCACCCCATCCAGTCCATTTTCCATCGCTTTCTGAAACAATTACTGCGAGGTCTATTAAGTTTTATTAACGAAGGTAAAAGCTTAAATATATCCAAATCTCTACTGTTTTGCCGTAATTTCAACTTTAATGCTAAAATCTTGCCCGAGGGTCTCCAAAATCAGCAACAGTAATGACAGAACAATTAGAATTAAGTTCGCAACCAAGGCTTAAAAGAGAGATCGCGATGGCTTTCAGCGCCCTATTAGCTGTCCTATTCCTCGTCGCTTTTATCCCCATCTTGGTCAAGGTCAGCGAATACGAAATGAGTCCCAATGCTACAGTATTTAATCCTCGCTGGATCGGCGCTGTTCTTTTGACATTCTGGAATGTCCCATCCATCCTCAAGCAGCGACGATCGGGAAATTTTCTTGCTGTCAAAGGGTTACATAACCTCCATAACCTATTGCTCCTGTTGCTAATTCTGGCAATATTTTCTACTGCTCACACGCTACTGTACGTTTGGTCTCTGACTAAAACTAGCATTGCTAACTCGGAGGTTTTGCACAGTCTGAACCCACTATTTACTACCTTGGTTGCATGGATGTTCTTGGGTCAAAAGTTCGATGGGCGATTTCTGACAGGAATAGCGATCGCTATTGTCGGTTCGATATCCATAGTAGCTAATGACTTTTCGATAACTATTGAAAAATTACAAGGTGATGGACTTGCTTTAGTTTCTGCCATGCTTCTGGCCTGGTGCCTGCTGGTTATGGAAAAACTGCAAACTCAGTTAAGTGCAACTGCAATAACAACTTGTAACTACTTGCTAGGGACTGTTTTTTTACTCCCAATTGTCTTGGTGGCAGGTGACGATATGTTTCCCCATTCTTGGCAAGTCTGGCTAATTGTAACTGCTATAGGTACTGTGGGAATTTTCCAACAAATTTTGGTTACTTATAGCCTCAAATGGTTATCTCCTGGATTGGTTGCGACGGTATTACTGCTCCATCCGGCGATTACTGCTATCCTTGCCTGGGGAATCTTTTGGGAAACTTTAACTGGGCTTAACTTATTAGGATTTATGGTTATTTTACTGGGCGCGTACTTAACCACATCCAGCAAAGGAGGTGTGAAGGCGACATAATAAGCAGTTTGCTGTAGCGCTGCGCGCCCAACGCAAGACAACGATCGCTCTAAAGTATGGCAATAAGAATATCGGGAGCACGTCAGTTTTGTAAATAAATTTTTTCTGCCAACTAACAACTGAACGGATAACAGGCGAGACGCCTGTTCTACAAAAAGCAGCAAGTTTTTGGTTCGCTTCAAAAGTGACGTGCTCCCAGAATATCTATCCCAAAAACCAATTATAGATTACAATGACGAACAGTATTTCCATCCGCCAGGCCCAAGAAGAAGACCTACCTTCCCTCGATCGCGCCTTCGGTACCGAATTTCAACGAACGCACCGGGACGATATCATAGATGTGCAAGCTCAAATTATCTCGTTCTACGTTGCCTGGCTAGGTAGTACCCCTATTGGTCACGGATTCGTGCGATGGATCGGTCCCCGCGCCAGCCCCGTCATAGCGGCTTTTCCCGATTGCCCCGAAATCTACCGCCTAGAGATCCAGGAGGAGTTTCGCGGTCGCTCGATAGGAACTCAAATCATCTCCCATTGCGAATCGGAAGCCATCTCGCGAGGGTTAGGCACCATAGGCCTCGGCGTGAGCTTTACTAATCCGAAGGCATCCAAGCTATACCACCGCCTCGGGTACAAGCAGTCAACAGTTGTCGAATACCTCGATGAGTACAAACGTCAGCGGGACGATGGAACGATCGAGATGGTTCGAGAGCCCCTTACCTGGCTCATCAAGTCCCTCGGTGTCTAACCCGTCACTCGATCGCTCTAAAAATAGTTTTGCTGAGTCAACCAGATCTGCTATTCTTTATAAGGTATTATGGTTTTTAGCTAATTAGGCGGGTAGCCCTGCCCTTAAGTAGTCGCGCTTTCGCGGAATTTGAACAAAATTTTTTTCGCGGACGGGGCCTGTATTAACGGCAATTAGCCACTGTGATGACTGGAGTCCAATAATTATTAATTATTAATTATTAATTATTAATTACTTACCAGTGCTGGCTTTTGAAGCTGACTGGGGAGCGATCGAGAGTATCAGCGGATGTTCGGTGGTCAGGTTCCCCATTTTTTATTTTGAAGAAAGAATTTACCAATTGCTTATGCATCAGCAAAACATAGCCATGTTAAGCATACATTCAAGCCCAGTTGGAGAGTTAGGAACAGAAAATACAGGGGGCATGAGTGTATATATCTTGGAATTGTCAAAAGAAATTGGCAAGCTAGGATACTCGGTCGATATATTTACCGCTCAAACTCATCTTCAGTCTCATAAAATTATTAATTTGGACCAGAAGCTCAGAGTTATCTGCCTGCCAATTAAATCTTTAAAGCCCCCAAGCAAATTAGAACTCTTCGAGCATCTTCCAGACCTTTTTAGATCCATAGAAGAGTTTCGACGCTCTCAAGACATTCAATACGATCTGATCCACAGCCATTATTGGCTATCCGGCGTTGTCGGGAATTATGCGCGGCTAGAATGGGATGTACCTCATCTGACGACCTTTCATACTCTTGCTGCTTCCAAGAATCTCACAAAGTCAGGCCAGCCCGATCCCGATCTACGGGTTACAACTGAAAATGAAATTGCTCGAACTTCTAATCAAATTCTTGTTGCCTGCCAGCGAGAAAAAGAAAATGTCAGACTTCATTGCCAGGTAAACCAGAGTAAAATAAAGGTTATCCCTTGCGGTGTTAATTATGATTTATTCCGTCCGCTGAGTAAAGAGTTAAGCATTCAGAAGTTAGGGTTAGAGAAAGGTAAGTTCTATCTTCTCTATGTTGGTCGATTCTCGCCAGTCAAAGGGCTCGATCGATTAATTTATGCCCTGAGCTTATTAAAAGACCATCGAGAGCTGCAATTACTTGTCATTGGAGGAGACGGCCAAGCATCCCCGGAAACTCAGAAACTCCTCACTTTAGCAAAAAAGCTGAACGTACAGCACATGCTCTGTCCCCTCGGAAGAGTCGAACAAGCAGAACTCGTAACTTACTATAATGCAGCAGATTTGCTAGTTGTGCCTTCTTACTATGAGAGTTTCTGTATGGTTGTCTTAGAAGCGCTGGCATGTGGAACCCCTGTTGTTGCAACTCGGGTTGGTGCAGCGGATGATATTATCCTTGAAGGGAAAACAGGGTTTGTTGTTGATGATAACAGTCCAGAATTACTGGCACGGGGGGTGCAAAATTTCTTGGCCTCACCTATGTACCGCAGCCTGGATCGAGAGCTGTTACGCTCGTCAATCCTCAACTACTCCTGGCCTAACATTGGGAAAGCGATCGTCGAGCAGTATAACTCCTTAGTTCGAGAATATCAAAGAGGCAGGGAATCTAGCAATTAAGCAATTGAGAAGACATCCTCTGCGATGAGAAACCCAAGCGCAGACTGTAGGTTGGGTTTAGACACGAAACCCAACCTACAGTTGCTACTGGGGCGATGCGCGAGGTTTCCAAAACCTTTCAGTAAACTGTCCCTGCTGAAGGGACAGTGAATAGTCAGAAATCTGCTTTCTCATTGCGATCGGACTATCCCACATAGTCGAGACCTGGGACTTATAGGCCGCAATAGCCTCTAGTTTACTTGTCCAAGCTCGATCGCTGACAGATTGTAATTTTGGTGCAAACGATTTGGATAGAGTAATTAGAAAGTCGTCACTGTCATAGGAGCAGATATATGGAACATCCTCGTAGTAAATAATATCGGAACTATTGTCACTGCCTAATTCTACGATGCTCCTTTCCAATGCCTCTCTTACCAAAATATGATCGATATGATTGCCTATCCCTAATGGCACATACACCTCTGATGGTTGTAGCTCCTTAAGCATCCGACAGAGGTAAGTAACTAAGTCCTTAAGCGTGTCTGCATCGACTTCTAGATGGGGACTAACTGCAAAAATATCTTTTTTAGTTTGATATCGCGACCTGCCAGCAGGACCGGTTCGGTAAATGCAGTCAAGAAGATCTATATAAGTAAAGTTTACACCCAAATACTGCATGGCAACTCTATCTTCCTCTCTCCGTCTGAGCATCGCATCGCTTTCAAGTCCACCCTCTAAATGGATTGCTTTGGCTAATTGCGAGAGATCCTCTGTTTTAGGAATACCCGAGAAGACTGTATAGACACGAACATCGACCGATTGCTCTACCAGCATGCTGATATAGGCACCACAAGAAAGAGCCGCATCATCTAAGTGTGGTGAGAGAAAAATTACTGGACTCATCTTCAGTTACTCCGGTTTTTCTAATCTACAACAGGCGCTTTGGCCTGCGAGCGTATGTAATTAATTTTGCGCAGCTAGTTATTATAGCATCCTTTAATTGAGTTTTACGCGCTCTATGTACTTGACAAAGCAGAACAAATCTAGTAGTTTATCAAAGCAGGTTTTTGGGTTTGGTAAATCATGGATGAGTCATTACTCGCAACAGCGCGTGGAGAATACTCTGTTAAGAAAGAGGCATTTGATTGCTTTGACTTCTATTGGTCCGATGGTCGCGATCGACTGCGGTGGAACTGTATCTTTACCTTTCCGGCGTTTATTCGACCCTGGAGCCTTGTATTTAATAGTGGAACTTTACCCGATATTTATTCTGTATGGCAAGGTGACGAACTGGTTGGAATTGCTCCAATTATCATCAAAAGTCAAAAGGCTACATTTATAGGAGACCCAGAAGTTTTTGACTTTATGGATCTAATTATCGCTCCAGGAAAGTGTCAAGAATTCGCGATCGCTTTGCTTGAATACCTCAGAACAGAGGGAGTTCAATATCTGGAGCTAAACTCTGTCCGTCCAGACTCCTTAGTCTCTACTGAGGTGATGCCTGCGGCAGAGGTGCTTGGTTACTCTGTTTCCCATGAAAATGCAGATGTTTCTTACGAAATGAAGCTCAACGGTCAATGGGAGAGCTATCTGCAAACCCTAAGAAGAAAGCAGCGCAATCAGGTCCATCGTACGCTCCGTAGGTTAGAGGAGACCGGAAAGATCGGGTATCGAATAGTTAGCGATGCGACGGAGGTAGAGCAGCAGTGTAATAACTTTTTACATCTGCATATAGCCAGCCGACAGGATAAAGCAGAGTTTATGACACAACAAATGGCATCATACTTTCGCTTACTTATGAAGGAAATGGCTACGATCGGGAAGATTAAGCTTGCTTTTCTAGAAGTCGATAATACAGCAATAGCATCTACCATGTGTTTAGAGCATTCTGCCACTGTCTATCTTTACAACAATGGCTACGATCCTAATTATAGGTCTTTTAGCGTGGGTTTTATCTCGAAATTTATGAGCATTAAGGACAGTATTGAGAGTCAGATGATTAAATATGACTTCCTCAAAGGTGGTGAAGCTTACAAGCAGAGAATGGGGGGGGAAAAGGTTCAGCTATATAATTATATAATATCTTTGAATAAGTAAAATTCAGCAAAGCTACAGCCGGCTGCAGCTCTGCCACCTGAATTGCCACCGTCACTCAATTGCCACTGTACGACAAATTGGCATTTTTTAGTGGTTTAGTTCCCCCCCAATAAAGACTTCCGTCATTTGGTAAGCTTCCTCATCGCTATATTGTTGGGGCGGATGCTTCATAAAGAAAGCCGAGGGCCAATGCAGAATCCCGCCTTTGCCTTTATCTAAAGCCAACTTGCAACAACGAATTGCATCGATCGCAACTCCTGCGGAATTAGGAGAATCCTCCACCGACAGTCGCAATTCCAAATTCATAGGAACGCCGCCAAAGAGTTTTCCTTCCATGCGGATAAAGGCAACTTTATTATCTTTTTGCCAAGGAACGTAGTCGCTCGGCCCCACATGGATATTTTCATCCTCCAGCCTTTTTGCTGTAACCGCTTGTACCGCCTCAGTCTTAGATTCCTTCTTAGATGCCAACCGAGTCTGGTTTAACATATTTAGGAAATCCGTATTGCCCCCAGTGTTAAGCTGGTAAGTCCGCTCCAGCTTTACCCCCCGCTTTTTAAATAATTCCGTTAGGGTGCGATGGGTAATCGTTGCCCCCAGTTGGGCTTTTATATCGTCGCCGATAATCGGCAAATTCTTTTCTTCAAATCGCCTGGCAAACTCGGGGTCGCTGGCAATAAATACGGGGATATTATTAATGAATCCTATTCCTGCTTCCAGAGCGCATTCCGCATACAAGCGACTTGCTATCTCCGAGCCCACTGGCAGGTAATTGAGCAGCATATCCGCACCAGACTCGCGCAAGATTTTTACAGTCTCCTCTTTGCTGCATTCAGCTTCTTGGCTGAGGATAAACGTATTTTCTGGGTCATAGTCCTTCATGTGCTGGGAGAAACCATCCTCCACTTTGCCCATCCTGACAATGGTACCGGTAGGAGGGATATCTGCTTGGAATACCGCCGTGCAATTCGGTGGAGCAAAGATAGCTTCTGCCACATCCAGGCCTACTTTGCGAGCGTCGATATCAAAGGCAGCTACTACTTCAATGTCGTAAGGCTTATAGCCTCCGATATCCCAGTGCATCAAGCCGATCGCCTCTTCGGCCTTTTTGTCGCGATAATTTTCTATTCCTTGGACTAGAGAGCTAGTACAGTTTCCTATTCCAGCGATCGCTATTTTGATTTTTTCCATAGGTTACCGATTAGATCGAACTATTTTTCTGCAGCCCTTCCCAAAAAGGAGGAGGGACGAGGATTTTTGCAGAACCTCAAGGTTGCTGACTGTGACCCTTTGAGGAAATATACCAGGTTAAGACACCTCCTGCCAAAGCAAAGCTCGCCAAAGCCAGTAATACTACTGGCAAACCGAGAAAAGTTTCTGCCACTCCTGCCAAAGCGAGGGGCAAACTCAGAGCAATATTGACGGCGTTATTCTGAAGGCCGAATACTTTCCCCCTCATTTCTTCTGGGGTTTCCGCTTGGATGGTGGTTTGCATGGGCACTCCTACCAAGGCCCCAAATACTCCTAATAGAGCAATTAAACCTACAACCAACCATAACTCTCTGTTGAAAAGGGACAAGCCGATTAAAGCACCTGCCATCCCCGCCGATCCGATGGTACTCATTTGGAAATTGGACAGCCATCGCTCCGCTTGACTGACTATTCCCGCCCCGATGGCCATGCCCACGCCTGCTGCTGCTAATAAGTAGCCAAACTGTTCTGCCTCCAATGTGGGAAGCTTTTCTGCCAGCGGCACTGCCAATACTGCTAAGGCGGCAAAGATGGAAAATAAGACGATTAACTGAACCATGGCATTGCGGACTCGGCGTTGACCTTTTAAGTAGCGCAGGCCATCGCGCAAGTCTGCTAGGACGTGGGGTTGTTCGTGGGGGTTGGCATCTTTCTTTTCCCCGGTCTTGAGTAAGATTAGCAGCAAGCCGGCGATCGCGTAACTGCCCCCTACCACCAATTCCTTACCTATGGACTCCGGTACCCCCAAACTCAGCGCCGCCGCATCGGCTAATTCCAATACTGGGTCTCCCACGGCAAAACCAACGATCACCGAGGCCATCATTGTGGTGGTATAGAGGGAGTTGGCGGACAAAAGATGCCGCCTTTCTACTATTAGAGGAATAACTGATTGTTCTGCTGGAGCAAAAAATTGAGTTAGGGTGGAAACCAGGAAGGTCACGACTAACATCAAGCAAAATCCCAAGGGCAACTGTCCTAGCTGTCGGCCGCTAGATGCCCAAAGTACGAGGGGCAATGTTAAAACTAAGGCGCCTCTGAGGAGGTTTGTCGATACTAAGACTGACTTTTTTAACCATCTATCTACATAAACTCCGGCGGCGGCACCAAATAAAACTGCGGGAATGGTGAAGGCGATGGTTATCGCCGATACCCAAATGCTGATGCTTTGGCCTTCTTCTACGAAGCTGTTGGCGACGATGGCGATGGTCAGTACCAGATAAATTTTATCTGCTAGTTGGGAGAATACTTGACCGCTCCACAAGGTTAGGAAGTTTCTGTTTTTCAGTACCGGCAGAAATCCTCTTTCTGCTTCTTCTTCTGGGGTTTGGGGAGATTCCGATGCTGGTTTGGTCCCATTTTCCGATTCCGTCTCGGATGCTGGGAGTTGTTCTTTATTTTTTTTTAATTCTGATTCGGACAGTGGCATTTTATATTTTCGCTAAGGAGGTCATTTCTAAATAAGTATCTATTAAGCCGGCAGAACGAATGGAACAGCCTAACTGGTACTGGGCATATTGCCGAAGGAGGTTTTCTACTAATACCCAGTTTCTGGAAACTGTCGATTCTATTTCTTCTTGGTTTAAGCGGGCTCTAGCTAGAGCTTGTAATAGTTTCAGTTGCTCCGCATCTATCTGAGTGTTGAGATGTTTGAGGGCGGGGCTTTTCGATCGCTCGCTGTCGGCTAATTTTGACGAAACAACGGTGCCGCCACTGTCGATGCTAAACCAGATTCGCCATTCTGGATCTATGAAGTTTGGCCTTAAGGGACGTCCGGTGGCGCAGCACATTTGCACTTGGGGTGCTATTCCGTCTAAGGCTAGTAGGTGATAGATGCCGTGGGCTAGGTAGGCTAGCAGTTGGTTGGGTCGCTTTAAGTCCTCTTTGCTCAAGGGTTCCAGGCGGCTGAGGTGTTCTCTTAATAAATAAAACACTTGCTCTTGGGGCTGTTCGCTTAGGGCTTGATGGAGTACCAGTTCGGCTAAATATTGCCCGGCTGTTAGTTTTCCTAAGCTTTGACTCAGGCCTGGATAGGATTCTATGGTTTCTACTTGAATAATTTTATCGAGCGATCGCCCTTTGGATATTAATAATTGATTGACTACGAATAATTCGCTCTTCCCTCGGAGGGAAGAACGATGTTTGCGGGATCCGGGGGCCGCCGCTCTGATGAGGCCATATTCTGGGGTTAAGACCGTTAAGAGGCGATCGAACTCCCCCAGAGGTTTCGCTTTGAGGTTGATTCCAGTGGCTTTGTAGGTTTTGCCCATTTGGGGAGTTGTTAATTGTTAATTGTTAATTGTTAATTGTTAATTGTTAATTGTTAATTTTCCTCTCGCTGGCGGATTAATCCTGCTTGTAGTAATCGCTTTAGCGATTTAGATATGACTCCTTCGCCCATGGCCACCGAGCGAGGGCTACTAACAACCTGCACCCTAATTTTCTTTTTCTCGCTGGCGGATTAATCCTGGCCCGCGAGAGGTACCCAAACGAGTTGCTCCGGCCATAATTAAATTTATTGCTCCATCGTGAGTCTTAATGCCCCCAGAAGCCTTAATCCCTAAATTGCCTCCGGTAATTTGCTTCAGAAGGGCCACATCTTCTGTCGTGGCTCCGCCATACCAACCGGTATTAGTTTTGAGGAAGGACACCCCTGCATCCATCAACAATTCGGCTGCAAATCGTTTTTCCTTCTCGCTCAACAGTCCCATTTCCAAAATAGCCTTAACTGTTTGACCTGTTTCTTCGCAAATTTCGGCTATCTCCCGATAGATTTCGTCTGTTTTGCCGCTTTTCAACCAACTTAAATTAACGGTCACGTCTAACTCGGTGGCACCATTTTCTGTAGCTTCGAGGGCTTCGTAAAGTTTTACCTTGGAGGTGGTTGCCCCTGTAGGGAAGCCTATTACGGTGCAAACTTTAGGTTTTTTGCCGTGGAGGCGATCGGCTGCCAGACGGACGTAAGAAGGATAGACGCAGACTGCGGCAAATTGAAATCTATCCGCTTCATCGCAGCATTTCTCCACTTGCTCTGGAGTGGCAGTTGGTATTAATAAAGCGTGGTCTATAAAAGGGGCAATATCTATTTCTGAAGGCTCTAAAGCCATTGTTTTTTCTCTTATTAATTTTAAAACTTTTGGTTTATTAACTATTAATAATTAGTTCTTAATACTTAATATCTATTTTTTACTCGTTCCCTTTTATCTTTCTTTTTAAATAAATGATAAAGACGCGCTCTATGGCGCATCTTGAGATAGATTTAAACTTATCAAAATCCGTCAGCAATCGTCTAATCTGACTGGGGCAACCGCAGATAGGTCGCCCCTACAAATACCACAGATTTTGGGAAATTGCTATAAAAATTGATAAGGTAGCGATAAACTGCCTATTTTTAACTTAGTTTAAATCTATCCTTAAATATTTGGCAATTATTGATAGCGGGAACGTCTCTTGCGCTGTTTTTGCAAAGCCATTTGCTTGCGCTTGCGTTTTTCTATTGGGGTTTCGTGGTGGCGATGTTTCTTCATATCTGGAAAAATTCCCGCCTGGGAAACTTGCCGCTTAAATCGTCTTAATGCTGATTCAATTGTTTCGTTTTCACCAAGAATCACTTGGGTCATTGCGTATTATCCTCCTTACAAATTAAATTGTTGTTACTCTAAGGTTGCTGCCAATCTTAGAAGTCTGCAATAGCTAGACCTAAAATTGGTCACACGTTTCAATCCTAACACGGGCGGTCCCAATTTTTCTACCTCAATTCCATTGCTTCATTTTTTTTTAATCTCTTATGGAAGGAAAATCGGGGCCCATGGCCCGGAGATAGAAACTAGCGATCGCCGGCCTTAGTCTAAACAGTTTTCATCCAGTCAAGACATTTCTTAAGTTCCGCCTGCATGGTATCGGCATCGGCGTGATAGCGGCGACCGTGACCGGGCAATACCCATTCAAAACTATAATCGGTCAATTTGCCCGTGGATTTTACCAACTCGGACCAAGAGTACCAGCAGTGGCGGCGGAATGCGTAAAGTTGCTTTAAGTAATAGGACCAAGCAATATGGTCTCCAGTGAATAAAAACTGTCGGTGAAGCAAAACCGTGTGACCTTCCGTATGACCGGGGACAGGGATAATTAATAAGTCGGGGGTTAAAGCGATCGCCTCCTCTCCAGTCAGTTTAATTTCGACATCGCGAGTCGAGGCAGTAATTTCCTCGGTGTGGAGGATGCGATCGCAACCGAAGCGTTCTCGAAATTTCTGATGGTCGGCGATATCGTCGCGATGAGTCAAATACATATATTTCACTCCCCCCATCGCTTCCAACTGCTTCGCTAAGGGCGGGGCAAAGCGAGGAGAATCTACTAAAACGTTACCCTCCGGTCGCTGGATGAAATAAGTAGTAGCGCCGAAAGAACTTTCCGAATGATAACCGCAATGGTAAACGTTATCTGCCACTAAAATCGGCAAACTTTGCTGACTTTCTTTAATATCTTGGGGTTTTTCGACGGTACCGATGGAACTGGTGGGGCAGGATAATAATGCCTGCATTGCTGCCAATCTTTCTTTTTCGTTAGTTGGTTGTTGGTAAACGGCAGATTTTTCGCCGCTGCGATTAAATATTTCCGGTGCCATCCAGCGACAAGTGTCGCAGTCAATACAAGTAGTATCGACGTAAAAATCGCCGCTAATATTTTCCCTTCGACGTAGTTTTAATTTTGCCATGTTTCAGTTAACAATTAACAATTAACAATTGGGAGCTTTTTTCTTTAACATAAATATAGCAAGCCGTAGATCCTTCGTGATATTTTAGAAACCCGGTTTCTTGAAGAAACCGGGTTTCTTGCCCCCAAATTTTTCATAATCCATTTAGGATTGCTATATGTTTCCTTAACGATCGAGCCAGAATGCGAGTTCCTTTACATTCCCATTTTAATCAAGCCAACGCGATCGCTACAAACTAGCTAATTTTAGTACCAATAACCCATCCGTTTCATCTGTATTCATAATCCGTTGGTAAATTCTAGTATATCATAAAAAATATCCTTCATCAATTTAACCCATGTTGGACATACCTCAAACCCTGGCCAAAGAGCTAAACCTCAAACTCCAAAACGTCAATAACGCCCTGGAACTTTTAGCAGAAGGGGCGACCATTCCCTTTATCGCCCGCTATCGGAAAGAGCGCACTGGTTCCATGGACGAAACCCAACTGCGCGACCTCTTCGAGAGGCACAGTTATTTACAGGAATTAGAAGATAGAAAAAAGGCTATCTTAAAAGCGATCGCTGAAACCGGAAAACTCACGGACAAACTCCAAACAAAAATCGAATCTTGCCAGCAAAAAAACGAATTAGAAGACCTCTATCTTCCTTACAAACCAAAACGGCGCACCCGCGCAACCGTCGCCAGAGAAAAAGGTTTAGAACCTTTAGCTGAATTTATTAAATCTCTAAACAAACCGACCGCAAGTTACCAATCTTTTAGGGAGGAAGCAGTTAAATATATCTCGGAAGAGAAAGAAATTACAACTATGGAAGATGCCCTCAAAGGTGCTGCCGATATTTTAGCAGAAGAAGTGGCTGAAAAAGCAGAGTTGCGAGCTTATCTCCGCGAGTATTTATTAAACAAAGGCAGTTTTGTTTCTCAAGTAAAAAAAGACTTCCCAGAAGGTACGACTAAATATGAAATGTACCGCCAATTTCAAAGCAAAGTTAAAGGCATCGCCTCCCACAATCTCCTGGCATTGTTGCGCGGTGAAAAAGAAGGAGTTTTAAAAGTAGATATCGACTTCGATCGCGACTTTATCCTCTCCTATTTGGAAGACTCTACAATAAGAACCAAAAGCAAAGAAGTAAAAGAATTTTTACGGGAAATGCTCGCCGATGCCTTTAATCGGTTGATGAAAAATTCCCTGATTACCGAAGTGCGATCGCTAAAGAAAACTGAAGCAGATATCGAGTCAATTAAAACCTTTGAAGCAAACCTCCGGGAACTATTATTATCGGCCCCCGCCGGCATGAAACCAACCCTAGCAATTGACCCGGGATTTAGAACTGGTTGCAAAGTATCCGTATTAGATAATACAGGAAAGTTTTTAGAATATCAAGCCATATTTCCCCATGCTTCTTCTGCCGAAAGACGTCAAGCAGCGGCCAAAAGTGTTAAGCAATTAATCGACAAATACAACATCCAATTAATCGCCATCGGCAACGGTACCGCCGGCCGGGAAACCGACGAGTTTATTACCGAAATAATATCCACCTTGGAAAAGAAACCAATTAAAGTAATGGTCAACGAATCTGGGGCCTCTATTTATTCTGCTTCTGAAGTAGCAATAGAAGAATTTCCAGAATTAGATATTACGGTTCGCGGGGCGATTAGTATCGGGCGAAGGTTGCAAGATCCTTTAGCAGAATTAGTCAAGATAGACCCCAAATCCATAGGAGTCGGGCAATACCAACACGATGTGGACCAAAAGTTGCTGAGAAAGAAATTAGACGAAACCGTAGAAAGTTGCGTGAATTATGTAGGAGTAGATTTGAATACGGCATCCAAGGAATTATTAACCTTCGTGTCTGGCATGAGCGGTACGGTTGCGAAAAATCTGGTTAATTACCGCAACGAAAATGGCGCTTTCCTGAATCGGCGGCAATTATTAAAAGTTTCTAAATTAGGACCGAAAGCCTTTGAACTTTGCGCGGGTTTTCTGAGGATACGCGACGGCAATAATCCTTTGGATAATACGGCGGTGCATCCAGAAAGCTATGGAGTGGTGGAAGCGATCGCTAAAGATTTAGAAGTACCTTTGGCGGAAATTGCCGGAGTAGGAAATAAGTTAAAAAGCCTGGATTTTAAAAAGTACGTTACCGACAAAGTTGGAGAACCGACTTTAAGGGATATTATCGCGGAATTAGAGAAACCGGGGCGAGACCCGAGGGCAGAATTTAAGTATGCAAGCTTCATGGAAGGGGTGAAAGAAATCGAGGATTTGGAAGTAGGAATGGAGTTAGAAGGGATAGTAACAAACGTGGCTAATTTTGGAGCATTTGTAGATATTGGAGTTCATCAAGACGGTTTGGTACATATTTCCCAATTAGCCGATCGCTTCGTCAAAGATCCTAAAGAGATCGTCAAAGTGGGGCAAGTTGTAAAAGTGCGAGTTTTGGAAGTGAAGAAAGAGTTAAAAAGGATAGGTTTATCAATGCGATCGGCCTCCAATAATCCGAAACCGATAATTAGGAAAAAATTGTAAAATTGGTCTCGGTCGGGCTTTATCCCTAGGGACGGTTGCCAGTCCTGCGGAGTGGTTTGGTGACACCGCTTCTGTTACGATCTCAGCGGTCATAAAAAATCGCTCCTACTACTGCATCTAGGCTAAAATTGTGGGCCGACTTCGTAGGCTAGCTTGTAG
>JAXHVR010000033.1:19976-38744 GCA_034189005.1 Cyanobacteriota bacterium | reverse complement strand
TAATCGCTAAAGCGATTTATCAATATGAATCGCTAAAGCGATTACTACGAACGTAATGCTAGCTTGTAGTAATCGCTAAAGCGATTTATCAATATGAATCGCTAAAGCGATTACTACGAACGTAATGCTAGCTTGTAGTAATCGCTAAAGCGATTTATCAATATGAATCGCTAAAGCGATTACTACGAACTTAGGATTGCGATCGCCACTATCGCAACTATCGCCGCCAATAAGGCCGTCCCTTCCAAAACACGCCGATCGCTATACTTATGAATGCAGGTTGAGAGATAGCAATCAACAGCGAGGGTATGGGGAACAGAGATTTTAACCACAAAGCGATCGCCACACAGAAGACTAACGCCCACAAACTCGAATTATTTAATAGTAATTGTTTCTCCCACCACTCCAACAAATAAACTGCCAATGCCCCCATTCCCACTGCTACCCCAAGGGGCACGAATACCCCAAGAAAAGGTGAAGCAAATATTAGCTTTAAGACATCGCGAACCTCTGGAGAATGAGTAATGGCGATCGCTAAAAATATTTCTACCGCCGCGACTGTTAAAACAGTTATGAGACTCACTAACGAAAGTTCTTGCCAGGGTAATTTTTTTAAGCTTTGCAAAAATTTATTCATGGTAAACCAGCTATTTATAAACTTAATAAAGTTAAACTTTTAGGATATTTTCCAATTCAAACCACCAAATACAAGCGGATGAAATTAACCACTTCTTCCAACCCTGTTTTTGTCTTTAAATTAGTAAATACAAAAGGTTTGTCCCCTCGCATTTTTTTACCATCCCTTTCCATAATAGCCAAATCTGCTCCGACATGGGGCGCGAGGTCGATTTTATTAATTACCAACAAGTCAGACTTCGTAATTCCCGGTCCGCCTTTTCTCGGTATTTTATCTCCAGCAGCCACATCTATGACATATAAAGTCAAATCCACCAACTCGGGACTAAAAGTAGCTGCCAGATTATCGCCGCCGCTTTCGACAAAAATCAAATCTAAATCCGGGAATTTCTCCTCCAACTGTTCGATCGCCACCAAATTAATCGAGGCATCCTCCCGAATGGCGGTATGGGGACAACCTCCCGTTTCCACCCCCACGATCCGAGAACTGTCCAAGGCCTCGGAACGAACTAAAAATTGGGCATCTTCTTGGGTGTAAATGTCGTTGGTGACTACAGCTATTTTCAATTCTTGCCGCATTGATTTGCACAAAGCATCCACTAAAGCTGTTTTCCCCGAACCCACCGGCCCCGCTATTCCTACTCGAAAAATGCTCATATAACAATTAACAATTAATAATTAACAATTAACAATTAACAATTTCTTCAAGAAACCCGGTTTCTTGAAGAAACCGGGTTTCTGGTCCCCGAATTTTTCATAACCCGTTTAGAGTTGCTATATAACAATTAACAATTAACAATTAACAATTAACAATTAACAATTTCTTAACTTCTAAACAACCTGGAATATTCAGTTTCGTGAACCATGCTTGCCAGAGATAAACCCCAACTACAACTGCTGAGGTCGTCATCTTCTAATTCTAAAACTTCTTTGGCAGTGGATAGGATTTGAGGTTGAAGATTGAAAAGTAACTTTTGCCCCTGAGTTTGACCGAGGGGAATTAATTTTACCCCGGCATTAATGAGATTAGTTGCCCAACTGTGTAAATAACTCAAGACCATATTTTCCCGGTCGATCTGCCAGGAGGCGGCGGCTATGCCGAAAGCGATCGCGTAATTACAAAAATTACTATCCGTTTTTACTATTTTTTGTAAACCTTCAATTAAGCTTATTTCCCCCGGCGGCTGCATTGCCAAAAATAACTTAATTAAAGCCCGCCCCATCTGCCAACTTTGCTGGCGCAATTCTTCAGTTTCTTTAGAAGCGATCGCCCAATGATTCCAATAAATTAAACTTTCTAAATTATCAGTTTCAATTGCTTTATAAGCTCGAAGAGTTAAAGCCGTTTCTAACCGAATTGCGCCAAATTGTAGCGAATCTTTAAGCCAATTAGCGAGGGTAACAAAATCGTTAACTTCACCCACAGCAACTAAAGTTTCTAAACTTTCCGAATAGCTATATGCCCCAACGGGCAAAGCCGGACTGGCTAATTGCAGCAGATATAGAAGTTGATTCGCAGTTGATTCTTGCGAGTTTGACAGCATCTAAATTTATTCCTTTCGCCCTCATCTTTTATAGAAAATTTCATGGAAAAATTGAACTGTAGGGGCAAAGCATTCGGGCGGTAACTGCGGTTGGAAAGCAGAAAGCGAACTGGACGAATGCTTTGCCCTGCCCTCGCGTTTAGGGATAAATAACCCTAAGCCTCATCCAAAGCAGCAATTCCCGGCAACTCCTTACCTTCGAGAAGCTCAAGACTCGCGCCGCCGCCAGTAGAGATGTGGCTCATTTTCTCGCCCAAGCCTAACTGTTCCACAGCAGCCACAGAATCGCCACCACCAATAATGGTAGTAGAACCAGTGCCCGTTAGTCCCGCCAAAGTTTGAGCGATCGCCTCAGTACCCTTAGCAAAACTAGGCATCTCAAAAACCCCCATCGGACCGTTCCAGAGGACGCTCTTACAATCTCCCAAAGCATCCTGGAACACCTTAATAGAATCCGGGCCAATATCCAAACCCATCCAACCATCGGGGATCGACTCAACGCTCACCGTTTGGGTATTAGCATCGTTAGCGAAGTTATCGGCCACGATAACATCCGTAGGCAAAAGCATAGCCACGCCCTTCTCCTTAGCCTTCGCCTCCAGAGACTTAGCCAACTCCAGCTTATCCTCTTCCACCAAAGACTTACCCACGCTCAAACCGCGAGCCTTGTAGAAAGTAAAAATCATACCGCCACCCAGCAGCAGCTTGTCGCACTTATCCAACAAAGTATCGATCACTCCTATTTTGCTCGAAACCTTAGAACCGCCAATAATCGCAGCCAAAGGCTTCTGGGGACTCTCGATCGCCCCCTGCAAGAACTTGAGCTCCTTCTCGATCAAATAACCAGCCACCGAAGGGCTCAGATACTTAGTCACCCCTTCAGTGGAAGCGTGGGCCCGGTGAGCGGTACCAAAAGCATCGTTAACGTAAAGGTCCGCCACAGAAGCTAATTGCTTGGCAAATTCTGGGTCGTTGCTTTCCTCTCCAGGATAGAAGCGGACGTTTTCCAACAACAGCACGTCGCCATCCTTCATATCGCCAACGGCCGAAGCTACCTCGTCTCCCACGCAGTCGTCAACCTTGACAACTGGTTTGCCCAATAATTCAGAAAGTCGCTCTCCCACTGGAGTCAGGCGCATACTTTCATTAACCTTCCCCTTGGGACGTCCGAAGTGACTCGCCAGAATTACCTTTGCGCCCTTGGAAGTTAAATCTTGAATCGTGGGTAAAGCAGCCCGGATCCTTGTATCGTCAGTAATTTTGCCATTATCAACGGGCACGTTAAAGTCAGCGCGTACAAATACTCGCTTGCCAGATAAGTCGGATGCCGATAAATTTGCTACAGTTTTTTTTGTCACAGGATTAATCTCCAAATATTTTTCTTTTCCTTCAATGTCCATTTACTGGGGAAATTGACTCGCTGACACCAATGCCGCCCTGACTTTAGTCAGACGGTAAGGGCCATGCCAGCCAACGCCAGAGAGCGAGAAACCAATGCACGAAAATTGGTTCGCCGTAAACATTTTACTGGAGTGCGTGTCTTGGAGATACTGTTATGTTTAAAACTCTTCTATTTCCTGTAGATCGAAGCCGCGAGGCCCGCGAAGCGGCGGAAAAGACTATTGAATTGGTCAACACTTTTAATTGTCGCCTAGTCCTTCTCTCCGTTTTGGAAACTCCCCCAGAGGGAGAAGAACCCACCCATCCAGAGATGGCGTCCAAAGAAGCAGTAACCCAACTGCTCGAAAGTGTCAAAACTATGTTTGGCCAAGAAGGCATTCAGGCCGAAACCATAATTAAGGAAGGTATCCCGGCTTTTACCATCTGCGACGTGGCCGATGAAATTAACGCCGATTTAATCGTCATCGGTTGTCGCGGCACTGGTTTAACGGAAGAAGGGGCCAGCGATAGCGTCAGCAATCGCGTTATTAATTTGTCCCCTTGTCCGATTTTGGTGGTTCCTTAATAAATTGTTAGTTGTTAGTTGTTAGTTGTTAGTAGAGCGTAGGTTGGGTGAAACGCAGTGTAACCCAACAGCAATTAACTTCATAGTTGCAATCCTAGGTCGTTTGGGATATTTGACAATACCTTCGCCTTTCAGCAAAAATACCATTTGTAGGTAGCGCGCACGCGGAGCGAAACCCAACAAAATCGTTGGATTGTGCTCCCGTTGATGTTGGGTTGCGCTATCGCTCCACCCAACCTACGATCGGGCGCAGGCGTTGGTATTGTTGAAGAAACCCGGTTTCTTGCCCCCGAATTTTTCATAACCCCTCCACGGGTTGCTATAGTTGCAATTGCTACCTTCTCTAACAATTAACAACTAACAACTGACCATTAACAACTAACAACTGACCATTAACAACTAACAACTGACAATTAACAATTAACAATTCCCAAATGAGTATCCAATGGTATCCCGGCCATATTGCTAAGGCCGAACGCAATCTTAAAGAACAACTAAAGCGGGTGGATGTAGTTTTAGAAGTCCGCGACGCCCGCATTCCTCTGGCTACTCATCACCCCCAAGTGCCGGAATGGGTGGGAAACAAACAGCGGGTTTTGGTAATTAATCGCATGGATATGCTGCCGCCAAAGGTTATCGAAATGTGGCAAGAATGGTTCGATGCCGCTGGGGAAAAGCCTTATTTTACTAATGCTAAATCGGGTAATGGAGTTTCTAAAGTCGCTACAGCAGCGAGGAATGCCGGACAGCAACTTAATAAAAGAAGGCGCGATCGCGGTATGCTGCCTCGGCCGGTTCGGGCTGTGGTTATTGGTTTTCCTAATGTGGGAAAGTCGGCTTTAATTAATCGGCTCTTAAAACGGCGAGTTGTAGATAGCGCCAGAAAAGCTGGCGTTACTCGTCAATTAAGATGGATAAGAATATCTGACGAATTGGAATTATTAGACGCTCCAGGAGTAATTCCTACTATTATTGAAAATCAAGAAGATGCAGTTAAATTAGCAATTTGTGAAGATATCGGCAATGCTGCTTATGAAAATCAGTTAATAGCTGCGGACCTGGTAGATTTCTTGCTGGAACTTGACGAGAAAAGTAACGGTTTAGTTTCCGCATCTTGTTTGCAGGAAAGGTATCAAGTAGATGTGGGTTTTTCTACTGGTGAAAGCTATTTACACGAGGTGGCAGAACAAAATTATCAAGGGGATGTAGAACGGACGGCGCGGCAATTTTTATACGATTTTCGCAAGGGTTATTTAGGGAAAATTCCTTTGGAATTACCGCCTAATTAAAGCAATTAATAATAGATAATTAACTATTAAAAAGAGGTAGGAACTTTGCTGCTCAATACCCCGATTGTTGCCTTTACCATCCTTCTATTAGTAATCTTAGTAGTACCGCTCCCTTGAAAATGCTATACGACAAATATTCAGACTAAAAGTTAAACTAAAAGTATGAATATTTTATAAAATATTCATACTTTTAGTTTAGTAGCACTTAACAAATCTTGACACATAACCGGCAAAAACACGCATATCATATTATAAGAAAAGCGAAGATTTTATTCCAGTGGGGGTGTCATGGATATCGATATCGTTAATAACAATTCAACAGAACCTTGGGTCATTAATAGCGAAGAGACTGACTTATTAAATACGTTATTTCCTCAAGGGGGAGGTCTAGTTCCCAATAGAGAAAGCGATCTTCTTCCACTGGTAATAGATTCAAAGGATTTACTTTCCATAGAGACTTATGCTTATTGGTCTGGAGAATGGCCCGAGGTGGAAAATCCTGCTGAGGATTTAGAGATATCTAGCGATACAGATATCTTGGGCATTCCAGAAGAGCCTCTGGGGGGAGAACCAGAGAGGGAGCCCGATCGCCTACTTGGACCGGCAGCAACAGCGGATAACAGGCAGGATGCAGCAACAGCGGATAACAGGCAGGATGCCCGTTCTACGCCCCTTAAGGCAACATCGTTAAGTATAATTGCCGAAGAGGCTATAGATCGCTGGTTAGATACGGAGTTGGGCCGATCGCTTCCGGTGAATTTGGAGGAAGTGGCCTTCGAGGTTGAAGATTTGCCGGGAGCGATTTTGGGACAGGTTCGCGGCCAGAAGGTGGTTATCGACTCGACGGCGGCGGGTTACGGTTGGTTTGTAGATGAGACGCCCCAGGACGATACGGAGTTTAGTCAGTCTGCGGGGGGTTTGACTGCCAAAGAAGGCGGCCCAGCGGACGGGAAAGTTGACTTGCTGACTGTGGTGACTCACGAGTTGGGTCACGTTTTGGGACTCGACGACTCGGCCCCAGAAGGAGAGTTAATGAGTGGTTCTTTGGGAGTGGGCGATCGCCGCTTACCTAGCGATACATCGATGGCGATCGAATTTATCCCAGAAGAGGAGTTGAGTTTGCCTCACAATTTGGTCGTGGGTGATGCTGTTAAAAATGCTTTAGTTGGCGGTCTCGATACACTGGCCGAGGAACTCGATAGTTACAGCGAAGATTTGGGGAATCAATTATTAGCTTCTATTCCCGGTTTATTGAAAGACGGCGGCGAGAATAGTCCAGATATTCCGGTGGGGTTGTTAGGAAAATTTAAACTGGGCGAGTTATTAAAAGAAAAATTGAGCGATCGCCTGAATACAGAACTTATCGCCCAAGATATTGCCACTTTTATCGACGGTCTCGATACTACTATCGGCGATCTTCAAATTAATTTTAATGACGTTAGTTCCACTTCAGCAAGTGGAGAAACCGTTCTTGATTTTACTGTCGATTTCACATTAAATGAGAACTTTAAATTAGATTTAGGTCGCAACGCCGATTTATTCGGAATAGAAATCGATTTAGACAGTTCGGCAGACGTTCTTTTGAACTCTACGGCTAGCCTCGATTTAACTTTAGGAGTTGTTGAAAGTAACAATGATTTCTTCCTGCGAGATGTTAATTTAGATGCCACGGCAGATATTAATGCCAGCGATATAAATATCGATTTAAAAGTCGGTTTCCTCGAAGCTAAAGTCGAAAGTGGCAGCATGACTTTAGATGCCGATGTAAATGCCAAACTTACAGACCCAAATAATAGCGATGGCTTAAATAGAATTACTCTTCAAGAACTACAAAACACCCCTACTAACGACATCATTGATGTTACTCCCACGGGAACTTTCAAGATGAATTTACCCGTAAAAGTTGAGGGAGTTCCAGGTTTGGAAGGAGATTTAGGAACTACAATTAAAGTTGATATTAATGCTGCGGATTTATTTAGCGAGGAAGTAAAACCCGACGGTAGCGACGATCGGCGCAGCGCGATACCTATTTCTGTCAGCGATACTTTTGAGGATTTATTAAGTCCTTTCACTAATATTAGTAGTGGAGATATTATTGGCTGGTTTCGCCAGTTGGGCAGCGAGTTAGGGCAACTAGAATTTTCCGACGCTCTGAATTTTACAATTCCTTTTACCGACGGTACCACTTTGGGCGAGCTTTTGGGATTGTCTGAATATGTAGAAAGCGGTTTGACCGAGACAGTAACCGATGAGGAAGAAAATTCTTTGTTTGATTCGGTTCAAAGTTTGGTAGAACTTTTAGAATCGGTAGGAGTCGATCTCAATTTCGATAAAGCCACTGGAGAATTAACTTTTGATATTAGTCTTGACGGCAGCGATGCAGGTTTAGAACCTATAGATGTGCCAATTGGTTTTGATGTCGATTTAGGAAAATTGGCTGGTTTTAAAACTAATTCTGATGCCAAAATTAATTTAACTCCCGATTTTGGTTTAGATTTTACTTTGGGGGTTGATTTAGATGAGGAAGGGACTCAAGAAGTAGCGATCGCTGCTTTTACTGACGAAGAGTCTAATTTTGTTTTAGCCAGCGATGCCGTTTTCAATCTCAAAGTTGGCGACAGCGCTCCCGTGGCAATAGTTGTTAATAAAACCGACACCCAGGATAATACCAGTTTTAACGATTTAGTCGCAGATTTGGAAAGTGCTTTAGCCACTGTCGATGTCTCGTTAAAACCAGTTACTCAAAACAATCAAGGTTTCTTCTTATCTACAGAGGAGCCGTTTTTACAAATAACTGATGTTAATAATGAGGCGGCGGCAAAATTAGGATTGGAAGAAGGGCAGACGGCGGCGCGAATAGCAATATTAGGCAACAAAGAGTTGTTAGATGCTGACGGCAATAGCCAACCTATTGTTTTACCCGCAAATGGAATTTTGTCTGGGGATGCGACTTTTACCATTAAAATAGACGATCGCCCCGCAGAAGCTATTACCATAAATCCAGATTCAACTAATACAAATATCGTCGATTTAGTTGAGGATATTAATGCCGAATTAAACAGTAATAGCAATTTAAGCGATGAAGTTGTCGCGGGGGTAAATGGCGATCGCTTAGTAATAGCATTGGATGGCGACGATGCCAAACAATTAACAGTCCGAGGGACAAACGACGTTGCCAAAGAAATCGGCATTCCCGAAAATGGTATCGTTCAAGCCACAAAAGCGATCGACTTTTTCATTGAAGATGCTTCCCTCGACGGTAGTCTAAAGATTGCTGGTAGCGAACTCGATACCCGGGCAGAATTTGGCTTTGTCGGCCTGAATATTAAAGACATAGAAACCACAGATGTTAAAGCAGACTTTGGCATCGACTTCCAAAATTCCCTGGGAGAAAAACGCTTCAATCTCTCAGAATTATTTGACGAAAATAAAGGAGTTCATTTAGGTGTTATCCTCACTGGTGAAACTACTTTGCCCGGAAGTGGAATCCTAAGTAAAGACGCAACTTTTGACCTCAAATTAGGGGAACAAACAGTCTCAGTTACAGTTAGCCCAGACAGCAACAATCAAACCGCAGAAGATTTAATTGCCGATATTCAAAGCGCAGTTAATACCGCCCTTAACAAGGCTCAAATAGATGCCACGGTTGAAGTCAAAGAAAACGAAGGAAAATTAGTTTTATCCGTAGGAACTTTAGCCGGATTAACCATAGAAATTACCGCTGCTAATAACATAGCAGCAAACGACCTCGGTTTGAAAAAAGGTTCGATCGCTTCCCAAGACCCCTTGATTGATTGGAGTGGGGGAGTTGCCTTAAAAGAAATTAGCGTCGATGCCGGAGTAAACGGTTTAGAATTAACCAATTTAGAAGTTCCCATCGCTGTTTCTAATTCCTCCATTTTCGGTCTGCCAAAACTAACTCCCGATTTTAGCAGCCTCAGCGATTTGACAGACTTTGGGGAATTGAGTTTTAGCAAAGTAGTTGGCTATCTCGACGATATCGCCCTTTTCCTTACAGAAAACTTCGAGCAATTTGAATTTTTAAACGACGATTTACCTTTAATTGGTATTAGCGTTAACGACTTCCTCGGCTATGTCGATGAATTCCAAAAAGTCGTTAATGATTTTCAAAATAATCCCGGGGAAACGGTTCAAGAATTAAACGTTCGCCTTGCCGAAGCTTTAGGTTTGCCAAAGGATAGCGATTTAGTTTCTATTAACTACGAGGAAGCTAATTCAGTATTGACTGTAGAACTCAATTTTGGCGAAAGTTTTACTAAGTCTTTACCAGTTAATTTAGACTTAGCAGAATTAGACTCTAGTTTGTCTGATGCTTTAAAACTACAAGGCTCGGCAGGTTTAGAAGCTGAGGGTAACGCCAATGCTAAATTTAGCATCGGTATCGATTTGTCCGACGAAGAAAACCCAGTTTCTTTTATTAATCTACCCGAAACTGAAATCTCGGTAGAATTAGCCGCAAAAGGAGAAGATTTAGCATTTTCTGCTGGTTTGGGACCGTTGAGCGCATCGGTTAAAGATGGGGCAGTAACTTTCGATAAAGATGGAGACGCAGCAACGGATGATTTTGCTTCTTTAGAAGTAGCATTAATCGACCCCACCCCAGGAGACGACAGGATTTTATTTAGCGAAATTAGCAAAATCGATGCCGAGTTAAAAGCTGAGGGCGGGTTAACTTCTAATTTGCCGATTTTCTTCCCCACGGAGTCAAATCATCTCGGCAATATCGAATTTTCTGTTTCCGATTTACCCGGTTTCCTCAAAAATCCAACCAAGGGCGAGAATTTCGATTATAAATTGCCGGATTTCTCGGGGATTCTCGATAATCTCCAAAACTTTAGCTTGCTGGATAAGTTGGATCTAGCTGTTGAAGGGGTTGATGTCTTCTTAGCGGGATTGCAAGATTTTCTCGATGGAGAAATCTTTGGGTTGAAGTTGCCTTTAATTGGGGATAATTTGAGCGATGCCAGCGACTTTATTGGGGATTTGCGAAGGAACGTTTACGACACTCTCCGGGATACGGTGGATAATGTTGCAAAATCTCCCGAATTGATTCAAGAGAGCTTATTTAATCTGCTTAATTCTGACAAGCTGAAACTCTTAAAAGATAGCAACGGCGACGGTAATATCGCTGTCGAAGATATTGAAATTGTCGGCGATCCCGCTGAGGATAATTTCGTCCAGTGGGAAATGACTCTCGGAGGCACAGTCAAATTAGACCGGGCGATAGATTTTGATTTTGGCATCCCCGCCCTCGCCCTCGATGCTGAAGGTAATGTCGAATTAGGCTTGGATTGGGAATTAGATTTAGGCTTTGGTTTAAATGAAGACCAAGGATTCTATTTTATCCTCAACGACGAAGAAGACAACCCGGAATTAGAAGTAGATCTAAATCTGGCTATTCCCGACTCCACACTAACTGGTAGCTTGGGCTTTTTGAAATTAGAAATTGAGGATAATAAAGAAGAAGGAGGCGACAAAACCAAATTTAACGCTAGTTTCGATATCGATTTATCGAAATCAAAAGGCAGCGACAATCCGAACAAAGTCGGATTGTTTGAAATAGGCGACATGGAATTTACACCTAGTCTGACTGGTGGCGCCGACGTTAATCTCGATTTAACTGCTTCTGTTAATGGCGACCTTTTTGGCAATCAAGAGCTCTCGGGAGTATTCCCCGGTATCGTCAGCGACTTCGATTTAGTCTGGAAATTTGACGCTAGCAATTTATCTAAGGATAAGGATTTTGCCAGTTTAGAAACTGTCGCCTTTAACAACGTTAGCTTAGACTTGGGTTCGTTTATTTCCGACTTTTTAGGACCGGTTGCCGAAGAAGTAAAGAAAGTAACCGAACCAGTTCAACCAGTTATTGACGCTATAACCGACCCCCTGCCGGTGATTTCCGATCTGGCGGGCAAAGATATTAGCTTGCTAGATTTAGCCGAGGCTTTCGGTTACGCCGAAGTCGGGATGATTCGAGATATCGCTGGCATTAGTGAATTGGTCAATGCCATTCCAGACGATACAGAAAATTTACTCATTCCCCTAGGGAATTTAGAATTGGTAGGACAGTCAGGAGGGTCAGGGCGACAAAGCCGCAACGGCAACGGTAACTCAGGTTTTAACTACCTAGATGACATCGCCAACATTGAGGATATTAACAACTTCCCAGGGATCGATTTACAACACACTGATGGTGTTGATGGATTTATTAACAACGCTACCGGTCAAAGCAAAACTCTACTTCAAGGCTTAAAAAATAACCAATACGGTGCTTTTGACTTTCCCATTCTGAACGATCCGGGGCAAGTATTCGGTTTATTTTTAGGACAACCGGCGGTTTTGGTTACCTACGATATGGAGCCTCTGGACTTCAAATTTGAATACAGTCAATTTTTCCCGATTTTCGGACCTATCGGGGCAGAGATTACGGGAACCGTCGGAGCTATTATCGATTTAGCCTTCGGTTTCGATACCTATGGCATCCAGAAGTTCGCTGAAACTGATTACGAGTATCCCCTGGATATCCTCCGAGGTTTCTACGTCAGCGATGGCGCCAATCCTGATGGCAGCGGTGCCGACGTTCCCGAATTGGTTCTGTATGGCAGTTTGTTTGGGGCGGCGGTTCTCAATTTGGGAATTGCTAAAGCAGGAGTCGGCGGTGGCGTTTTTGCTAACATCGATTTTAATCTCAACGACCCCGATACGGACGGTCGAGTCCGCATTGAGGAGATTTTGAACAATATCTATTTGGGTCTCCAAAGCGATGAAAGCTTTTTGACTGATAACCCGATTACCGCTGTCTTCGATATCAGCGGTCAGGTGGTAGCTAAGTTAAAGTGGTTTATTAAAAGTAAATTTGGATTGAACAAGGAAGGACAAATAGGTCCGGATCTGCCTTTACTAGATTTTGATTTGACACTGGAGCGTGAGGAAGTGTTGGCAAGCCAAATCGGTGGCGGCGAGTTGCGGTTGAATGCGGGTAACTTTGCGGGCGATCGCCTCCACCAAAACACCGAAGACGCAGGCGAAAACTTTACCATTCGTCAAGATGGTAACAATATTATCGTTTCTTCCTTTGGCAACACCCAAACTTATGAAGGCGTCACCAGTATCGTCGTTGAAAGCGGCGAGGGCGATGATGTCTTAGTATTTAACAACGTTAGCGTTCCGGTAGAAATAGATGCCGGTCCGGGTAACGACTTCGTAGATTTCCGAGGTTCCGATGGCAGCAACGTTACTGTTATCGGCGGTTTGGGTAACGATACCGTTCATGGCGGCGGCGGCAGCGACAGTCTCCTCGGCGGCAAGGGTACCGACCATATTACCGGTGGCGGCGGCGAAGACTTTGTTGATGGAGGTGAGGGGGCAGATATCCTCAGCGGCGATAGCGGCAGCCCGGGTCAAGATACCATTTACGGCGGCGAGGGCGACGATACCATCGGTGGCGGTGGCAATACGGATTATATAGATGCGGGCGAGGGTAACGATATCATCTGGGGCGACTCTTCCTACGATGAAATCGATACGAAAACTAATGCTCCAGCGGGAACAGAGGCAGCAGATACGATTGTCGGCGGCGAAGGTAAGGATACTATTTACGGCGAAGGCGGGGCAGACTTAATTGGCGGCGGTATCGATGCGGATGTCATCGATGGTAATGCTGGAGAGGACGAGATTTGGGGCGATTCAGAATTTGAGGTTGATGGGACGCGAGTGGCGCCTTTGCCTCGGGAGGGAGGACGCGATACGATTTCTGGTGGCGAAGATGGCGATCGCATCTACGGCGAAAACGGCAGCGACTACATTCGCGGTAACGCTGGCAACGACACGGTGGAGGGCGGTTTCGGCACCGATACCATTTACGGCGACGAGGATAACGACGTCCTCGACGGAGAAGGGGATGCCGACTTGATATTTGGTAATGCCGGTGATGACAGCGTTATCGGTCAGCAGGGTAACGACGTTCTCTTCGGCGATAGCGGTACTGCCGACGGCACTACTATAGTCACAGAAATTAATGCGGCAACGGACGGCAACGATACCATTGATGGAGGTTCCGAAGAAGATATCGCATTCGGCGGTTCTGGCGACGATTTGGTTATTGGCGATGAAGCCGAGAATAACGAAATCGAGGGCAAAGACGTACTCTTCGGCGATGGCGGTCGCGTGGTTATGGAAGAGTATCAGTTCAAATCTATTGAAACTATCGATCCAGACATCGGCGGAAACGATGAAATTATCGCTAGCAGCGGCGATGATATTGCTTTCGGCGGGGCGGGTAACGATGTCATGTACGGGGCTTATGCGGCAGCGATCGCGGTTAACGAAGAAGCATCCGATGCAGACATTCTCTTGGGCGATAACGGCAAAATCGCCTTTGCCGACGGTGAAGTAACCCGCATCGAAACTACGGAACCTGCAACCGGCGGTAACGATAGTATTTCCGGTAACGAAGGCGAGGATGCCATTTTAGGCGGTGCCGGTAACGATAATATTAAGGGTAACGAAGACCGCGATATTGTCTTGGGCGATAACGGGGTTGTCGTCCGGGATGACGGCAGCGAAGAGGCTAACGATGTCTTCTCCACTTTCCCGGGTAACAATGGAGAGGACCGCATCGAGGGTAACGAAGGCGACGATCTCCTCATCGGCGGCGATGGCAGCGATACTATTTCCGGTAACGAGGGCGAAGATGTGGCAGCCGGCGACCACGCTTACATCCAGCGGAATGCAGAGAATATTGTCGAACGGACTGCGACCATTGCTGAGGATGTCGGCGGTAACGACAGCATAGAAGGTAATGCTGGCGACGACATGCTAATGGGCGGTTTCGGCGATGACATGATGGCGGGTAATGCCGACCGCGATATTATCTTGGGCGATAACGGTCGCGTTGTCGAGAACGACGGCAGCGAGGAGGCTAACGATATTATTAGTCAGTCTCCCGAGTTCGGCGGAGAGGATACGATCGGCGGCGATGAGGGCGACGATATTATTATAGGCGGTTCCGGCGGTAACGATACTACCGGGGTTGGCGGCGATCGCATCTTTGGCAACGCAGGCGATGATGTCGTAGTCGGCGATAACGCCCGAGTTGTCCGCGACGAAAACGAGACAACGGAAAAAATTGAAACTATTTTCCCGACGGACGGCGGCGACGATCGCATCTTTGGCAACGAGGACGATGACGCCCTCATCGGCGGTTTCGGCACCGATACCATCGAAGGCGGAGAAGGTAACGATATCGGTTTGGGCGATAACGGCAAATTCGACTACACCATCGACGGCGACCTCGACAAACTGAATTTGGTCTCGACTACAAACCCGACAGCAGGCGATCGCGACTTCATCTTTGGCGGCAAGGGTAACGATATGCTGTTTGGCGGTACCGAGGGCGACGAGATCCGGGCGGGGGCAGACCAAGATTTAGTCTTCGGCGACCACGGCAGCGCAGAAGGCGTTATCGACCTGACAGCGTTACCGCTGAACCAGGCAGAACCGCCGTTTGCTTTTACAGCGATAGATACAGCGACCGCAGACCGGGGCGGTAACGAACTCATCCACGGCGACGAGGGCGACGACATTATTTTAGGTCAGCAGGGAGAAGACACCTTGTATGGCGACAGCGGCGAAGACGATATCATCGGCGGTCACAACGTCGCCGGCGGTCACGACGAGATAGACTACATCGACGGCGGGGAGGATGACGACGCGATCGCTGGCGATAACGCTTCTATCCTCCGGCGGCCCGATGCCCTCAGTCCGCGAATGAGGTCTCTCAGCGGCGATGTCATTTACGACGCTGAAGGTAATGCCCTAGTCACCGACGAGGCACAAACTAACCCCGATGCCACCACGGAACGAGATATCCAGTTGTTAGACCACACCGCAGATACCGAGGCGAATAAGTTTGGTGCCGATATCATCGCCGGCGGTGCCGATAACGATATCATCTTCGGTCAACTGGGCAAGGATAACATTCAGGGCGACAGTTCCATAGAAGAAACAGTCAGCCCCACAGACCCATCGGTTAGCAAAGATAGCGACGGCGACGACTACATCGAGGGCGGCGGCGACGAAGATTTGATCTTCGGTAACTTAGGTCGCGACGACATCATCGGCGACAGTTCCAGTCTCTTCGGTAACGATACTGCGAACAAGCGTCCGGCGGGCAAAGACCTAATCTTCGGCGGTTCGGGACTGCAAACGGAACGCAACGACTTCGGCGACGAGTCCGCAACCGGTCGCAGTCGCGATAGCGATGTCATTATCGGCGATAACGGCAATATTTACCGCATCGTCGGGGTCAACGCCACCGACAGCGGGGCTTATCTGACCTTTACTTACGACAGTTACAGCAACTCCATGCGACTGATACCTCGGGCGGTGGAACTGCTGGACTACGTTCCCGGCGGTAACGCTAACTTGGGGGCAGACGACCTCATTTACGGCGAGGCGGGAGATGACGAAATTTACGGCATGACGGGTAACGACGTGATTTTCGGTAACGCCCAGGATGACAATATTGTGGGCGGTGTCGGACACGATCGCATTTACGGCGGTACTGGCGAGGACGGCGTTTTGGGCGATGACGGTCTGATTTTAACTAACCGCAACGGCGAAACCGAGACTCTCTACGGTATCGATGCGGCGACTCAGCAAGGTAGCATTAATTTGCCGGGACCGTTTATCGGGGCGGTTATCAATGTTAGCGATCGCCTCAACAAACAAGCCCGGTGGATCGCCTTCGAGTCCGGCGGTAACGATGTCATCTACGGCGGTTTGGGCGATGACTTCCTCCACGGCGGGGCGGAAGACGATGCCATTTCCGGGGCAGAAGCGATGGCCGAGTTCTACAACGCCAAACCAGTGACGGACTTCGATCCTTTGCGTTACGACCCTGCAACTCGCAAGTTGTTCGCTTACGATGCGGAAAACCCACCGGTGAAAATAGAAGGTTTCTTATTGAACTTCGAGGCAACCGACGCAGCGGGCGAGAAGATAGATGATGGTAAGGATCGGATTTTCGGAGATGGCGGTAACGACTGGTTGGTAGGCGGTACGCGCAACGACCGGATGTTTGGCGGTTTGGGCGACGACTTGTTAAACGCCGACGATAACCACGACAGCAACGACGGTTTGAACAACCGCCCCGACGATCCGGAATTTGCGGATGCCGACTTTGCCTACGGCGGCGGGGGTTTAGATGTTTTGATAGCTAATACAGGGGGCGATCGCCTGTTTGACTGGTCCGGGGAGTTTAACAGTTTCCTCGTTCCCTTCAGTCCCTTCGGACAACCGACCATCGTCCGGGCGCCTTCTCCCCACGTCGTCGAGTTTCTCTTTGACTTAGGAGAGGCCAGCGGTAGCGATCGCAATTTAACCGAACCCTACGGCGAACTCGGTTTAGTCACCCAAAAAGACGACCTCTGGGGCGAACAGCAAGGGGCACCCCGGGATCCGCAACCGGGCAACATACCGGGAGTCCAGCGAGATACCCAAGGCAGTCCCGAAGAGGCACCGACTAAGGGCAACAAACCGGCTAACCCCGGCAACTCGAACCAGGGCAACGGTCAGGGCAACGGTCAGGGTAACGGTCAGGGCAACGGTCAGGGTAACGGTCAGGGTCAAAATAATAACTCCGACGAGGACCAAGAAGGTTCGGAATTTGACGACGTACTTATCGGCGGTCAAGGCACCAATGTTTTGAATGGTTTGGGCGGGTCGGACTATATCGACGGTCGGCAGGGAGACGACGCGATAGACGGTGGCAGCGGTAACGATAGTATTAAGGGCGGTTCCGGGAATGACTCGGTTTCCGGTGGAGGCGACGACGACATTATTAATGTAGGTTCGGGTAAGGATAGCGTTAAAGGCGGGACCGGTAACGACGAAATAGCCGGCGGGGCCAATAACGATCTGTTAGAAGGCGAGGCAGGGGACGATGCGATCGACGGCGGGGCAGGGGCAGACGTTATTAATGGCGGTCTCGGCAACGATATTCTCGGGGGCGATGCGGGCCACGATACCATCGACGGAGGGGAAGGCGACGATCTATTATTAGGAGATAGCGGTAACGACGAACTCAAAGGCGGCGAGGGAGAGGATACTTTAGTTGCCAAGTCTGGCAAGAACCTTTTGGATGGTGGTTTGGGTAGCGATCGCCTCTTCGGCGGTTCCGGCCGCGATACCTTTGTCTTGGGAGTCGGTCGCGGACCAGACATCATTTATAACTATGACGAACGCAAGGACACCCTCAGTTATCTCGACGGTTTGAAGAAAAAGGATATTTCTTCGGAGACGGACTCGGAAAGCGGCGATACTATTATTACTTACAAACCCACTGGAGAAGTTTTAGCCATTCTCAAGGCTGAAACTGCGGAAGTCCCAGAGTTTGTGTTGCCGGAAATTGGCGTTATTCCAGATATAATACCCGCCTTACCAACGGAAACCGACGGACCGAGTTCGGAAGTTCCCGCCGAGGAGGAGTCTGCGGATGAAGTTCCAGAAACCGAGGGCGACTCGCCTCTGGATGAAGTTCCAGAAGGAGAAACGGAGGAACCGACGGACGGCGAGAAGCCTCTGGATGAAGTTCCAGAAGGAGAAACGGAGGAACCGACTGACGGCGACGAACCAACGAACGGCGAGAAGCCTCTGGATGAAACTCCAGAAACGGAGGAACCGACGAACGAACGAACAGAAGGAGAAACGGAGGAACCGACGGACGGCGAGAAACCTCTGGATGAAGTTCCAGAAACGGAGGAACCGACGGACGGCGAGAAACCTCTGGATGAAACTCCAGAAACGGAGGAACCGACGAACGAACGAACAGAAGGAGAAACGGAGGAACCGACGGACGGCGAGAAACCTCTGGATGAAGTTCCAGAAACGGAGGAACCAACGAACGGCGAAGAACCTCTGGATGAAGTTCCAGAAACGGAGGAACCGACGGACGGCGAGGAACCTCTCGATGAAACTCCAGAAACCGGCGAACCGACTGCCAAACTTCCAGAAAAATTAGACGAAGGAGAAACGGAGGAACCGACGGACGGCGAGAAACCTCTGGATGAAACTCCAGAAACCGGGGAACCGACGGACGGCAAGAAGCCTCTGGATGAAGTTCCAGAAACCGGCGAACCGACGAACGAACGAACAGAAGGAGAAACGGAGGAACCGACGGACGGCGAGAAACCTCTGGATGAAGTTCCAGAAACCGGCGAACCGACGAACGAACGAACAGAAGGAGAAACGGAGGAACCGACGGACGGCGAGAAACCTCTGGATGAAGTTCCAGAAACCGGCGAACCGACGA
>JAXHVR010000033.1:19177-19876 GCA_034189005.1 Cyanobacteriota bacterium | reverse complement strand
ACGAACGAACAGAAGGAGAAACGGAGGAACCGACGGACGGCCAGAAGCCTGCGGATGAAGTTCCAGAAACGGAGGAACCGACGGACGGCCAGAAGCCTGCGGATGAAGTTCCAGAAACCGGCGAACCGACGAACGAACGAACAGAAGGAGAAACGGAGGAACCAACGAACGGCGAGGAACCTCTGGATGAAGTTCCAGAAGGAGAAACCGACGAACCGATCGACGGCCAGAAGCCTCTGGATGAAACTCCAGAAACCGGCGAACCGAGTTCGGAAGTTCCAGAAGAAACCGAGGAACCGACGAACGGCGAGAAGCCTCTGGATGAAGTTCCAGAAACCGAGGAACCGACGAACGGCGAGAAGCCTCTGGATGAAGTTCCAGAAACCGAGGAACCGACGAACGGCGAGAAGCCTCTGGATGAAGTTCCAGAAACCGAGGAACCAAACGAAGGCGAGGAACCTCTGGATGAAGTTCCAGAAACGGAGGAACCAAACGAAGGCGAGGAACCTCTGGATGAAGTTCCAGAAACCGAGGAACCGACGAACGAACGAACAGAAGAAACGGAGGAACCAACGAACGGCGAGGAACCTCTGGATGAAGTTCCAGAAACCGAGGAACCAAACGAAGGCGAGGAACCTCTGGATGAAGTTCCAGAAACCGAGGAACCGACGAACGAACGAACAGAAGAAACGGAGGAAC
>JAXHVR010000033.1:13948-19077 GCA_034189005.1 Cyanobacteriota bacterium | reverse complement strand
GAGGAACCAAACGAAGGCGAGGAACCTCTGGATGAAGTTCCAGAAACCGAGGAACCGACGAACGAACGAACAGAAGAAACGGAGGAACCAACGAACGGCGAGGAACCTCTGGATGAAGTTCCAGAAACCGAGGAACCAAACGAAGGCGAGGAACCTCTGGATGAAGTTCCAGAAACCGAGGAACCAAACGAAGGCGAGGAACCTCTGGATGAAGTTCCAGAAACCGAGGAACCGACGAACGAACGAACAGAAGAAACGGAGGAACCAACGAACGGCGAGGAACCTCTGGATGAAGTTCCAGAAACCGAGGAACCAAACGAAGGCGAGGAACCTCTGGATGAAACTCCAGAAACGGAGGAACCAAACGAAGGCGAGGAACCTCTGGATGAAACTCCAGAAACGGAGGAACCGACCGACGGCGAGGAACCTCTGGATGAAGTTCCAGAAACGGAGGAACCGACCGACGAAGTTCCCGCCGAACAACCGGCAGCAGCAGGCCCCATCGGTCCTCAACCTCAAACCCTTCCGCAGCAGGAGTTCGCCGATCGCCCAGAAATACATACAGTCCGGCTACCTGCGGCCCCACCGTTGCCAACCGTCCCCCAACTCAGTTCCGACGACCTAAGCGATCGCCTAACCATCGCCAACTTCTTCACCGGCCAGGAGGAAGACGGCCAACATCTAGGTAGCGATCGCAACGACTGGATCGGCAGCTTTGGCGGTCGCGACTTCATCGCCGCCAAGCGAGGCAGCGATATTCTCGATGCCGGTCTCGGTAACGATACCCTTCGCGGCGGCAAAGACGGCGACCTCATTAACGGCGAAAACGGCGACGACCTCATCTACGGCGACCTGGGCCGAGACACCATCTTCGGCCAACAAGGTAGCGACACCGTTTACGGCGACAACGAAAACTCTCCCGCCAACGCCGACCTAATTTACGGAGGACAAGGAGACGACCTCCTCAACGGCAACCGAGGCAACGACCTCATCCAAGGAGGAGAAGGCAACGACACTCAACACGGTGGCAAAGGAGACGATCTAATAGAAGGAGGAGAAGGAAACGACGTACTCTCGGGAGACAAAGGTAACGATATAATTAACGGCGGTACCGGCGACAACACCCTAACTGGAGGCAGCGGCAGCGATCGCTTTGTCTTAACAGTCGGTCCTAACAGCGATCGCATTACCGACTTTACCCCAGGTATCGACTCCTTAGAATTGATAGTTGACGATAATAGCGTCAGCTTAGATCGTATAGAAATAGAAAGCAGCGAATCAGGTGCTATTCTCAAGCTAGACGGAAAAATAGTAGCCATCTTAGAAGGTATCGACGGCGACTCCATAGCCCCAGAAGACTTAAACCTCAGCATCCATTAACGCCCATACTTCAGCGAATAACTGGCCCAAAAAACCATTTCAGTTTTTCTGAATTAATCCCCAGAAGCAGCTAATACCAACTAAAATTGGGCCAGGAATTTGCTTAACTACCCCGATCTTGTCAAGACCGGACATTTATCAATCGAAGCAAGACAGTCATAAGGCCCATGTACGGTTTTCCAGATCGCTTGCCAGTACAAGGCACCCTTCCCTACTACCCCCAGAAAGCGGTAAATTAAGAGATGTAGGAATTATTAATTGGCCTTATGTACCAAAAACTGTTTTCCAAAATCAAACCATTTTTAAAAACCTTCTTTGTAATCAGCCTCGTAGCAATGCTGGCCTTCAGTCATGCCGACTCCGCCCTCGCAGCCAGAAGTGGAGGTCGCATCGGCGGCGGTTCCTTTAGAATGCCCACTAGGAGCTATAGCGCCCCCAGCCGCCCGCAAACTGGAGGGGGATACTATGGAAGAGGCGGATACTACGGAGGCGGAGGCTTTGGCTTTCCCTTCCTGCTGCCCTTCTTTGGTTTCGGCGGCGGGTTTGGCGGCCTGTTTGGCATCTTAATCTTTATCGCGATCGCCAACTTCCTAGTCAACACCCTACGCGGCGCGACTCAAGGAGGCGAAGCAGTCGGATACACCGAAAACCCCACAGTCACCGTCGGTCAAGTCCAAGTCGGTTTATTATCGGAAGCCCGCAGCCTCCAAACAGACCTAAACCGCATCGCCGAAACAGCCGACACAGGTTCCGCAGCCGGTCGCGCCCAAGTTCTGCAGGAAGCCACCCTCTCCTTATTACGCCATCCCGAATACTGGGTCTATGGCGCAGCCAAAAGCGAACAAACTCGCCTAAACTCCGCAGAAGCTAAATTCAATCAGCGGGCCCTGGCAGAAAGGAGCAAATTTACCGAAGAAACTCTCTCAAACTACAACAACACCCTCACCGGCGACAGCCCGGCGGCATCATTACCCGGAGATCCCAGCAAAGGAGAACTCGCCGAGACAGCAATGAGTCAGGCCCCAGGAGAATACATCGTCGTTACCATAGTTGTCGGCACCGAAGGCAAAATGCAACTGCCAGCAATTAATAACACCGAAGATTTACGCAGGGCCATAAGTCAAATTGGCGCTATTTCTAGCGAACAATTATTAGCAGTAGAAGTCCTCTGGACTCCTCAAGCTAGCGGAGACACATTAACAGCGGACGATATGCTAGCCGAGTATGCAGATTTGAAAGTTCTTTAGTATTGGTCATACAAGCAACGGTTTGTAGTAATCGCTTTAGCGATTCATATCGATAAATCGCTAAAGCGATTACTACGAACCACCACTACCCAAGCAACAACATTATAACCCAAAAATAGGGGCGCAATTCTAAATTATTTGCTGCAAAAAAGCATTATAATTTAACCAAAATTGCGCCTTTTAACATATTATTTAAGTTTAAAAACAATTAGCAATTATGGATTCCGCAGTAGATTTACAACCGGAAAATAAAGCCCCAGAAGCAACCCCAATAGTGCAAACTTCTAATCTCAGCAAAACCTACCGCACCGGCTTCTGGATGAATCAAAAAATAGAATCTCTAAAAAAATGCAGCCTGACAGTTTATGAAGGAGAAACCTTCGGACTTTTAGGGCAAAATGGTGCTGGTAAAACTACCTTGCTGAAAACTCTTTTAGGCATAGTTAAAGGTACTGGTGGTTCCGGTCAATTATTGGGAAAACCTTTAGGCGATCGCGCCGTTAAAGAAAAAGTCGGTTACTTACCAGAAAATCCCTATTTCTACGACTATCTGACCGGCTGGGAGTTTTTAGAATTTGCCGCCGGACTGTTTCAAATCCCTAGATCGGTTACCAAGCAAAGAATACCAGACTTATTAGACCTAGTAGGTTTAGCCAGGTCCGCAGCTATTAAAAAACAACTGCGTCAATATTCCAAAGGAATGCTCCAAAGAGTCGGCATGGCCCAAGCATTAATTAACGACCCAGAAGTAGTATTTTTAGACGAACCGATGTCCGGTTTAGACCCCATGGGGCGCTATCAAATTAGGGAAATTATTCTCTCGCTGAAAAAACAAGGAAAGACAATTTTCTTTAACAGTCACGTCCTCTCCGATGTCGAGAAAATCTGCGATCGTATTGCCATCCTTGCCAGAGGAGAATTAATCTGCACCGGCACCCTAGACGACATTCTTAAAACCGACGAAAAATACTACGTTAAAGGAAAAGGAGGTCATCTAAATGTTCTGAATCAATGGATTCCAGATTTAGAACATGAAGAAGAATTTTGGTACGGTCATTTACAAGGAAACCCCAAAGAATTTTTAGAAAGTATTGAGTTAACCAAAGCCGAACTAATTGTTATGAATAAAGAACGAGAAAGTCTGGAAGCTTTTTTTATGAAACAACTGCGAGAAAGAGGAATACAAGCTAGCAGTTAGAGGTCGTATAGCATTTATCGCGCTCGGTGAAGTACATTTTCGATCCCCCCCAGCCCCCCTTGAGAAGGGGGGAGCCGGAAATTTTCGCTCGTCCCCCTTTTTAAGGGGGATAATGGTGGATCGATCGGGGTGTACTTCACCGATTCAATAATCGCTATAGTAATCGCTTTAGCGATTAAAATATGACTTTTTTAAAATCGCTAAAGCGATTACTACGATCAAAAATGCCGTTCGTAGTAATCGCTTTAGCGATTTATCGATATCGATCGCTACAAACAAGGAAAAATACCACTTTCTCAACTGTCACACTCAACCCGCCCTCAAAAACCCCATTCCTTGGTTGTTCCGCATCAGACATTCCACTAACTGGCATCTTTCCAGTTGTAATAAATACGATCCTGTCCGAGACTAAAACTATAGAAATAAGTCTATAGTCCCAGTCAAAGAGTTCGATTATGAACAAACTCTCTATTTCCTTAATCCTAGCCTCCCTATCCGCCTCATCCCTCCTTGCCATTCGCACGCCAGCAAAACAAGTAGTGGTAGAAAATACTATTATTGAATGCAATCCCGCAGGCAATACCGCAGAAATGAAACAATGCGCCGCCGAAGAATACGAAGCAGCAGACGAAAAACTAAATCAAACTTATCAACTAGCTCTCTCCCAACTGGACGGCGAAGCAAAACAACGGCTCAAAGAAGCCCAGCGGACCTGGATTAATTTTCGCGACAGCACCTGTAGTTTTGAAGCCTCATCGGCTTTAGGCGGTACTCTCGAAGGGTTGCTCTATACCGGCTGTCTGACGGAACAAACCGAAAAACGCACCGCAGAGTTAAAAGGTTATTTTAACGATCGCGCTTCAACCTTTTTTGGCGGCGGCTACACCGTAACCATTGAAGGCTCTCAAGGCATCATCTCTTATCGCGGTTGCAACTCTAAAAATAAATGTATGTATATTCCTGCAGCTTCAGATTACACCCAAGGAGGTTACACCTGGGAAAATGAAGGCTTTACATACAAGATGTCGCCAGTTAACAATACTGGCAAATACAGGTTAAAAATTATCGACCCAGAAGGAAAAATGTTAGTTAACCAAGTTCTCAGCCGCATGGGTTAGGCTAGTTAATTAAATTAGCGGATAGCCAAAATCTCGCTTGTAGTAATCGCTTTAGCGATTTATAAAGATGAATAGCTAAAGCGATTACTACGGTCTTCAAATCTCGTTTGTAGTAATCGCTTTAGCGATTTATAAAGATGAATAGCTAAAACGATTACGCTCGATACAGAAACAAAAACTTCTAAC
>JAXHVR010000033.1:0-13848 GCA_034189005.1 Cyanobacteriota bacterium | reverse complement strand
AGATGAATAGCTAAAGCGATTACTACGGTCTTCAAATCTCGTTTGTAGTAATCGCTTTAGCGATTTATAAAGATGAATAGCTAAAACGATTACGCTCGATACAGAAACAAAAACTTCTAACTAAAAATGCGAAGAGGCCCTCGAACTAGAAAAACGGAAAATAGCTTTTTCCCTTACTCCCAGTTTGAGCGCCCCCTCTGGAGAAACGCGCAGAAGCGATCGACGAATCAATAAATCGTCTATTTTATTTTAATTAAGTTGTTTAGCTAACCGCAGCCAAACAACTTAACTTGCCGTATAAAGCAGTTGACTTTCCCTACGGTTTTGATAACCAACCATAAAAGCATCCAGCGTTCGGCGCAAATCTTCTCTGCCCAAAAAACAATCTAATCGGTGCAGCACTTCGCCCCCATCCACAAGGACGATCGTAGGCAAAGTTTTAAGACGATAGGTACTCGCTAATTTTAAACTTTCGTCCGCATTAACCCCCACCAACTTTAATTGACCATCCCATTCAGCTTGAAACCGAACTAATTGTGGAACAATCATGTGGCAGAGGCCGCACCAGGGGGCCCAAAAATGGACTAAAACAGGAGTAGAGGCATCTAACACCTCTTGTTTAAAGTTGGACTCGTTAACGGATAACACGAAGAACCCTCAGTTTTTAATTGTTTTTTATTATTCTTATGGGATCATGCTACCAAGGAACGTTACTTGTTGCACGAATTAATAAAGGATGAGCCTGCCATAAAAGCAAGATAAAAAAGGCCACGCCTAAATAGGCCCAACGAAAGAATTCCCCGAGAACCAAAGTTTGATCCCCGCGAGCGATCGCCAAAAAAGGAACAACAGAAGTCCGAGCCTTCAAGCGGTCGAAAGCCTCCCCATATTTGGCCCGAAGTCGGCGATCGCCATGCCAGACAGCAAACAAATGGTGCAAAACCAACCCCACCGAAGTTAGTAAAGTAAAGCTAGTGCCAAGCCAGAGAGTATGGGCAACGCACCAAATAACCTGCCCCACCATCTGAGGATGGCGAGTAATTCTAATAATGCCCCTTTCGTGGAGATGGACTTCCGGCTTTTGGATAGCCGCTATTTCCAAGAGATTAAAAGTAGAGGGGTACAAAAACAAAAACGAAATGGCCGACAGAACCCAAACAGTAGGTTGGACCGCAGGGACTCCTTGTACTTGCCAAAGTTGCAAGCCATCGTAGCGGTGATTAAAAAAATAAACAATTAGAACCACTGCCAGTGGTAAGCTGACTAGAGCGAACAAAACGCGATAGAGTCGATGGCCAATTTTCGCCTCGCCCCAGGGACGCAAAGCAGCCAAACCGCTATGAGCTATTGCAAAAATTAGCAATAACCCCAAAATTACCCAGTGGCTGGGGGTGAGCCATTCATAAAACATAGTTGTTACAGACAATCGATCCCAACAATTAACTAATAGCGTTCTTCATTATTATCAGGTACCCCCGCTCTCGATTAACGCGCGCGCTGCGATCTATAATTGTGAAAAAGAAGGAGGCCAAAGCGAGACCGTACCAAATCCCTATTAGGGATTGAAATAACCTTGAGGAACGCCCAAAGCGTAAATTCCCAAGTTCTTTTCTCCCAACAGAGATTTAACAATATGTCCGAGCTACCTTTCACCTTAGACCAATTGCGCATTCTCAGAGCGATCGCTGCTGAAGGCAGTTTCAAACGGGCCGCCGACAGCCTATTTGTCTCCCAGCCCGCAGTTAGCTTGCAAGTGCAAAACTTAGAGCGACAGTTAAACGTACCCCTATTCGACCGTGGAGGCCGCCGGGCCCAACTCACCGAAGCGGGACATTTACTCCTTACCTACGGCGAAAAAATACTCTCCCTCTGCCAAGAAACCTGTCGCGCCATCGAAGATTTACAAAACCTCCAGGGTGGAACTTTAATTGTGGGCGCCTCTCAGACCACTGGGACTTATCTGCTGCCCCGCACCATCGGGATGTTTCGGGAAAAATATCCCGAAGTTGCCGTACAACTTCACGTCCACTCCACCCGTCGTACAGCTTGGAGCGTCGCTAATGGCCAAATAGATTTAGCGATCGTAGGCGGAGAAGTTCCTCCCGAACTCCAAGAGTCTCTGGAAATAATCCCTTACGCCGTGGACGAACTGGCTTTAATTCTGCCAGTATCTCATCCTTTAGCCGAGAAGGAGACGATCGAAAAAGAAGAACTCTATAATTTGAAGTTCATAACTCTCGATTCCCAATCTACCATTCGCAAAGTCATCGACCACATACTTTCTCGCAGCGGTATTGACAGCCGCCGCTTGAAAGTCGAGATGGAGCTAAATTCCATAGAAGCAATTAAAAACGCCGTCCAGTCCGGTTTGGGAGTAGCTTTTGTGTCCGTTTCAGCCATAGAAAAAGAGTTGCAAATAGGGGTACTTACTACAGTTAAAATCGACCCGATCGTAGTCAATCGAGTCCTATCCTTAATTTATAATCCCAATCGCTACCGTTCTAAAGCTGCTGAGGCTTTTAGCAACGAAATTTTGCCTCTATTTTCTACCCTAGATTTTGGCAGCAAAATAAAACCTCTACCTCGCAAGGAATTGGAACCAGTAGAGGTAGTAATGCCCTCAGATGATGATAATTAATAATTAATAATTAATAATTAACGATTAATAATTAATAATTAATTAAGGGCGCATTTAATATTTGCAAAAAGACAACTGCACTCACTCAACTAACAACGTTAGCAAGTTAGGGAATGCAAACAAAATTTTTTAACAACTGACAACTAATAACTAACAACTAACAACTAACAACTAACAACTAACAACTAACAACTAATTTGCTCGACAAAATTAATCAACTGTGGGAAGAAAATCAAAAAATCAGACTCTATTTCAGAATAATTATTTATCAGTTCTTCTCCCGCATTAACTAAATAATTACTCCTCTTAAATCGTCGTCCTATTCTGGTTAAAGTCAAACTAATTCCTTCGATAGTTTTATAAGAACCGAGCCAATCTTCAGCAACCATTCGAGGAATAGCTCCCTGCAATTTGATAGGTAAAAATTTTTGATGGTCTGCCAATATTTGATAAACATCCTCAATAAAACTTTTCAAATTTAGTTCGGAAAATAGCCCCCAATGTTTAGCGAGAAAATGGTCGTAACAAACATCGATAATAATGCCAGCAAAGCGTCGATTAGTTTGACTGATGCGCCGCTTACTTTGGAGAAATATCTGGTTGCGATCGCTAAAACTATCCACCATTCTGTGAGTTTGAACTCCCTCCATAATCTCGCGAGAGTAAACAGATTCGTATTGTTTTAAATTACCCTTTAAGAAATCACCCAAAAGATTGCCAATGCGAGATTCAGGAGAATTCCCCGCCAAAAATAAATGAGCCAAATAATTCATAAATCCAATAAAAGCTAACAATTAAGAACAAGATTTAAAAACAACGCGATCGCGACCTTGTTGTTTGGCTTGATAAAGGGCCATATCGGCAGTTTTAATCAACTCCCTGAGATTAGACTCATTCTTGGGAACTATCGTAGCAACACCACAACTTAGAGTAACGCGATCGCTAATCCGCGAACCCTGATGTGGAATGGCTCTTTCCCGTAACTCTTGGCAAATATGCTCCGCCACATAAACCGCCCCTTCCGGAAGAGTTTCCGGTAAAACAAGCGCAAATTCTTCCCCACCATAACGAGCCAGTAAATCCGTAGGACGCTTGAGATTGCGACCGATAACATCAGCCACTAACTTAAGACAATCATCCCCCGCCTGATGTCCGTAAGTATCGTTATAAAGCTTAAAAAAATCCACATCGCACATAATCATAGACAGAGGAAAACGATGCCGCGCCGCCCGCTTCCACTCCCGCTCCAAATAACCATCAAAATATCGACGATTAGCAATCCCAGTCAACCCGTCCACAGAAGCCAAACGGTGCAACTCCTCATTTGCCTTCTCCAAATCTTCAGTTAATTTTCGCTGCTGTTCCGTTAACAGTCGCTCTCGTTCAACTTGTTGCCGTAACTGACTCATCGCCCACTGAGTTTGCAACAAGCGACGCACTCGCTGGCGCAAAACAGGCCAATGAATCGGCTTAGTAATGTAATCCGTCGCCCCCACCTTAAAAGCCAAGTCAACAGATGGTCCGTCATCTAGAGCGGTAATCATCAAAACTGGCGGGCAATCTTCTCCCAGTCGCCGTTGCAATTCAGCGCAGCAAGTAAAGCCATCCATTCCCGGCATCATCGCATCCAGTAAAATCATATCTGGATCCTTCTGCTGACAAACCTTTAAAGCTTCTTCTCCATCCATTGACTCAACAACCTCATAACCTTCCTGCTGCATCACCCGACGCAGTACCAGTCGCAAAGTTCTTTCATCATCAACAACCAAAATCAGAGGAGGTTTGCTCCAAAAGTCAGTTTTAATCATTTTGCCACCTGGGATGTTTAACTTTTAAAACAGAGACAACTCTTTGATACTCAGGCTCCAATTGTGCGATCAGTTCTTCCGTGCTGGCAGTAGTGCCCACCCGTCCCATCGCTTCGAGTTCGCCGCACAGTTGCGCCAAAGCAGTAGCCCCCATAGTCAGACTGAGGGATTTGAGAGCGTGAGCGCAATTGCGCAATGCCACAGCATCTTGGGCCGCTACTGATGAAGCGATCGCCTTTATTCTCGGAGGAGCTTCTTCTAAATAACTATCGATCACCTCCGCTAAAATTTCTAGATCTCCTCCAGCAACTTCCTCCTTAAGACTGTCAAACACCTGCTCGTCGATGGCCGCAACCGTCAATGGCTGCCATTTTTTACGCTCTGGAGTTGGCGATCGCTCTTTATTGCCATTCATAGAATTTTCCACCTCCGGTTCCGACGCAGTCCCATTCTCTTTGACCGTTGACGGATTAGTTACAACAGCTATTTCCCTTTTTATCGCCATGGCTGGTGTCTCCCCTGTAATTTGTTTCAAATTGTTTCCATTTTCCATAACCTTTGCCTTGCTCTCGACCTCAGAATCTACAGCAGCCCTTTCTTCCAAAAAAGCATCTTCAGTTTCCATAGCTGAAGGGCGACTTTTTTCCTTAACCTCGATCTCCGTTGTAGAGAGATCGTACATCTTCTCCAATTTTTTCTGCTCCTTGTAACGAGACAAAGCCATCATCAAGGCTTCGGCCCGCACCGGCTTGCTAATATAGTCATTCATTCCCGCCTCCAAACACTCCTGACGATCGCCCTCCATAGCATGAGCAGTCATCGCAATAATCCAAGGTCGCAATACGCGATCGAACATCTTACAAATTCGCCGCGTCGCTTCCAGACCGTCCATTTCCGGCATCTGAACGTCCATAAAAAGCAAATCGTAATGCTGGCGGCGCACGGCCTCCAACGCCTCTATCCCATTATTAGCCACATCAGCCCGATACCCCAGCCTCTCCAGCGAAAGCACAGCCACCTTCTGATTGACAGCCACATCTTCCACCACCAAAATCCGCAACGGAAACTCCGAGCCCAACTGGCGATCGAATAGAGGTTTGCGATCGTTCTTTTGAAACTTCATAGAAATTGGTTGCGAAGCCAAAACAGAAACTAACACTTCATAAAGTTGAGATTGCTTAATCGGCTTGCTCAAAAAAGCAGCAAAAGATGCTCGATCCCCCACTTCTTCCGAACTTAGCTTGCCCACCGAACTCAGCATCACCAAAGGCAACTTTTTATACCCGGACATCGATTGAATTTGTACCGCCAGACTCAAACCATCCATCTCTGGCATCTGCATATCCAAAATCGCCAAATCGAAATCCGTTTCTTGCCGCAGCAATTTCAAAGCTGCCGCACCCGAATCAACAGCCTTTACCTCCATACCCCAAGAATCAGCTTGCAAACTGAGTATTTTGCGGTTAGTCCCATTATCATCCACAACCAACAGCCGTTTTTCTCTCAACTCCGGCCGAGGCACTTGCAGGTCAAGTTCTCCATCCTTTTCTGTAGCCCTTGCCTTGATACTAAAATGAAAAGTCGTTCCTTTTCCTGCCTCGCTTTCCACCCACATCCCCCCCCCCATTGCTTCGCACAAACGCTTGCTAATAGCCAAGCCCAATCCAGTCCCCCCATACTTGCGAGTCATAGAAGCATCTACTTGAGAGAAAGGTTTAAAAAGTCGCTCCAGACGCTCAGGTGGGATTCCAATTCCCGTATCTCTAACAGCAAATTCTATCTTCTCCATTCCCCGTTCTCCGTTAAGCGTTAAGCCTTCGCTTGCCGGATCCTTTCTCGAAACTACTGATACGACTACCTCGCCCTCTTCCGTGAACTTTACAGCATTAGACAGTAAATTTGCTAAAATTTGTCGCAATCGAGTTACATCTCCTACAATAGCTTCCGTAGTCTGCGGATGGATCAGATAAGCTAATTCTAAACCCTTAGCGCTGGCAACAGAAGCCACTAAATCTAGAGCCGACTCTACGCACCTTCGCAGATTAAAAGGTTGCTCTTCTAACTCTAGTTTGCCCGACTCAATTTTAGCAAAGTCAAGAATATCGTTAATAATAGTCAGCAAAGTATCGCTGCTGTTGCGGATAGTTTCTACAAAATCTCGTTGGTCTGACTGCAGTTTTGTATCCAGTAACAGTCCTGTCATCCCCACGATCGCGTTCATGGGAGTTCTAATCTCGTGACTCATCATCGCTAAGAACTCGCTTTTGGCTCGATTAGCTGTTTCTGCCTCTTGTTTTGCTTTTTCTAGCTCTAGGTTTTCGCTTTTGAGTTCGACGCTTTGTTGTTTTTCCCTTTCTACATAACAAGCTTGTGCCAGGGCAATTCCCACTTGCGCGGCAACCGATTCGAGTAATTCTATTTCTTCCCTACTCCAACGACGTTGGCGATCGCACTGATGCAATACCATTACTCCATTTGGTTCCCCTCTGTAAGAAGTTCGTACTGCCAAGATTGACTTTAACTCTACCAAGCAACACATATCCGATTGAGCCATAATCATCGGATGGCAGTGGGCATCCTCCAGGGCCATCGCTCTTTCTTGCCCCAACAATTCCTCTACTTGCCGGTTCCCCTGCACCGGCACCGACATCCCCTCCATAGATTGATAACCCGTTTGTAAATATTGCGCTACCAACGGAAGTTCGGGGACCGGTTCGGTAACGTAGTTATAAATCAGACAGCGATTGACTCCGAAAGTTTCTCCGGTGAGGTTAACTGCGCTCTGGAATATTTGTTCGCTATTGAGAGTCGAGCGAATTTCTTCTGTAAGTCGCTTTTGGAGCATCGCCTGTTGAATTTGCCGCTCTAAGGCTTCTTTTGAGTCGAGCCGTTCGATTTCGTTGCCCACCCATTGAGCCATCAGCTCTAAAAATTGGCGATCGCTTGCCTTAAAATCTCGGTCGCTCGGATGGGGACTCGAAAAGCACAAACTTCCATAAACCTTTCCTTCTACCATAACTCGCACCCCAATATAAGCTTCTAGCTTAAAAAAGGTCGAATAAGCTGGATGGGACTTCCACTCAGAATTACCCGCCGCCTCGAAGCTAATTGGTTCCTTTGTTTTTATCGTCTCGCTACAAAACGTCTGTCTGAGTTCGATAGAATCTCCCGCATTAATAGAAAAAGGAAATCCCGGTGACAGTTGTGCTGCTATTATGTAGTAGCGATCGTCTTCTATACGGGAGAGAGTACCTATTTCTGTTTTAAACCGCATCCTCCCCATTGCCAACAGTCTTTGCAAGCGTCGATCGAAGTTTAGTTTCGGATCCGAAGCTACTTGATAAAGAGACCTAATTGCTGCTTCGGCTTCTTTTAGTTCTCTGTCTGTCTGTTTTTGTTCCGTGATATCCGTAGCGATGCCCAGAAATCCCGCCAGTTTCCCCTCGCTGTCTCGCGTAGTTGTCACCACTAAATTCGCTAACAAATGAGTTCCGTCTTTTCTCAAATACGTCCATTCTCTAGGGGAAAAAATTCCTTGACGTTGCCAGTGTACTACAACATCAAATCCATCCACCGTTCTCCCCACCTGCTGGGTCATTTCTTTGCCCCGTTCTGTCAGTTCCGAGGGCAAGTGAAAGAAAGTCATATTTCGAGTGCCTACTATCTCCGATGCTTCATAACCTAGCATTTTCTCAGCCCCCGAGTTGAATACTGTCACCGTTCCCTCTGCATCGGTAGCGATAATAGCCACTTCTGTTGCTGCATCCAGAACTTGTTGCAATTTAGTATTGACTTCGGCCAGTTGTTTTTGAGTCTCTTTGCGTTCGCGAAGCGTTGCGGATGCAACATCGCTAATTGCTTCTACTACCAGAATGCTGCCACCTACTTCCCCATTGCTTTTATGCCAGGGATTAATTTCCCATCTAGCCCATTTTTGGGAACCGTCCGCCCTAGTTATTAGTTCTTCTTCGCATTTTTCTCCTACTCCAGCAAGACTTGCCTCGTGGATTTTTTTCCAGCGATCGCCTCCTTCGGGAAATATTTCGTAGTGAGGGCGGCCTATAATTTCTTCCTCTGTTAATTCAGAGTCGTTTTCCGTCAACCAACGACGGTTCGCTACCAAATAGCGCATTTGGCGATCGAACATAGCTACCGCATGGGGCGTATATTCTACAAACAAACGTACGATTTCCTCGCTTTTTTCTAGTGCTAATTGGGAGCGCTTTCGAGCTGTGGTATCGCGCAGGATAATTAGCCCGCCTTCTATTGTCCCTAATTCATTTTTCAGAGGTGAATAGTGTCCCTCAAAAAATCCCTCCTTTCCCGTTTCTGGGATAATGTAGCTTCGATCCTCGACTTTTCTTGTCTCTCCTGCTAAAGCTGCATTAAAAAATTCGTATTCCCAATTTTCTTCTGGTAATAAAGGAAATATTTCAAAAGCCGATTTACCAATCGCTTCATTCCGACTTATGCCAGACCACTTTTCGATTGCTTTGTTCCAGAGCGTGTAGCGATATTTGCGATCGAAAGCAATTATGCTGTCAACGCTGCTATCGATTAGCATTTCAGAAAATTGCTTTTCTCCCCCCATTGCTGTTTCTGTTTTTTCACCCTCAAATATCTCGCGGCTATGTACGATTATTTGTTCTACTCCCGAGCTTTTTTCCGAGCCTTTTCCTTCCATTTTGTACCTTCGCCAACGACCTTTACCGTGACGAATTCTAGCTATTATAGTTTTAGTTATTTCAGGGCGTTCTCTTATCGCTGTAAAGGAATCCCTTACAGATGATAAATCCTGGGGATGAATAAATTCAAAAGCATTTTTCCCTACCAATGCTTCAGGGCTATCCCCAAAGACTGTTTCAAAAGAAGGGCTATTATAAAGAATGTTTCCTTTGCTGTCTAAAATTGTTATAGCATCTAAATGTTCTTCCCGAAGCCATCTAAAATTGTTTTGCTGCTCCAAGCAATTTTCTTTTGACACTGAACTACTAAAAATTATAGCACCCAGATTACTCACAGCAGAAATCAACTCTATTAGTTCTCGTTCTTCTTTACGAATATTTTGGCTATAAAATAGCAATACAGCAATAACAGTATTGTTAGCTAAAATAGGTACTCCCAAAGCACTTTTTAGACCAATTATCTCCGCTTCTTTGGCAAGCCTATAAACGGTCTTTGGCAAGGCAGTTAGATCTTCTTGCCACTGGGGCTTTTTGCTAATCCAGAGCCAACCCTGCAGGCATAAGCCCGGTGGAAATGTTTCTTTTTCACTCAAAGTGTGGAATTTAGCTAATTTGTCTCCAATGTCTGGCCGTCCGTACCACACTGGACTGCATTTTATTTTCGTGGTGTCAGCATTGAGGACATAAGCCTCGGCGTAATCCCACCCCATGCTAAGACAACCTTTTTCTAGCACCTTTGCCAAGGTGTTGTCAAATTCTTCGGATTGAAGCAGAGCTTGGGTCATAGCAATATGGAGTCCTAGTATGCTTAAAGGGGGGTTTACTTTTTGGCCGTTGTTATTTATTTTACCTAGATTTTAACCATTGAGCCTTGGCCATGCAAAAAATATCCATTTTCGGCATCTATTGTCACTGTGGAGCGATCGCTCTCGTAGTATTTTCTCATTGTCCTCTTCTTTCTGAAAACGGTCTACACAGAATCTTCTCCAACAAAAACCCGATCCTAGCATTGCTAAAACTTTTATCTAGGCATTCCTTATTAACATATCTTCTATTTTTTGTCAAGAAGCCACAGCCACGGGCTCCATTTCCATTTGGAAATGAAGCAAAAAACGCGAGTCGGTTACTATATCTGCCCGAAGCAATCTGCTTTTTGTAAGGTTTATTCTTGGTGTTTATCCATAGAAGGCAAGTCTATTTAGAAATTAGACCTCTTGCATAATTCGATTTTTATGTAGGGGCAAAGCATTTGGGAGACAATTTTTGTTGAAAACCAGAGGTTTTTATGTCCATAAGCTTTGCCCCGTCTTTATTTTTGCAAGAGGTCTATTAACCATAGATTTAATATTAAGTTCAAAATTATTCAATTTTGGTTATTTTCTGAAAAAAAGTGTTTTGTTTATTTAAAAATCTCGATATAGCCATGGAGCAAAGTTGTTTTGTGGAAAGAAAATTCGTATCTAAGACAACAATTAATTTTCCTTGAGGAAGGGCGATCGCGTTATTTAAGTTACCAGCTTTTGCATGGCGATTATCGGAGCAGTTCATATACTCCACAGATCGATAAATTCCGTTTTCGGCCTATGGAGTATATTGCTGTACGACGCAAGATAAATTCTGTTTCGTTGCAGATGGCCACAGTACATAACGAGTAGTTAAAGCAAGCGCGATCGTTCTGGCGATCGCGAGCCAGTTTTGCTTCGGTTTCGCGCTCCAGTTTAACTGGAAGTAGAGCCATGGAAAACAGAATTACAGCCTACTAGGACTTAGATCGAGTCGCAAAGAAGAACCTTCATAAAATCAGTAGTGGGAAAAGAGGAATCTAAGGATACCCAGATCGCAGACACCTCTGACTCAATTGTTAATTGACTAGACAGCAAAAAAATAGGACGGACAACCGTCCATCCTATCTATCTGCCCTAGTTTTACGATCTATTTATTTGTAAGTTCCTAAATCCAGAGCGATAGTTAAGTTTTTTCCTGAGTTCGCTGTTTGATTTTCCAATCAGCAATTGCTTTCTGAGCCGTCTCATAAGTTGGCGTAGCTGCTGGAACTAACTCAGCGGCCCGAATTGCTTCGCTAAAATTTCCTCTCTCAGCTCGTAATAGAGCAATATTAAAAATAGTATCGCTCCAGTTGGCAATTAACTGTCGAGCTTCTTCATATCCAGGCATATCAGGAAGAACATCTCTTGCTTTATCGATGGCCTTATTATAAGAAGAAGCCTGTCCGGGTTCTATCAGTGCTTTGGCAGCAGCCAGTAGAGCCTGATTTACCTTCAACTGCTGCGCTAATGGTTCCCATTCAGCAATATCCTGTTGGGCATTTTCATAAACGGGCGCAAAATCCGGCACTAGGCGAGCTGCAGCGATCGCACCGTTATAATTCTCCTGTTGGGCCCGCCCGTTCCCTATATCTAAAATAGTCCAGCTCCAACGTTCTATTTCTTGCTGGGCCTCTACAAAAAGAGGGTCGTTAGGTTTAATCTCAGATGCTTTAGCAATGGCCTCGCTAAAACTAGAAGCAGAAATTCCTCCCAGTGAAGTTCTTGCTTCAGACAAAAGTATTTGGCTATCCGTTGACAGACTTGGATCCTGCCTCTGGGTCAAAGAAGAGACTTCTTCAGTGGCAGTATTGAAGGCTGAATTTTCATCAAAAGGGATTGCAGGTGTCGGGGTAGAGCCTGGATCTGCACTCAAGCTTTCACCTTCTGTTTGTTGGCCTAGCAATACTGACTTATTAGTCATAATAACGCCCGCCAGCAGAACCACGGCCACCCCGCAACTCGTTAGAATCAACTTTTGGAGAAAGGATTTGTCAGAGCCAACTGGTTGAGTAGTATTTTGAGACATTGTTTGTTTCTCTATAGTGGACAGCTTATTTGTTTCAAACCTAATATCATTTTTATCTTGCTGTTCATCGGTCATCGATGGAGCTAAGACCTCGCGGTTAGGCTCAGATACCTTATCAGTGCCGCTAGGATTGAGCATTGTTGAAGCTTTATTAGAAGCAATAATATCTGCTTTATGTACCGAAGCCACCCCATTAAGCCGTGGGTTCGCGGCCATAATTACAGAATCGGTTTTTTCAGATGGGTTAACCACGATTAAAGGTTTTTGCTCCGGTCGTAAGTGGCGATCGCGTAGTTCGTTCAAGCGATCGCTCAAGAAAATTTCTAAACTCTCTAAAGTAGTGCAATCTCCAGAGCCCAACCCCTCTAGCAGGGCCGCAGTAAAAAAACCGTGACGGAGTGCAGAAGTTTCCCTGGCAAGTTGGCTTGAGTTATAAGAAAGTATCATCGGAATTTCCATTTCCCTAGCCAGCTCGACTGTATTAATGCCAATCCTCTCATCGATCGTTGGATTTTGGCTGCCATTGATGTCCAGCAGAAGTAAGAATCTCTTCGTCGGGGCCTTTTTCAACCGCTCCATGAGTGTTTTTACAGATATTCCTGTAGCCTCAACCTCAGACATCAGGCCATCTATCGGCATTAAGTAATCTTCTCCTTTGTAGTTGAACCCATAGCCGCTAAAAAAACACCACAATCCATCGCCACCTTGTATTTTATTCTGGCTTAAGCTTTCTATTAGATTGAGTATATTGTCACGACTCGGATATGTCGCTTGACCTTGGTTTTGTGGCCCCTTTTCAGTACACAACGAACACCGATCTGGCGCAAAACCAGCTTCTTCTATTAATAGAGTGTAGAGTGCTTCAGCATCCTGTTCGGCATAACTCAAAGGTTCGAGGAATTTATATTGATTAATGCCAATAGCAATGCAAGCTAGATCTTTCATTAGCTCCTTGCCTCATAGTTTCGTGGACCAACTGCACCCAAGATAACATCGTTGGGCTATTTCTAGGTTATGGGCTTTTTTCCATAATTCCAACCCCGTACCTAAGAAAGAAAGTAAGTCAATATCTATTTATAGCGATCGTTAATGATTCGCTGCCCAATATAGGATGCCGTTAGGGCCGCTGCCCGGCCCCAAGGCGATCGCCGCAACTCCCACTGGCTTATTTTTCACAACCTGTTTGGGATTGCTATGGGCCTAGTTCTTGTCTTTGCTCCACACCAACTAAGGCCACTAATAATTTACAACTCATTAGTGGCCTGGATACAGACAAGGCCAACACTTCATAACTTAAAAAAAATGCCTACATTCATCTCTATGGCCTTTTTTCTATTGAAACGCCCTTTAAATGGCCCTCAGTATCCGGTATCTTCCCCTAAATGGCCCTTTTATATATGAGTTTTTTATAAATTTGAAAACTTTTTTCAAAAGCTACAAGCTAATAAATTCAAGGGTTGTGAAGATTGCAAAAAAACTTTTTTGGATTTTTTTTGAAAAAGGGGTTGACAGTTCAAGATAGTGTTGCTAGATTAGTAAATGCGCGGGTTGAAAAACAAACAACCCAAACGCAACCGAACCTAGAAAAAAGAATAGTTGGAAAGCACATAGCTAAAGTACCTCGTTACAAAAATTAACAAACGAGAAAAGCCAAAAAGCTGGACTCTAATGACGAGGAAAGCTGAAAAAAAGCTGGACTCTAATTAACAACAAAAACAAACTTATCTAGCAATAGTATGAAACGACTATTGCATCACGGAGAGTTTGATCCTGGCTCAGGATGAACGCTGGCGGTCTGCTTAACACATGCAAGTCGAACGGATTTATTTCTTTCGGGAAATAAATTAGTGGCGGACGGGTGAGT
>JAXHVR010000032.1:0-55492 GCA_034189005.1 Cyanobacteriota bacterium | reverse complement strand
AAATCCTCCTCCACCGTAGGACAGGCGTCTCGCCTGTCCCCTTCCCCCCACCGTAGGCTAGCTTGTAGTAATCGCTTTAGCGATTCATCTATATAAATCGCTAAAGCGATTACTACGAACTTTTGCTTTACCCACATTTTTAATCTAGATGCTCTAGTAGGACGCGGAAGAATGCCTGTCGCTACCGCTCAATTCTATAATTCGCCACCAAACGATACTCGCTACTCGCTGGAACTTCCACTACATCCTCAGCAGCATTAGCAGTCTCCACGCAGACCAAGCGCTTGTAATCTTCATCCTCCAAATCTGCCATTTTCGCAGAAATCTCAACCCAAGGATTCCAAACTACAGCGGTTTTACTGCCAGTAGAAGAGATTAGGATTCGACGACCCAAAGCAGCATCTTCAATAACAAGCTCGTTTGGTACGTTCGTGTAGATGCGATCTACTTCTGAAGAAATTGTGACCGCACCCTTCTGGGTCTTCTTCGCGCCGTTGTCTGTTTTATCGACGTACTCGATCTCTTCCAAACCCAGAACCTTGACTCGATCGATATCTCCTACATTGAAATAGGTGTGGAGTGCCTGGGTAATGGAAAAAGCGCGATGTTGCATCCGCAACGCTTCGCGAACGCCCGTATTGCGAGTTATCAATTCCACAGTCAGGGAATCTCCCACCGAAATCTCCATCGCCACCTCGAAGGCTTGAGGCCAAATTTCTCGCGTCTCGGCAGTCTCCGCCAGTCCCAGTTTTACCTTAACTTCCCCCTCGGCAGTCGTTTCCGTTGCCAAAACATTCCACAAGCGATTCCTGACAAAGCCATGACTGGGACGACCCAAACCTTCGGGGTCCGGTCCGAACCAAGGCCAGCAGACCGGGACGCCTCCTTTGATGGCTTTTCCTTCCTGATAATAGGCATTCTCGCTGAGGAACATCAAGTCTTCCGGTTCGTTGGCAGGCTGGAAAGAGAGAACTTGTCCCCCATAGACGGAGATGGAAGCTTTGGCCTTTGGGCTATGGATTTCTATGAAAGGAAAACCGCCTTTTCCCTCTACGAACTTGAGTTGGCCTGCTATACCGTAATCGGCGTTTAATTGCTCGATAGTCATACTTTTTCTCTGCTGAACTGTTTGCTGCTGGCGAACCAATATGGGCGATCGCCGCAATGGAATTATATCCCCCAGAAAGCAGCAAACCCGGTTTTTTGAAAAACCAGGTTTCTTGAGGTTTCAGCCCCAGAGTCAATATCGACCAATAAAAAAACAGGTGTTTCCACCTGTCTTTTTTTAACTTTGAATCTCGTAGAGAAAAGATTAGTTATTATTTTTACGCTTTAATTGAGAAGCACCTAAACCTAATAGCGCAAGACCCATGAAACTCATAGCGGCAGGTTCGGGAACTTCTACTAGATCGATATTAAAATCACCGTGCTGGTTTCCAGATGTTTTGTAATCTCCGTCGTAGTTAAACCAGGTGGACAAGCCCATATTCGTGTTCTTACCATTAGCCCCTTCGCCAACTTGAACTAAAGATTCACCACCGGTAACATCATCAATGGAGATCGTTTTTCCATCGTAGAAAGAGCCGGCAACTCCGGTAAATACTGAACTTTTGGTGCTATGGAAGTCGTAGTAGTACCAACTATCGGTATCAACAGGACCGTTGGGCGCATAAGCCGAGCTTTTTAGTTCTTTCTTCGGACCGCCGGTTCCTGCTTGGGGTGAAGCTCCCTCGAACCAAACATCAAAGTCCCATTTTTCGCTGGCATTGTTTTTGCCAACAACCGAACCAAATAAATTAGCAGTCCCATCATTGTATTCGTTAAAAGTTATGTCGCCGTCGGCGATAAAATAGCTATCTCCCCCGGGTAAATGGGGCAGCCAGGTAACGTGATCGTGTCCTGCCATGTTATAGACACCATCAGAAACAGCCGCCCCAACATCCCAAGTACGAACCAGCTTGGCAGCTTCCGCAGGTGCCAACCCGCCTAATAATAATGAACCGAGAACGAAGGTGCTAGTCAGAACTTTAGTTGTTTTCATGTGTTGTTACCACCCAAATTAATTTTTTTGTTGATAGCATCATTATAACCATAGATAACTCTAAAATATATGAAGTTTATGTAAAGATTGGCAGAAGTTTGATGAAGTTTCTGTAAAGACGATCTCTTCGAGGGCCAGAAACAAAAATGCCTTTTTTTGGACCGATGCCATCCCATTAAAAAACCCGATTTCTTTAAGAAACCGGGTCTGGTGAAGGCAGAAAAGTTTTAATCGTCATTCATAAAAATTAATCGTATTCAGATAACATTAGTTTTGAAAAGCAGTGGATTTCTTCAATCTCATCCTCTTTACAGCCTAGCGCTTTAGGAGGAAGGCGATCGGCTTTAACTTTTGGGAAAGAAGGGCTTCCCGGACGGGTTGCAAATTTTCTCACCGTCCAATACTTCCCCCTTTCCCGTCAGTTGATTTTAGCTCTTAGGAAGACTTGCGACGACGGGAAAGAAACATTCCACCGCCCAAGAAAGCTAAACCAACAATAGCACTGGGCTCTGGTACATAGACTTTAGGTTCCTTATCTTTTTCTTCGCGAATAACCCTTTCTATGTCAGAAACATACAACGTTGCGTGAGAGAGACCTGCTGCAACGCCATTTCCGTTCTGAGAAACACCGGCGGTTGTAAAGTCAAGTACTGTACCTTCTTCGATGCCATCAAAGAAGTAAGAACTCCAGGTATTGCTAGCTTTTAACACAAAGCTAAATTTGTAGTCGATGTCTTTCAAGAACTCTATTTGACCTTCGTTCCCGGCACCATTATTAGTTATTTTAAACCAATCGGTACTACCACTCGAAGCGTCTAATTTATTGGAAAGGGTAACCGATGCGTCGTTATCATAAAGATCTTGAAACAGAGCGGCGACATCTCTTTTTTTATCATTTCCACCAAAAGAACCCTTACAATCATCGGCAGTTAATGCGCTGCTGAAGATATTATTAACATCGCAGGTTTGACCTGTCTGTCCGTTTGCAAAAGCATCTGTAGCCGATGCGGCAACCAACCCAACACTCATTAAAGAAGCACCCAATACTTTCGATAAAATCGTTTTCATTTTAATTATCCTCCTTTGTTTTTTTAATACTTTAACTTTTCTACTTTAGGAAGAGATTTCAGTAGGCTTTGCCTGCCTTTCTCTTTTTGCCTTCTTTAATCATAACCCAGTTTCCTCTCTCACCGCATCAGCAAATCTGCTGAACTTTAGTTTGTTTTTACACCGCTTCAAACGGCGGTTGGCGAGTAGGTAACTCGGATTGAAGCATTGCTTGGTGTTTTTACCATAGCTACTCTTTTTTGAGATTGCAACCCTTTTTGCCATACTTTATTGAAACAATATAATCCTCCAGACAGGTCAACTAAAGGCAAATTAGCGCCTGTGCTAGCGGTATCACCCCTTATGGGCTTTTTACTCCCCAGCAGCTATTTTAAAGCTTTTGTAAAGAAATGCATCTTGTCTTGACTTTAGTTTGCTTGTGTGTTAGTGAAAACATTATTATCTGTAATTAAAATCAGGCTTCGCTCTCTTGTTTGTTCCTTTCCATCTGGGCGATCGCTCCCAAACTAACCCAAATCAACCCCAGGAATTCCCGCCATGTCCAATCCCAACCCAAACAACCGTCCCCGCAACCCCAAAATAGGCCCCGAAAAATATGCCCGGCTCCAAGCAGAGGCCAAGGCCCCCTATCGCGGACTGCGACAACTTATTTATCTAGCCCTCGGGGCCTCCGGTTTCATTGGGGCATTTATTTTCCTAGCCGAAATAGCCGCCGGCCGCAATATGGAATCGGCCCTCCCTAACTTTGGCTTACAAATTGGAGTCGTAGCCTTAATGGTCTGGCTCTTTCGCCTCGAACAAAAAGCCAGAGTTCGCGAAGCCTTGCGGATGCAACATCGATCCTCTAAGTCCAAGTAACAAAACTTTACATAAATAAGCAAATCTACATATTTTGCCACAAACTTTTATAAATCTAAAGAAAACCTTAAGAAGTTTTAAATAAAATTAAAGATGGTGTCAAATAGTAGCAGGGATCGATTGAGGTCAGTTTCATATTGACCGTTACCATAAATAGGGGTCAGCTTAATAAAGACCTTTTTGATAAATAACTCTTTAAAAACCAAGGGCCTTTTCTCCACTTTTGGAGAAAAGGCCCTTTAAAATTGTTAATTTGCGTAAAGATTCTTAAAATCTGTTGAAGACTTTGAAGAAGAGATTGCCGGGAGCACGTCAGTTTTGTAAATAAATTTTTTCTGCCAACTAACAACTGACAACTAACCACTAACAAAAAGCAGCAAGTTTTTGGTTCGCTTCATGCATTGACGTGCTCCCAGTCAGCTTTTCTAGTTTATTGGCTTCCTGCGGGAACAGGTTTATCGCTATAGCGTTTAAGAATATAGCCCAAGCTAACTCCAGCGCCAATAGCAATTTCCCGCAGGCAGCTAGCTTCAGAAATTTTCCCGGAATATTTGTAGCTTTTGGTAGATGCTTTTATCGCACCCAAGCCATCGCTCATACCTTCTTATAACCATGAATTCTAAATTTTGGCTCAATCGTTACCGCCTCTTATTACCTTTAACTTTGGTATGGTTATTTTCAACGAACCCTGCCTTTGCTGCCGAAAAAGTCGTATTGAAGTACAGTATTTTCAGAATTAATATCCCCATAAGCGAATTAGAAACATTTGTCGAAACCGGAGAAATGTCTTCTAATATGAAAGCTCTTCTGGGGAAAGCAGGAGAAAATCCAGAATCAGTGCGTCAAACTTTAACCAAACCGATTAAAGTTAGTCCGACATTTTTAGAGAGAAACTTGAACAGTTTGCCAGGAGAATTTGTTTTAGATAAAGTTGGTAACATTATTCATACTCCTTCTGGGGAGGCAAACCGCGAAGCCTTGCGTTCCGCTTTAGTATTATCTGCCCGGGAGGACGATCGAGTTACCCTGTTGGAAGTAATGCAAAACTACCCAACAGAAGAAATCCACGTTGAAGGCGAACGTTTAGTAGAAGCTTACGGAAAAATAGCTGGTTTAGTAGAAACGGTGGATGGCTTAAGAGAAAGATTAGAAAAAGTCATAAACGGCATAGAATTACCTCAGTTATAAGCAATAATTATCGCTCTGAATATTGGGCAGATCGCTAATTGCTAATTGCTAATTCTCCATTACCCATTCTCCATCCCCCAAAATAATGTTAAATTATGTAGCGAATTTGCCATTTGTCTCGTAAAAGCAGCTTACAATAGAGGCAAAGTACGGGCATTTAGGAGGTTAGGGATGTTAGTAATATTAATGGAAAATCAACTTATTGCTCCTCAAAAGGTTTGTCAAAGTTGTTTGCTCGCAGATAGCCACGGTCAACCCCGTTGGAAAAAGGGCCAACTGCGTTGCGGCCATCCAGTTGCCAAGCGATCGGAAAACCAAGCATCGGTCTATGAATGCGAAATGGGTTTCCAGATAGCTTCAGTAGAGCAATAGACTCGTTCGATGGTAGAAATCCAGCTAGGGCTGCGCTATCCTGAAGTTATTGGTAAATAATTTTTAGCTCGCAGATTCAGGAGAACTTAATTATGACTTGGCGCGGTACCACAACCACACGCGATCGCATTTTTGCTTGTCTGCCTTATCTACTCCCCCTAGTGGAAGGCTTAGTTTACGGCAGTTACTTGTTTCGAGAATTTCCCCCTCTAAGCCTCATTTTACTGCCACTAAGTCCAGTGATTCAACTTTTTCAAGCCATACCTTTTGCCGAGTTGATTGTTTTCTTCGGTTTGTATTTTCTAGTAATCAGAAACGAAAATATATCCCACTTTATTCGTTTCAATGCCATGCAGGCAATTCTTTTAGATATTATTTTGATTCTCTGCGGGCTAATTCTCGGTATTGTGTCGGGGGGAATGTCGGCATTTATTGTCGAAACTATCTCCAACACGATCTTCCTCGGCCTACTCGCAACATTTGTTTATGCAGTGGTTCAATCAATTAGAGGCCAATATGCAGAAATTCCCGGCATTTCCGATGCGGTATATATGCAGGTACGCTAGGGCAGATTTTGAGAAAAGGTCGAAATTTATCCTGTTCGTCAAAGAAAAATAAAAGGAGGCGGGTCTTCTCCCGCCTTTGTTTGTGTGTTTTTGTGGGTTATAATTGTTTCTCCTTGCTTCTGTAGCAGAAGCCAAAATTGTCCATAAGGAGATTTGAATTCCATGAAACCCTTTGTTTACGAAACCATGTACATCCTGCGCGCTGACCTGAGCGAAGAACAGACCAACCAGGCCATCGCTAAATATCAAACCCTCCTCGAAGAACAAGGAGCTTACGATCTAGAAATTCAGCTTCGGGGCAAGCGTCGTTTGGCCTACGAAATCAACAAGCATCGGGATGGCATCTACGTCCAGATGAACTATCAAGGTCCTCCCACTCAAATAGCAGTGTTAGAAAAGGCCATGCGTATTGACGAAGAAGTAATTCGATACATGACCATTAAGCAAGAAATACAGAAGACAGCGCCAGAGTCGGAAGAAGGTTCGCCAGAATAACCAGCGGCCCTGCGGGGAAAAAAGGAAAGAGAGGGAAGTTCCATTAAGACAATATGGGACAACCCGCCTACCCTTTTCCCCAATCCTGCTTTGCCGATGGAAAGCTGAGAATATGGTTAAATATTTTTGGTACTTCTTGCCGATTCAGTACCCGGAAGATTGCTTGAAAGAATAAATAATTATAGGAGTTGTGGGTAATCGTGAGCGAAATTAAAAAATTAACATCGAAAGAGCTTCAAGCAGAAGTCTCTCGTCTCGATGGAGAGTTACAAATGCGCGACCAACTCGTCCACCAGTTGTCCGCAGAGCTATTTAGATTAGTTAAGGGCAATAATAACTGTTTGCCCCCTGCTGAAACTACCAGCGATCGCTCACGCTCTGCAATACAGAGTTTGCGCGAACAACTGCAGTCCGTAGAGGAACAGGTTAGTTTTTACCAAGAGCAAATAGCCCAGAAAGATTCAGAAAATCACCAACTGCGTCAGTCCGTACAAGAGCTTACCGATCGCTCTGGAATGCTCGAACAAGTGGTACAAGAATTGCCAGAGGTTTATCGTCAGAAATTTGCCGACCGCCTTAAGGAAGTTCTGGGGCAGGTGGAGATGCTGCAACGGGAAAACCGCCAGCTTCATGCGGAGTTGCAAAGCGTAAGCTATCGTCTGGCCATCAGAAATCGTCGCAGTAACGGTCTGGACCTGCCTTCCTTCGGACAAAGGGGTCCGGGAGCTTCTGTAGATATGCCTAGTTTGGGCAATGCTTGAGTTAACTAATAATATCTAAAACACTTAATGCCGAGCTTGACTTCAAATTGCCATCGAGCTCGGCATCATGGTATTTGTTCGAGATGGAACCTTCGCAATTGTTGCCACAACTCAATTTTTTATAGAATCTGTAGGCTATTTCCTGTTTTGCGTTCCCAACTTCTACAATTCGTCTATTGAAATTGATGCGCTTTTGTGTTTTTACGCAGCTAATTTAACTTCTTGAGAGATTGCCGCATCTAAACTATCGACTATTTCAAAAACCCTATCTAATTGACTAATCTCTAGAACTAACCTAACGGTAGGTTGTAAGTTAAAAATTACCAAGCGGCAGTCTTGCAGGCGAGCCATTTTTAGGGCAGAAACTAAGGTTCCTAAACCAGAACTATCCATAAATTCCACATCAGTCATGTCGATAGCCCAAATTGGGTAGCGATCGCCTTTTATTTGGGCAAACTGTTGTCTGAGGAGATTTGCAGTTTCAACGTCCAACCGACGACGGGGTTTGAGGAGAATATGTCGGTTAAAATCCATAGCAGTCATAATTTTTTTCCTCCTAAAAGTAAACTATTAAGTAATATTGTCCGGCCTAACAATCCAGACAGAAAGACGAAGAATAAAGTTTCTGGCTGCTTTGCCCTTTTTCCTTAACATTTATTAAAATTCTTTGAGCTTCAGACCGTAAAGAAGAAAAGGACTAAAACTTAAATAGATGCAACTATGACCAGTGACGTACTAATTATAAACTAGCTGTGGGGTAAGGGTTAGAGGAGCAGAACCCTACTAAATTGCGATCGCGATCGCCTGAGCGCATTGACATAACAGCCCAAATTGAGCCATTATAAAAAGAAACAAAAGTTCGTAAATATTTACAATCCTAACGGAGAAGGTCTGTGGAATTTGTATCTTTGGAAACAATACAGGAAATTGCTAGGCAGTACGGCTATTGGGCGGTATTTGTGGGAATAGCTTTAGAAAATGCAGGCATACCGCTTCCAGGAGAAACAATAACTCTAGTGGGAGGTTTTCTCGCAGGTAGCGGAGAGCTTGGTTATTGGTATGTCTTAGGATGCACTATAGCCGGTGCAATATTTGGGGATAACTGCGGGTATTGGGTGGGCAGATGGGCGGGCTGGCCATTTATGTTAACCTTGGGTAAAATTTTCCGCTTCCAAGAAGAACAACTGATGGAAGTCAAGGAAAAATTTAGCGAAAATGCAGTTAAAGCAGTATTTTTTGGTCGGTTTATTACCTTGCTACGGATTTTTGCAGGCCCCATGGCAGGAATAGCCCAAATGCCCTATTGGAAATTTTTATTGTGTAACGCAGCAGGGGCAAGCGTCTGGGCCTCAGCGATCGTAAGTTTATCCTTCTTTGTGGGAAATATTGTCTCCCTAGAACAGTTGGTTCGTTGGGTGGCACACTTTGGGATACTGGCTTTGATTTTGGCGATCGCTTGGGTGACGATTCCTATTTTGTGGGAGGCTCGCCAGGCCAAAAATCTCAGGTAATTGGATGTGGGATTTGAAAGCAGTTTTCGGTTGGGAATGAAACAGGCGCGCTCGTAGGCCTAGCAGACAATAAAACAGTTATTTCAAAAAACGACCGGAAAACATGGGATACACTACAACATTTGAGGGCATCTTCCACCCAGCGATCGCATGGGTATTATTAGCCATTTTATTGAGCCTTGGGGTTATTGTTTAAGCGGCGAGGTCCAGTGGCTAGGTTTTGATGGGGGTCTGGCGGAATGTGGGTTTAAGCGATCGCTACTTCAGGCTCCCGTTTGACTCACAATAAAAAAACCAGGTTTCTCGCAGAAACCTGGTTTTTAGTTAGACGAGCGATCGCTAGCTTTGCAGCACGAAATCGTTAGCTTCCAGTTGGGCGGCATTGCTTAAAGTTGCAAACAAACCACCGCTACCAAAACCGGCCGCACTACCGTCAGGGTTGTAAAACAATTTACCATTGTTGGTGTTGTAGGCGATCGCCGCATCGGAAGTAGCGGCTGCTGCATCGCTGGTTACTGCCTCGAACTCGGCAACGATACTAAAACCCAGCCCTGTGCTGCTGCTGAGATTGTCGAAGGTTGTCTTGTCGAGAACAATTTTGTCGTTCTCAGTCTTATCAAAATCGGCAATGATATCTTGGCCCACATCTGCCGCACTGAAACTGCTGCCAGTGTCATAGAGAAAGCGATCGCTTTCTCCATGACCTATCAAGCTATCGTTGCCAGGTCCGCCGCTTAAGGTATCGACACCGCTCGCACCCATTAAAGTATCGTCACCACTATTACCTGTTACAACATCATCGCCGTTACCGCCGTTGAGCTTGTTATTGCCATCGTTGCCCGTGATGCGGTTGTCGCTATTATTGCCCGTGCCATCAAGATCGCTGTTTTCGGTGAGAACTAGATTTTCGATATTGCCTCTTAAACTATAAGTAACATTAGACTGAACGATATCGATACCGCTATTTACCAATTCGTTAACAATATCGTTGCTGTTGTCAACTATGTAAATGTCATCTCCTGCCCCGCCGTTCGCGGTATCGGCACCCGTCCAACCGTTGAGAATGTCGTTACCATCCCCACCGTTAAGGAGATCGTCACCAGGGCCCCCGTTGAAGGTGTCGTTGCCCGCGTTACCTACTAAGGTATCGTTACCGTTGCCGCCGATGAGTTGGTTGTTACCATCGTTACCTGTGATGCGGTTGTCGCTATTGTTGCCAGTACCATCAATATCGCTGTTTTCGGTAAGAACCAGGTTTTCGATGTTGACTCTTAAGCTGTAGCTAGCGCTCGACCTGACGATATCGGTACCGCTGTTTGCCAGTTCGTTAACAATATCGTTGCTGCTGTCAACTATGTAAATGTCATCTCCTGCCCCGCCGTTCGCGGTATCGGCACCCGTCCAACCGTTGAGAATGTCGTTACCATCCCCACCGTTAAGGAGATCGTCACCAGGGCCCCCGTTGAAGGTGTCGTTGCCCGCGTTACCTACTAAGGTATCGTTACCGTTGCCGCCGATGAGTTGGTTGTTACCACCGTTACCTGTGATGCGGTTGTCGCTATTATTGCCCGTGCCATCAATAGGGGCATCTTCGGTAAGAACTAAATTTTCGATATTACCTTTTAAAGTATAAGTAAGATTGGCTTGAACGGTATCGGTACCGCTGTTTGCCAGTTCGTTAACAATATCGTTGCTGTTGTCAACTATGTAAATGTCATCTCCTGCCCCGCCGTTCGCGGTATCGGCACCCGTCCAACCGTTGAGAATGTCGTTACCATCCCCACCGTTAAGGAGATCGTCACCAGGGCCCCCGTTGAAGGTGTCGTTGCCCGCGTTACCTACTAAGGTATCGTTACCGTTGCCGCCGATGAGTTGGTTGTTACCATCGTTACCTGTGATGCGGTTGTCGCTATTGTTGCCAGTACCATCAATATCGCTGTTTTCGGTAAGAACCAGGTTTTCGATGTTGGCTCTTAAGCTGTAGCTAGCGCTCGATCTGACGACATCGATACCGCTGTTTGCCAGTTCGTTAACAATATCGTTGCTGTTGTCAACTATGTAAATGTCATCTCCTGCCCCGCCGTTCGTGGTATCTACTCCATCGCCACCGTTAAGAACATCGTTACCATCACGACCGTTAAGAAGATCGTTGCCTCCTTGTCCCGATAAGGTATCGTCGCCGTCGGTGCCATTGAGAATATCGCCCCCCACACCACCATAAATTGCTTCTCCTTGTGAAGGTGGAGTTGTATCGGTAAATTCGTAAGCGCCGATGTCAACTTGACCCACGCGACTTTGCCCGAGTTGATCCTCGGTGGGTGCATTAGTTGTGGTGCCAGCATTAATAGCGGGACTGCCTTCGAGAAGAGGGTGAATTAATTTACCGTTTATTTCTTCAAGGGGTCCGAGTTTGGGATCGGCAATGGTGATATTTGCGATCGCGGTGTCGCTGCTGTTATTGCTAGGATATTGTAAGTTATTCCCACCATCGATTAACTGCACGTTAGTTTGTTCGTAATTTACAGCCGCATTATTTTGACCAAAAATTGTATTAGTCACTTCGATTGGTGCGGTAAAACTTGGGCTGGGGTTAGTGTAAATAGCCCCAGCTTGATTTGCTGCATAGTTGTCGGTAATAGTTGTATTGGTTATGCTGGTTGGGGAGTAAGCAACTATCGCTCCTCCATAACCGCGAGTACCGTCTGTCTCTCGAGCCCTATTGCCAGAAAAAGTGCTGTTGGTAATCTCAGTTTCGCTAATATCTAATTTGCGATCTATCCACAATCCGCCTCCTTCCTGCTCTGCGGTATTTCCTGCAAAGGTAGAGTTCCTAATTGCAAACTTCGATGGTAAATTACTGCCATTACCGTGAGTGCCTAATCTTATACCTCCACCTTGAGCTGTATCTATGTAATTTTCGATTACTGAATTATTTATAACTCGAGTATTTTCTACAACTACATCGTCTCCGGGATAAATAAACAAAAATGCTGCTCCGCCGGCACCAGCACCTTTATTGCCGTCAAAGAGACTGTTGCGAATTGCAATTGTTCCATTTTCTCCCCCAAAGCTAGCAGCAACTCCATCGGTGTATATCGCTCCTCCAAAACCTTTGGGAGAACTACTGCTACTTTCTAATAGCGCGCCAGGTGTGGTATCGTTATTGATGAATTGGGAGTTTTCAACAGTTAGAGCTGTTGAAACACTATTAATCGCTCCACCATTAATTCCTTTATTGTTAGTAAATTCGCTGTCTTTTACTGTCAGCACGGCAAATCCGTTGGTGGAAATTGCACCGCCTCCTCTCTCAGCTTGACCTAGTGTAGCATCGTTGCTATCAAATTTACTGTTGATTACGGTAGTATTGCTTTTATGACCGGCCCAAATTGCACCGCCTCCATATCCTGCGGTTGCGTTATTGCTAAAGCTGCTATTCTCTACTGTTAAGGTTGTTTGGGAGGCTGTCCAGATTGCACCACCACTTCCTGGTACACCTTCTTCGTTGGTTTTTCCATCGACGAAATTGAGATTTTTAACGGTCAACTCATTCTGGAACACAAGTTCGATCGCTCGGCTTGCGTTATTCCCGCTAATAGTTAAACCCGCCGCATCCCCACCGTCAATTATCAGGTCTTTGTTAACTGTTAATTGACCCGATATTAGGGTAATTGTTTGATTTGCAAGAGAGGAGTCGAATTTAATTGTGTCTCCGCTTTGGGCTGAGGCGATCGCCTCTCTTAGCGAACCCACCCCACTGTCGTTAGCATTAGTGACAGTCAAGATAGCTAAAACACCGCCATAAGTTGCCATTACTTCTGGCACTAAAGCTATTGGCGCTTTAATTTCTCCAGTCCTAAAGCCTAAATTCCAGTCTCCACCTTTAAGAGCATTTCCGGTCAGGTTAAGCGATGCTGCTATCTTCGCCCCAGTGAGTTCGCTCAGTTGTCGGACAAAGTTTGCGCCCATACCTGCTGCGACATTACACCCGTATAGCAAGATCTCGGCAGTCGATGTCAGCGCTTCGGACCAGCGTCCCAACTGACTTCGGTATTCGGTGAGGGTATCTCTATTAAGTAACTTATTTCCTAGTTGCAAACTTCCTGCGCTGCCGTGGGAAATGATATGAACCGCTTCTATTTCTTCGTGGCGAGATGCGTATTTTTCTAGCGTTGCGGTAATAGTTTCGATGCCGTCGCGATCGCCTTCTAACACGATCGCCTCTACTCCTTCGGTTACTCCCTCGACTAAGCTTTGGTACTCGGGAGCTCGTGCATCAATGAAAGCGATTGTTTTGCCTTGGTTCTTGACTTTGCTGGTGTCTAGCATTCTTTTTACTCCGCTAATAGGTGGGTTTACTGGTAGATACCCTGGAGGAACGAATGTTAGAAAGATCGCAACTGGCGATCTCGTTATGCCTCTAAATCATCTGGTGTTGTAATTGGGGGGTTTAACCCTCTACTCTTTTCATCTTATGAGCTTAAACCAGCTTTGTCAGCCGTGAGATTGCGCATTTTTTTAAATTCAGTACCTTTGCCTAATTCAAAGCCCCCTTTGCGATCGCCGTCACTGTCGACTAAAAGTTGTTTCCTTAAATATCCTTAGATTTACTGAAAATTGCCTGTGTTTTTTTTACTTAGCTATCCGTAATTACCGCATAGTTGGTTCTTCGTTTCAGTAAATTACCAAAATATGCCCCGGCCTGCAATTCTAGTTGAGCCACTGTGGCCGCTTAAAATTCCTAAAAAGCCCTTTCAGTATTGACCAAATTATTTTTTATGTTATGAGAGTCGGTCGCTCTGCCAAGACCATAAAAAAGCGATCGCCTTCCTATGAAAGAAAAGCGATCGCTCGGTTCGATATTAGGCAAACCTTCCAGACCGAATACAGATTATGCCAGCAACAGAAATCTACTTTATTCTGTTACTACTTCTGTTTCTGTTTCTATTTCTGTTTCTGTTTCTTTAGACTTAGTTTCTACTCTGGGTGAAGCGATGCTAACAACAACCCGTTCTTCTTCCCCAATAGCTACTACTCCCTCGGGCAAAATTAACTCATTTACATGGAGAGAGTCTCCTAAATGTAACGACGAAATATCGATCTTAATTGATTCTGGGATGCTGTCTGGCTTACATTTTACCTGGAGTTCGGAGATGATTAAATCTAAAACGCCACCTTCCATTTCAACTCCCACAGATTCACCCACGAAATCCAGGGGCACTTCTACTTCCACACTATCCTGAGTGGATATGGAGAAAAAACTCAGATGATAGGGATATCCTTTCCAAGGGTGAGTTTGAACTTCGCGCAACAAAGTTTTCCCATTCCAAGGTAGATCGGGAATATTCAATTGAATCAAGGTGTTATTAATCGAACCATCTTTCAACAGTTGTTGAACCGTTTTTGCTTCAATTGTAATAGCAACTGATTCTGCTCCATCGTGACCGTACAACACTGCGGGAATGAATCCCGATCGCCTCAGAGCTTTTGGTTTGCTCCCTACTGGTCGTTTTTTACACTCTACTTTTAGTTCCATTAAATCGCTCCTTAATGCTTGTCAATTTTGGCAACAATATTGCTAATAGGGAATTGGCATTCATCCCTCTTCCCTATTACCAAATAATTAATAATTAATAATTTAACAATTAAAGTTTAAAGCCTCTCCTTTTAAGGATAAAGTTAGTCAATCTTCATATTAAAAATCAGGGGCAAAACGTTAATTGTTAATTGTTAATTGTTAATTTTTCAACTATTCATTCCCGATTAACCAATCGATTTAGTAATAGCAGGGGTACCATCGGCGTGCAATAAAGCCCGCTTCGGACCGTGAATGGGGTCTTCTATAATAATAGTTTGGTCGCGACTAGCTCCCACAGACACAATAGCTATGGGAACTTTCATCAACTCTGCCAAAAACTTCAAATAATCCAACGCTTGCGAAGGCAAATCTTCTAGGTTTTTACATTCTGCAGTCGAACGCTTCCAACCCGGCACAGTTTCATAAATAGGCCTACACTTAGCAAAGAGACTAGAATGATTGGGGAAATGCTCGCAACGCTTGCCGTCTAACTCGTAAGCGACGCAAACTTTTATTTCCTCCAACTCATCCAATACATCCAACTTAGTAATAGCCAGACAATCTAAACCATTTACCCGAACTGCATAACGACCGATAACCGCATCGAACCAACCGCAGCGACGCTTGCGACCGGTTGTAGTCCCAAATTCTGCACCCCGATCGCAAAGTAGATCGCCAATACCATCATTCATTTCCGTAGGAAAAGGCCCCTCCCCCACTCTCGTAGTGTAAGCCTTAGCCACGCCAATGACGCGGTCGATCCTCGTCGGACCCACACCCGCCCCGACACAGGCCCCCCCTGCCACCGGGTTAGAAGAAGTCACAAAAGGGTAAGTACCGTGGTCCAAATCTAATAAAGTGCCCTGGGCCCCCTCAAATAAGATATTGCGTCGGGACTGAATTGCCCCGTCTATCTTCAGAGAACTATCCACCACATGAGGTCGCAAGCGATCGGCATATTGCAAATACTCTTGAATTACCGTCTCGGGTTCTAGTGGCGGGAGATTATATAGCTTTTCGAGAATTACATTCTTATAATTAATGGTCCAGGTTAGCTGCTGCCGCAACCCTTCCGGTTCCATCAAATCTACCATCCGAATGCCTGTACGCTCGGACTTATCCGCATAAGTAGGGCCAATTCCTCGACCTGTCGTACCTATTTTTTTATTCCCGCGACGCTCCTCCGATGCCCTATCGAACATCATATGGTAAGGCATGGTTACATGAGCCGTCTGGGAAATCATCAATTTTTTCGTCGAGATGTTTAAAGACTCGACCCGATCTAATTCTTCTATCAAAAGTTTGGGGTCTATTACAGTCCCCGAACCAATAATACAGTCAGTATCCGGGTATAAGATCCCAGAGGGAATCAAATGCAGCTTGAATGTCTGACCATTGACCACTACTGTGTGGCCAGCATTGACCCCTCCTTGGTAACGTACCACCACATCTGCTGACTTGCTGAGTAGATCGGTTACTTTTCCTTTTCCTTCGTCGCCCCATTGGGCCCCAATCACTATTACGTTAGCCAAGGGTCTTTTTCCCACTATTGGACACAATCTATTATTATTATCGGCTTTGACTCTTAATGTCAAATTAATTTTTGTTAATTTTTGTAAAAAGCCAATAATCGATCGAAAATCGGAAAATCTCCCCCTTACTGTTTCCCCGCTTAAGCAGTTACCCTTAGCGATCGCCCGTCCCAGATGAAAAATGCTACGGCTGTCCGATCGCTCTATTGGACTTGGCTGCCATGAGCGCGGGGATCGGTGCTTCTTGCTGCTGGTGTTACCGATCGCTTAAATGTGGTTTTTTGCCCCGTGGCATCGGCATAAGGTAAAGTCTCGCCTGCAATTAAAGCTTTAAGGTTGGCCGACATAATAGTGCGAGGCACTTCGCCGATGCTTTGAGCGATCGCTACGGACTCATTGTCTAAAAAGACAAAATGAGGTATGCCATCTACTCTATATTTGACAAGCTCTGGCAGCCACTTATTATTATCGACGTTGAGCATGACAAAATTTAGTTCTTGGCCATACTCCTCTTTAAGTTGTTTCATGTCAGGGGCCATTGCTTGACAGCTAGTACACCAATTGGCGTAAAATTCCATTAGGCTTGGCTTGCCATTGGCTAAGGCGACTTCTAGTGGTGTAGCTTCTTCTGCCAATTCCTTAAGGGATGTAGAGATATTATCCGTTCTCAATCCCAAGAATAAGGCCACCGATAGAGCGATCGCTGCCAAGACAACTAATAGATTTCTCAGACGCTTTGCCTGGCCCTCTGAGGTCGTTCCGGTGTTGGTAGTGGTTGAAGAAGGTGAATTTCCGGTCATATTTCCCAATAATTTAAGAATTATTACAAACTTATTAACAGTTTAGCAATTTTTTTATTTCCAACTTAAAGCCTAGGGAAGAACTACCAAAAGAGAAGGCTTTTTAAGCATAAGTAAAAAAAGAGGACGATGCCGTGAAAAAACGGGTAAGGTTGACTTTTACGCGAAGAACTATTCAAATGCCGGTCACCTATCGACTGGCAAAGGATTTTAATGTAGCTGCCAATATCATTCGAGCTAGGGTGGCACCGAATCAAATTGGTAAATTAGTGTTGGAATTGTCGGGGGATATTGACCAATTAGATGCAGCTATCGAGTGGATGCGATCGCAAGAAATAGAAGTATCTGTTGCTAGTCGAGAGATTCTTATTGATGAGGAAACTTGCGTTGACTGTGGTTTATGTACTGGAGTTTGTCCCACAGAAGCTCTTACCTTGTCCCCAGATACTTTTCGCCTTCAATTTTCGCGATCGCGCTGTATCGTTTGCGAACAGTGCATTCCTACTTGTCCCGTTCAGGCCATTTCTACCAATCTCTAAACCATTGAATTTTATCAAAAAAGTTTGGTTGTCTTTAACAATACTTATAATTGCATCTGCTACCTGGGGCTGGATTTTAGCATCTTGGTCTATTTCTAGGCTAGCTTGGTTGTTTGTTGTAGCTAGTATTTTACTCTTGGCGACCTTCTTAACTGTACCCTTGACTAACTTACAAAGATTACTTTTGCAATGGTTTCAATCCGATATTGGGACTTTTATTTCTGTTATTCTTGTTGCTTTTCTGTTTGTTATTTTCCTTAAATGGATCTATTTTTTTGCTAAACCTTTAGTTTTAATCTCGGCGACTATTTTGGCACGCTTAGACCTTCTCACCGTTGGTTTCAATAAATCGCAAACATTTATAACTTTAGCGAGCATTTCTCTTGCGAGTTTAGGATTGGGCGCGGGCCTTAATTTGTTTTTAGCTTCTTGGTGATGGAGTCGGCTTTCAGTGGCGATGGCCCTTTATTTTTCTGCACGCAAAAATACAAGCATTTCAACGATCGACACAAATTTTTACTTAATTAAGAGACAATTTTTAAGGTGTCACACCCCTTTGGCAATTACCCCTTTATGTTGCGAGCATAATAGAAGCGTTTAACTGTTCTTGTCCCCTGCCTGCTTCTAGCGGTAGGGTATTTTTATCTTTTTGCTTCCTAGGAGTTGCCCTAGTTATCGCAATTGTTAAAATTTATTAACACACAAGAAATAAACTCTTTTTAGGGTATTATTTTAAGCTTTTAAATCAACCTAATTTAACAACTCGTCCATTGGAGATGGTCTGAGACTTTTTTGAATACCATCGAGAACTCTAGGGACAATTTCTTCTGGTGTCAGATCTGGTTCTACTCCAATTCTGACATCGGCCCCAGCGTAAAAAGCCTTTCGCTGTTCTAAAATACTTTCTAGCTTGGCCAGAGGATCTGTATCTTTGAGTAGAGGGCGAGTAGTATCGTCGCGTAAGCGATCGTACAATTGCGTTGGTGGGACGTCCAACCAAACTACGATACCGTGTTGCAAATAGCTCCAGTTCATCTGGCGCATCACTATTCCACCACCGGTAGCTACACTCAACATTTTGTAAGCAGATAATTCTGCTAAGACCTGACTTTCTAGATCCCGAAAACTTTCTTGCCCTTCCTCAGCAAAAATCTCATTAATAGATTTACCCGCAAGTTTAACAATTACCTCATCGGTATCAAAAAAACGGTAGCCCAGTTTTTCTGCCAATAATCGCCCTACCGTGGTCTTACCAGCACCCATCATGCCGATTAGATAAACGCTGACTCCTTTTAACATCTGCCTAGAATTTTAAATATGGTTAACCAGAGAAAAATGGGGGCAAAATCCCCCTATTCGATCTATTTGCCTTCTTGCTAGGGGGCGATCGCTTCAATCTGCTTCTCTTTCTTCTTCGCTCTTTGGGGGATTAGTCCCACCTGCTTCTACATTGGGGTTAGTTGTAGTCGGTGACGATCCAGAGGCAGGGGGCGGAGTGATAATCCGATAATCTGCATCATAGACAGACTCGCTTTGACCCACCCCCGAAGCGCTCGGATCTTTATAACCATAGGAGTAAACAGAACCGGACCAAGATTCACTTTTTGGTTCTTGCTCGACTTCGTAGTTGCTCGCTTTGGTATTAACAGGATCGGAATTTACTCTCCCTTGGGACTCTTCTTTTATCGTTGAAGGCTCGGGAGGAGTAGCAGCAGGGCGGGGAGGGCTGCCCCAATTTTCTTCATTGGAAGGCCCATCTCCCCAATCATCAGCACTACCGTCGGGGGGCCGTGCTGGAGAACCCTTTTTCAAGTTAAAAAAACCCCTTTTGCCAGAGGGATCGTCGGAGTCAACAGCGCTTTCGCCTTCGGGTGTTGGTTTAGTTTCGCTGGCTGGGATTGTCGTGCCCTCTAGGGGTACTACTTCTTGTCTGTGGGTAGTAGCGTGTCGCTTCGTCAGATAATTTGACAGTTGAAACAAGCTTGAAATTATAACCGCAGTCAGGATACCAGCTAGGACAGCTAATAGGATCCATATAGCGATCGGGAAAAATTGCGATCGCATTCCCAAAAATGCTAAAGATATTCGCGGTTCCCAATTTTCCCAAGCAAAGGCCGCCATAACGGCCACTATTGCAGCTAAGATCGCCAGCAATAAAAAAGTCTTAGATTTCTTCATTGGCTTTCCACCTTTTGATAGGAACACAATTAATACCCAATTGGTCTAAAGCTCGCGCTACCACAAAATCAACCAAATCTTCTATGGTTTGGGGATTGTGGTACCAAGCGGGTATGGCAGGAACAATTCTTGCCCCTGCTTCTGCTAGAGTAGTTAAATTTCGCAAGTGAATCAAGCTAAAAGGTGTCTCGCGAGGTACTAGGATAAGTTTACCACCTTCTTTTAGTTGGACATCGGCTGCCCGCTCTAAGAGATCGGAACTTAAACCGGCTGCCAACTTGGCCACTGTAGCCATGCTGCTAGGAATAATGACCATGCCCAGGGTGCGGTAGGAACCGGAGGCTATATTAGCTCCTATGTCTTGCCAGGGATGACAGCGCAATTTACCTTTGCTTTCTTCTCCTGCTTGCTCTCGCCAGAATTTTTCTTGTCGAGTTGGTTCGGCGGGTATTTTCAGATTTTGTTCTGCTTGGGCTACATGATAAACTGCTTTAGAAGCTACGATTTCTATGGTATATTCGGCAGCTAACAAAAACTTGATAGTTCGCAAGGCGTAAATTAGTCCTGATGCTCCGGTAATTCCTAAAGTTATGGGCAGGGTTGTCTCTGAAACAGAATTGCTCATTATCGAATGTTTTTTTTTGTCCGTTGAGGCGTTTTTCGCCCCTGTCTGGTTCGAGAATTGTTTTGCAGGCTGAGGCGAAAAACGCCCCAGTCCCGTTCGGGAATTGGGAAGAACGCAAGAGAGTAATTTGGACGTTCCCCATTATCCTTTACTTAGTTACATTAGACAATCAAAAACGATAAGTTGGTGTTGATGAGAATTCTTCATCTGCTGCGACGCTGCCTCCGCTAATAGCAACTAAATCGATTTGCTGGCGATAATAATCGACGCTTTTTACTTGAACTTCTACGCGATCGCCCAACCGATACTGATTGCGATTTTTACGACCGACTAAGGTTTGCTGTCGCGAGCGATACTCGTACCAATCATCTTTGAGAGAGGAGACATGAACCAGACCTTCTACTCTTAAATGTCGAGGGGAGTTAAGGGCGCTCGGGATTTCTATTTCTACAAAGAAACCGTAAGACTGCACCCCTGTAATCAAACCTTGGAAAGTTTGACCGGTCCGTTCTTTCATTAACGCTGTTTTCTGAAGTCCTTCCAAATCTTCTTGAGCATCCTGCACTATGTTTTCACGCTCGCTCAAGTGTATTACTACGGATGCCAGGTCTGTTTCCAAATCGTGCTGCACTTCTGGGGGCAAAACGTTCCAATTTATTTTGCCGTGGCAGGAGGAATGACCGAGCTCGACTCCTTCCTTCGCGCGGGAAGAACGGCGATCGCGACCCAGATCGAACACTGCGTGTAAAACTCGCAACACCAGGAGGTCGGTGTATCGCGATAGAGGTGAAGTACAATGAGTATAGCCGTGTAGCAGAGCAAGACCGAAATGAGGTTTGGCTGCGATACTGTAATTGGCTTGTTTGATCGTATCTTCCAATAAATAAGTAAGAATTTTTTCTGTTGTCAAGGAAGAAAACTCTTCGACAAAAGTTTGAAAGTCTGCCGGATGAACTTCTTCTGGTGCTTCCAAATACAACTGACAACCCATATTGTTTGCCAATTTGACGAATTCTTGAACGTCCGTCGGGTCGGGGCTGTTCTGGAGTCGGTAAATTGCCGGCACTCCTAATGCTTGCAAATGACTGGCGATGACTTGGTTAGCTAAGATCGTCAGCTCCGCGACCATCCACCCGGCGGGCGATACTGAAGGAGATACGATCGCCCCTAGCTCTCCTTCTTCGTCGTAGTTGCTAATTTGTTCTGGTAGATTTAATTCAAACGCTCCCCGTCGCAGTCTTGCATTTCTGACTGCTTGACTGACCGAATGCATTGTATTTATGAAAGAATGAAGCTCCTCCGCAGATGATAGACTGGTTAATTCGTCTGGATCGCTGCCCAAAATTGCTTCTACTTCCTCGTAACTGACTTGACTATCTACCCGAATTACGCTGGGTTCGATTTCAAATTCTACTATTTGCCCCTTTTTGTCGATCGCGATCGTTATCGACAATGCTAGTCGGTCTTCTCCTGGCAACAATGCCAAACAATCGCAGCTTATGACTTCTGGAAATATCGGTATAGTTGCTTTTCCTAGATAGACGCTCATACCGCGCGATCGAGCTTCTTTATCCAGCTTGCTGTCTTGCCGAACGTAGTAAGGGATATCGGCAATGTGAATCCCCAAACGCCAACGATCTGATTTAACTGTTTCTATACTGATAGCATGGTTAATATCTTTCTTGTTGGCATCGCCAAAAGAAATAGTGAATTGATGGCGCAGGTCTAATTTGTTCTTTAGATCGCTCTTTGAGAGTTTGCTGGCTAATAAATTGGCTTCTTCTAGTACGTCTGGGGGAAAATCGCGAGGAAGATCGTGCTTGCAACATACGATGTCGATATCTTCTGCTGCTTCCGCATCCGAACCCAGGATTTGAACTATTTTGCCTATGGGACGTTTGCTTCCCAGGGGATAGCGGACTACTTCTACATGGACTAAGTGATCTACTGCTTTTTCTAAATTTTCTGAAGGTAATAAGTCCAGTTCAAATAACAGGCGATCGTCTAAGGGAGTTGCCCTGTACTGCGGTTGCTTTTCTCCGTCGATCTGTTTTACCCTAGCCAGTACGGAAGGATTTGCGCGTTCTAATATCACTTCTACTTCTCCTTCGGGAGAACGGCGGCGACTGCCTTCTTTGATGATTTTAACTAGGACTCGATCGCTGTTCCAGGCATTGCTGAGGTGACTTTCTCGGATATAAACGTCTTCGGTGCCTTCTGAGTCTTGAATGGCAAAGCAAAAACCTTTGCTCGAACAGCGAAGTTTGGCTTCTACTACGTTTTCTTGTTCTATGAGTCGGTAGCGACCTTTGTCTTTTATCAGAATGCCTAAGCGCTCTAGAGCATCTAAGGCTATCTGCAATTTGCGGATGCTTCCTTCGTCTTGGCAATCTAGTTTTTTCTCCAGTGCTTTTGGAGCTACTAATTTGTCATCGCTGAAATTTGCTAGTAGTGTAGCGATTGAAAATTTCATGCAGCGTTAGTTCCTTTTTCTCTTCAATGGTTTCTTTTTAACTGGTTTATCTGCGATCGCGACTGCCTATATTCTCGTAGTTTTACTTGAGTTTTGCCCGACTGTTGCGATCTACTTTTCGTTTGTCGTCTTGGCGGCGAAGTAGATATCTGCTATGGGCAACCCAAGAGCCATAAGCACTAAAACCCAAAATCAATTGGGATTGGCACTTTTCCACAGTTTGCCGTTTTTTACTTTGCCCGTGTCAGGCCTGACACTTGCAAAGCAACCTTCGCGCGATTGTCGCTTCGGCCGTACCCTTGCAACTAACGCTCTGTCCATTTCTCGATCCGGGCTAGAACGCTCGATCGCTTTCACCAGAGCTTCCTCTTTTAGATTTTAGACTACCCTTGGACATTGGGAATGGGCCACTTGTGTCTTGGGCTAATATCCCCTCTGACGGTCTGCGGATAAATACAAAAAGTTGGCATGGGTAAAAGCGCTCGGTTTGACGCTCGATCGCTTTTGGCATTCTACTTGCTCCTGCCAAAAACACAGGGCGGGCGCTAGAATCTAAAATCAATGGTCGGGCTTGCTGTTTCTGGGCTTGCTGTTTCTGGGTTTGCTGTTTCTAGGCTGCTTGGTGTCCCACGCGACACGACTTCATAGAGTCCGTGCTGTCTTCACTCTGGAGCTATAGACTTATCTGTGATTATGGTTAGCTATGGTGAAACAGGGGGAAGGGGGACATGACATAAGACGCGGTCTTTTGTCGCTCTTATAGAAATGTAGCAAAGATTGGGCAGCTATTTTCATATTCTTATTTCTTCTGCTTTCTTCAGCCTCGGCCATAATTATTCTTGCCTCCATCGGAGTTAATTAGGGGGACAACGGACATTCCTCTAAAATCTAAAATTAGTACGCTAAAATGTAATTAATAATTAATAATTAATAATTAATAATTAATAATTGGGTATCCGCGCGCCATAAACGGTTAATTGCCGTTAGCACGTTTGCTTGTTGGCATCCCCAAATTTTTGAACGAACCCGTCCGCTTGCCGCGGCTACTTAGAGTTTTGGACCGTTTCATTGGGCCCGCATAAACTAATTGTCCAAACTGAAAGTTAGTTAATTTTACTATTTACTTATTGAAAAAAATATGTTAAGCATTTTTCGTTCTCGTTATCCCACAGCCCGCTTAATCTCGGAGTTAGCGACCGTCCATAACGGCAAATATATAGTTCGGACTCTGGTTCAGGTCAACGGGGAAAACATTGGTTCTGGACTTGCGGCAGCCGAGACTGTGGAATTGGCAGAAGCTAAGGCGAGAAAGAGAGCTATTGAGAACTTGGAGTTGGACTCCACTACCTCTGTATCTCAATCTCCAAAAGCAGTTTCTTCAGTGGCCCCTCCGCCTTCGATCGCTACTGCTGCCCAACCTGCATCCCAAAAACTGACGGAGGTAGCTGCAACTAGGGATGTTGTCAAAAATCAAACTAAAACTAAAACTAAAAGCAAAACCCAAACCAAAACCCAAGTCGATAAGGAACCCCCAACTGCAACTCCAGAAGAACGACCGCCAATAGCTTCTACTCTTACTAAAGAGCCAGTAACTATTCCGAACGAGTCCGATCGCTTCGATTCTGATGATTGGCTAAATTCCTCTAGCTCCTCTAGTTCCGAGTTTGAAGCGAACCCATTGGGGGGCAGTGGAGAATTAATAGACTCTTTGCCGGAAATTGGTAGCGATCGCTCTACTCCACAGAAAGACTCTATCGGCTCCTCAATGGAGAGCCAGACTCCATCGACAGGGGTTACTGCAGGGAGCGCTCCCCTCGATCTCTCAAATACTACCGCCACGATCGACGTTTTACTTAATAATTTAAACTGGAGCAAAGAACGGGAAAGGGATTATTTAGAGCTGACTTACGGAGAAAAATTGCGTTCTTTGCTCAATGAGGAAAAATTATTAGATTTCCAAGAATATTTGGAAATTCTTGCTAAAGTTACAGCCAAAATAAAAAGTCTGGGCTGGAACCCGAAACAGGAAAAAGATTATCTCAAAAACAATCAATCAGGAAAAACGCGGGAACAATTAAACGCTAACGAACTTACTGAGTTTTTTGAATATTTAGAAATATTCGATAAAACTACTGAAAACATTAAAGAGTTGGGTTGGACTAACGAACAAGGAAAAGATTATTTACAGGAAACTTACGGTGTAGTAGCAAGGACTCGCCTTTCCTTAGAGCAATTGCAAGATTTCTTACTTTATTTAGAATCTCTAACAACTTCTTAATTAATTTTTGATTGTAGATTTTAGCAGTCCGCTAAAATCTACAACTTCAAAGCTTTTAATTAACTGTTGCCACTGGACGGGAGGCAGAAGGACTGCGGTCAATTACTCGATCGATAAGACCGTACTCCATCGACTCGGCGGCAGACATAAAGAAATCCCGTTCGGTATCTTCATTAATGCGTTCTATGGGTTGACCTGTGTGTTCTGCCAAGCAATCGTTGAGATATTTCTTCAAGTACAAAATTTCTTTAGCCTGAATCTCAATATCGGTGGCCTGTCCTTGAGCTCCACCCAGAGGTTGGTGGATCATAATCCTTGCATTAGGCAAACTCAACCTCTTACCCTTGGCACCGGCACTCAAGAGAAAAGCCCCCATACTGGCAGCTAGCCCCATACAAATGGTGGAAACGTTGGGGCGGATGTGGTTCATCGTGTCAAAAATACCCATACCCGCGCTAACGGAACCCCCTGGAGAGTTGATATAGAGGTAAATATCTTTCTCTGGGTCTTCGGCATCTAAAAATAGTAATTGGGCAACGATTAGGTTGGCCAGATCGGCATCAATGGCATTTCCCAAGTAAATGATGCGATCGCGCAATAATCGCGAATAAATATCAAAGGCCCTTTCGCCACGGCCGGATTGTTCGATAACTGTTGGAATCATAGAAGCCTGCTGCTTGAATTTGACTTTAATCTTAATTCTAATGGGGAATCGGCCAAGTAGCCATCGGGACTCCCCGACGGATGCAGTCTGGAGGCAATTCCCTATTCACAATTTTCGCTCAAACCTTTAAGAACCACTTTTGGCGGTACATCCAATAAAGGATCGCCCACCAAAATAAGATATTGGCGATCGCAAAGGCTAAAGAACCGTTTAAATCTCCGGCCCAAGGTTGGAAAAAGCTCTCATAAATCCAGGTTTTAATACTTTGCGCATTTTCGCCCGTACCGATTTTAGTGTAAATCATAATTCTGGCCAAAACTGCTGAGGCGACAAAGAGAAAAATGGCATTTAAGCCCATAACTTCAAAGGGCCGGACCCACTTTTGCCAGCCTCGAACTTCCATCGCTTCGTAGCAGGCGGCTAGCAATAACAAGGCCCAACCGGCAGTCACTACTACATAAGAACTGGTCCAGAGAGCTTTATTAATGGGAAAGATTAATCCCCAGAGATAGCCTACGACTAAACAGACGAGACCGAAAATAACCAAACTGACGCTGGTACGGCTTTTTATTGGTTGTTTTTTAAGCCATGCCCCGGTAAAGTAACCGGCTAAAACACTCACTACCGAAGGCAAAGTGCTAAATAGTCCTTCTGGGTCGTAAGGTCTGTTGCCCCAGAGATGCTTTTGGGTGAGGATGAGGCGATCGATGTAGGCGGCGAAGTTGCCTTCCGCAGAGAGTTCCCCCGCGCCGAAACCGGGAACGGGAATTAATTCCATGGCTGCCCAATAGCCTATAAGCAGGAAACCGGCGAGTCCGTAGAGTTGTTTGCGGTTGAGGTTGAGGATGGCGATCGCACAGGTAAAATAAGCAAGGCTAATTCTCTGTAAAACTCCCATAATTCTCAGGTCTGTACCCAAAGCAAGGGATGAGTAAGCATTGAGGAGCAAACCGATGAGAAATAGTAAGGCGCATCGGCGGGCTATGCGCCAGTAAACTCGGTCGGTGGGTCGGTTTTCGACCGTATATTTTGAAAGGGAAAAAGCCATTGCCGTACCTGCTATAAAGAGAAAGAAAGGAAACACTAAGTCTGTGGGGGTGCAGCCGTGCCATTCTGCATGAAGTAGTATGGGATAGACGTGGTTCCAACTGCCTGGGTTGTTGACTAATATCATGGCGGCGATGGTAATGCCGCGAAAGACGTCCAAAGATTTTAAGCGCATGGGTTGTTTATCGACTGATAAGATAAATGTAATCTGGAGTTAAGATAACAAAAGCCCCAACTAGAGTAAAGAGCGCTTATAATATTATTCGGATTCGTTTTTGTAGTTAAGAGAAGCAAAAATGTGGCTAATTTTAGTTGAGACAATTCCCCCTTAAGAACCCTAGATAACTCCTCAAACCCCGAGTTTGTTTTCTCATAAGCTTCCAATTTTTTTTTTTTTGGTTGGTGCGCGTAAAAATCGAGCGCCAAGAGCGATGTTGCATCCGCAACGCTGCGCGAACGCCTCGTAGAGATACCCCCTGCGAAACCGGGTTTTTCAAAAAAACCCGGTTTCTGAGATACCAAATTATTGGGTATCTCAGAATACGATTTGCGGCTTTATAGAAGAACTGTAGGGTGCATCCGAGCGTGTCAAATGCACTCTATCGATATGCATACAGACGCTTTTTGTTAATAGAATTATGGCTAATTTTCGGTGCCTTTAAATGCATCGAAAACTAGATATAAACCATATTCAAGGTAAAAAATAGAGCCTAGGTTTTTTTGATATATCGAGATGGAATAAAAAATGAAAATCAATTTACGCGAACAAGGACAAAAAACTTGGGAACTTTTATTCAAAAAAGTAAAAAAAAATAGGATAATTTTCATTGCCGTTTTAATTTTAACCCTGATAATAACGGTCTCGGTCGGAACTTTTTTTCGAGAAACAGACGCAATTTATATTGCCGTTGCAGGTCCGATGAGCGGGGATGCTCGCTTCAAAGGCGAGGATCTAGCCAGAACTACTAAAATGTATGTTGATGAGGTAAACCAAGCTGGGGGAGTGAATGGGAAAAAACTAAAATTATTGATATTTGACGATGAAGGAAGACCAGAATTAGCCGGAAAAAAAGCCCAAGAAATTGTAGAAAAAACTCCAGCGGTCGCCGTTATCGGACATTTATTTAGTAATAGTTCTATAGCGACTAAAGACATTTACGATCGCTCTGGGATAGCAGCACTTACAGGTACGGCAAATGCTGACGAATTAACCGAGGGGAATAAATCCTATTTTCGATTAGGCTCTAGTGCTACCATGGAAGGTTCTTTCCTGGCAAATTATCTCCATAGTATTCTCCAAGTCTCGACTGCTAGTGCGATCTACGATTCTGCAGATCGATTTAGTACATCTATAATGACAGGATTTACGGGGGCATTCAAAGGTTTGGAAGGGGAGATAAAATATGAATGGAATGTTAAAGATTTGGGCGTAAACCCAGAGGAACAGTACGAACAAATTACCAGAGAATTATTAAACAATAAAGATAAAGAACCCGGTACGATAGTGGTGGCATTGCGAAGTAAAAATGCTGTGGATTTCGTCGTTGCCTTGAGGAGGAAAGGTTTGAATTATCCTATTATTGGAGGTGATAATTTGGGTGGAGATGATGTCGGTAATTTATTTAATTTTTATCCAGAAGAACGAGCCCTACCTGGTTATTTTTCTAATGGCATATTAGCTTCTGTTACTATCATATTCGATTTGGCTGACGAAGAAACACAAGAATTGAAAAATAAATATTGGGAAAAATACAATCTTAAGTCGGGCTGGAGAACTGCGGCTAACTACGATACAGCTAAAGTTTTAGTAGAGGCAATCAAAAATGCTAAAATAGAAGGAAGCAGGAAAAATCTTTCAGAAGAACGACTTTTAGTCAGAGATAGTTTGGCATCATTTAATAGTAAGGAAAATGCTATTGAAGGATTGCTAGGAACTCTCTATTTTGACGAAGAAGGAAATGCTGCAACTACCCTGTCAATGGGTGTCTTTGACAATCAGAAATTTATTTCTGCATTTACTCAACTCTCTCCCGTACCAGACATCAGGACGGTGGAGAATTTGGATGAGAAATTAGCTACGGGGGAAATTATAATTGCCAACAATCGGTATTTACAAAAAAGTAACGTAGTTTATACGGGTATCGATTTGAATGAAATTATTAATCTCGACCAAAAAACTTCATCGTACACCGCCGATTTTTACCTCTGGTTTCGCTATAAAGGAGATATTGATGCTAGCAATATAGAATTTACTAATTATTCGGTAGAGCGGTTAGATTCAGGAGAAAAACTGGAATTAAGCGAACCCATCGAAACCAAAAAAGTGGATGGAATTACTTACGAATTATATCGACTTAAGGCAGATTTTAAAGAACAATTTTTGTTTGATAATTATCCCTTCGATCGCCAAAAAATATCAGTGCGATTCCGCCACGCTCATAAAACGCGGCAACATTTGATTTACGTGGTGGATTTCGTGGGACTGCAAGACATTAGCAGTAAAGGAATTTTGAAGAAGTTAAAAGAATCCCAAGTATTTAGCACGATAACTGATTGGCAAATAAAATCTGCGGAGATATTTCAGGATACTATCAAAGATAATTCTACATTAGGTAAAAAAGAGTTGCTCGATACAGATGCGGACCTAGAATATTCGAGATTTAATCTAGTAGTTAATATCAAAAGAAAATTTCTCAGTTTTAGCATTAAAAATCTGCTGCCTTTGTTATTCTTTATTCTCGTTTCCTACCTGCTGTTATTCTTGCCGTTTGAAGAAATTTCCGTAGAAGCAGTTAGCGGTGTCTTATTGGCGGTAGTATTTTTTCACTTGAGTTTGCTGGAGGCATTACCAGATGGAGTGGGTTATGTGGTGGCTTTAGATTATGCTTTTTACGTCATTTATGGATTGGTAATACTCCAAATGGTGATGGTTGTTGTGGGTAAAAAGCGAATATTTGAGGAGAGTAAGACGAAGCTAAAACAGCTAATTAAAGCAAGTAGAGTTATCTATTTAATTCTGTTGGCGATCGCTATTTTCGGGTTTGCTTTTCGCTACGAACCGATCGACTTAGGAACTAACAGTTACAATGAAAGTCTCGCTAATTTAAGCTCGACATCCCAAGCAACAGAAAGCAAATTATTAACGACCCGGGAAAAAGTAACTCTAAAACTAGGTTATGTGCCTTCGGATTATCAAACACAAATGAAGCAAGTTTTAGCAGAATTTAACGCTAAATATCCAACGGTAGAAGTTGAGCAAGTTCCTGTAAATCTCACTGTCAATTTAGATTCAGAAAATCCTTTAGACAATAAAATTCTTCTGAGGAGTCTCTTAAAACAAGATGCCGCTACAGATTTGTTGTTAGTAGAACCTTTCGATTTAGGAAAAGAGTTGTTTAGAACTGGCGATTTGGAAACTTTAGACACTACGGAAGAATTTAATAACTTTGGTCCGTCGGTCCTGACTGCTTGGAGTACAAAAGATGGTGAGTTATATGCTTTACCCATGCTTGGCACTGCCCACGGCATTTATTACAATACTGAGATTTTCCGAGAGCTGAATTTAGAAGTACCGACTACTTGGGAAGATTTGCAAGATACTGCCGAGAGACTACAATACTACGGCTATATTCCTTTTGCCAATAGTTCCACCAACGGACAAATGCTGATGGATGAAATGTTTTTGAATATTCTGCCTAATTTTATTGGTGGAGCTAGAGGAATGCAAGAATATCTTCTGGGCGATCGCTGCTTTAATGACGAAGGCGCTGTTGCTGCATTTGCTGCCATAGCCGATTTGGAGCCGTTTTTAGCAACTCCCCAACAAGCATCCAACTACTATGAGAGTTTAAATTTGTTTGCTCGGGGCAAGGCGGCTATGTGGTTTGGTAGTTCTGGGAGCGTTCCGTTATTAAATTCTTACGCTCTGGAGCGAGAATGGAGCGTTTTTGCGGTACCGGCTCCTGCAGGGCAACAGGAGTATGTCAGGTTTACTCCCGAATTGGGGGTAGCAATTAACGCAAACTCGCCCCACTCCCAACAGGCGCGAGAGTTTATTGAGTGGTTGAGTACAAAGGAAGCGGCGCTCTCTATCGCCCGAGAGTTACCCGGTTTCTTTCCCCTTCAGGCAATGGAGTCAGTTAAAGGCGACACCGGAGCATCCGCTTTTATCGAGTTGATGGAAAAAACCCCTTTGCTTGATTCTGCTTGGGGATTGGAAACATTGGAGCGTGGTTTGCCAGACGGTTACTCCCTGATGAAGCAGGGAGTTGTGGGAGTTGCCCAGGGCGATCGGACTCCCACGGAAACTGCCGATAATTTGCAAAGGGGTTTGGCTAAATGGTTTAAGCCGGCTCAATTTTGTAGAAAATAAAGTAGCGATAGAAATGGGGCTTGTAGCGATCGCTCTTTAGTAAAGCGATTACTAAGGAGCGATCGCTACATCTTTACCACCACCAATCGTCTAAATCCTTGTATTATAAAAACTACAAAAAAATTGGGTTTAATTACATACAAAAATCGATCGTCTGCTAATAATCGAGTTTTTTCCTCCAAAAATTTGTTGTAGTATGTTTGTGGTGGGGAAAATCGGATATAATAGCGATCGACTATTTGCAAATAAAAACAGGTCCACCAATGAGCGATTCCATTATTCAATTATTAGATAAATTACCTTCGGACAATCTCACGGTCAAGGTACTCAAAGCTTTAGACTATGTTGTCCCTGGGGAATGGGAAAACATAGTCGGTTGCGATAATACGATCGTGGCAATTACGGGAGAAACCGATGCCGACCGGGTTATGGCAATTCGCAATCGGGCGATCGAACTGTACAACGATGCAGGGGAGGGATACCAAAGGGCTGTCTGGATTTATAACAGCGTGGATAAAGCCGATGCCGCTTTGGGGGCTGCTGCTATGGCTAATAAAGTCGGAGAAAAAATCGGTTTTCTGTCTTTCTTAGGGAAACTAACTCCCAAAGCAGACACTACTCAGTCTGTCGATCTGTGCGTGAAAATCGTCGCCGAATTAATCGCCTACTACAAACTTAATGGCTTGCCCAGTCTCAGCCCGCAAGAGTTTGTGGCTGCCCTCAAGGATAACTATCAGGGTTCGTCTCTGATGCGGATGGGGACTTTAATTGCTGTGGATGGTCTCCTGCCTCTGGGCCCCAACTTCTTGCAAAAAGTAGAAGAAGTCCTTGCTACCAAGGGTCAAGGTGCTTTTGAAGGGAACCCGGTTTTTACTGCTATTAGCGGTATGATTCCCTCAGACGATAAATTTGGCTTCATCTCCAATACTTTTACCGCAGTTGAAGGTTGGATGGGTAATTTCGTTTCTTCTACTGGTTTGACGCAAGAAAAGGTTGTGAATAGTATTGGCAACTTTGTCGATTTTTCCGATGACAGTTTGGACTTTGTGGCGGCATTTCTCGACCAGAGTACAAGTTATTATCGGCATACTGGGATTCAAAGCGTGGCTCGCCGTTTGATTCTACGGGCTGCTGAAGACGCATAGAAATAATTAATAATTAATAATTAATAATTAAGGATAAATAAAGACACATTTTTACTTTTGGTCAATTACCTTTTTTCAAATAAGGGTTAATTGTTAATTGTTAATTGTTAATTGTTAATTGTTTGGTGGGGAAGTTTCCCCACCTTTTTAGTTTTTAGCTAGAGAGCCGCAAATTGTATTCTCAGAAACCCGGTTTTTTAGACAATACCTTCGCCAAAATCAAAAATACCATTCGTAGTAGCGCTTAAGAGCTAAAATGGTGGGTAAAGCAAAAGTTCGTAGTAATCGCTTTAGCGATTCATATTTATAAATCGCTAAAGCGATTACTACAAGCGACCCTACGAAGTCGGCCCACAATTTTAGCTGCGTTCCACCCAACCTACAAAAAAAATGGCGAAGGTATTGTTTGAAAAACCGGGTTTCGCAGGGGGGATATCCCGGTTGTTTTCTGCTTTTGTATTAACCGATCCCCAACTGTTGCTTGAGGGAAATTGCCCAAGCAAAGACTCGCTGGATAGCTATAGCAGATTTTTCGGATTTAGCTTCTGCTAAATAAGCATCGATTTGGTTTTCTAAAATTGTATGGGCTGCTCTGGAAGTTGCGGGGTTGGCTGCTTGTTTGGCTTTGGCTTCGAGATATTGGCAGCTAGCATACCCAACTGTTAGGTACAGAAGGCCGTTACTAACAGGATCGATACTCCAGCTAGGAATAGGAGAATTTTTCAGCAAAAAGCCCAGACCTAACTTGCCTAAATTATCGCCACCGAGCCCCAGAGCCAAAATTGTCAACATTTCTCCTTGTTGCTGGGGCAGTTGTGTTTTCTCGTCGTAGGCAAAGCCAATTTCATATACCATTTCCACCAGCAGTGGAAGAGTAACGCTTAGATCCACTAATGCTGCTACTCCCGGTGTCGCGCTGGCTACTGCCCCAGATGTTGTAGCCCAAATAACTTTCTCGTTAATTAGCTCTAGGGCAATTTGGGCGGGGGCGAAGCTAGTAGGATTCTTTTGCCGGACCAGAGCTACTGCCTTCCTGGCTTTTTCAGGATCGAGGATTTTAATCGTATTGACGATTCGCTCTAACCAATGGGCGTTCCAGTCATTGCTTATGGTTTTGGTTACGTCGCTCGCTAATAATCCCGATCGCTGGTTGGCATAGGCGATGAATTGGAGTACTTCTTGGGCGGTATTTGCTCCGCTTTGACCTACTGTTTGGAGCCGTTGGTTTAGAAATGTTCGAGTTTCTTCCAAGAATAAGAAGGTAGTTTGAATATCGCCTGCGGCTTGATTCTGTATTTTGTTGTAAACCTCCATAGAGAATTGTTGCAAGCGGCCAATGCCTTGTAAGATAACCTGTTTGGCTTCTTGTCTGGCTTGCTCTTTGACTTCTTCTGTGACTTCTTCTTCTTTTGATACTGCCAGTGCCGCTGCCGGAGTTGGCTGAGGCTGAGGTTGCGGGGCAGGTGCCGGTGCGGGCGTCTGTGCCACAGCAGGTGCCGGTGCCGGTGTTGGCTTATACTGTTGTTGTGCCACTGGTGCGGGAGTTGGTGCAGGTGCCGGCTGATACTGGGGCTGTTGTTGTGCCACTGCCGGTGCCGGTGCCGGCTGATACTGGGGCTGTTGTTGTGCCACTGGTGCCGGAGTTGGCTGAGGCTGATACTGGGGCTGTTGTTGTGCCACTGCAGGTGCCGGAGTTGGTGTCGGCTGATACTGGGGCTGTTGTTGTGCCACTGCAGGTGCCGGAGTTGGTGTCGGCTGATACTGGGGCTGTTGTTGTGCCACTGCAGGTGCTGGTGCGGGAGTTGGTGCCGGCTGATACCGGGGCTGTTGTCGTGCCACTGCCGGTGCAGGTGCCGGTTTGGGCTGATACTCAGGCTGAGGGCGGGGTTTTGGTACTGATGCAGACTTAGCTTCTATGAGAGCTTGCTCTATGTCTGGAATAGCTGCTTCTCTCCTTTGACGTGCCTTTGCTTCTAAATCGCTAAAGAGCGCTTCTTTTGGAAACCATCGTCCGCGACTTTCTCCTGGTAATAGGAAGCATACTCTCTGGCGATCGAGACATTTAGCTACTGCTATTACCTCTCCTTCTTTTTTTTCTCCTTTAATATAACAGCTTTTTTGGTCAAATAAGTTTTCTGGACTCACCGTGAATATTCTCCTTAACTTTTTCGATTAATATGGGTTTTCCGAGGCTACGCGATCGCCCCACGCTTACTTTGTCTTATGGTAGTACAAAGATTGTATTAAGCAGTCGTGCATGCGGAATGTTCGTTCAAAAATTTTTTCGCGGACGGGGCATGCATTAACGCTCCCAAGCCACTCAGAGGAATTAAGTCCAATAATTATTAATTATTAATTATTAATTATTAATTACTTAGAACGGGCTTGACAATTTTTTCTTTCTATGCTTTACGCTCTATCCTTCATCTCCTAGATAATTTTTTTTACTTAACTAGACTAGAATAGCATGATACAATTAAAGTTTGGCCATTAATCGGTCAAACAACCAGGGATGCATCTTATTTTGGTTCAAATCTGGCGCTCGATCGCTCTATATTCCTCTTTTTATTCTTCTTTCTCAAAACAACGCTAGCTGTTTTTGAGTATGGGTATGAGTATGAGTATGAGTATGAAGAGACCGAAGAAGGCTAAATTTGAGATGTAACCTAAACTCCTCTTGCTCTAAAAAAAAGAAATTTTAGGAGCCAAGGGGGATGGCCATCAAACGGGCTGTCAATTTTAGCGTCTAACCATCTTAACTTAAATTATGACCGATTCAATTCGTTTTCTAATGTGCGCTCCCGACCACTACGATGTAGATTATGTTATCAATCCTTGGATGGAGGGAAATATTCATAATTCCTCTCGCGATCGCGCCGCAGAACAATGGGAGAAACTCTACCGCGTCATCAAGGAACGGGCCATTGTGGATCTAGTACCGCCAGAAAAGGGCTGGCCGGATATGGTCTTTACTGCCAATGCCGGTTTGGTACTAGGAGATATAGTAGTTCTCAGTCGCTTCTACCACAAAGAACGTCAGGGAGAAGAACCATTATTCAAGAAATGGTTCGAGAGTAAGGGTTTTACGGTCCGCGAACTGCCGAAGGAGGTGCCCTTTGAGGGGGCGGGGGATGCTCTGTTGGACCGGGAAGGACGCTATCTCTGGGCGGGCTATGGCTTCCGTTCGGAACTGGACTCCCATCCATTAATAGCAGAATGGCTGGACATTGAGGTTATCTCTCTGCGGCTGATAGACGATCGCTTCTATCACCTGGATACTTGCTTCTGTCCTCTAAATGGAGGTTATCTCCTCTACTACCCTCCTGCTTTTGATTCTTATTCTAACAGACTTATCGAAATGCGGGTGCCGGCGGAAAAACGTCTGGTGGTGCCGGAAGCGGATGCAGTGAATTTTGCTTGCAATGCGGTGAATATCAACCAAACCGTAATTATGAATAAGGTCAGCGATGACCTGAAAGAGACCGTCGCTAAAGCCGGTTTCGAGCTAGTCGAAACCCCGCTAACGGAATTTCTCAAGGCCGGGGGTGCGGCTAAATGTCTGACCCTGCGAGTAACCGAACCTGTAATGGAGGACCGCCACGCGGTGTCCAAGGTCGAAAGTCGGACTGTTCGGATGCAAGGACACTTGCTGGATGCCGGTTTGATCAACCAAGCTTTAGATTTAATAGTCGAGGGTGGGGGTAGTTTCCAAGTTCTCAGGTTCGATCTCGGAGAGCAGCGACAAAGCACTTCGGAGGCTGAGGTGAAAGTCTCGGCACCTTCCCACGAAGTGATGGAAGACATTATGAGCCAACTGATCGACATCGGGGCGTTGATGCCGACGGATGATGTCGAGGATGCTAAGTTGGAACCGGTGGAAAAAGATGGTGTCGGACCGGATGATTTTTACGTTAGCACTATTTATCCGACAGAAGTGCGAGTTAAAGGTCAGTGGGTGCTGGTGCAAAATCAACGGATGGATGGAGCGATCGCTATTACGGAAACGGCTGACGGCATCGAGGCCAAGTGCAAAATTCTCCGGGATCTGAAAGTTGGCGAACAGGTAGTAGTGGATGTTATCGGTTTGCGGACTCTGCGGAAGGTGGAATCTCGCGAACAGCGCGGCAACCAAGAATTTAGCTTTATGTCCTCTGGGGTTTCTAGCGAACGCCGGGTAGAGTTGGTTGTGGAACAGGTTGCCTGGGACTTGCGGCAAATTCGCGATCGCGGCGGTAAAACTATCGTGACTGCGGGGCCCGTGGTAATTCACACCGGCGGCGGCGAACATCTCTCCCACCTGATCCGTAATGGATACGTTCAGGGGTTGTTGGGCGGTAACGCCATCGCCGTTCACGATATCGAACAATCTATGATGGGAACTTCCCTGGGAGTTGATATGAAGCGGGGTGTGGCAGTTCGCGGCGGCCACCGCCACCACCTCAAGATCATTAATACCGTGCGTCGTCACGGCAGTATTGCGAAGACAGTTGAGGCCGGGCTTATCGATAAAGGCGTCATGTACGAATGCGTTAAGAATAAGGTGCCCTTTGCTTTAGCCGGTTCCATTCGCGATGACGGACCTCTACCAGATACGCAGATGGACTTGATTAAAGCCCAGGAGGAATATGGAGAACTCTTGAAAGGGGCGGACACGATCTTAATGCTCTCGACCATGCTGCATTCTATTGGCGTCGGCAATATGACGCCTGCTGGAGTGAAGATGGTTTGCGTGGATATTAATCCGGCGGTGGTGACGAAATTGAGCGATCGGGGTTCTGTGGAGTCCGTTGGCGTGGTGACTGATGTCGGGTTGTTCCTGAGTCTGTTGGTCGCGCAGTTGGATAAGTTTACCAGTCCCTATCAAGTGGCACGGACCGTGTAGGTAAGGATGTTCGTAGTAATCGCTTTAGCGATTCATCGGTATAAATCGCTAAAGCGATTACTACGAACTCGATCCGTAGAACAGACAAGATGTCTGTTCTACGGATTTTTCAGGAACTATTTATATTTCGCAGACCTGGAAACCTGCCCCCCTCTTTTTAGCTAAAAAGAGGGGGGTTATTGTCATTTGGGCAGAGTTGTAGTAGAATTAAATAGTATCATTTTTTCTACTAATCGGGAAAAACACAATGATCTTAACAACTGTCGAAGGCGTACCGGGGAAAGAAATAGTCGAACATTTCGGTCTGGTACAGGGTAGCACGGTCCGGGCTAAAAATATTGGGAAAGATATTTTAGCGGGTTTTAAAAATGTAGTCGGTGGGGAACTAAAAGGCTACACCGAATTATTACAAGAAGCTCGCCAAGAGGCAAGCGATCGCATGATTTTACAAGCCCAACAATTAGGGGCAAATGCTATAGTAAACGTCCGTTTTGCTACTTCCTCCGTGGCCCAAGGCGCTGCGGAACTTTTTGCTTATGGAACTGCGGTGAGGGTGCGATAGCTATGGAAGATTTCATCTCTATATTCCTAGTTTTGGGTTTGTTGATTGTCGGCTTTTTTTCTGGGGCTTATGTCGAGAAGAAGCATTACGAAAGTATTAAAAAGCGAGAGCGACAAACCCTCCACGTTCCAGCGATAAGTTTTGGTGCGAAACAAGCATTTCCAGAGGCAAAAGACGCTCAAATGTTTGTAGGTAGCGTCGTCATTTCTAGCGACTATTTTAAAACCTTTGTTTTAGGATTGAGAAATTTAATAGGCGGTAGAGTTGTAGCATACGAAAGTTTGTTAGATAGGGGTCGTCGAGAGGCCATTTTAAGGATGAAAGAAGAGGCGATCGCTTGGGGTGCGACTCAAGTTTTAAACGTTCGTCTGGAAAGTTCTACTATTAGCGGTAATTCTAATAAAGGTAACGTTTCTATCGAGGTCATTGCCTACGGAACTGGAATTCGTTGATAAGTTAAGCAGCGGCGCTAAAGCATTTTAGCGCCGTCATAAAATTCTTAAACATTTGAGGATATTTATTATGAAATACACGCCTAAAGAGATTACGGAAGAAGTTAACGTTACCAAAGTTAATCCTTTAGTTAATTTTGCTTATTTATTAGGTACGGTAGTAGGCTTTACTTTGCTGGTTTATTTGGGTTTGGGAATAGCCGCAAATATTCTGGTTCCTAGAATTAGTAGTAAAAGGGAAAAACAAATAGGAGATTTGCTGGCACCGGCAGTTACGGCTCAATTAAATGCTAAAAAAATAGAAGACGACAAGCGCATCGAATATATTGAAGATTTAATCGAATCTTTGCAAGGGGAAGCTCCAAATAGGGAAATTCCTTTGACGGTACATTTACTGGATAGTACAATTCAAAATGCGGCTGCTTTGGCGGGGGGTCATGTTTTTGTGACTACGGGTTTTTTAAAGTCGGTAAAATCGGAGAACGAATTGGCTTTTGTATTGGCGCACGAGTTGGGGCATTTAGCAGCTAGAGATTCCTTGAAAGCATTGGGGCGATCGCTTCCTTTAATGTTTATTTTTATCCTAGTAGATTTCGGCACTTCGGGGACTAGCGGCACCCCAAATATTATTAAACAAACTACCAATTTGAGCGCTATGAATTACAGTAGAGAGCAAGAATATGCCGCAGATGTTTATGGTTTGTCGGCGGCGATCGCTCGTTACGGACATGGGGGCAACAGTCTGGATTTTTTTGAAAGAATAGCGGAAATTGAAGATCAAATGAGATTGGGAAATAACGTTTCTGAATATTTTTTAACTCATCCTTTAACTCAAAAGCGCATCGATATTTTGAAACAGCTAGCGGCGGAAAATGGTTGGTCGATGGAAGGGGAAATTACGCCCCTACCAGATGGTTTGAAGTGTTCTAATTTTGAGTGTGGTGGTTCTTAAAAGCAATACCTTCGCCATTTTTTCGAACGGTTGGGTGGAACCTCCGTTGAACCCAACATCTTCGAGCGCGCTCGCGTACACTCCTATTGTTGGGGTTTCCGGCAGCGGAGCCCGACCTACAAATGCTTTCCCCTCAATTATTAATTATTAATTATTAATTGTTAATTTAGCAATTCTAAATGGATTATGAAAAATTTGGGGGCCAGAAACCCGGTTTCTCAAAGAAACCGGGTTTCTAAAATATCACGAATGATTTAGGCTTGCTATTGATATAATATCTGGAAGGGAGCGGTCTTGACGTATGTCGCGCTGCCACGTCACTGAGTTTTCTCCTCTCTATTATATCTTGAATTGGGCTCCGCTGGTTCCTCGCAAAAGTCGAGCGAGACATCAGCAATGCTCGATCGCTCGTTACCCAAATTAAAATTGCATACTTAGCCAAACGCCGATCCTATGTAGAATTAACGGCTAACTGGCGGTTTCTCGCCGCCAGATTTAGCGGTCAATCTAAAATCTATAACCGATGTCTAGTTGGGAGCAAGAATAATGGGCACCCCATCGAGATACTGGCTGTTTGCGAGTATAAATGCTGCCGTCGGCGAGTGTCAAATTCAGACCTTAGAGGACGCGAAAGCCTTCTTTCGACAGCAGTTTCCGCAATTTGTCGGCTCATCTGATGTTCCAGATAAAGAGATTCAATGCCAATTAATGCTTCTTTGCCAGAGTGGGGATGAGGAGACGAAGCGGCAAAGCGATCGCTGTTTGCGCTGTTTTATCTCTCACCAAATTAAAGAAATTTGCCTCGATCTGGCTAGGCGGTTTGGAGGGCGAAATCGCTTCAGCCGCCAGGAGTTATTCGGGTTACTATTGGATGACGATTTCGATCCCCCTAAATCCCCCTTGAAAAGGGGGACTTTGAAAGCTCCCCCCTTGAAAAGGGGGGCGGGGGGGGGATCGAAGCACTCTGCTTCTGTTTTGAAAAAAACTTCTTATCAATCTCTCGCCAGTCAAATTTTACAGAATTTTGACCCCGAGAAAAGCGAGCTATCCACTTGGACGAATTGGATGGTAAAATGCCATCAACCCCTTAAAGAGTTTTTGTTAGAAAATGGCATTTATCGCAGCACCGATTGGTCGATTTTGAATAAAACTACTCCAGGGGAATTGGAGAACATTTTGTCAGAAGTTTATTGTCTGAGCCCGATAGAAATCGAGCAATATAAATTGTTGCTAGAAAGCTTTTTAGCAGTTTATCGCGCCGATCGCTTGCAGCAACGTCAAAGGGGAATTCAAAAATGTCCGCCGCCGACAAAAGAGCAACTGGAAAAAATAGCTAACCAGTCCCCCGCTACTACTAATTTATCCCCCGATAGAGTTCTGGGGCGACTGCAAAAAATGGCTTGGTTTTTGCGGCAATATCGAATTGCATCGAAAAGCGGTTCCCCGCCAACAGTAGAAATAGATAACCCCGAAGATGATGGCAGTTTCAATTATTTTGTCGCGCCAGAAGTTCGGGATAATGCCGAGACTGATTTTTTAATAGCTTACAGTCGGGAACTTCAACCTTGTTTGCTTGGGGCCGTGGAGAAAGCGATCGCCAACCGAGTCAGTTATTTACAAACGAGAAGAAACCCCAAGCATCGAGAGTTTTTGAAGGCGATCGAACTGTTTCATCGGGGGAAATCTATGACCGAAATTGCGCCCGAAGTAGGTTGCCAAAAGCAATATCAAGTCACCCGCTTGCTGAAACTAGATGAGTTTCGCGCCGATGTCAAACAATTGATGTTAGTAGAACTGAAACGGCGAGTTTTAGACCTAGCAAAAGTCTATGTAAATGCCGAATTGTTGCAAAATTCCGAGCAAAAAATAGACGACGCCCTGGAGGAAGAGATTTCCATAACTATTGAGGAAGCTCAAAGCAAATCTATGGGGAAAAATACGGGGACGAATAACAGCGACTTAGCTCGCGCAATTTGTCAATATTTCGACGAAAGGAGGAAATAATCGCGATGAATTCTTTACCAATTTCTGAGTTTATTATGGATTTTGAAGATTTCCCTGGGGGGGAAATTAATCTCGAAAGCGAACGAGTTCGAGAGGCAGCCGAACTTAGCAACCAACAAATAACGGAAGCTAAAAAATGGCGAGTTTATCTCAATGCTTTGGCGGCGATCGCTTTTGAAGAATGGTTGAAGGAACGGGAGCCTAATATTTCGGTGCGGCGGGAAGATTGCACTGTTTGTCAACCAGAATACGCCAATTTAATTCCCGTAGTTGCTAATTTAGCGGCGGGGAAATTTAAAATTTCTCTAATAGTTGCGGGGATAGTTTGCGACTCGGTTACGGTTCCGAGGGCGGTTATAGATTTGCCCGATTTTGTTCCTCATTTTTATGTGCTTTTGGAAGTAGAAGAGGAGTTAGAAATTGCTTCCATACGCGGTTTTTTGCGTTACGACGAGTTGGCTTCCATGGGGCAAAAGTTAGTTCCAAAAGCTGACTGGAGCTATCAGTTACCCACTGCTTGGTTTAATCCTAACCCTGACGATTTGTTGCTCTATTTGCGCTGCTTGGAACCAGAGGCGATTCTGTTGCCAGAAGTTGCCAATAATCCTCCGCAGGTTATATCGAAAATTGAGGCTAAATTGATGGATTTATTGCCGAAGTTCCAGACAGGAGAATTGTGGCAATTTCTGAGTTGGGAAGAGGGAGTGGCGGTGCTGACTTCTCCCGATTTGGTTAATTCGATTTATCGGTTGCAAAAAGGAGAAATTGAAAATGCTAATGCTTATTTATCGGATTTGCTGGAGTTGCTAACTCGGCAAGCGGTGAACGTGGTAAATTGGGCGGATAATAAAATAGATGAAGTGGGGAAAGCGCTCTCTTGGCAGTTGTTACCGGCCTCTAATTTACGGCTAAAGATAGAGAAGAAACCGATGGTAGAGTTCGAGGATATTTTGAACTCTATTCAGCGGGGGAAAAAAACAACTATTCCTAGTCATGCCGGGCGCGGTTATCGAGAGTTTATTTTGGCAGAAACTACCGTGCGTCTTTATGCGGTGAGTTGGTCGATTTCCGAGGAGGAGAAAGAGTGGAGTTTGTTGTTAATTTTAAGTGCCGTTGGGGGTAGCGAGTTGCAGTCTGGGATTAAATTGAGGGTAAGCGATCGCCAAGAAATATTAATAGAAAAAACCCCGGCCCCAGACAGCAAAAATCCTTATCCTTTTATCCGCGTTATTGGCAGTTGGGATGAGAAATTTGTGGCGACAGTTGCCACCGCCGACGATGGGGAAAAAATCTCGACTGTGTTTGAGTGGAAGGGGTAGTGGAATTAACTTGTTTGTAGTAATCGCTTTAGCGATTTTTATTAAAGCTGTTTTAAATCGGTTCAGCGATTACTACGAACTTTTTTAAATCGCTGAAGCGATTACTACGAACTTTTTTAAATCGCTGAAGCGATTACTACGAACAGACCCAAAAAGAAGGAGGTATCGTGACAGAAAATAAGGTTTTTAATTTAAAAATAGATCGCATCGATGACTGCTGCCTGTTTCAACTTTTCTGGGGAGACGGTTGCCAACTTAGCGCCACTCTAAACTATTGCGCAACAGTAACCGAGTTTTACCAAGACTGGCGGGATGCCTATCTCGACTTCTATGACAACTTGCGGGGCAAGGTTGCAGATGACGGATATACTGCGCGGCCAAGGGTTGACAGGCGGCCGAGGTTGCGGGAGGCAGAGGCAAAACTGATTTCTGAGTTTGAGAAGTGGTTGCGCCACGGAGAGTTATACGAGATTCGGGAAGAGATCGAAAATGCAGCCTACTCCACTCAACCAAACTCTTTCTGGGTGGAGGTTTCGCTGTGTTGCAACGACCCGGAGTTGTTGCGCTTGCCGTGGGAGGTGTGGGCGATCGCTACCGATCGGGCGGCGAAGGGGAAAATTCGCTTTTCTCGGATACCTTCCAAGATAAGGGGCAATTCTCGTCTGGTTCGCCCCATTTGCAGGCAAGCAACGGTTTTAGCGATTTTGGGAGACGATACTGGGTTGAATTTTGAGAAAGATCGGGAGGCCCTGCGATCGCTTTCTGGAATTGCGGCCATCGAGTTTGTCGGGTGGCAACCAGACACAGATATTTCTGTTTTAAAAAAGGACATTTGTGGGGCGATCGCCGACGAAAAAGGTTGGGATATTTTGTTCTTTGCCGGCCATAGTAACGAAACTAGATTAACTGGGGGCGAGTTTAATATTGCCCCAGGGGTTTCTATGTCCGTCAGCGATATTGAAGCGCCGCTAAAAACCGCTATTCAACGAGGATTAAAATTTGCAATTTTCAATTCTTGTTCTGGCATTAGCATCGCCCAATCTTTAATCGATTTAGGATTGAATCAAGTTGCGGTTATGCGCGAACCAATTCATAATAAAGTCGCTCAAGAGTTTCTGGTTGCTTTTACTCAAAGTTTGGCTGCTTATAAAGATGTCGCTGAGGCGTTATTGGATGCTTGTAATTGTTTCCGAAAACCAATGACTGACTTTCCTTCGGCTCATTTAATTCCTTCCTTGTTTTGTCGCCCTGGTTCGGAATTTTTTAGAATCGAACCTTTTGGGTTTAAGCAATGGTTGAAGCGGTGGATACCTACTGGCAAAGAAGTTGCCGGTTTGGCGTTATTGGGATTAATTAGCTGGCAGTTGCCGGTGCAGCAATTTTTATTAGATAGGCGGGTTTTGGGGCAGGCTATTTATCGTCAAGTTACGGGGCAAACTTTGTCTGAGGAAAGTCCGCCGGTTTTGTTGGTGCAAATCGATAACGAGTCGATTTCTCGGGCGGGAATTGCCGAACCAAATCCGATGAAACGGGATTATTTAGCTGAGTTAATAGATCGAGTTTCCGAGTTGGACGCGCGGGTGGTGGGGATTGATTATTTGTTAGATAGAACTCATGGAGATATTGATGGGGGAAAGGGCGATCGCCTCTTAGCAAATTCTATTAAAAAAGCAGTCACCAGACAGCCTCGCGGCAGTTGGTTTGTATTTGTAGAATACGGCTCAAAAGTCATTCCAGAAATTGCCAATCTTAACTGGAGTTTGTCGGGACATATTTCTATTTGGGGCGAGGGTCGTTATCTGACTCTTTTACCTTTCGATACTGCCAGGGACGATAACTTGCCTTTTGCTTATATGCTGGCTTTTGCTTCTGGTTTTAACGGGGAAAATTGGGATATTTCGCTTCAACCCAATTTAGAAAACGATGTAGATTTTTTCTATTATTTGAATCGCGAAACTCGGAGAAAGCATCTAGCTCGATTTTCTCCCCGGGCGCGATTGAGTTTAACTACGGTTCTTTCCTATTGGTTGGGGCAAATGTGGCTCCATCCAATTGTGGATTATTCTATTAGTTACCGTAGCATCTACGAACCTATCTCGGCTTGGGAATTATTGACAGATAAAAACGACGAACAAATGGCAGATAAAATTGTCATAATTGCTCCAGGCGGATACTATAAAGCCGGTCTAATTCCAGGGGAGGATAATATTAAAAATCCGCCGCCAGCTTTTAGTTATTGGAGGGGCGATCGGGACTTAACTGGTGGAGAAGTTCATGCTTATCTCCTCCATCATTTATTAACTAATAGAATGGTGATTCCTATCCCCGATTTGTGGGCAATTTTGGTTGCTGCTTTTTTGGGTAAAGCTGTCGGTTTGCTGATGTGGAATTATCCGGGGAAACCGCGATGGTGGATGGTTGGCTTAATCTGTGGTAATCTGGTTTATGTACTTGTTAGTTTCCAGGTTTATATTTCTGGGGCGGTGTTGTTGCCGGTGGTGTTGACATCTGGGATGTTTTTGGTTTTTATAACCGATTTTACGTTAAAACAAAAAAGATGATAATATTGACAGTATCGAATTTTTGAGGAGGTCTATGACAATAACTAAGCTAGGAGAAGAATATCAAATAGTAATTCCCCAAGAAGTGCGGAAAGTGCTGAATTTACAACCTGGCGATAGGCTAAATTTAAAAGTAATAAATGGCACTGTAGTTATGACCAAAGAAATTAGCTACGCTTCCCGCTTATTTGGGAAACATCGCCAACTTTGGCAAGGTGAAAATGCAGTTGATTACATTCGACAACAACGAGAATCATGGCGAGATTAAAGGAAATTGAAGGTCATAAAATTGCCCTAGATAGCGTAATTTTTATTTACGCACTAGAAGGCAACCCGGAGTTTGGCGATCGCGCTCTTAAAATTTTAGAAGCGATCGAACAAGGAAGGTGTCAAGGTTTTGCTTGCGATTTAGTATTAGCAGAACTGATGGTTAAACCTTTGCGTATGGGGGAAACAGAAATTGCTGAGGAATATGCTAGCGAATTACCAAAGTTTCCTAATCTTAATTTCCGCAGCGTTACTCGGTCAATAGTAACTGCTGCTGCTAGGTTAAGAGGCAGCAGTAATTTAGGTTTAATTGATGCCTTACATTTAGCAACTGCAGCGGCAGCGGGATGCACGATTTTTATTACCAATGATGCTGCGATGCGTCATTCCAGTCCTGGTTTAGATATCTGGATGCTTAGAGATATTGAAGATTAAAAGGAGGAGTAAGTGACTGTATCTAAAATCAAAGTCATGCTCAGACTAAATTTAAGAAGGACAAAAAAGTGCCAATAATTAATTTAATCCTATCTACTACTCTCATATCAACTTTCTTTTTTCTCGGCATTTATCCCCTGCCGATAAATTTAGCATTTGCCGAAACTACTTCTCAAAAACAAGAACCGCCAACGAGTATTTTTGATAAGATTAAAAAAGCCATTACCGATAAAAAACCACCGGTTACAGAAAGGCCAGCAGGTTCTCGGGGTGGCTTTTGCGCGATCGCTCCTTTTTCTCCTAACGAAACTATCGAAGTTTTTAGCGATACGCCCATATTTGTTTGGCAGGGAAAAATAACGCGAATTCGCATTATTAAAATTGGCGGCAGCGAAGAGATTGTCTGGTCGGTTCGATCTAGCAAGAATGAGACGAGTAAAGTATATGGCGGCGATGAGTTGCAACCGGGGCAAACTTACGATCTTTTCTTTCTTCCCGGGGAGACTCCCTACCGGTTTCGAGTCATGGACGGCGACAGGCGAGAAAGCATCCAGGCAGAGTTGGATGCCTTGGCGGCGGATGGGGATGCTACTGCTGAGGAAATAGCGTTGCAACGGGCCGGTTATTTTCTGGAGGAGGGTTTGTTAATGGATGCCTTGAGGGAGATGCTGTCGGTGGAAAATCCTTCTGTGGAGTTGCAGGAGGCGAGCGATCGAATTACAACGGCGGAATTTTGTGAAACTTAATCTATTTTTGCGGCACCGGTATTCTCGGTGCGCCAGAAACCGGGTTTTTGGGAAAAACCCGGTTTCTTAGGAACAAAGCGATCGCCCTTTTTTATGTTTCCAAATCGCAACAATATTGTAGGGGCACTCGCATTCGGGCGATAACTGTTGTGAAAAACAGGCAAATGTGGTGTCAGAATGCTATTGCCCCTACAGGTCTAATTAATTTTTGCATACTTTCCCCAGGCCAACTGCTATAAAGAAATAGACGACCGTACTAACTATTTTTAGGAGGAATTGACTTATGCATCGTCGTTGGCAATCTGTGGTTTTCGTGTTATCGTTTTTGCTGTTGTGGGGTTTTCCCGCGCAACTGGTGGGAACCAGTTTGAGAATGTCTGTGGTCCAGGCACAGGAGGAAACGAGGGAAGATCGGAAAAAGGAGGTAGTGCGGCTAAATAATGAAGGTTTGCAACTATTGAATACAGGTCGAGTTCGAGAAGCATTGGAGAACTTTCAGCAAGCTTTAGTTATTGTTAGAGAAATAGGCGATCTTCAAGGAGAAGGGGTTATCCTCAACAATATTGGTTTAGCTTATGATAACTTAAGTAACTACGATCGAGCTTTGGAGTTTTACGAAGAAGCATTACCTATTCTTAGAGAAGTAGAGGATCGTCTTGAAGAAGGGAATACTCTCAGCAATATTGGCTTAGTTTACCGTCACTTGAGTGAGTATGATAAGGCTTTAGATTACTATCAACAAGCTTTGGAGATTCGTCGAGAAGTAGACGATCGCCTGGGGGAAGGTACTACTCTCAACAATATTGGATCGGTTTACTACCATCAAGGTCAGTATCAACAGGCGCTGCAGAAGCTCCAGCAAGCTTTGGATATTCGCCGAGAAGTAGGCGATCGCGCTGGGCAAGGTGCTACTCTCAACAATATTGGAGCAGTTTACAAAAGTCAGGGAGAGTATAACCAAGCATTACAGAAGTTTCAGCAAGCTTTGGAGATTGCTCAAAAAATTGGCGATAGCGCTGGGGAAGCCGCTACTCTCAATGGTATTGGAGTAGTTTACAAAAGTCAGGGAGAGTATCAGCAGGCATTGCAGAAGTATCAGCAAGCTTTGGATATTGCTCAAGAAATTGGCGATAGCGCTGGGGAAGCCACTACTCTCAATGGTATTGGAGTAGTTTACAAAAGTCAGGGAGAGTATCAGCAGGCATTGCAGAAGTATCAGCAAGCTTTGGATATTGCTCAAGAAATTGGCGATCGCGCAGGGGAGGCCACTACTCTCAATGGTATTGGAGCAGTTTACGAAAAGCAGGGAGAGTATCAGCAGGCATTGCAGAAGTATCAGCAAGCCTTGGAGATTGTTCAAGAAATTGGCGATCGCCCTGGAGAAGCCAGTACTCTCAACAATATTGCCAAAATTGACAAAAATCGCGGTAAGTATCAGCAGACTTTGGAGAAACTTCAGCAAGCATTGGAGATTCACCAAGAGGTAGGCGATCGCTCTGGGGAAAGTCGTACTCTCAGCAATATTGGATTGCTTTACCAAAGTTTAGCAGAGTATCACCAGGCTTTACAAAATTTTCAGGAAGCTTTGGATATTGCTCAAGAAATTGGCGACCGAGCGGCAGAGGGTACTATTTTGAACAATATTGGGTTAACTTACAGTACTTTGGGTAAATATCAGAAGGCATTGCAGATGTATCGACAAGCTTTGGACATTCACCGAAAAATCGGCAATCGCCCAATGGAAAAGATTATTCTCAACAATATTGGGTTAGTTTACTATCATCAGAGTGAGTACGAGTCGGCGTTTAATTACCATCAGCAAGCGCTAGAGATTGCTCGAGAAGTAGGCAATCGCCCAGGGGAAGGTCTGTATCTAGACAATATAGGGGTAGTTTACTTCATTCAGGATCGGTATCCGCAGGCATTGCAACACTTTCAGCAAGCTTTGGAGATTCGCCGGGAAGTAGGCGATCGCCCTGGAGAAGGCACTACTCTCAATAATATTGGAGGAACTTACGAAAGTAGTGGTCAATATGAAGATGCACGGGATTACCTTGAACAAGCGCTAAAGATAGCCCTAGAAGTGGACGAGCCTGACAGTGAAGCAATAAGTCTTAGCAATATAGGTGTCATACTGGAGCAACAAAACCAACCAGAGTTAGCCATTGTTTTCTACAAGCAATCCGTCAAAGTCACCGAATCAATTCGCGAAGGACTGCGACCTCTTCCCCGCGAACTCCAAGAATCTTACACAGAAATAGTTGCCGACACCTATGGCCGTCTCGCCGATCGCCTCCTCGAACAAGACCGCATCCTCGAAGCCCAACGAGTCCTCGACCTCCTCAAACTCCAAGAAATCGAAGACTTCAACCGTCGCGGCATCCGGGGAAACGAGCGCACCCGCACCGGCATCGAGTTACTCTCCCCAGAGCGAGAAATCTGGCAAGGTTACGAACAAATACTCAACGAAGCCGTCGCCGTCGGCACCGAACTCACCAAAATCCGCCAAACCCCGGAAGCAGAACGCACCCCCGACCAAAACTCCCGCCTCCCAGAACTAGAAGGCCAAGAACAACAATACCAGCAACAACTCAACGACTACCTCGACAGCCCCCCAGTAGTCGCCCTGGTACAACAACTCCAGCGCAACGTCAAAGAGCAACGCCTCGACCTCGCCTACCTCGACATCCTGCAAAAGGAACTCGGCCAACTCTCGCAAAACGGCGCCCTCCTCTATCCCCTAGTTCTCGAAGATCGCCTGGAACTCATAGTCACTACCCTAGACAAAGAACCCATGCGACGCACGGTGGAAGTAACCAGAGTCGAGTTGAACCAAGCCATTATTGATTTCCGCTCCGCCTTAGAAGACCCAGACTGCGAGCCAGGCATCGAAGAAGGCTGCATCGACCCGGCCATCCCCGCCCAAAAACTCTATAACTGGCTCATCAAACCCATCGAAGCCGACCTCACCGCCGCCAACGTCGAAACCATAATCTATGCCCCAGACCAACAATTGCGCTATATACCCCTAGCCGCATTGCACGACGGCCAACAGTGGTTAATCCAACGGTGGCAGGTCAACAATATCACGGCCCTCAGTCTCACCAACCTCAACAAACCCCCCTCCCAAGAACCCCTGGTGTTAGCCGGTGCATTTAGCGACACCGCCACCACCCACAGCTTTATCGCCGGCGAGGAAAGCTATAGCTTAAGGGGTTTGCAATTTGCCGGCGAGGAAGTAAAGGCCATCAAATCCACCATTCCCAAGACCGAAATCCTCTTAAACCAGGATTTCACCCACCTAGACACCCTTACCCGAGGCCGCGAGGTCAATATACTCCATCTAGCCACCCACGCCGCCTTCGTCCCCGGCTATCCCCACGAATCCTTTATCTTATTCGGCAACGGCGATCGCGCCACCATCCGAGACATGGAACAATGGGAACTGCCTGGAGTAGAATTAGTAGTATTGAGCGCCTGCGAAACCGGTCTCAACGGATTTGGTGATGGAGTAGAGATCTTAGGATTGGGCTACATGGTCCAGAATGCCGGGGCAATGGCAGCGATCGCCACCTTGTGGGAGGCGTGGGATGAAAGCACCCAGACATTAATGAAGCCCTTTTACCAATTGCTCGCCGACAGCGATATTACCAAAGCGGAGGCATTGCAGCAAGCCCAGATTAGTTTGATTAATAGTAGCGATCGCTCTCATCCTTATTATTGGGCCCCGTTTTTGTTAATTGGTAACGGGTTGTAGTAGCGCCAGAACCCTTAAAAATGCCGGCAGACTTCGCCCGCTTGCTTGTAGTAATCGCTTTAGCGATTTAGATAGATGAATCGCTAAAGCGATTACTACGAAGGTTCGCTGCATCTTTAGCACTACCGTTTAACCTTCTTTATTATTAGATTTTTGACAAACCGCCAACAGATTGCTATAGTAGGGGCAAAGCATTCGTTTCTGGAGATGAATTGAGAAACCCGCTTTCTTACTCGAAAAGGAGAAAAAAACCATGAAAATATCTCAAATAGCCAATTGGCTGCTGCGAATGTTTGTTTATGCTTGTATGGGCACCAGCGCCATCTTGTTAGTTTATAACTTTGAAAATGATTGTTGGTTTTGCACCGGAGACTACATGACGCAAGCGGAAGGAAAACAATATGTCAGTTCTATTAATAAAGGTCAGCAATTTTATTACGTTGAAAATAACAAATTTAGTAATTCCATAGACAATCTGGGCATAGGAATTAAAACGGATACCAATAATTACAGCTATCGTATTTTGTCCCCCATGAACCCGGTTCAAAATGTCGAAGAATTAAAATTGTTGCCAGTGGAAAAAGAAAGAGCGATCGCCTTTGCCACTCCTAAAATACTCGGTTTCAAAAGTTACATGGGTATAGCTTCGACCTTGCAAAACTCCGACGGTAAAATAACTGCTACAACAAAGGGCATTTGCCAGACCGGGGAAGAAGGGATTTTATACCCTTCTATTTTACCGGAAATATCCGACGATCAAATTTCATGCCCTCCTGGGTTTGAAATATTAAGGTGATACGTTAAACGTTTTATCGATTATTAGGCGATCGTCCGCCAAGAATTTCAAATTCCATTGACCCGGGCGATCGCTATCTTTCCTAAAATTATAAGAACACCAACTTTGCAATTTTCCCGACGAACTTACCAAGAGCGAACTACCCGCCGCAACTAACGCTCCATTTCCATCAAAAAGCTGACAAGTTCCTCGATATTTTCCCGGGGGCAGTTCGGATATTTCTATGCGAAAATAGACCGTTCCTTGTTTGAATTTGACATTATTTAAACTTTCCGAAGCTTGAGGAACTGTCGAGATAACGACTTTAGTTGGATTGGTAAATTGAGGGGCGATCGGTTCCCTTTCCGGTTCCGTTGTCGTCATAACCAAGGGCACAGAAATAACTAAACTCGCGGCGATTAAACCTCCAGTTATCCACCGCCATTTAGGAACAGTAACCGGGCGCAAAACTTCAATAGGAATTAGAGCGTCTAAAGCAACTTCTGCCGAGGGAAAACGATTTTTATAGTTAGGTTCGACCATTTTTTGGAGCCAATTAATAAAGCGATCGCTCAAACGATCTACTCGCGATTTAAAATCAATTCGCCCCATCTCATCCATCAAGCTGCCAACCTCCCTAGAATTCGTATTTGTTAGCAGACAAATTAAGGTAGCCCCCAGACTATATAGATCCGATGCCACGGTCAATTCCCGGTTAAACATTTGCTCTGGAGGCATGAAACCTAAAGTACCTTTCACCACGCTACTAACAGCAACTTCCCCGGCACCCACCCGGGCAAAACCGAAGTCAACTAAAGTGACTTTCATTTGTTTGTCAACTAGAATATTTTCTGGTTTTAAATCTCGATGGATGACCGGGGGAATTTGACTTTGTAAGTATTTGAGGATTTCCAGAACAGAAATAGCAATTTGCTTGACTTCTTGGGGAGACCATTTAGTTTTCTCAGCCAGAGAAGGAGCCTTTTTATATTCCTGAACCAGACAGAAACCTGCCCCAGTTTGGAAGGAATCTAAATAGCGAGGAATATTAGGATGGTCCAGTTGACGCAGGACTTGAAGTTCGCGATCGCTTGCTTGATATTCCGACCAATTAGCCCCGGGACTTGCAAATTGAAATTGTTTTACTACCACGGAATTTTGACTGTTAATTTCCGTTGCTAAATAAGTAACTCGACCGCCAGCGCGGTTATGTCCGAGTTCTCTATTTATTTGATAGCCGTAGTTGGAAAAGTCGGGTGCATTTTCAGTAGTTAACATAGTTTTTAATCCAAGTAATAGAACCGTAAAAAAACGAACTTGTTGGAGCAAACTAAACGGGCGGTAAATTATTACAATACCTTAACCTGATGGCGGAAAAATACCATTCGTACAAAATGCACGAATCAATTATAGCAATTATCGCGCTCGGTGAAGTACATTTTCGATCCCCCCCTGCCCCCCTTGAGAAGGGGGGAGCCGGAACAGTTCAAAGTCCCCCGTACATGAAAAGCTTCTTCCTCAGGCCGGACCCTTTTTAAGGGGGACGGGAGGGGGATCGACAGGGGGACCAACGGTGGATCGATCGGGGTGTACTTCACCGATTCAATAATCGCTATAAAGTATGGTCCGGGCTACCGAATTTATTTCGGGCAAATTGGAACCACAATAGTGCTTATTCTCTGTGGAGGAGATAAAAGCACTCAACAACAAGATATTCGCAAAGCGATCGAGTACTGGAGAGAATACAGGAGTAGAGATAATGCCTAAAACTTTAAACTACCGGAAAGAACTAATTAAAGCACTCAAAGATCCAGTGCAAGCAGCAGCCTATATTTGGGCAATCTTGGATGAGGAGGATCCCGAACCGCAATTGTTGCCTTTAGCCCTCCATAATGTAGGTGAAGCTTTGGGGGAATTAAATATGTCTCCAGAGGCAGCTAAATTGCATTTAGAAAAATTAGACGAACTGTTTGAGAAGCAAGGTAGCGATGCAATTTACGGTTTGGCAGAGTGGCTTAAACCTCTGGGATTAGAATTAACTGCCGCCGTTCGAGATAATGCCAATAATGGCGAAACAAATTCCAGCAAAAGCGAAGAATTAGTGGAGCAATTGTAATTAATAAATTGTAGATATGGCTCCGCGATCGCGTGCCTCCAACATTGCCTTATTGTTGGGTTCCACTTCTTCCACTCCTACTACAAAAAGAAGCAATTAAGGTTTTATTAAATTGGGTTTTTCTCGGTTGTATCGAGCGATCGCTCTCCTGTATTTTACTATTCTTTTCCCTAACAACGAACCGAAATATAGGACGGGGGCGATCGCTATGGAGGCAATTAACACCTTTTCCTCGAAGTTAAAATTAGAAATAGAAGTCGCGATTTTAAATCTGTCTATCGAGAAAAAAGCCAAGATTAAACTTATGCTCAAACCACCAATTGCTAAAATGTTTTGGGTGTCGTTTTTGTTCGTTTTTTTTCTCTTTTGATACTCGATAAGCTTGGTAAATAAATAACAAAAAACGCACGCGACTAGAGCGAATAAGATCGTTGAAAATCCCAATATCCCCAATCCAAACAAAAGGGAAAACGCTACACTTACATATAGCCATACAGTCAGAAAATTTATGATTTGTGAAACTATATTAAACGTTTTTTCTTTAAAAAATAACACCAAAGCTTCTAGACCTTTTTGAAATCTCAAATTCGTGTCAAACAGCACTACCAAATCCACTGCGATTGTCAAAAATAAAATCGCCATAAAAATTACTGGCAATGAATAAATTGCCATAAAACTTAGCCTCAATAAAGACATGAGTGCCGACATAAAAAGTACTAACAACACGAGGCTAAAGTTCACAAAAGCAAATAAATTAATCTTTTTCCGTTCTGCACTAACTTTTAGTATTCTTTCTATGGCTGGTAAAAAGGGAAAACCTGGAAAAATCAATAAAAATGGCGCGATTATTCCGGTTAAGATTAAAATGGGGTAGTCCGGTTTTTCAACCGCCGCCGTCTTCACCTCCACCGGAATTACTAAACTCTCTCCCTCGGAATTACTATGCAAGAAAATCTCGCGATGATAACTTTCACCCGCCAGCAACTTCCTGGTATCCACAGTAATTTTACACCGGACATTATTACCTTCAAACTTATAAGAATCAAACTCTATCCAGGCATGGTCGTAAGGCGTATGAGGCGGGTCGCTTTCGTGGGGCGCTACTTCAAAGCGACCCGTTAAAACCGTCTCGGGAATTGGGTTGCTAATTGTAATTGTTTGCGTCACTTTTTCGCGAAACTCTTCGCCGACAAATTCCAAATTAGTTCGATTAACTCTAACTTTAGGCAAGCGTTTCACATCCAGAGATTTTAAAACTGCTAAAGCGGATGCCGCATTGCTATAACGGTCTTTGGGATTTGGTCCTGATATCTTTTCCAACCAACTAATTAATCCTCGCTTCAGCGGTGGTACTAAATGTTGGAATTGAATCTGATAATTTTCATCGATTAAATTGCAAATGTCTCCCGATTTAATTCCCGTTAACAAACAAATTAATGTCGCCCCCAAACCGTAGAGGTCGGAGGCTTCGGTTAATTGTCTGTTAAATAGTTGTTCTGGGGGCATAAATCCCATAGTACCTTTGACGACGCTACTGGCAGCTATGTCGCCTCCCCCCAGACGGGCGAAACCGAAGTCAACTAAATAAATATTGAGGTTTTCATCTACTAAGATATTTTCCGGTTTCAGGTCGCGGTGGATGACCGATGGGTTGAGAGATTGGAGATAAACTAATATTTCTAAAGTCGCAAGTGCCACAAACTTAATCTCAGTAGGACTCCAACTCCTTGAAACTGCTAAAGACTGCGCGTTAATATATTCCTGAACCATACAAAAACCAGTCCCAGTTTGGAAAGAGTCGAGATATTTAGGGATTCCAGGATGGTTGAGATGCCGCAGCATGGCTATTTCTTGTTCGTAGGTGTCGTACTCCGCCCAAGTCGCCCCCCTAAGCGCAAATTGAAATTGCTTGATGACTACTTGCTGTTTGGTAGTAGTTTGTTCGGCGAGGTAGGTTACTCGACCGCCGAGACTGTTGCGTCCTAGTTCGGAGATTATTTGATAGTTGTTTGGAGAAAAGTCCGGGTAGTCGGTCATGGTTTTACTTACATAAAATGATTGTTTATTTCCCCGTAGAACAGGCGTCTCGCCTGTTTTGCCGATCGCCCAGAAACCGGGTTTTTCCAACAATACCTTCGCCATGCAGGAAAAATACGATTCGTAGGTTGGGTGTAGCTGCCGGAAACGAACACTCCTAATGTTGGGTTACACGGAGGTCCGCCCAACCTACAAAAAAAATGGCGACGTAATTTTTCCCAAAAACCGGGTTTCTGGGGTTAGGTCTATCTACTCAAACAACTCCGGCGTAAAACTCCCATGCAAACCGTAAGGAACGTGATGTTTTAAATGCAGTCGCGCCACTGGTTCCTTACTTAAATCCCCAGCATCTAGTATAACCAGATCCGAACGATGGTTCGCCCCATCGTACATCAACATCAACAACCACCCGTCGTCTTCCGCCGCGCCACCGGGACGAGGAACGAAAATCGGTTCCCCCGCAAAACCGCGAGGCGCCGCACTCCAAACTTGACGTTCCCCCGTTTCCCAGTCGATTTTTAACACTGCTTGCAAAGGCG